>CAWIEP010000058.1:0-48159 GCA_963835115.1 uncultured Pseudomonadota bacterium
CCGGTTTAGGCCGCCGGACTGCTTTTGTGATTCAAAAACGCTCATATTGACTTTCCTCCCACCGCGGTCCCGTTCGCCGGGACTTCCCATCGCCTCGAAACTACGCCGAAGCCCGGCGCCGCACTAGGCGTCGCGGACGCGGGCCGCGACGATATAAACCGAAATTTCACCGTGCGAAACACGCGAACTCGCCGAAGCTTGGCTAAGATCATTGCAGCCGCGCCGCGATTGGGCGCATCCTCGCCGTCGTCGCGGCCCCTGAGAGAGGCCGAGCGTGGCGGGAGCCGTCTTTGTGGGAAGGTAAGGTCAAGTCGATCCGGGCGCTCGAACGCGCTTTGGACGTCATGCAGGCGCTGCAAGAGTCCAAGGCGATGGAGCTCAAGGACCTGCATCGCGCGACCGGCCTGCCCAAGGCGACGCTGCTGCGCATCCTAACGACGCTGCAAAGCCGGGGGCTGGTGTGGCGGCGCATCGCCGATCGCGCGTTCCTGCCGAGCGTTGCGTGGCGACGGCGCCTCCATTCGCTCGACGACGAAGAACGGTTGGTGGAGACGGCCGCGCCGATCCTGGAGCGGCTGTGCGCGAAAGTGAGCTGGCCTTCGATCCTGGCGGCGCCGCGGCTCGACTGCATGGAGGTCATCGAGACCAACAGCCCCGTCGCCTATGTCTCGCATTTCCCGCTCGGCCCGGTCGGCTTTCGCATCAACTGGCTGCGTTCGGCCACCGGCATCGCCTATCTCGCCCATTGCAGCGAGGGCGAACGCGCGGCGATCCTGACCCGGTTGCAAGCGAGCCCGCATCCCGGCGACGCGGTGTCGCGCGACGACAGATGGGTGGCGCGGCGGATCGCGCAAGCGCGCGACCGCGGCTACGGCTTCCGCGACGCCTCGTTCGGCGGTCATTTCGATAAGTCGCGGCGCGAATACGACGACGGGCGCGAACTCGATAGCGATGCCGATCGTGGTCGGCGATCATGTGCTCGGCTGCGTCAACCTGACATGGTCGACGCGGGTCGCCGACCTTAAGTCGATCGCGTCCAAACATCTGGGCGAATTGCGCGACGCGGCCAACCGAATAGCGCTTGCGATGAGCGAGGACCCGCCGGCGCCGAGGGGGAAGTGAAATTTCACATGGTGAAACGGCGCCGCAAAGGGCTTTCGCCTTGACGCCCGAGCGGGCATTTTGCCGGGCAAGCACGTCAGACGCGGACCATCGACAACAATAACCCCGCGGCCGCGCGGGCGCCCCGGGAGGAACACAATGACGGAACACGTCCGTTTCCCTAGCCCCTATGATACGCCGGCGCCCGCTGGCGCCGAAGGCTGGGAGGCCCTGTTTCCCTATTACGTCCGATTCCAGAAAGAGCAGCGCCCCTACGAGGACGGCCGTTTCTGGTTTTGCAACGCGCAGCATTGGCCGACGCCGTTCAAGCCGTTCGACGCCATTCAGGTCGAGTTCGCCTGCAAGTGCCTCGGCCAGTACAACACCCGGCACCTGATGGTGCCGCCCGCCAACGGCATCGACTACCGCATTCACAACGGTTATCTCTACATGCATCCGGTCGCCGTGGCGCCGGAACTGATCGGCGCCCGCGTGCCGCTATTCCTCGACCGCGCTGGTCACTATTTCCAAAACTGGGCGGCGCTGCTCGAAAACTGGCACAAAAAGGTCAGCGCCGCGACGCAGGAGATGGAGGCGCTCGCGTTCGCGCCGCTGCCCGACGTAGTTCCGCGCGAATGGGTCATCGAGGGGCGCGGCCTCGACAATACGACGGAGCTTCTGGAGAACTACGACCGCGCGATCCAGCTCAACTATCGCGCGTGGCAATATCATTTCGAGTTCCTGAACCTCGGTTACGCCGCCTATCTCGACTTCTTCACCTTCATGAAGGAGCAGTTCCCCGATATGCCGGATCAGGCGATCGCGCGCATGGTACAGGGCGTCGATTCCGATCTGTTCCGCCCCGACGACGAATTGAAGAAACTCGCGCGGCTGGCCGTCGACCTCGGCGTCGACGACGCGCTGGCCGAGGGTTCCTTCGACGAGGCGCTCGCCGCCGTCGCGGTCAGCCGCAACGGCGCGGCATGGTTGAAGGCGTGGAAGAAGGCGCAGGATCCGTGGTTCAACTTCACTTCGGGCAACGGCTTCTATTCCTCGGACAAATATTGGCGCGAGCATCCCGAGATCCCGTTCGGCTATTTGCGCGACTACGCGGCGCGCGCCAAGCGCGGCGAAAAGATCGAGCGTCCGACCGCGGCGATCGCCGCCGAGCGCGATCGCGTCACGCAGGAATATTCGGAGCTGATGTCCGACGAGGCGCGCGCGATTTTCGAGCAGAAGATCGGCCTCGCCCGCACTGTGTTCCCCTATGTCGAGGACCACAATTTCTATATCGAACATTGGTTCATGGGCGACGTTCTGGCGCAAGATGCGCGAACTCAGCCGCATGCTGATGAACCAAGGGTTCTGGAAGAATCCCGACGACATGTTCTTCCTCAACCGCAACGAGGTGCGCGACGCGTTGTTCGACTATGGCAGCGCCTGGGCGGTCGGCGGACGTCCGACCGGCCCGCTCTATTGGCCGCAGGAGATCGAGCGCCGGCGCGAGATCCACGCGGCGCTGTGCAGCGCGCCGCCGCAGCAGGCGTTCAACGAGCCGCCGGAAACCATCACCGAGCCGTTCACCATCATGCTGTTCGGCATCACGACCAAACAGGTCAATTCCTGGCTCAAGGGCGCGGACAACGCCTCGGCTCTGAGCGGAGTCGGGGCTTCTCCGGGCGTCGCCGAGGGGCTTGCACGCGTCATCCGCTCGGCCGACGAACTCGACACCGTGCGCGAAGGCGAGATTCTCGTCGCTCCGATCACCGCGCCGAGCTGGGCGCCGGTGTTCGGCAAGATCCGCGCCGCCGTCACCGACATCGGCGGCATGATGTCGCACGCCGCGATCGTCTGCCGCGAATACGGCCTGCCCGCCGTCACCGCGACGGGTTCGGGCAGCAAGACAATCAAGACCGGACAGCGCCTGCGCGTCGACGGCTCGACCGGCGAAGTCACGATCATCGGCTGAGGCCGCTGCGATAGCCGGCAATGCGATCGTTTCTATGACGCCGTGGTGGTCGGCGGCGGCCATCACGGCACGATCATCGCCTGCTATCTCGCGCGGGCGGGCATCTGAGCGTCGGCGTGTTCGAGCGCAAAGCCCGGTTCGGCGGCGGCGCTTCCAGCGGCCACGGCCCGGCGCCCGGCTTCCTGATGAACTATTGCTCGCATTGGACGCGCTTCTACGGCCACCCCGCGTTCCGCGATTTCGATCTCGGCGCGGAGGGCTTAAGCTACGTGTTCCCTGACGAAAACGAAGGCATGGTGTTCGAGGACGGCTCCTCCTTCATCGGCTATTCCGCCTATCGCGTCGTCGACAAGACGACCGGCCGCACCGAATTCTGTCAGGAGAACGTCGACAAGACCTACCGGCAGATCCAGCGCTTCTCGCGACGCGACGCCGACACGTATCTCGATCTGCTGGACAAATTCTCCAAATACTGGAAGCCGGCGTTCGCCCGGCATCGCTTCACCGCGCCGCCGCCCTGGGGCACGCCGGACGCGCTGGAGGAGCTGGTTGGCCGACCCGAGACCGGCATCGAGCCGGTGCATCAGTTCATGTCGCTGCGCCAACTCGCCTACGATTTCTTCGAGAGCGCCGAGTTGCGCACGCTGTTCATGCGCGCCGCCTCGACCTCGACCGGCGCCTTCGCCGACGACGTGATCGGCCTGCAAGGGTTGATCCACGTTCTGCCGCTGACCTTGTCGTTCGAGCCGGCGGCGATCGCGGTCGGCGCGAGCCAGTCGATCACGGATGCGCTGGTCGCCGCTGGCGCAAAGCGCGGCGCGGAATATTTCGGCGGCTAGCGAGGTCGAGGAAATCCTCGTATCGGGCGACGCGCGCCACGGGCGTTCGGCTGGCCGACGGCTCGATCATCGGCGCGAAAATCGTCGTCAGCGATCTCGGCCTGCCGCAGACCGTACTCTGCGTCTGATGAAGGGCGTCGACACTGACGCCGCGGATCGCACATCGGCTGCGCAACATCCACTACGACCGCAGCCAGTTGCTGTGGGCCAACGTCGCGCTGCACGAGGCGCCGCGCTATACCGCCGCCGCGACCAACCCCGGCGTCGGCCCGCAGCCGAGGCTGTATTGGGGGCCGAAGGACCCCGAATATCTCGCCACGCGCTATCAGGCCGAGATCTATCTCCACGGCCACGCGCGCCGCGTCAACGCGCTGACTTCGGTCGACACCTCTGGGACCCGAGCCGCGCTCCCGCCGGCCAACACATCGTCGGCGTCGAAGAGTTCGCCGCGCCGCGCCGGCTGTTCGACCGACGCCGAATGGCAAAGCATCAAGGCGAGCTTCAAGACGACGCTGCTCGAGCAATGGCGCGACCTATGCGCCCAACATGACGCCGGACAACATCATCGCCATCAACGTCATCGGACCCGACAATATCGAGGCGCATGCATCCCGACATGCGCGAAGGCGGCTATTCCGAGGGCTCGACCATCGCCTCGCAGATGGGTCGATTTCGGCCGATCCCCGAATTGTCGGGCTATCGGACGCTGCTCGACAACGTCTACAATTGCTCGTCGAATATGCATTCCGGCTCCGGCATCGGGCGCGGCAGCAGCCTGAACTGCTTCCATCAGATCGCCAGCGATCTCGGTCTGCCGACGAATTGAGGCGGAGATGTCGGATCTGGGGCTGCAAGGCAAAGTCGTCATCGTCACCGGCGGCGGCGGCTGGGTTAGGGCGCGCGTTCTCGCGGGGCTTCGCCAAGGTCGGCGCGAAGGTCGCGGTCGCCGACATCGACGCTCGACGGCGCCGAAGGCGACCGCCGCGCAGATCCGCGGCGAGGGCGGCGACGGCGATAGCCAGCCGCGTCGATGTCGCCGACGAAGACTTCGACGCAGGCGATGGCCGCCGAGACGGTTCAGCGCTTCGGCGTCATCGACGCGCTCATCAACAACGCCGGCGTTTACGCGGGCCTGAAGCGTCGGCCGTTCTTCGAAATTCCCGTCGAGGAATGGGACCGCGTGATGGCGGTCAATCTGCGCGGGCCGTTTCTCTGCGCGCGAAGCCGTGTTTCCCGCACATGCGCGACGCACGGCGGCCGCATCGTCAACATTGCTTCCGCCACCGTCATGAGCGGCTCGCCGATGTGGATGCACTATGTCGCCTCGAAAGGCGGCGTGATCGCGATGACCCGGGTGATGGCCCGCGAATTCGGAGCGCACAAAATCAACGTCAATGCGCTCGCGCCCGGGTTCACGCTGACCGAGGCCAGTCTCGGCATGATGGAGAACGCCGCGACCTACGGCGTCGACCGCGGCGCGATCACGCGCGCGGCGACGCCTGAGGACATGGTGGGCGCGGCGCTTTGGCTCGCTTCGCCCTTGTCAGGGTTCATGACCGGCCAGACGATGGTGGTTGATGGCGGACGGCAGTTTATATGACCCGCCCGCTCGCCTATCGCGGCCTGATCCTCGATTTCGGCGCGGTCATCACGAAATTGCCGTTCGAGACGGTCCCCATGATCGAGGACGGGTTTCGGGTTGAAGTCGGGTTCGCTCAATTGGTGGGGGCCGCTCGATCCCCGCCGCGATCCGCTTTGGCGCGACGTCGTCGAAGGCCGCATCTCCGAGCGCGAATACTGGCCCGCGCGCGCGCGCGAAATCAGCGAACCGCGGGGCGAAACCTGGAGCGCCGAAGATCTTTTCCTGCGCATCATCGACTTCGCCGGCGAAGTCGTGGCTTCGACCCGGGCATGATCGCCATCATCAACGAAGTGCGCGCCCGCGGCGTCCCCGTCGCGATTCTCTCCAACGAACTGGAGCTGTTCCTCGGCCCGAACTGGTTCGAGCGGTTCTCGGTGTTCAAAAGCGTCGACGCGATCGTCGACGCCACGCGCACCCAGATTTTCAAGCCGGACCCGCGCGCCTATCGTCTGGCGCTCGACGCCATCCAGGTCAGCGCGGGCGAGGCGTTGTTTGTCGACGATCAACCGCGCAATGTCGAGGGCGCCCGCGAGGCCGGGCTGGACGCGCTACATTTCGACATCGCGCGCGTCGGCGAGACGATCGCCGCGCTGCGGACGAGGCTCGGCCTGCCGGCGGCGCTGTAAGCCTTAAATCAAGTGCAGCATCAGCGCCGCGCGGGTGCGCGGCAGTTCCTCTTCCGCCATGCGCCGGCCGGCCTCCGTCTCGAACAGATCGAGTTTGCTCTCCTGACGGTCGGCGTAGTCGTGCGGGTTCATCTTGAACCAGTCGCAGACGACGGCAATCCCGGTGACGGTGTAGCGCCACAGCTTGTCGGCGTCGCGCATCAGCCGGTCGTTGAGCGACTTCGGGTGCGGCCTGGTGTCGTGGCCGTCGATGATCTCGCCGACCGCCGCAATAGTCTCCTCGGGCCATCTCAACGTCGTCAAGATTTCGCGCGACAGCCGCACGCCCTCGCGTTCGTGAAGAAACCGCACGTCGGACTGCATCATGTTGGGCCCAAATCCCTTCTCGATGATGTCGGTCATGTCGATCGACCACCAACCAATGTCGTGCAGGATGATCGCCAGCGAAACGATATCGCGATCCGCGTCGCTATAGATGTCGAGCAGTTTGTTGGCAAAGGCGTAGGACAGCGGGATATGCACGTCGTTCTTGCGCGCGCGCATATAGGGCGTGGACAGGCGCCAGACGTCATCATAGCGGCCCTTGGCGATAGCGGACATTTGCGGACTCTCCTCAACGATGACGCGGGCCGCCGAGCGCAGCCTACGTCTTGACCTTGAGCGGCGTCATCAGCGCGCCGAGAACGCCCTCGACGCCAGCGGATAGGTTCCGCGCCGCCGAGCTTTTGCGGCTCCAGATCGTCTCCGGCCGAGATTGCAGCGCGACGACCGCGTCCTCGGACGACAAGTCGCGATCAATCGCCCATTCCACGTCCTGCGGGCCGCCCATCGTCTTTTCCAACGACTTGGCGAGTTTCGCGACGGCGATCACCTGGGCGTCGCTAAGAGATGGCGCCCCACGCCGTTCCGGCTCGATGGCGCGCGGCGCCGCGCGCCGCGCGGCGCGGTCGGCGACGAGTTCATATTCCTTGTCGGCGATGCGCCGTTTGGCGATGGTCAGCATGACTTTTTCGACGACGAAATTGTCGGGCGTGATCTCGCCGGAAACCACGGGCTCGCCGAGGCCGAAGGCGGCGTCGATCACGATCTTCGAGCGGTCGCCGGTGATCGGGTCCAGCGTCATCGCGACGCCGGCGGCGGATGCGTCAACCATCTTCTGCACGCCGACCGACATCAGCACGTCGGTCGGCGCCGATCTGGTTTTTGGCGCGATAGGAGATCGCGCGCGCATTGAACAGGCTGGCCCAGCAGGCTTTGACGCTGCTCCACGACCTCATCGGCGCCGACGACCCAGAGATACGTGTCCTGCTGGCCGGCGAAACTCGCGTCGGGCATGTCCTCGGCGGTGGCGGAGGAACGCACGGCGACCGGCAGATCGCCGTCCCGGCGACATCGCTCGATAGGCGTCGCGAATGGCCGCCTCGACATCGGCCGGCATGCGGCAGTCCGTGATAGCGTCGCGCGCCAGCGTCGCCTTGCGCGCCTCGTCGTCGACGTCTTCGACATCGATCGATTGCACGATTTCGCTGATCCGGCCAGCGACAGATGGTTGGCGGCGAGGTGCCTGACATAGGCGTCCGTCGTCACCGCGAAACCCGGCGGCACGCGCACGCCCGCCTTGATCATGCGCGCCAGCGAGGCGCACTTGCCGCCCATGCGGGGATAGTCGCTCTCCGGCGCGTCGTCGAAAGCGGCGATGTAGAGCGCTTGGTTCGCGTTGGCTCATCGGTTGCCTCCCCTCGCTCGCCTTAGGCCGCATGGCGCCGCCGGCCGATCCCAGGCGATTTGCAGCGCTAGCGGCACGCGGAACGAGACGATCGGCAGGAAATCGAAGGTTTGACCGGGCGACGAGCCGCAGGCTGCGGAAACGGCGCGTCAATTCCTTCAACGCGACGATGAATTCCAGCCGCGCGAGCTGACGTCCGACGCAATTGTGGATGCCGAAGCCGAACGACAGATGTTGGTCGGCGTTCGCGCGCGCCGACATCGAACGACTCGCCGTCGCTTGAACACCGCCTCGTCGCGGTTGGCGGAGCCCAGCAGCAGCAGGAGGTTGGACCCCTTGGGGATTTTGACGCCGCCCACTTCCGCGTCCGCGAGCGCGCGGCGCCGCCAGACGATGACCGAGGGCGAGAAGCGCAGACACTCGTCGACGGCGTTGGGAATCAGGCTGGGGTCATCGACGAGCTTCCGCCATTGGTCAGGGCGCAGCAGCAACTCGCGCACGCCGTTGGTCATCAGGTTCGACTGGTGGTCTCATGGCCGGCGAACAGTGCGCTGTAGAGCACGCCCGCGATTTCGTCGTCGCTGATCTCCTCGCCGTCCTGTTGCGTGCGCACGAGATCGCCGGGCAGATCGTCGGTCGCGTTTTCATGACGGCGGCGCACGATATCGCGGCAGTAGCGCCAGTATTCGACCATCGCGTGAGCATGCGGGATTTGCTGCGTCGTCGGAGAGGTCGCCCCAGGTCAGCGTCGCGCGATTGACCGCCCAGGCCTTGACCTTCGCGACGTCGCCGCGCGGCACGCCGGCCAGTCGAAACAGCACCAGCGCCGGAACGTCATAGGCGAATTCGGCATGAAAATTCGCGTCGCCGTTGCCTCGTATCGCGTCCAACGCTTGAGTGACGATTTCGCGAATTCGCGGCTCGATCGCCTGAAAACGCTTGGGGCCGAAGCAGCGCTGCACGATGCGGCGAATGCGCGTGTGTTCGGGCGGGATACGCGGGCGGACAGGCCCGAATAGGCGGTGAAACCGCCTTCGCGCATGATCCGGCTGGCCTCGGGGCCGAACGGCCGCACCGGCTGCTTGCGCATTTTCCGACGAAAACGTCTGCCAATCGTCGAAAATGGACTTCACGTCATGGTAGCCGGGCAGACGACGAAATAGTCCGAACTTCTCGGCGAAGAACACCGGCGCCTGTTCGCGCGCCCAGGCGTAGAACGGAAACGGGTCGCGTCAGATCGAATGGCTTGAAATCCTCGGAGGCGTTGGAAAACGGGCGCTTGCCCGCGTCTGTGATGTGAGCCGTCATTCCATCCTCACTCCGGACGATTCATCGACCATCACAATATCGGCCGCCGCGCCGGCCCCTGAGCTTCAACCGCAAGCCCGGCTTTCGACGACGATCTCGCCGAAAGTCCTTGCGTTCGGCGAGTTCCTCGATGAGGCGTAGCATCGGCCGCGCGTCGGGATCATAGTCGAGCCGCAGTCGGCCGGCCGCCCTCATCGCGTCGACCTGCTCGCGCCGGCATCACCGCGCGCAGCAAAAAATCCTCGTCGGGCAGATCGCGCCCGAGCCGCCGCGCGCAACTCCTCCAGCGAGGCCATGCCCGGCTCCTCGTTGCAACTCTTTCGCGCGCGCGCTCGAATGCACCCTGTCGAGCACGATCGGGTCCAGCGGCGCCGCCGGCGCGCCGAAATGGCCCAGCGCATAGCGGATGACTTCATCGGGCAGGCGCGCGTAGCGCTCGTCCGAAATCACGTTCATCACCGCCTGCGCGCCGACGATCTGCGAGAACGGCGTGACCATGATCGGATAGCCGAGTTCGGCGCGCACGCGCTCGACCTCTTCCAAAGCCTTGCCGAGCAGCTCGCCGCGCTTCATTTCGGTCAGTTGCCGCTTCAGCGTCGTCAGCATGCCGCCCGGCATCTGATGGCGGAAATAGCTGCGGTCGAATTCCTGCGGTTTGCCCGTTCTCCAGGCCCTCGGCTTCGGCGAGCGCGGCGAAATAGGCGCTCATCTCAGCCAACGCCTCGTCGTCGACGTCGACGACATGGCCGAGGTCGCGCAAGTTGGCGACGACCTGTTCGGCCGCGGGCTGCGAGGTGCCGTTGGCCAGCGGCCGCACGGCGACATGCAGCCTCGTCGACGCCGGCTTCGGCGCCCGCGAGATAGGAGAACGGCGCAAGGCCGATGTTGCAATGCGAGTGCAGTTCCAACGGAAGCGCGGCGATGGCGGTCTTCAGCGCGGGCATCAGCGTGCGCGCGCGCTCCGGCGTCAGCAATCCGCCGGGGTCCTTGAGATAGAGCGCGTCGAATTCGCGGGATGCGGCGAGCTGAGCCGCCTTGGCGACAAAATAGGCGTCGTCGTGCAGGGGACTGACGGTGTAGCACAGCGCCGCAACAACTTGCGGCGCACCGACTTTGCGCGAGAGCTCGCGCCACCGCGATCATCGCGGCGGCGTCGTTCATCGGGTCCATGACGGCGAAGCGGCGGATGCCGTCGCGCACCAGCAGCGAGAACGCCAGCTGCATCAATTCGGCGCTCGCCATCTCCCAGGAGATGAAACGCATGCCGGTCGTGAGGAAGCTGAGCGGCGTGTGCGGCATGAGCGTGCGCATCACCCGGATGCGCTCCCACGGATTCTCCTTCAGATAGCGGACCGCGACCGCCATGTGCGTCGAGGTGATGAAATCGACCGCGGAAAAGCCGACGCGGTCGATGATTGGCGCGATCGTCGCCATCATCGCCGTGTTGAGGCCCGTCGCGCCCCACAGGCTCTGATTGCCGTCGCGCATCGTCGTGTCGATGAGGGCGATCTCAGCCATGATGCGCGCCTCTTGCCAGGAAGGCGGTCAGATAATCGGTGTCGACGCCGCCGGCGATGAATTCGGGATCGTCGAGCAGGCTCTGGTGCAGGCGCGAGTTGGTGTCGACGCCGTCGATCCGCACGCTGCGCAAGGCGCGCCGCAACGTCGCCAGCGCGGCCGGCCGGTCCGGACCCCATGCCACGAGCTTGGCGACCATGGAATCGTAGAACGGCGCGACGAGCGGCGCCCGACGTCAGATAGGTGTCGACGCGGATCTCGTTGCGGCTGGGAAACCACGCCGTCGCGACCCTGCCCGGGCACGGCCTGAAATTATCGGCCGGCAGTCTCCGCATTGATGCGGCATTCGACGGCATGGCCGCGCGACATCACGTCGCTCTGCGCAAAGCGAAGCTTGCCGCCTTCGCCGATGTGGATCTGCTCGGCGACGAGATCGAGCCCGGTGATCGCCTCGGTGACGGGATGCTCGACCTGAATGCGCGCGTTCATCTCGAGGAAATAGAAACTCCGACGTTCGCGGTCGAACAGGAATTCGACGGTGCCGAGGCTGCGGTAGTTGAGCGACTTGCAGAATTTGACTGCGGCTTCGCAGATGTCGCGCCGGTCCGCGTCGCCGAGCCCGATCGCAGGCGCTTCCTCGACGACTTTCTGATAGCGCCGCTGCACCGAACAATCGCGCTCGCCCAGATGCAGCACGGTCTCGCCGTCGCCGATGATCTGAACCTCGATATGGCGGCCGGAGGCGACAAAACGTTCGAGATAGACCCGGGAATCGCCGAACGCCGCAGCGGCCTCGGCCATGGCCAATTCCACCGAGGCCTGGAGCTCGCTGGCTTGGTCGACCCGCTTCATGCCGCGCCCGCCGCCGCCGGCGACCGCCTTCACCAACAGGGGGAAGCCGATGCGCGCCGCCGCTTCGGCGGCTTGCGAAGGCTCGGCGATCTCGGCGCCGGGTGCGACCGGCACGCCGGCGCGCTCGGCCAGACGACGCGCCGAAAGCTTGTCGCCGACCGCCGCAATCTGCGCCGCCGTTGGCCCCAGGAAAATCACGCCATGCTTTTCGCAAGCCTGCGCCAGACGCGGGTTTTCGGAGAGAAATCCGTAGCCGGGATGGATTGCGTCGCAGCCCGTCGCTAAGGCCGCTTGCATCACCGCGCCGATGTTCAGATAACTTTGCGTCGCATGTGCCGGTCCGATGCAGACCACACGGTCGGCGAGCCTCGCCGCCAGACTGTCGAGATCGACCTGCGAGGCCGCCAGCACCGTTTCGACGCCGAGCCCACGGCAGGCGCCAACGATCCGCACCGCGATTTCGCCGCGATTGGCGACCAGGACGCGGCGGATCGGCATTTCAGCTTTGCCTGACGTTCAGCAATATTTGGTCGAATTCGACCATGGCGCCGTCCGCCGCGAGAATTTCGACGACTTCGCCAGCGACCTCGGAATGGATCGAATTCATCAGCTTCATCACTTCGACGATCCCGACGACCGTTCCCGGCTCGACCCGGCGCCCGACCTCGACAAACGGCGGCGCGCCAGGTTTTGGCGCGCGGTAGAATATCCCGAGCAACGGCGCCTTGATCGGCGTGAGATCGCTGGCAGCGGCGGCCGGGCGCGTCGAAATCGTGGAAATCGCAGGCGGCGGCGGGGCCGGCGCAGTTTCCCAAGCGGGGGCAGACGAGCGGCGCAGCGAAAGCTTGAAATCGCCGGTCTCGAGTTTGAGTTCGTCGAACTGCGAAGCGTCGAGGATATCTATGATCGTCCGCACTTCGTCAGGGGTCAGTCTATCGCCCACGCCCGCATTTCCCACCCAGATATCCGTCGCTTCCGACGGGTTGAACTTCTGCTGACGACGCTAGGCGCTCGCCTTTGCCCTGGCAATTGTGCGCGGGCGCGCGTTCCGCAGGGTGAAAAGCACGCATTTGTCTGGACCGGCAGCGAATGGCCTCGCCGATCTCGGACGCTTGACCTTCGTCGCGAAAACTTGGGACGTTCAAACAATGAACTTATGTCATTGACCTGAAAGTTATGTTCAGATAGCCTCGGCGAAGCCGGTCGCAGGGTGAAGGGCCTCAGGCCGGCGCCGCGCTTCTGGTTAAGTCTATTTTCCTGGGCGGGAGACGGTCAGATGTCGAGTTACACGGCGAAAGTGAGTTGGTCGCGAAAGCCTGACGAGGGCTTTACGGACGGTCGATTCAGCCGGGCTCACGTTTGGGTGTTTGACGGCGGCGCGACGATGCCCGCGTCCTCGTCGCCCCAAGTTGTGCGCCCGCCGCTTTCCGACCCCGCAGGGGTCGACCCCGAGGAGGCCCTGGTGGCCTCGCTGTCGAGTTGCCACATGCTTTTCTTTCTCGAATTCGCGCGGCAAAAGGGCTTCGTAGTCGATTCCTACGTTGACGATGCCGCCGGGCTGGTCGGCAAAGGCGCGGACGGACGCATTCGCATGACCAGCGTGACGTTGAAGCCGCGGCTCGTCTTCGGCGGCGAAAAACGCCCGTCGCTTGCCGACGTCGAGGCGCTTCACCACCGGGCGCACGACGCCTGCTACATCGCCAATTCGGTCAATTGCGAGATCAAAGTCGAGGGCGAAAGTGAGGGCTTGGCTGCGCTCTGAACCCGCCTTGACGACGTCGGAGAGAAGCCTATCCCCTTGGGGCCAATCGTGAGGAACGCGCCGATGCCGACTCCCGGCGAGAAGAAGCTGACGGAAGCGTCGGAGCTTAGTTATCGCGTACGACGGCTGCATTGGTTTCGCCATTCGTTCCACGAAGCGGCAGACGATGTCGGGCGGCGCTTCCACTTCGCCTTCATCGTTGACGACCGCCTTCTGGTCGACGCCTTTTTCCGCTGGGCGCGCGATTTCGAGCGTGAGCGCAAATCTTCAGACCTCAACCGCAAGGACTTTGCCATTTTCGCCGCGGGACTCATGTTGCGAGAACTATTGAATTTCCATCCCGCACAGAAAGTCGGCGTAGGACAGTTCGACAACTTGATTCCCGACGAGCCGATGGCGAAAATCTGCAAATCCTGGCCGGAAGGCTATCTCTACACCAGCTATTGCCGAACGCTGTTGCAGGCAATTCTCGAAAAAGAATACGAGGTCAAGGTTCCGGACCCGCCGGAACTGCACGATCTCAGGGTCTGGCAGTCGTTTCGCGAGAACTTTCGCGAAAATCCGGCGCTAGCGACCGCGTTCTTCGACGTTTTCATGGGCGTCAAACCGAATTGGGAATTCCCCGAGCGGTTCTTGAGCCGCCCCGGCGCGAAAGCCGGGGCG
The DNA here is from genome assembly GCA_963835115.1 of uncultured Pseudomonadota bacterium. GTDB lineage: Bacteria > Pseudomonadota > Alphaproteobacteria > Rhizobiales > Beijerinckiaceae > Roseiarcus. Next base: position 14,007 of record CAWIEP010000058.1, read on the forward strand.
CTGGCGGCGCCCGACAAGGTTTGATTATCGCGAGCGCGGCGACCCCTCGCGCCGATCCCCGGCCGCCACGTTGTCCTCGACGATATGCGCGGTCTCGTTGCGCGCCTCGAAATGCGGCATGTGTCCAACGCCGGGCATGAAATGGAGCGCGACCGCTCCGGGCAATCCCCGCGCTTGAGCAGCCGGTATGATGCGATCTTCGATCCCGAAGATCACCCGCACGGGTCCGCCATAGCGGCCGAGGTCGGGCCGCACGGAAATCGCTTGCGCGCCGTCCGGAAATAACGAGGCCGCGATTTTCGTCTGCGCTTCGACGAGAGGCCGCTCGGCGCGCCGCGCGAGCGTCGCCTTGACCATCGCGGAGCCGAGCGCGGCTTCGTCGACCGCCAGTTGTCGTATCCAGGCGGCGAGACTCGCCTCGCCCTGCGCGGCAAGGAAGCCCTTGGCGAACGCCCCATTGAACTCCGGCCCAAGTCCCGCCGGCGCAATCAGGGTCAACGAGCGCACATGGGCCGGCAGATAGGCGGCAAACGCCGCAGCGACCGCCCCGCCCAGCGAATGCCCCACGATATGGGCCGAGGCGACGCCCTCGGCCTCAAGGGTCGCTTCGACGGCCTCGACGAACGCCTCCAGCGTCGCCGCGCCCTTGAGATCGGATTGTCCGTGGCCAGGCAGGTCGAGCGCAAAGTGGCCGCGTCCCGCCGCGAGATACCCGTGCAACGGCCGCCAAGAATTGAGATCCGCGCCAAACCCGTGGATGAGCACAATGGGCGTTCCGGCGCCGCGGGCGAGCCATTCGCCATGAAGAGGGCCTCGCGTGGCCGCAGAGGGAGCGCGGCTCGACCCAATGTCTTTCGCTTGGATGCGGCCGTCGGGGCCAGACCCCGAGAGCGAGGAAAGTTCGACGCCCTGCTCTCGCGCCAACCGGCGCGCTTTCGGTGTGGCGCGCAGGCCGCCATCCGTGCTCGCCGCGGCGACCTGCGGCGCTTCGGGCGCCGTCTGGCGCGTCGCCGCGGGCGTGGGCTTTGCGACCGGCGTCACGGCCTCGGGCGCCTCAAAAACCTCGCCGGGCGCGCAAATCCAGCCGACGACAGCGCCGACCGGCAACGTCTCGCCAATCTGGTGGACGCCGCGAAGGACGCCGTCGGCCGGCGCCTCGATCTCCATCGCCGCCTTGTCGGTCTCGATCTCGAAGAGCGGCTTTCCCTTGACCACCGCTTCGCCCTCGGCGACGAACCATCGGTTGATCTTGCCCGCCTCCATATCCATGTCGACGCGCGGGAGGATGACTTCGACCGCCATGTCACACCTGCTCCAGCGCGAGTTTTCGCGCAGCGGCTATGATGTCGGGCGTCTGCGGCACGGCCGCCTTTTCGAGAATGGGGCTGTAGGGAATCGGGCTCTCGGCGCCGCCGAGCCGCACGATGGGCGCGTCGAGATAGGCGAAGGCCTCGCTCTCGGCGATGGCGGCGCTGATTTCGGCGCCGATGCCCAGCGTCTTGACGCCCTCGTAGACGCACAACAGCCGCGAAGTCTTCTTCACGCTCTCGACAATGGTCGACATGTCGAGCGGGCGCAGCGAGCGGGGATCGATGACCTCGACGTCAATATCCTCGGCGGCAAGCGCCGTCGCCGCCTCCAGCGACTTGCCGCACATGAAGCCGGAGGCGACGATAGTGACGTCGCGCCCCTGGCGCCGGACTTCGGCCTTGTCGAGCGGCACCGTGTAGCGGCCGGTGGGCACCGGTCCCTTGGTCTTATAGAGCAGCTTGTGTTCAAACATGATGACCGGATCGGGATCGGCAATGGCGGCGAGCAACATGCCCTTGGCGTCGTACGGCGTGGTCGGTTGGATAACCTTGAGGCCGGGGATGTGCGCGAACCAGGCGTCGAGCGACTGGCTGTGCTGCGCAGCGGCGCCGGTGCCGGAGCCCGAGGGCATGCGGATGACGAGCGGCACCGACACGGACCCGCCGAGCATGAAGCGCAGCTTGGCGGCTTGATTGACGATCTGCTCCATCGCAAGGGTGGCGAAATCCGAGAACTGCAATTCGAACACGGGCCGCATGCCAGTTAGCGCCGCGCCGACGGCGACCCCGGCGCCACCGAGTTCCGCAATCGGGGTATCCATGACGCGATCCTCGCCGAAGCGTTGGACGAGGTCTCCAGTCACCTGAAACGCGCCGCCGTAAACCCCGATGTCCTCGCCCATGAGAAAGACGCGCTCGTCCTCCTCCATGGCGATCGCCAGAGCCTCCTGGATGGCTTGCGCGTAACTGAGTTCGCGTATCACGGCGTTCATGGCGGGATGTCCTAGATCGTATAGACGTCGCGGAGCAGGTCCGCCGCCGAGGGAAGCGGGCTGGCCTCCGCGAAAGCGAGACCCTGTTTGATTTCCACTTCGACCTCGGCGCGCACCTTCTCAATCTCGGCATGCGACAGGACGCCGAGCGCCTCAAGTTCGCGCTCGAACGCGGGGATCGGATCGCGCGCCTTCCAGATCTCGATTTCCTCGGCCGTGCGGTAGCGGTTGCGGTCGGAGCGCGAGTGGCCGCGCGTGCGGTAGGTCACGCATTCGATAAGGGTTGGACCCTCTCCCTTGCGCGCCCGCTCGGTCGCCTCGAACGAAACTTCTGCAACAGCGGCGAAATTGTTGCCGTCGACCGTCACGCCAGGCATGGCGTAGGCCGCGGCCCGATCGGCGACCCGCGCAACAGCCGTCGAGCGCTCGGTTGAAACCGACATGCCATAACCGTTGTTCTCGCAAACAAATACGACCGGCAGCTTCCAGACCGAGGCGATATTCAGCAACTCGTGGAACGCGCCCTCGTTGTTGGCGCCGTCGCCAAAGAACGAGACGACCACCGCGCCGCTTTTCAACTTCTTGGCGCTAAGCGCGGCGCCGACCGCGATGGGGATGCCGCCGCCGACGATGCCATTGGCGCCGAGATTGCCGGTGCTGGGGTCGGCGATGTGCATGGAGCCGCCGCGCCCGCGGCAATAGCCGGTTTCGCGGCCGAGAAACTCTGCGAACATGCGGTCGACCTTCGGCGCCTTTGGCGATGCAGTGGCCGTGGCCGCGATGGGTCGAGGTGATATAGTCGGAATCGGAAAGCCACGTGCAGACGCCGACCGCGACCGCCTCCTGGCCGACAGACAAATGCATCGTCCCGTAGCTCTGGCCGCGCACGTAGGAATCCTCGGCGCCTTCCTCGAACCGCCGAATGAGATGCATCTTGTAGAGCGCATCGCGCAATTGCGCCGCATTCAGCCTTTGGTAGATCGGCGGAACATTGCTTTGCTGGACGGGGTCGCTTTTGAGTGCGGCGGCGGTCATGGGAAGGTCCCCAGGTGAGAGAGCACAGGCTGAGGGGTCAGGCGAAAACGCCGTCCGACTGGTCTAGCCGGCGCCGGATCTTCGTTATGACGAGCGAATCGTCGGCTGCGCAATTGTCGTGCGTAAGCTTCTCGCCCGCCTTGATCGGCTTCAGGACTTTCGCACGTTCGGCGAGGCCGAGCGGTAAGGCGTTCGACCTTTCGCGCGTCGGGCCAGGTCATTGCGAAGCCGCGATAATCGTATTCGCCGATCTTGCCGAGCGTCTGGCCGGGAGCGAGATCGCGCTTGGCCAGCGCCGCGCATTCCGCGACCGGCCGGTCAATCGGCGCGAGGTCTGGTTGCAAGTTGCGCGCGGCGCGAATGGCCGACAGCGAGACTTCGAGGCTCGTCAGATGATAGGGACGAAGCAGCGTAAAGCAGGGGCCGGGACCGACCTTGAGATCAATCATCCGCTCGAGAACGCGCGGGTGGCGCGGCTTGACGATGCAGAACACGCCCGGCGCGACGCCCTTGCCGATGGAATAGTCGACGACGCCGGACGAATTTGAGAATGCCGCCGTCCTCCTTGGTGCAGAGCACCTGCGCGAGTTCGTCGCGCGTCGCGCTCGGCCCATGCATGCCTGGCACATCGGGAACGAGGCCGGTCGCATTGGCGACGGCCGTCATCTCGATCATCGTCTTGGAGCCGTCGACGAATTCCACGAGCATCCGCGCGTTCATGTTGCGCTCTCGCGCCTCCTCTTCGTATGCATCCGGGGTCGCGTCGAATTTGAGCGGATTGTTCTTGCCCTTGCCGGCCGCGACAATGTCGAACCCAAGCGCTTGCGCGAAACCGATCAACTCGATGGTGGCGGCGGGTTCGTCGCCCGCGGCGCCGGTATAGATGACGCCGGCCTTCTTGGCCTCGTCGCGCAGGAAGCGGCCTATAGTGATGTCCGCCTCCACGTTAAGCATGACGATGTGCTTGCCGTTCTTCATCGCCTCCAGAGCGATGAGCGTGCCGACGTTGGGATTGCCGGTTGCGTCGATGATCACGTCAATGCGGCCCGACGAGCAGAGCGCCTGGTAGCTTTCGGTGAGCGCCAGCTTGCCGCTTTCAATGGCGCGGTCGATGTCGTTCGCCGTCGACGCCGATACGATGTCGCCATCCTGATGGCCCGCCATCACGGCCGCGGCGCGCGCCGCATCCATGCGAACTTCAGAGAGAGCGCCGAGCCGCACGCCCGACATCAGCGACAGCTCCACGACAATGTCGGTGCCCATTTGCCCGGCCCCGGCAAGCCCGATGACCAGCGGCCCCTTACCCTGCGCGAGAGCATCGATTTCCGCGGCGAGACCCACCCGAGCTATCGTGGTCATGGCGTCGTTCCTCCTCAAAAACGGACGGCCCGTTCGGACTTGAAAACCCGGCCCGAAGACTGCGTTCGAGCCCGTCGGCTTCTCTGCAAAATGGCATACTGAACTTTTGAGCAATGGTCAAGCCTAATGTTCCAAATTTCGCGAAATCGGCTTTCACGCTCTCCAGCGGGGACGCCGCAGCAGATATTATTCTCGCAAGCCGCGCCTTCGAGATAAACGTGGCGAAAGAATCTTTGCTGACAGTGTCAGGAGAGGGCGATAAACAGCGAGTGGTTGTTTTGCCGGCGCCGGCCGCGCTTTGGACTTCAAGCGGCATCGGCGCGCCGTGGCGAGGATTGAGAACCGGAAACCCATGACGGACAAGCTAGACGCGGATGAATCGGCAGGCCGCGCCGTTACGCCTGGGCGGCGTACGCCGCGCCTGCGGCAGCGCGTGGCCTGGATGTATTATGTCGATGAGATGACCCAGAGCGCGATCGCCGACGTCTTGGGCATCGGGCGCATCACGGTCGTGCGGCTTCTGTCGGAAGCGCGCGCGTTGCGCGAGGTGCATATTTCGTTGAGCCGCGATATCGAAGAGTTGACCGGTCTCGAATTCGCCCTGCAAAGAAAGTTCGGCGTCGCTGAGGCGATCGTGGCGCCGCTGGCCGATGATCGCGCCGATTGTCGCGCCGTCATCGCCGCCGCGGCGGGCGAGTACGTCTCCGAGATGCTGCAACCCGACATGAAGGTTGGGCTCGGCTGGGGAAACACGCTGCTGCGCGTGCTCGATTTCGTTTCCGTGCGGCAAATTCCCCGCCTCTCTGTGGTGTCGCTTCTGGGCGGCGTCACGCGCGCGCGCCAAGCCAACCCGGCTGAATTCGCCTGGCAGTTCGCGCGCCTGTTCCTCGCCGAATGCTACCTTGTCGCCGCTCCCGCCGTGGTCGACAGCCCCGCGACCAAACGCGCGCTGATCGATCGCTGCGGCTTGAAAGAAGTGTTCGATTTCGCCAAAACGCTTGACGCGATTGTCGTCAGCGCCGGAACCATCAAGCTGCATTCGACAACCGACTACTATGGGACGATATTCGATCACGAGTTGCAGGAGCTTCGGGGGCGCGGCGCCGTCGGGGACGTTCTCTACAACTTCTTTGACTGCAATGGGCGGATCATCAATCACTCCGTCAATAAGCGCAATATGTCCGTCCCGATCGAAACCCTTTGCGCCACGCCGACCCGCGTGCTGGTGTCTGGCGGCGCGGACAAGATCGAGGCCCTGATCGGCGCCATAGAGTTGTTGCGACCGACGGTCTTCATCACCGACGAAGCCACGGCCGCTTCGCTGCTGGCCTACGACGAAAACCAGGCCAACCGCGTTTGATCTCGCTTACGGCAGGAATCGCAACAGGTCGTTGAACTGCGCCGCCAGCGCGGAGCGCGAGTGGCGCAGTTTGAGAGCGCCCGCAAGCTCGCCAAAGCGCGCGTACACCGCCAGATCCGCCGCTTCGACCAGAGTTTGCGGGTCTACGCCCTCGACGTCCGGCCGAGACGACAGCGCAATGGCCAGGCCGATCACAAAGGCGCAATATTCGTTCGGGGCGAGAAAAGGGTTCCGCGGCGCGTCGCGCGTTTCGGCGGCGGGCATCAATTCTCGCACGGGTTGCGCCGTAATTAGCGCCACCGCGATGGCCGCGCACAGCTTCACGCAAGCCTCGAACCTGTCCGCCGCGCCAAGCTTTGGATCGAGGGCGGCGAGAATCGTTACGGCCTGACGCGCGCGGACGCTTTCGCAGGCTTCGTGAACCGCCTGCTCCGAGACCAGGAACACATCCGATCCGAAGCGGCAAAGCAACGCTTTGATCGCCGAAAAGATCTTCGGGCTCAGCGCGGGCGCCTCCCTGGGATCGAGTGCGAAATACGCGGCTACCGGCTGCGGAAACGGAAAGGCGTAAAGCGCGACCTCATCCTTCGGGAGGAAGGCCGCTGCGGCGGCTTCGACGTGCGAGAACATGGCATCCGTCGCGACCGCCACCGACGCCGGCCCAACCGGATCGGCGCGGCCGGCGAAAGGCATTGCGCCTCTGACGCCGCGCCTGATCTTAAAGCGCACCGTTCGCAGCTGGTCCTTGACCGCAAGCACGAATTCGTCGGACAGGCGCGTCCGCATTCCGTTGCTCCAAATCTGGCGACCGTTCGATTCTATAGTCCATGAACTGTCGGCATGGCGAGATAATGTCGCACCTGCGCCCAGCCGTTCGCAACGAAATTCGCTCCGGCCGCCTGAAGCCGTTCGGCGTGGCCGTCGCCGACATGGGCGCCGCCAAGGTAACCAATCGCGCGCGCCCCCGCGGCGCGGGCGCCTTGGACGCCAGGGGCTGAGTCCTCGATCACGACGACGGCCTCTGGCGCCGCACCCATCTTGGCGCTGGCGTAAAGAAAAATATCCGGCGCAGGCTTGCCGCGCGGCACATACTGTGTCGAAAACACGTTCTCGAAATAGCGGGCAAGCCCCGTCAATTCGAGGCTCGAGCGAATCCGCTCCGGGCTTGAGGATGAGGCGACGCAGCGCCGCGTGGTTGAGGATTCGAGAAACTCAACCAAGCCGGGCGTCGGCTTCAGTTCGGCCTCGAACAGTTGAAGCGTGCGCGGCCACAGCTTTTCGCGCGTCTGCGGTCCGATTGGGCGATCCGTCTCCGCCTCGATAAGACCGAATATCTCGGCCTGCTTGAGACCGATGCATTTCGACCAAAGTCCCGGCGGAACGACAACGCCGATCTCCGCGAGCACGTCGGCATACGCGCGCGCCGCCAGCACTTCGCTATCGACCAGCACACCGTCGCAGTCGAAAATCAGCAGGTCGGGTCCGGTGGTCAAAGTTCGCTCACGCGCTTTCTAGCCATCGGAATCGACGCTGGGCTCATGCTGAGTTCAGTCACGCCGAGTTCCACGAACTTGGCGATCATGTCGGGCCGCGCCGCCGCTTCGCCGCAAACGCCGACCCAGATCCCAGCCTCCCGCGCGGCCTCGGCAATGAGCCGAATCGCCGCAAGCACGGCCGGATGGTCCACGCGGTAGAGGCCGGCGACGCGCGGGTTCATGCGATCGGCGGCCATCACATACTGGGTCAGATCGTTGGTTCCGATCGAGAAGAAGGCGACTTCGCGGGCAAGCTCCCGCGCGGCAAGCGCGGCCGCCGGGGTTTCCGCCATGACGCCGAGTTCAAACGTCCCGTGCGCGGTTCCTTCGGCGGCGAGTTCGGCCCGCGCCTCCTCGATGAGCTGCTTGACCTGCCGTATCTCCCCAACATCGGACACCATGGGGACCATCACCTTGATATTGCCCTTCACGCTCGCGCGCAGCAAAGCGCGGATCTGCGGCTTGAAGATGTCCGGCCGGTCGAGGCAAAGCCGCACTCCGCGCCAGCCCAGAAACGGGTTGTCCTCCTTGGGGATCGCAATACCCGGCGTCGCCTTGTCGCCCCCGATGTCGAGCGTCCGCACGATGACGGGCGCCGGCGCAAAGGCTTCGGCGAGCGCGGCGTAGACTTTGGCCTGTTCGTCCTCGTTCGGGGGGCGCTTGCGCTCCATGAACAGGAGTTCCGTTCGGAATAGCCCAACCCCCATCGCGCCCGCGCGCTTGGCCGCCTCGATTTCGCTGAGCGAGCCGAGATTCGCGGCAATCTCGATCAACCGCCCGTCGCGGGTGCGCGGCTCGATGCCGACGTAGGTCGCGTGTTCGCGTTTGCGCCTCTCTGTTTCCGCCACGCGGGCGCGAAATGCAGTCTCGGCGACTGCGTCCGGATCGAGGACGACTTCGCCCGTCGCCCCGTCGAGCGCCACGAACTTCACCGCGCGCGCCTCCGCCAGCGCGACGGGGAAGCCCATCACCGCCGGCAGATCGTAGGCGCGCGCGATGATGGCGACATGCGACGTCGCGCCGCCCTTGAGATTGACGAGACCGCCGAACTTGCCGAGGTCGACCCCGGCGAGATCGAAGGCGCTGATCTCGTCGGCGACGACGATCGCGCCCGGAGGCGCTTCGGCAAGGCTGGCGTCGCGCTTGCCGAACAACGCCAGCGCGATATGGCGCGCGACGGCGAGAACGTCCTCGCCGCGCGCCTGCAAGTAAGGGTCTGACAGGGTCTGGAACTCGCGCGCAAACTCCGCGCCGGAGTCCATGGCCGCGGTCACCGCGTCGAGCCCAGAGGCGACCATCCCTCCCATCCGCTTGACGAGTTCCTCGTCTGCGACGATCTCGGCGAGCGCCGAGACGATTTCGGCCTGGGGACTGCCCGGCGGGGTCAAGGCGGCGCGCCGTCTGAGATCCTTGTCGACAATATCGCGCGCCGCGGCGAGGCGCTGAAGCTCCCCGGCGATTTCCGCCGCGGTGATTGTCTTGCGCGGCGCGGCAATCTCATCCGGCATGAAAACGAACGCGACGCCGACCGCGGCTCCGCCGCTGGCGGGGATTCCACGCCGGAACGGCGCCGACCCCGCCTGCGGCTCCGCGAGTTGCAACGGGGTCGCGGGCGCAGCCCCGCCCTCCGCGGGTTCGGCCGCCGCCTTCCCCGCATAGTCGCACAACGCCTCGACCGCAGTCGCCTCATCAGCGCCCTCGCCGCGCACAAGGATCTCGTCGTCTTCTTTGACGCCGAGCAGCATGAGCTTGACGGCGCTTTTGGCGTTCGCGCTCTTGCCGTCCCGAAGCACCTGAATCTCGCAGGCGAAGCTCCGCGCCAGTTTGACAAATTGCGTCGCCGGCCTCGCGTGCAGGCCCTCATTGAGTTCGAACCACGACTTTGCGCTCGAACACTTTCAAACTTTCTAGTTGTGAACTGCGGCGAGGGCCATGCCGGACGCGGCCCTCAGGTTTCGATGGAGATCTCGGCCCCTGGCTGCAACGCCTTCGCCAACGCCCCGAGGTCCAATTCTTCGGCGGCGATTTCGCCCGGGCGCGGCGCCTCCGTCGCGCCGTTGAAGTTCAAAACGACATGCCCGATCTCGCCCATCTTCTTCCAAGCGTAGTCGCCGACGGCGGTGATCCGGGTCGACAGGCCCGCCACGTTGAGGGTGCGCCGACGGCGGGCGGCGCCGCCGTCGGCTCGATTGCGACGCGATGCAACACCGACACTTCCGCGAGTTCCGGCGGCGCGCCCTCCGCAAACAGGATGAGCACGCCGCCTTCGACGAGTTCACGAGCCTCGTCGCTTACAGCGGTGATGACAGTGCTGAAACATCGCATGACAGACATCCCTTGGTTCAGGCGCGGCTCAGAGAAAGAAGCTCGCGATATAGGCCAGAACGACAGAGACCGGGCCCATGATCTGTCTACTGAACAGAACGGCGGGCACCCCGATTTCGATGGTTCTAGGCTCCGCTTCGCCGAGCGCCAGGCCGACTGGAATGAAGTCGCAACCGACCTGGGTGTTGTAGGCGAACAGAGCCGGCAGCGCCATCGCTGGGGCGATGGTGCCGTTGGCGATCTGCGGGCCGATGATCGCGACGCCGATGACCTGGGCGATGACCGCGCCCGGCCCCAAGATCGGGGACAGGAACGGCAGGCCGCATATCGCCGACAAGACCACCAGTCCAAATATGTTGTTGGCCAGCGGTCCCATCGGCTTGGCGAGCAGGTCGCCAATGCCGGTATAAAGAATGATGCCGATCAGCATGGTCACGAAGGCCATGAACGGCAGCACATTTCGCACCACCTGATCGATGGTTTTGCGGCCGGCGTTGAAGAAGATGCCAACCACCCTGCCCATGACGCGACCGATCGAGGCGATCGCGTCGATGAAGGAGTTGCCGCCGGTTACGGGAACCGGAGGTGCGGCCGAGCGCGGCGCCGATGTGGCGCCGCCGGTTGACGACGCCGTGCTTCCCGGCGCTCCCGCCGCAGTGACGGGCATCGAGCCGTCGGCGAGAACGACATCGTTGACCGTGACGCCGGAGACGTAAATGTCTTCGGTGATGAACTGGGCGAGCGGTCCGGACTGTCCAACCGGCGTGAGGTTGACGGTCGGGATGCGCTTGCGCGGATAGACGCCGCAGCGCGCAGTGCCGCCGCAATCCACCACCACCACCGCCATTTCACTTTCGGCCGGCGGAGCGCGGAAACCGTCGACCGCGATGCCGCCCGTAAGTTCGGCGATGCGATGCGCGAGCGGCGGTATGCCGCCGCCGGTGACGGCGACGATCTTATCGCGCTGGGCTGTCGGCTGGACGATCAGGGGACCGCCCCAGCCGCCGCGTCCGCGCGAGATCTTGACCGCCTTGTATTTCGTTTCTGGAAAATTCGTGTCTGACATGTTGAGTTCCCCCCTCGCGATCAGAGTTCGACGCCCTGGCGGCGCGCCAGGAAGAGCGTGATGCGCTCGGTCACAATGCCCTTCAGCAGAATGACGACGAGGCCGACGCCGAAATAGTAGATCGCCATGGTGACGTGATAGGACGGCGGCACCTTGCCGGCCTTTTCGAGATCGAGCAGCGCGACGAGAACGCCGCCCCAAACAAAATACTCGCCGGGATTAGCGTGCGGGAACAGGCCGAGAATCGGATGCACAAAGGAAACCGCGGAATCGTAGAATGCGGGCTTGTACTTCTCCTCAAGGAATGAACCGAAGGTGTAGGCCATCGGGTTGGTGAGGAAGAACACCGCCAAAACCGGCAGCACCGTGTAGCGGGTCAGCGCGATGCGGCCGGCCGTGCGCGCCAAGCCGTGCACACGGTCCTCGCCAACCAGACCGATCACCGCGTAGAAGGCGGTCATCAGCACGACGAGCGTCGGAATGATGCCGGTGACGAAGCCGACAAACACCTGGCCGCCCTGTTGGAACACGCCGATGAAGTGCTTGCCGATGGTCGTCAGCCAGCCGAGTTGCTCCTGTTGCGCGGCTTCTTTCACCTTGGCCGCGTACTCCGCGGAGTTGGTCGCCTGCGCGAGAACAACGAGTTTATGCCCCAACCGGCCAAGTTCCTCGGGCGGTCCGACAAGGGCGGCGTGCTCGGCCCAGGACGGCCCGTGCGTAAGGATATGCGCTAAGATCATTTTCCACTCCCCTTCATTTAAACTCTTGCGTTCAGTTCGACCGAACGGATGGATTGAACACTCAGGCCGATATGAGCTTCGGCTCGGCCGCCGCCGCCGCGTCGGAGTGACGGCTCGCAACTTTCTCTATCTGAGCGAGAGCTTGGGAGATGGCGGCCGATAGCGGACGTTCGACGCCCGGCGCCTTGATGGCCGCCGCGAGATCGGCGACGCTCAACCCCTCGAATTCCGGCCGCGCCTCGAATTTGGCGAATACGCTGCGACCCTGCATAATCCGTACGGCGCGAACCATCCGTTGCGGATCTACGACGATTAGGACGATCGCGCCCTTGCCGAATTTCGCCGGCGCCGCGCCGGCGCCGAGCGCGCCGTCCGACCAGTTCTTGCGCAGTTCCGAAAAGACGGTTTGGTAGTGGCGGGTTTGCCGCCAGACGCCAAAGGCTTGAATGACCCAAGCGATCGCAAATGCGATCAGCGCATATTCCCACCACGCCATGTGGCCCTCCCCGTCCCGCCGCCGCTTCCCTGATCGATGAGGATCCCGCCCGGCGCTGAACGGGTTAGAACAGATGTACGTTCGGGTGTCAATATGTATCAGACGGCTTTTCTGCGCCGCGCGCCGGGCCACTCGCCCAGATCAGGAACGATTCGCAGATGGCCAAAACGGTCAAGCAACCGGCCCAAGGCGCCGATGAAACGGCGGAGGCTGGCGCCGACGGCGCCGGTCTTCAGCAAGGCCGAGCGTCGTCCCGCTCCTGAACTCGCACCGCGCGGCTCGGATCTGCGCGCCGATCAGCGCCGCGGTTGGAGGTCTCGTCTGGCATGACAGGCGACCGGGATTTGCAGAGTTTGTGTCCCATTAGCGTCGCCGCATCGACCATCAATCAAATTCCCGGTGCGTTCTTCTCATGAAAAGGCGCAACAGGCGGCGTCTTCATCGACGACGCGTCGCTGGCGATCGACGAAGCGGTGATGGACCGACTCTTTCAACGCATGACGGCCACCCCGGCGAAGACGCAGCCTGGGCGTCCCGCCAAGGACCGCGCGCCGCTCGTGCATTTTCTGCGCGAATCCTGGCGCGGGACGCGCGGCCCGCTGGGCTGGGCAAAGAAATGGCCCGCGGACTGCTGGGCGAATTTGGCGGGCAACAGGCGCACGGACTGTGACTTTCGCCACAAAACCCGCGAACTGACTCGGTCATCCTGGCCACACCTCCAAAGGCGCGGTTTCCTCCCCCCGAACCAACGCCTCACTCGCCCCGCCCTCAACGGCGGGGTTTTTTATTTGTGCCACCGCGCCCTCGCAACCAAAGAAACTTCCTGCAATGCTCGCTGGCATTCTTGGTTTCACCAGAGGACAGGCGTCAGCGGTTCGGCCAGCACAGTCCCGGCGTGTGGCCGAGGTGATAGCCCGGCGGGCATATAGCGATATCCGTTATGCCCGCGTCGACGCCGTAATCCTGATAGCCCCATGGTGCACGGCGCACGTAAGAACCGTCGTGAAGCTGGCGCTCTGCATGCGGGTAGTCCGGATCATACCAACCCTGGGCGGCGGCCGGCGCCGCGCCAATTATGGCGACCCCCATTGTCGCGACCACGGCCGCGGCCGCAGCCATCCTACGGAATGACGTCATGGAAGTCTCCTTCGTGTTGTCGCCGAAATTTCGCGTGACCTCAGTATTACGCGTCAAAGCCGCGGCTGTTCCCAAGACGCAACTGTAGCCTTTCCGCCTGAAGATGAAATAATTCACGGCAAGCGCGGACGGGGAAACGGCTTCGGCCCACAAAAAGCGCGTTGTCGGCGGCTTTTGGCAAGCTGGAGAGTGCGGCCTGCTGTGCGAGCGTCCGGCTGCGCACACGCCACGCCGACTTGGCGGCGGCCTGAAAATGGAAACCGATCTCGCACTCGACCCTGCGGGCAACGTCTGGGTGATGAACAATTGGGAGGACATCGGCGCTTGCTTCCACCGACTGTCCGAAGCGCTTTCAACTCGATGCGGCGGCAATGGCGTCACGATCTTCTACGGCATGGCTAAACCGATGCGCGCGCCGATGATCGGACCGGCGCGCCCGGTCCTATAATGACTGCGTCGCCGCTGGCCTTACGGCTCACTGGTCTGCGCTCAGGCGACGGCATTTCATGTTGGCGCTGACAACTAGACGAGCGGATTGCCGTCGCAGAGGCCGAAGCATATGCGATCTCCAAAGTATATTTGACCTTTTTGTTGAAAACTTGGGCGGCCTCTGAGCCATATTCATATTCATTTCCGCGCGCGGCGCAGTGATGGCCCGCTTTTTGCGAGGTGAGCCCGTGGCGGGCCACAATGAAGGCGCAACCGTCTCCCAACGCCGTCCTAGGCCGTCATACACGGTTCAATTAAAATCGATAATGATAGACGGCGAGGAATGAGCGTTTCTCATAAACGGCACTCGCGCTTTTATTCGTATCTAGGCGCCCACTATGAAGATTTTCGAAAACACCCTGCCGCCGGTGCATATCGAATTGTATGACTTATTTATTTTCTCCGCCTTGGCGTTTGGCGGTTTCGCTTCTGCTGTTTTGCTGGGAATTTTGTGTTGGTTGTCGATCAGAGGTCTTATATTTCTATTTTGATCGAGGGTCGACCGACACTCGGGGCGAGTGGTCCATTCGCGCGCAAGTAATTCGTCCATCGGTTGATCACTTCGCCCCAATCCTACGCACCGTTTTCTTGCGCCCGTCAGGCAGATCATGATTCGGACGGAGCAACCGCTCAAGCGGCGCCTCCAGATCGTCTGCCCTTTAGCTGGCCTCGAAATCGACCGCCGACGCTGCGGCAGCCTGCCGTTCACCCGCGGCCCCGGCGACGGCCTCATTCCAGGCTTGGCGATCCGACGCCGCGTCGGTGAGGTAATATTCAGGCACGTCGGAAATCGAGAATTCTACCGACTGCTCGCCTCCGGTCGCGGCGATCCCGTTCCAGATAAACCTAATTAACTCAGCGGCATGCCGAGCGAATTGGTCGGAGTGAGAGGATTCGAACCTCCGACCCCCTGCTCCCGAAGCAGGTGCGCTACCAGACTGCGCTACACTCCGACTGGGCGCGGCTTATAGGCCGACGCGGCGACCACATGCAAGCCTCGCCGCGCCACGAGCCTCGCGCGACCTCAACGCGCGGCGCCCGCGTCCTTCACCCAGGCGCGGGCGAGCGCGATCGGCTCGAACCCGAGCCGGCGGTAGAGCTTTTTCGCCGGCTCCTCGGCCAACGCCCCCAAAAAAACCGTGTCGCAGCCCCGCCGCCTGAGATCGGCGACGAAGGCGGCAATCATCGCGCTTGCGACGCCTCGACGGCGATGGTCCGGCCGCGTGAACACGTCCTCGATCATGCCGAGACCGTTGGGCGCGATGGCTGCGGCGCCGTAGGCGATAGCCGCTCCCCATTCAAACGCCAGATAAAACCGGCAGTGCGGACTCCTGCCGCGATAGCCGGCGACCATCGCGGCGCTGGTCTCGCGCGCAATCGCCAGTCCCGCGGTGGTTCGCCCCTCGGCGTGGTTGGCGACGACCAAGTCCAGCAGCGCCGCCCAGTCCGTTTCGCTATCCACGAGGCGCAGATCGAGCGCAGGCCCGCTCGCTGCGAGGTCGCTTAGCAACGCCATCTGAATCGTTAGCGGTCGCTCGCAAAAATCCGCAAACGCGAGCCGGGCGAGGAAAGCATCGGGAGTAAAAGCGTCGGTGTGCACGACGCGCCAGGGCGTATGGGCGAGATGGCGCTCCATCGCGGCGAAGACCGCGTCGATCTCGGGCGCCGCGACGGCCGTCACTTCGTCGACGTGATTGCAATCCCAGACCTCGGGCTTGGTGGGATCGGCGACGATGCAGGCATGCGGGATCTCGATCACTGCGGCCCCGAGGCGGCGCTGCCAGCGATAGGCCTCGGCGATGCGGCGGCCGAGCGCGCTCATGGACGCCTTCCTGGCGACATCGGAAACGTCGCCGCGTGCGCCTCCGCGACCGCCTCGTCGAGCCGCCGCCCCTCGACATAGCCAGCAAGCCCCGCAGGCCGCGCGACGCCCGCCACGAGCCGCGCGCACGGCTCCGGCGCCCCCAGCGCCATTCGCACGGGGATGCGCTCGGCGTAAACAGGCAGCGCATAGTCCTCTTCGTCGTCGGCGATCCCCTTGGCGCGGATTTTCGCCGACGCCTGTTCGATCTCCATGCCGACGAAACGCGTCGCCTTGAGCTCTTGCGCGGTCGGCGGCCGCAGCAGGTCGCTGCGGCCGGGATAGAAGCGGTCAACCATCGTGCGCAACGCGCGCGCCTTCTCCGCTTCGTCCTCGATTGGTTGCGCCCGGCCGAACGCCATCACGGCGCGATAGTCGACGGAATGGTTGAAGGCGCTGCGCGCCAGCACCAGAGCGTCGAGATGCGCCGCCGTCAGGCACACCGGCGCGCCTTCCGATTGATGACGCAACATGCGGCTGGCGCTGCTGCCGTGCCAATAGAGCCGCGACCCCACACGCCAGAACAGCGTCGGCGTGCAATAGGGTTGGCCGTCGATCGCATAGGCGATATGGCCCAGCATCGAGGCGTCGAGCAGCGCATGGATTGTCGCAAAATCGTAGGCGCCGCGCTCATGCAGGCGCTTGACGCGATTGACCGGCGTGACGGGATAAGCCTCGCTCATAGCCGCTCCTCAATCGGGCGCAAAAACGGTCAGCGTCGCCCCGCGCGCTTTCAGCTCGTCCTCGGACCCCGACAGCGTGATCGCAGCCCCTGCGCGCCAAAGCGGCAGGAGGTCGCGGTAATGCGGCGAGAAGATGTGGCCGGACTGACCGGTGGCGATGATGAAGCGCGAGCGCGCGGGATCGGCGAGATCGAACACGCCGCGATAGCCGCCGGCTTGCGTGCGCGAGAGCGGCGCGCCCTTCGGCGTGTCGAACCCGCCGCCGCGATCGAGCGTGTAGAAATCGCCGCTGGAGGGAAACGAGAGATCGCTCCACCAATCAAGCCCAGGCACATGGCCGAACACCCTGTGCTGAAGCAGCGCCGGTTGCTCCGCGCCCCAGCGCCACTGGCTCATGTCGTCGCCTTGTTGGACGGCGAGGCGCTGAAGCGCGCGGTCCAGCGCGTGGGAAAGCGTCGCCGCGCAATCCGGGTCCGGCGCGCAGATCTGCGGATGGTCGTTGACGAGCGACATTGTGGCGGTCGCGAGCAGCGGGCCGAATTCGGAGTCCAGGTCGACTCCGGTTTTGTCAGTGATAAGCGTCTTGTGCAGTTCATAGAGAAAAGTCTCGGCGATGGCCGGCTCCGGGCGCTCGGCGCTGGTCGTCGCGTCCCACGCGGCGACCAGCGCCAGCGCTTGTCGCGCCCGCTCGCTCGCCGGTTTGATCGACGCCATCAGCGGTTTCAGCGCCAGCATCGCCAGCGACAGATGATCGCTCTGCATGCCGACGGACGCGTCAAGGTCCTGCTTTTCCGGCCGGTCGAGAAATTGCTGAATGCGCCGTGCGCGAAACGGCTCCTCCCAGTCGCGACCGAAGGTCGCTTCTTCCGAGACCGGCGTCACCGCGTTGTTGGCGTTGAACAGAAAGCCGGCGGCGGGATTGAACGCCTGCGGCTCCTTCTCGAAGGGCAAAAAGGCGGTCCAATCGTATTGACCCGAGGCGCCGTCCGCCGGCGTCAGGCCGTCGCCCGATTTGCGCACCGGCACGAGGCCGGGGCTCATATATCCGATATCTCCGTCGATGTCGGCGTAGACGATGTTCTGCGTCGGCGTTTGAAACAGTCGCAGCGCGGCGAGGAAATCGCCCCAATTCTTGGCAGCGCCGAGATTGAAGATCGCCTCGAATGTGGTGTCCTTGTCGCCAAGTCCCGAGAACGCGAGCGCCATCGCCTTGCCGGGGCCGATGAATTCGCGCATGGCGTCGTCGATGTCGGAGAGGACCGGCCCGTGCCGGGTCATCCGCACTGTAAGCGCCACGTCCGCGCCGCCCTTGACATGAATCGTCTCCGTGCGCGTCGCGAAAGGCTGCGGGCCATCCGGCGTCAGATATTTGCTCGCATCCGCGGGATCGATCGTTTCGACGAACAGATCCTGAGTGTCGGTCAGCGTGGTGGTGAAGCCCCAGGCGATGCGGTCGTTCTGGCCAAGCAGCACCGCGGGCGTGCCCGGAATCGTGACGCCCTTCAGCGAACCCTCAGGCGTGACGATACGCGCGAGATACCAAAGGATGGGCGCAGCGAGATCGAGATGCGGATCGTTGGCGAGGATCGGCTTGCCGGTTGTCGTGCGCGCTCCCGAGATCGCCCATTCGTTCGAGGCGCCGTGCGCGAACGGCGCCCAGCGGCCAAGCTCCTCGTAGGGATCGAGCGCGGCGTGATCGGAATGCGATTGCGGCGCCGTCGTGATCGGGGCGTTGAGCGTCAGATCGGGAAAGATCCAGGCGGCCTTCTCGCCGCCGAGCTTGGCGGCGACGCGGGCGCGCAGCATCTCGATCTTGTAGTTGTGGCTGAGTTGCAATCCGAGCAGTTTGCCGACGACCAGCGAATCCACGGGCCGCCACGGCTCCGGCGCATCGCCGAGGAGTAGAAATTCCGGCGGCAGCCGCGCTTGGTGCGCGGACAACCAATCATTGACGCCGTCGGTGTAGGCCTGCAATCGCGCGCGCGCGTCCGGCGACAACGCCTCCACGCTCGACTGCGCCAAGCGCGGCAGGCCGAGCGTCCTGATGAAACGGTCGACCCGAACGAGATCGCCGCCCAACATCTCTGCGAGCCGGCCCTCGCCCGCGCGCCGCTGCACTTCCATTTGAAACAGCCGCTCGCTTGCGTGAAGCCAGCCAAGCGCGCGCATCGCCGAATTCATGTCGGGTGCGAAAATATGCGGCACGGCGTAGCCGTCGCTCCATACCCGGACTTCGCTCTTCAGCCCCGCCATCGCCACGCGGCCGGAATAGGATGGCATGGCGCGAACAAACAGCCACGCGCCGGCGCCGACGGCAATAACGAGCCCGAGGACCAGCAGGCCAAAGCCATATTTGAAAAGTTTGCCCGCCACCTGCCCTCCCGCACCGCCTGGGTTAGGGGTGGAGTCTCCAACGCGCTCACGAAAACGTCAACAGCTGCGGGAAACCCCCTCATCGGCGTGGCGTAACGCCTCTGTGCCCCAAGGGGGCGATAGGGAGTGGGTTTCCATGAAAAAGATGAATCTTCGCGCCGCGCTGCTTGTGGCCGGCGTCGTTTTCGCCGCGCCGCTCGGCGCCTCGTTCGCATACGCCGCGATGACCAAGATGGTCGGCGGCGCGCCGATGTATCCCAGCAAGAACATCATCCAGAACGCCGTGCATTCGAAGGATCACACGACCCTCGTGGCGGCGGTCAAGGCGGCCGGCCTGGTGCCCACGCTCGAAGGGGCCGGCCCGTTCACCGTGCTGGCGCCCACCAACGAGGCTTTCGCCAAGCTGCCGGCGGGCACGGTCAAGACGTTGCTGGAGCCGGCCAATAAGGGGCAGTTGACGGCGATCCTCACCTATCACGTCATTCCCGGCAAAATCACCGCCGCCGATCTCTCCAAGATGATCGACGACAACGGCGGCCACTACTCGGTCAACACCGTCCAGGGCGCCGCGCTTTCGTTCTCGAAGATGAACGGCGGCATCGCCGTCACCGACGCCAAGGGCGACACCGCGATGGTGACGATCCCCGACGTCATGCAGTCGAATGGCGTCATCCACGTCATCAACGGCGTGCTGCTGCCGGGTTGAACCTTCGCCAGCGCAACATGGAAAGGCCGGGGCATCGCGCCGGCCTTTTTCGTGATTGGAACTTGGGCTTGCGCCGAACGTTCGCTTGTCACTTGGACCCACCGGGAGACCAAAATGAGCGCGCAAGATCCGACCGAGACCATTTGGAAACTGATGCAGGACATTGGCGTCGCGATGGTAGCGACGCATTCGGGAAAAGGCGACGCGGTCCGCGCCCGGCCGATGGCGGCGCGGGTGGAAAGCGACGACAACGCCGTCTACTTTCTCACCGACGCCGACGCGCCGAAGGATGAGGAGATCGCCCACAACGCCAATGTCTGTCTCGCCTTCGCCGACCCCAGGAGCCAGCGCTACGTCTCCTTGACCGGCACTGCGGAAGTCTTCTCCAACTCGGCCATGGCCGAGCGGGTCTGGCAAACGGCCGACAAGGCGTTCTGGAAGGACGCCAACGATCCCCGCATTCGCGTAATCCGCGTGACGCCCGACCAGGGCCAATTCTGGGAGGGTGCGGGGCTCGTCGCTAGCGCGGTCTCTATGCTGATGGCCAGTGCGAAAGGCCGCCGTCCCGATCTCGGCGAAAGCGCGAAAGTGGCGATGTGATATTTATGGCGCCCGTCTGCGGCGCCAGATGTTCATCTCCACACCTTGCGTTGGATCGAGTTCGATGCGCTCGGCGTGGTTGAGGCCGTGCCTTTGCAACACCATCTCGGCCGAGACGCCGACGACGCATTCCGAGAAAATGGGCCGCCCGCCGGGCAATGCGGTGCCGCGCGCGCGGGCGAGGTGGAAGACGTCGTAGCCGATGTCCAGGAAGAGATCGAACACGCCCTGGCCTCCAGGCGCCGCGACCTCGCCGCCCTCAGGCAAGACCTGCGCAACGACATCTGGCCACGGCACCGCGGCGGGGTTCCACCACCAGACGTCGACTCGACGCTCCAGACCCTTGGCCTCGCGCGAAACGACCACGCGCGGAACGCCATGGGTTTCGGGCTCATTCTCGTGGCTTCGCCGAGCAAACACCACGAGATCGCTCGCCGCCAGCGCCGCCTGATATTGCTGCCCAATCCTTGTCGTTGCGCAGCGCCGGCGGGATCTGCGCCGTTCGCGTCGGCGATCTTGTCGTCGTCGGAGACGATGGCGTAGCCGTGGATCTCGATCGGTCGTTTGGGCATGGCCGGCTCCTCCGGGTTGGCGACCGGATACGCAAGCCGGCGCCGATCGGTTTCTCAAGGCGCGCCTTTCCGAATCAAAGCTGCCCGAGCAGTTTTTCCAGAAGGTTTTTCTCGCGCGCGCTGGGCGCGTGAGCCGCCTTGCGGGATCGCCGCCGGCGGGATCGGCGGCCGGCCGCCGCGCCCTGAGGGCGCGCCGCCATGTCCTGGCCGATTTGTTGATGGCGAGCGGCGCCCCGCGCTGGCCGACGGCGCGGCGGCGGCGGGCGCCGGATCCGGCTCCTCGCCGCGCCAATCGCCGAGCGGCAGGCCGACCATCGGCGCGACGCCCTGGTGCGCGTCGCGCATGAAGCGGCTCCAGATCTCCACCGGCAGATTGCCGCCGGCGACTTTCTTCGTCGACGCTCCATCGTCGTTGCCGAGCCAGACGCCGGCGACGAGATGCGAGGTGTAGCCGATGAACCAGGCGTCGCGGATAATCCTGCGTGGTGCCGGTCTTGCCCGCCGCCTGCCAGCCCGGCAGATCGGCCTTTTTCGCGGTGCCGATGCTGAGCGTCTCCTCCATCATGCCGTTCATCATCGCGACATAGCGCGGCTCGATCACCCGGCCGTAATTGTAGGGATGGCGGCGATAGAGCAGCCGTCCGTTGGCCGTGCGCACGGTCATGATGACATAGGGCCGCACGCCTATGCCGCCATTGGCGAAGGCGGCGTAGGCGGAGACCATTTCGAGCGGCGTCACCTCCGAGGTGCCTAGCGCAATCGAGGCGTTGGGCTGGAGATCGGAGAGGATGCCGAGCCGATGCGCGACGCGCACCACCGCTTTCGGGCCAACTTCCAGGCCGAGCCGCACCGCAACCGTATTGAGCGACATGCGCGAGCGCCTTGGTCAGCGTGACCGGCCCGAAATAATCGTGATGATAGTTTTCCGGCGACCAGCCTTTGACGGTGATCGGCGCGTCCTGGCGCGATGTCGTCGGGCCGGTCGCCCTTCTCCAGCGCGGCGAGATAAACGAACGGTTTGAACGAGGAGCCCGGCTGGCGCTCGGCGGCGATGGCGCGGTTGAACTGGCTTTCGGCGTAATTGCGGCCGCCGACGAGCGCCTTGACGCCGCCGTCGGGATCGAGCGCCACCAGCGCGCCTTGGGCGACGTCGAACTTCGCGCCCTTGGCGTCGAGTTCGCCGGTCAGCGCGCGCTCGGCCTCCGACTGCATCTTGCGGGTCGATCGTCGTCATGACGACGATGTCCTCGTCGATCGCGCCGACCGTGTCGTCGAGCGCGTCCATCACATAGTCGGCGGCGTAGTTGACGGAGCCGGCGCCCTTGGCGTTCGACCACCTGGGCAGGCGTGTCCAGCGCGATCTTGGCCATCGCCTGGGTGATATAGCCCTGCTCGGCCATCGCGGTGACGACCTGCGCCGCGCGCTCGTTGGCGCCCTTGAGATTATGGTTGGGCGCGAGCTTGGTCGGCGATTTCATCAGTCCCGCCAGCAAGCGCCGCCTCGGACAGCGTGACGTCCTTGGCGTCCTTGCCGAAATATTTGCGCGCCGCCGCCTCGACGCCATAGGCGCCGGAACCGAAATAGACGCGGTTGAGATAGAGTTCGAGGATCTGGTCCTTCGAATATTTGCGCTCCAGCCACAGCGCCAGGATCGCCTCCTGGAATTTGCGCGAGATCGTGCGCTCTTGAGTGAGGAACAGATTCTTGGCGAGCTGCTGCGTCAGCGTCGAGCCGCCCTGCATGCCGCCGCTTCCGGCGACGTCGCTGACACCGGCGCGGCGATGCCGACGGGGTCGATGCCGAAATGGTCG
This sequence comes from uncultured Pseudomonadota bacterium, assembly GCA_963835115.1. Taxonomy (GTDB): domain Bacteria; phylum Pseudomonadota; class Alphaproteobacteria; order Rhizobiales; family Beijerinckiaceae; genus Roseiarcus. Next base: position 36,458 of record CAWIEP010000058.1, read on the forward strand.
TAGAAACGCCGATCCTCGATGGCGACGAAGGCTTTGGGCAGATAGGGGGGCAGATCGCCGAGCCGCACCGCCGCGCCGCCGGTGTCGCCGCGATCGGCAAGCACGCTGCCGTCGACGCCGAGGATCTGGATGTCAGGCGGCCGCTTCGGCAAGGCGAGCTGGTCGATCGGCGGCAATTGGCTGGCGTAATAGGCGAACAGGCCGCCAAGGGCGACGACGCCCCAAACGCCGAGCACAAATGTCCAATACGTTAGCCAGCCCAGAAGCGAGCGACGGCGCCGGCGCTTTTTCTCACGGCCTCGGCGGGTGGGCGGGCGGTCGGCGGGATCGGCGCGCAAATCGTAGTCATCCCGGGCGTTGTCGAAGCGCGGCTCGATGCGCCGTTGCCCTCGTTTGCCGCCGGATCCGAACATTGGCTTTCCCGCGACGCCTCCTCGCGGCCACATCGAAATTTAAGCCGGCCGGATTAAGGCCGCGTAAAGGCTGCGCGGCGGCGATCGGCCGCGGGTGGGAAAAGCGCTAATTTTCGCTCCCCGCCCTTGCGCATGGACGCCGCGCTTGGCAAATTCGCCGTCCTTTTCGAAGCGGCGAAGCCGCGCTTTCCCGATCCGATGAGGAGCGACCGCGCCGTTGGCGCGGGCGGGGAAGTTTTGGGACATTGCGATGAAGGTCACCATCGAGCGCGCCGCCCTGCTGAAGGCGCTCGGCCACATCCACCGCATCGTCGAGCGGCGCAACACGATCCCGATCCTCTCCAACGTGCTGATCGAGGCGCGCGGGGGCCGTCTGGAGTTGAAGGCGACCGACCTCGATCTCGAAGCGACCGAGATCGCGGTCGCCGATGTCGCCGTCGCCGGCGCCGACCACCGTCTCCGCGCATATGTTCCACGACATCGTGCGCAAACTCGCCGACGGCGCGCAGGTGAGCCTGGAGATCGTCCCCGATACCGGGCAGCTGCTGCTGCGCTCGGGCCGTTCGCGCTTTTCGCTGCAAAGCCTGCCGGCGGCCGATTTCCCCGATCTGACGACCGGCGAGTTCGCCCATAAATTCGAATTGCCGGCGCTGGAGTTGCGGCGGCTGATCGAAAACGCGCAATTTGCGATCTCCACCGAAGAGACGCGCTACTATCTGAACGGCATCTATTTCCACACCGCCGAGATCCGGCGGCGCCACGATGCTGCGCGCGGTGGCGACCGACGGCCATCGGCTCGCCCGCGTCGAGACGCGCGGCGCCCGCAGGGCGCGGTCGGCATGCCCGGCGTCATCGCGCCGCGCAAGGCGGTGGCGGAGATCCTCAAGCTGCTCGAAGATCCCGCCCGCGACGTGACCGTCGAGATTTCCCAGGTCAAGGCGCGGTTCCGGTTCGGCGACGTGACGCTGACAACAAAGCTGATCGACGGCGCCTTCCCCGACTACAACCGGGTCATTCCGTTGCACAACGACAAGCGGCTCGTCGTCGACAAGGATCAGTTCCAGCGCGCGGTCGACCGGGTCTCGACGATCTCGTCCGAGCGCGGGCGGGCGATCAAACTGTCGATCGCCGACAATCGCATGATGCTGTCGCGTCAACAATCCGGACTCGGGTTCGGCCTCGGAGGAGATCGAGGTCGACTACGACTCGACGCCGATGGAGATCGGCTTCAACTCGCGCTACCTCCTGGAGATCGCGCAGCAACTCTGCGGCGACACGGCGCTGATCAAACTCTCCGATCCCGGCTCGCCGACGATCATCATGGATCGCGACGGCGCGCAGGCGCTCTATGTGCTGATGCCGTTGCGGGTGTGACGGCGGCATGACGGGGACCGTCTGGTGCGGCCGACGTTTCGGCCGGGACTGTCGATCCGCTGACCGCGAAAGCAAAAAAGGCGGCCGCTCGGCCGCCTTTGGTCGCAGAAACCGCCTTTTCCTCAGCGCGAGTAGAACTCGATCACCTGGTTCGGCTCCATATGCGTCGGGTACGGCACTTCCGATAGGCCGGGAACCCGCGTCATCTTCGCCGTCCCGTGGCCGTGATCGACCTCGATATAGTCTGGCGCGTCGCGTTCGGCCAGGCCTGCCGCTTCCAGCACGATGAGCAGCTGGCGCGAGGATTCCTTGATCCGTCACGACGTCGCCAACCTTCACCTGAAACGAGGCGATGTTGACGCGTCGGCCGTTCGACCGAAACATGTCCGTGGTTGACGAACTGGCGGGCGGCGAACACGGTCGGGACGAATTTGGCGCGGTAGACGACCGCGTCGAGCCGGCGCTCCAACAAGCCGATGAGATTGGCCGAGGAGTCTCCCTTCATGCGGATCGCCTCCACATAATATTTGTGGAACTGCCGCTCGGAGATGTTGCCGTAGTATCCCTTCAGCTTCTGCTTGGCCTTGAGCTGGGTGCCGAAATCGGTCGCCTTGCCCTTGCGGCGCTGGCCGTGCTGGCCAGGCCCGTATTCGCGCTTGTTGAACGGCGAACGGGGACGGCCCCAGATATTCTCGCCCATGCGGCGATCGATTTTATACTTCGCATTTGCGCGCTTCGACATCGCGGTTTCCCTAAGGTTAAAGGAAACGCGCCCTCCTTGCGCGGGGTCTCCCCCGCCGACAGGCCTCTACCGAGCTTCAGGCGGACGCCACGGGTGCGTAAAACGACGAACGCGCTCCCATCACGAGAGCGCGCTCGACGCAAGGGCGCTAACAAAGCGCGCCCGTAATGTCAAATTGCCGCTTCGCGGCGATGAGTTTACACAATCGACAAGCGTGGTTAAATGAAGTCTCGCCTGGGCTTTCATGTTGAACTCGTCCAGGATTTTGGGCCGGACGCGTCGCCCGAACCCGCCGCGCATTGACGGCAAATCAAGAACCGCGAAAAAGGAGAGGGGCATGACTGGAATTCCGTCGCTCCTCGGCACGATGAAGCTGGAAAACGCTGGGTCCGGGTCGTACTAAAATAGGAAGCTGTCGCGCCTAATGTCGGAGCGCGCTTTAGGGGAACGCCATGGAACTTGGCGCGTGGCTGCGCAATCTGGGTCTGGAGCGCTACGAAACCGCTTTTCGCGACCAAGCGATCGACATGGACGTCCTCGCGGATTTGACCGAGGACGATCTGGCGCAACTCGGCGTCGCGCTTGGCGACCGGAAGCGGCTGCGCAAAGCGATCGCCCAAATGTCGCAACCCACCGTCATCCGTCTGGCGGCGCCGGCGCCGCGTCCGGCGCGCGACGACGCCGAACGTCGCCTGGTCGCGGTGATGTTCTGCGACCTCGTTGGCTCGACGAAACTCGCCGCGCGGCTCGACGCGGAAGATTGGCGCGACCTGCTCGGCGCCTATATCGAAGAAGCGTCCAAGGAAATCGCACGGTTCGGCGGTCATGTTTTAAAAATTCTCGGCGACGGCGTGATGGCGCTGTTCGGCTATCCGAGCGCGCAGGAGAACGACGCCGAACGCGCCGCCCGCGCCGGCCTCGCCATCCATCTCGCGCTCGCCGAACTCAACGCGCGCAACGAAGCTCGCGGCCTGCCGGCGCTTGCCGCCCGCATCGGCATCGACATCGGACCGGTCGTCGTCGATTCCAACGGCGAAGTGTTCGGCGATCCGCCGAATGTGTCGGCGCGCGTTCAAACCGCCGCCGAGCCCGGCCATCTGCTCGTCACGGCCGCCGTTCAGCGCCAGATTTCGGGGCTGTTCGTCGCCGAGGACAAAGGCCCTTATGAGCTAAAAGGCGTGCCGGGGCGACTGACGCTTTACCGGGTCGTTCGGGCGAGCGGCGGGGGCCGACGGTCGATACAAAAAGAGCGCACTTCCCTCGTCAATCGTGACGAAGAGCGCGCGGCGTTGCTCGCGCGCTGGCAGAGCGCGCGCGGCGGCAAAGGCCAGGTGCTGCTGTTCACCGGCGAACCCGGCATTGGGAAATCGCGCTTGGTCGACGAGTTCCACGATTGGCTCGGCGACACCCCGCACACTTGGACCGAGTGGCGCGCTTCGCAAATCCTGCAGAATACCCCGCTGCAACCGGTCGTCGAATGGGCGCGGTTGCGCTTCGGCGGCGAGGAGGTCGCCGCCGACAAGCGGCTCAGCGAACTCAAGTCGGCGCTCGCGTTTGTCGGGCTCGACCCGGAGGAATACGCGCCGCTGCTCGCGCCGATCATCGACCTTCCCCTCCCGTCCTCGCGCCTTCCCAAACTGGCGCCCGAGGAATTGCGCAAGCGCCAGATGGCTGCGATCGTCGAATGGATTTTGGCCGCCGCGCGGTCGCAGCCGATCGTGCTGGTGATCGAAGACCTGCACTGGAGCGATCCCTCCACGCTGGAAGTGCTCGAAAGCGTCGCCGAGCGCGCGGCCGAGGCGCCGCTGTTCGTCATCGCCACCGCGCGGCCCGAGTTTCGAGCGTCCTGGCAGCCCCGGCCCGAACTTCGCCGCGATGACCATTGCGCCGCTGGATCGCGCACAGATTCTGACGATGGTCGGCGAAATCTCGGCGCGCTTCGCTCTGTCGCGCGAAGCGGCGGAACATTTGGTGGAACGCACCGGCGGCGTGCCGCTGTTCGTCGAGGAAGTGGCGCGGCTGTTGTCGGAGCGTGGCGGACAGGGCTACGAACAGACACTGCCGCCGACTTTGCAGCAATCGCTCGCCGCGCGCCTCGATCGCCTCGGCCCCGCGCGCGAAGTGGCGATGGTTGGGTCGGTGCTCGGTCGCGAATTTTCCTACGCGCTGCTGGGCGCCGTCGCCGAATTGGACGAGGCCGCGCTCGAAGAGGCGCTGGAAAAGCTCGCCGAGGCCGGCATCCTCATCGTGGACGGCCTGACCCCCGACGCCAACTACCGCTTCAAGCACGCGCTGATCCAGGACAGCGCCTACGAAACGCTGTTGAAGAGCCGTCGGCAGACCTTGCACCGGCGCGCCGCCGAGACGATGCGCGAGCCGGTTCGGCGCTCGCGCCGAGGCGGAGCCGGAAGCGCTCGCGCACCATTTCACGCTCGCTGGCCTCGTCGACGATGCGATCGAATGGTGGGGCAAGGCCGGCGATCAGGCGATGCGACGTTCGGCGTTCCGCGAAGCGATCGCCCATTTCGGCAAGGCGATCGCCTTGGCCGACAAGGAGAGCTGCGACAAAGAAGACCCTGACGTCCGGAATGGCAGGCGCTTCGGGTCAAACTTCAGGCCGAGTACGCGACCACGGTGGCGTTGCTGCGCGGGTTCGGCGCCGAAGAGGCGAAGGCCGCGTTCGCCCGCGCCCAGGAACTTGCCGGACCCGCCGGCCCGATCTCGGAGCGCGCCGCCACCTATTACGGCGTCTGGGTCGGTCATCTGGTGCGCGCGGAATTGGCCGCCGCCCGCGCTCGCGGCGAGGCTTTTGTGGCGGAGATGCGGCCGGGCGGCCCGTCGGCGCTGCTGGCGACCGCGCATCGCTGCGTCGGCATGACGGCGTGGCTGCAGGGAGACTATGGCCCGGCGCGCGAGCACAATCAAGCCGCCCTGGACTTGAGCGACGCAGAGCGCGACCGCGAAGGCCGCAAGATTTTCGGGCAGGACACGTCCGTCGCCGCTGGGATCTACCTCGCGCATTCGATATGGCTCACCGGCCACGTCGCGCAGGCTCGGGAGTTGGCCGAGCGGCAGCTCAGATCGGCCGACGCGACGCAGCATCTGCCAACGCAGGTCAACGCGATCGATCAGGTCGCCATTCTGGCGATCGCGGCCGGCGACTACGCCACCGCCCGGCCGCTCGCCGTGCGGTTGCTGCAATTGTCCGACGGGCCGGGGCTGACGCTGTACTCATCCTCGGCCAAGATGATACTGGCCTGTTGCGACGGCCTCGAGCACGGCGCCGCCGGGGTGATCGACCGCTTGCGCGAGGCGATCGCCGAATACACCGCGCCGGGCAGCAAAATCCTGTTTCCGCTCTACACCGGCCTGCTCGCCGAGTTCGAGGTGGACGGCCCCGCGCCCGACCGGGCGCTTGCGTCCATGGACGAAGCTTTGGCGTTCTCACGGCTCTCGGGCGAACTCTGGACCGACCCCGTGCTCCACCGCATCCGCGGCGACATCTTGCTGAAGCGCGGACATCAGGCGGACGCCGAGCGGGCCTATCTGGCCGCCCTTGAGATCGCGCGCGCCCAAAGCTCCTGCTGTTTCGGGTTACAGGCGGCATTGGCGCTCGCCAGAATTTACGGCCAGCCCCGCGCGCGCGAGGCGAGCAACCGCCTCGCCGCCGCACTGGAGGCTTTCCCGGCCGGCGCCGAGTGGCGGCAAATCGACGAGGCGCGGGCCTTGATGGAATCGCTCGCGCGCGCGGCGTGAGCGCGCGGCCCTCAGACCGGGAAACCCGGAAACAGCATCGCCTGGAACGGGTCGCCGCGACGCACGCTTTGCGGCCGCGCGCCGTCGAGCCCGAGGGCGCGCAGCGTCTGCGCCATCGGATGGCTCGACGACCCGACTTTCAGCAAAAAATCCGCCCCGTCGCCCTCCTGGAACGGCGTCAGCGCCTCGATGCGCGTCCGCAGGATTTGGCCGTTCAACTGCGAATAGGTCGGCAGATCGGCGGCCGCAGACGGCCGCAGCGCAGTGAAGACGCCGTCGAAGGCGGCGATGAGGGCGCCGGCGGGATCGCGCAACGTAGTCGAAAACCCGCGTGCGTCGCCGCCGATGTCGATGCCGGCGACGAATTTTGGATAGCCCCAGAGCGCGCGGCCGACGCGATCGGTCTCGGCGGTCGTCACCGGAAGGTGCAAAACATAAAGCGCAGGCTCCGAATCGCCGGGCGCCAAAGCGGGGATAGACAGGCCGACTTCGTTGTAGGGGCCGAGATCGGTGTCGCGATATTCGAAGCCGCCAAACAACGCCGTCGCGTTCTCGCCGGCGCCCGCCGGTTGGACTCCGAATGGGCTCAGCGCGTCGCACGCGAGCGCGCGCGCGACGGAAAACTCTGCAATCAGGCAGCGCGCGTCGAAATAGCGGATCGGCAGACTGCATCGCGCGCCGCCGGGAAGCGTGCGACGCTGCAAATAAAGGCGCTCGGCCGCCGCCGGCGGCGTCCTGCCTTCGGCCAGAATCGATAACGCCAGCGCCGGCAGGTCGGTGGGGTCGAGGAATCCTGGGCCAGAGGGGCTAGGCGCGGCCAGCGCCCCGCGCGGCGCCGGCGGCCGGGCGCGCGGAACGGCGGAGACTTGCAGGTCTCGCAGATACTGCAACGGGTCGGTCATCGGCGTCGCCTTCTGATCGCAAGAAACCCAATCCGCTTCGTCGTCAGACTCACGCGTCGCGCCCCACCACGAAGTCAACGCAGCGGCGCAGCCAATCTAGATCGGGACCCGGCTGGACGCCGGAGAAAGCCGTTTCATCAAACTGCCGCGCCGCGGCTTCGGCGAGAACCTTGGCGGACTGCTGCGCCCAGGCGAGACTGCCCCCATCTTCGATGATCTTGTGCAGCCGAAACACCTCGCTCGGCAGTCGCCGCTCGCGCGGCCGGCCGAGAAACCCGCCGATCCAGTCGCGGTCGCTGCGGCTCGCATGGGCGAGCGCGTGGGTCAGCAGCAACGTGCGCTTGCCCTCCCAGAGATCGCCGTCGATCTCCTTGCCGTAACGCGCGAGGCTGCCGTTGAGGTTGAGGACGTCGTCGGTGATCTGGAACGCCAGCCCGATCAGGAATCCGAAACCGTCGAAGCGGCTGAGGTCGCGGTCATCGGCGTTGGCGACGAGCGCGCCGATGCGCATCGGATGGATGAATGAGTACCAGGCGGTCTTCTTCAACACGAGCCGCAAATAATCCTGCGGCCCCACCGCGAGATCGTTGTCGCGCATCCAACCCAGCTCCATCGCCTGGCCTTCGAGGGTCTCGACGATGAGATGATCGACCTCGTCGAGGATGCGTAGCGCCCCGAGGGGTCCGAGCCGGTCGCCCGCCTGGCGGAAAAGCCGCATGCTGAGCGCGTTCATGGCGTCGCCGGTGTTGACCGCAATCGGCACGCCGGCGCGCCGGTGCATCGTGGGATAGCCGCGGCGGGTCTCGCTTTCGTCCTCGATGTCGTCGTGCACGAGAAAGGCGTTGTGCAGCATTTCGAGGCCGGCCGCCGCCGGCACGGCGTCCTCGCCGCGTCCGCCGAGAGCGCGCGCGGTCGCGATGCACAGCGCAGGCCGCAGACCCTTGCCCGAGCGGGTCAGAAAATCTCCGACCAACCCGTAGAGATGGCGCTGCGGCTCCCATTTGGGCACGGCTTCGGTCAGCTGGTCGGCGATCATCTCGCGATACCAGATGATCCGGTCGACGAAACCGCCGGGGCCAAGCGCCTCTTCGTGGCCGGGCGCGACGCCGTCAGAGACCGACGTCTGGTCCTCGATGGCAGGAGCCTCAACCAACAATTTTTCGAGCGGCGCCTCCGCCAAGCTTGATTGCTCGGTGGCGGCGATGGCGTCCGGCGAAGGATCGAGCGCCGCGGCGACCGGCGCCAGGAAAGGCGTCGCCGCCTCGATCAGCGGCTGCAGATGGCCCAGCGCGCCCGAGCCGCCGAGGGCGCGCGCAGCGACTTCAACGAGCGTCGGGTCCCACGGCAGGCCGGCCTTGAAACGGTCAGCGTCGTAGAGCCGCCACGGCGCGAGGATCTCCGGCTCGTGCAGCGGCCAGAGTTCGCAGCGCGGTCCCTAGAAACCCGCTCGGTCGAGCAAGGCCGTTGACCGCGCGCCGCGCGGCTTCGTTGGCGCCCTCCATCGTGGCGAGATCGGTGTAGGTGCGGACATAGTCGGAGGCGAGGAACAGATTGGGCGAGGCGGTCGTCGCCTCGGGGCGCAGCGCCCAGGTATCCTCGAGATTGACCAGCAGCGGCTCGCTGTTGCGCAGGAAGCCGGCCGCTTCTTGTCCGGCTTGATGTCGGGATCGAGGAACCACGGAATGCAAATCCTCGTCGCGCAGGATTTCTTTCTCGCCGTTGAGCGATCGCTTGAGCTGCGTCCAGGTCTCGCGCAGCACCTCTTCGCGCGAGCATTCCATGGCGGGCCGGCCGTCCGAGCCGGGGCTCGTCCAATCCGAGACGTCGACCGACAAGACCCCCTTGACCGAGCGATCGCCGAATTGGTCCTTGGAAAGACGACGCCAGAACTGCACCTGGCTGATGCTGGTCAGCGCCCATTCGGTGTCGATGTGGATGACGTGGCCGTGACAAATTGGCAGGTCGCGCTTCAGATAGAACTGAATGCCGTTCATCCATTCGACATTCTGCGCCAGAGTGGCGAGATTGGCGAGATTAGGGTCGGCGGCGAGCAACTTTTCGTCGATCAGCGCAGCGATGCGCTCGACCGGCAGTCCCGAGACATAATAGTCGCCGCGCCAGATTTTTCGCGCGCCGTAGTGTTGCGCGACGATACCAGTAATGCGGCCGCCTTCCGAGAGGACGCGCTCGACCTTGGTCTCCATGACGAATTGGACGCCGCGCATCTCCAGATAAGAGCGCCAGGGATCGATCCAGGCGAGGTTCGTCGGTTCGTCGAGCACGCGATCGGTCGTTCCCGCTATCGGGTTGAGGATCGTCATCATCATCTGCACGAACATGTCGCCGACGGTGCGCGCGCTCGCCTTGTTGGCTTTGGCGGCGACGAGCGAGCGCGTGAAACCAACGGCGAGAAATTTCTGATAGGCCGGCGACCGCTCCGCCGCGCCGATGTAATCCCACCAACTCGTCAGCTCGTATTCGGCCAATCGCCGCTCGGCGCAGCTTGTGAGCAATTGCCAGAACCGCGCGCCGAAGAACGCAAACTCCTCGGGCGTGATGTCGAGCGTCGGGCCAAACAAGAGTAGCACGTCGCGCAGCAGCGTGCCGGCGTCGCGCGTGGTGCGTGGAAACATCGCCGGCGTCTCGAACATCGGCCGCCCATATTGGGTGAGGCCGACGCGGGTGGTGGGAACGAGATGGTCGGCGACCGTGCGCCCGTCGAACGATGGGGTGCGGCGCATGGTATCGATGACGTGTTTGTAGAAGCCGGGGAAGAAGCGAAAGCCGTGCTCGCCCGGGAATCTTGTCGGTGATGGAGGCGACGCCAGTGTCGACGAGCTCGCGGCCGCGCGTGCCGGGGCCATCGTCCTCGACCGGCATGCTGCGCGCCTTGCCGCCGGCGATGTCGCGCCGTTCGAGGATGACGACTTCGAAGCCGCGTTCGACCAGCTCATGCGCGGCGCTCATGCCGCCGACGCCGGCGCCGAGAACGATGACCCGAGGGGGCGGCAAGCGCTATCTCTCGTCGCCGACGAGTCGCCGCTCGACTAAAAGAACAGACATGCGACCGCGCCCTTTTCTTTGATGCGCAGCGCAATTTTCTCATACACCCGAAAGACGTAATGCGGCTCGGTTGTTACGTGCAAGAACCCGACGGAAATATCGGTGGCGATCACCAGCTCTGCGGGACCAGCGCCAAGCGCGATGAGCAGCCCCTTTTCTGGATCGAGTGTGGACGAACGTAGCAGCGGGCCGCCGCCCAAGAACGGGGTGATGCGATCGGAGGGCAGCACGAGCGAAGCGGTCGGGTCTTGCGCTATGAGAAAAAGTGCTTTGCCCAGCACCACCGCGAATGGCCCAAAATAACCTTTGCTTTCGAGATCGCCTATCTTGCCCGCGATCAGGTTCACCAGAGCGGGGCCAGGGTCAGCCGGCATCGGACCGGGCGCAACGGCCCCGCAAGCGTCCGACAGGCCCAGATTCTGCCGACCTCCCTTGACCTTCCAGATGGCCGGAACGTCAATATTGGCCGCTGGCGGCGGTCCCAGATCCTTGCCGCGCTGGCCACGAAAGACGATTGCGTCCTCCAGCCGCGCTAGGACGTTTGCGGCGCGCCGAAACATTTCGAGCGCGCTAGTCAGTTGAGGATCGGCCAACTGTGCGCCGCGAAGCTCGACAGGAATTTGCAAAGTCGTCAGCGGTATGATGTTTCTGTCGTCGACAACTATCCGTTGCGAACCCGCCAGCGGCGGCGGCGGGGGGGGCGCCGGCGGGGGTGGCGGAGCGGGGATTGGGGGGTCATATTCCAATTCGCCGGTTTTCACGAAATCCGTATCCGGCGGCAGCGGACCGACCAACGGTAGGAACGACGCCGCTACCCGCGAGCGCGCCGCTTCCTTCTGCACGGCTTGCCTCACGCGTCCCCATTGCTCCTCGGACCAAGGCACCTGCGGATCGTTGCTCGACATGACGCTCCCCCATCTCTTCTTGGAACAACTCTGACTATTTCGACGGCGCTGCCCGAACGCCATAACTGGCGCCGGCGTGCCGCTCGCCGACTTCGACGGCGTAAACGTCAAAAACATAGGTCAGCGCCTGGGTGTCGACCCGGCCGACGCCAAAGCAGCGCACACGGTTGAGCCACTGCAGACGCGGATCGCCGGTCTCAAATGTCGGCGTAACCACCAGCGGCGGCAGGCTCGCGAACTGCCCGCGCAGCGCCCGCGAATAACCGTCCGGCCCGAGATCGAGCGTGCCGCCGTAGGTCGCGTAGATACGCGCGCCCTCCGTCGTCTCCAGACACGCGCGCACTTCCACGATCGCCACGCCGTCTCGCCGCACCCGCATGAAATCGGCGGCGCCGGGAAGGACGATTCCCTCGATCTCCGGCCCCAAAAAATGTCCCTCATCGATGAGCCAGTCGATCCTCAGGCCGTCCGGCCCCTCGCCAACATCCTGTCGTTTGACGGTCGCCATCAGCGAGGCGAGAAACCGGGTGGACCAATTCCAGACGGG
>CAWIEP010000059.1:0-20576 GCA_963835115.1 uncultured Pseudomonadota bacterium
GAGCGTATCGGCCTCGTCGAATTTCTTTTCCGCCTGCAAGGCCGCGACATAGCCCGCCACCAGTCCCGGATCGGGGACGCCCGTAGGCGACCACGCCAGCGCCTTGTCGAACCACCGCGCCGCCGCTTCGGGCGCCTTTGCGCGCAGTTCGCGCCAACCAAATGCGGTCGCCGCCGGCGACGAACGCGCGTCGTCGATCGCCGCGGCGTAGCGAGCGAGGCGCTCGGGCGAAATTTTGGCGGAATCCTTGCCGTTCATCGCGTCGACGGCGATGCCGAGAAACATGAGTTTGAGGCTCGGCCAGCGGTCGCGCCAGGCCCAAGCGATCGCCTCCGCCTCCTCGAAGCGCCCAAGCGCGCGAAGCGTTTGCGCGTAGCCTTCTTCGGTCTTGGCGAGGCCCTCGAGCGTGTTGACGTAGGGTTCGCGGCTCTTGCCGATCGACACCGACGAATTCGGATAGGCGCGCGGCGTGCGCCGGTAGTCCTCGTGAACGAGCGCGAGCTTGGCCAGAATCGGCTTGTAGTCGTCGACCGGCGCGGAAAGACGCTGCGACGGGTCTAAGCGCTGCGTCGGCCACCAATCGAGCGCGTTCTTGAACCAGCGCGAAGCTTCGTCAAGCTCGCCACGCTGCAATCGATACCAGCCTAGCGCCTGCGCGCCGAGCGGCGATTTCATTGGCGCGATGACGCCGACGAAGTCCTTGAGGCGATCCTCGTCGACGGGCTCCGGCGGATTGTCGCGCGAAAGCGCTTCGACCATCACATCGATATAGAGCTTCTTCATCAGCGGGACGCTGTCGACCCAGGGCCATGCGAGGCTCGCCGCCTCGGCGAGCCGACCGGCGGCGCGCAAGGTCAGGCCCAATCCCTCGTCGGTCTTGGCGTCGCGCTTGTCGGCGTCGTTCCAATCGACGGCGAGTTGCAGCCATCGGCCGCCGAAGCCGCAGGCGGCCTGCCGGTAGCGATACCAGCCGAGCGCCCTGGCGCCCGCAACGTGACGCTCGGCAAGCACCCATTGCGAAAGCCGCTCCAGGCGCGCCTCGCTCATCGGCGCCACCGGCGCCTCGCTCGTCAGCTCCTCGACGCCGATGTCGACATAGAGCGCGCGCAATTGCGGGTCGCGGTCGCGCCAGCGGTAGGCGAGATCCTCGGCCTGCGCGAAGGCGCCGACCTGCTTGCAGCGACAGCGCCAACCCGCGCGCGGCGTCGGCGTCCTCGCCGCCGGCGGCGCTCCAAGCCGTGGCTTTGCGAAACCAGGGCGCGGCATAGGCGCAATTGCCCTGTTTCAGTCGGTACCAGCCGAGCGCCTGCGCGCCGAGCGGAGGAATGCGCGGCGCGCGACGAGGCCGATGAAACGATCGAGCCGACGGGCCGGCAGGCTCGGCTTGTCAAGGTCGAGTTCGGCGACGACGGCGGAAATGTAGATCGCCCGCATGTCCGCGGAGTTGCGGCTCCACGCCCAGGCGACGTCTTCGGCCTCGGCGAGCTTGCCGGTCTGCTTGAGCGCGAGCGCCAGGCCCTGGGCGGAGGCGACATCGGCGCGTCCCTGGCCCCCAGGCGATCGCCTTGCGGAACCAGTCGACGGCGCGGTCGTAATCGGCCGAGCGATAGGCGAGCCAGCCCGAGCCCGGCGGCGAGGTCGGCGTTCTCATGCGCGCGAACGCTGTCGGCGTAATGGCCGAGTTGCTCGACGCTCAACGCGGCCGCGGACGGCGCGGCGTCCGTCGCAGCGCTCATCAGAGTTGAGGAACAGGGTTTCCAGCGCGGGGCCGCCGCCGCGCCAGAGGTCGGCGATCTCGGCGGCTTCGTCGAGCCGGCCGACCCGCGCCAGCGCGCGGCCGTAGCCCTCGATCGCGCTCGCGATGTCCGGCGCGACGTCGGCCGAGGCCGGCTTGGCTGTGGGATCGACGCCCTTCCAGGCCAGCGCGGTCTTGAACCAGGTGACCGCGTCGTCCTATTCGCTCGCGGTTGAGGCTGATACCAGCCGATCGCCTGGGCGCCGACGAAATTGCGGTCGGCCTCGACGAAGTCGGCGAATTCGGCGAGCGTCTTTTCGGCGACGCGCGGCGTCGGCGACGTCTGCGTCAGCAACGTGGTGCTCGCGCCGATATAGGTCTCGCGCATCGTCTTGGAGACGTCGCGCCAGACATAGGCGAGCTGCAGCGCGTCCTCGACGCGCTTCAGCTTGAAGCAGCGAGAGCGCGTGGCCTTCGGCGAAATTGATCGTGGCGGCGTCGGCGCCGGCGGGCGATCCGAGCTTGGCGAGCGAGAACCAATGTTCGGCGCGCTCGAAATCGGCCGCGATCGTATTCGAACCAGCCGGCGAGCGCGAGATCGGCGCGCGGCGTGGGTGCGCCCGACCTCGGCGAAGAAGTCGGCGAGCGCCTCGGGCTCGATCGGCTCGTGGCTCTTGCCGTCGTTGGCCGCGCCGATCCGCGCGCGCGTGAGATCGATCTTGGCGGCGTCGAATTCGGTGGCGCCGTCGGCGGATTTCGCGCCCATCGCGATCAGCGACCGCCGTCTGATCGAAGGAGAAGCGCGCGATCGCCTTGCGCACCGTGGTCAGGCGCTCGTCGTGGTCGGGGCAGGTGGCGATGATGGCGTGATAGATCTCGAAGGCCCGCTTCGGCAGCCCGACGTCGAGGAAAGCGTCGGCGACGCGCCAGTTGGCGTCCATGTAGGCGCAATGCAGGATCGAGGGATCGCGGTCGGCGATCGCCAGCGCCTCGGCCGGTTTCTTCTGGTCGGAGATCTCGACCAGCTCCTCGATCGCCGCCTTGCGCTCGATCTTGGTCAGGAGGTCGCGCGACGGCTTCCAGCCCGGCTCGCTCTGCGCTCCTTCAAGGCGATGCCGGCGCGCAATTCCTCGAGACGGTCGGCGGCGAGCAGGTCCCAGAACGGCTGCTCGTCGGCGCCGGCGCCGGCGGTGGAATAGATGTTGGTCGGCGGCGTCCAGTTCGGATGCAGCGCCTTCAGGCGTTTGATTTCGGCGTCGGCGCGGGCGAAATTGTGCAGCGAGGCGTAGTAGCGCAGCGCGCTCTCGTCGACCGCGGGTTCGTTGTCGGAGAGGGCGAACAGCGAGCCGAACAGCGGGCCCTGATAGATGTGCGGATAGGGCGCATCCGCCGGCGGCGCGCCGCCGTCCCCCGGCGCAAGCCCGGCGTCGCCGTTCGGCGACGACCTCGCCGGTATGCGCTCCGGCGGTCCGCGCCGCGCTGTTGCGCGCAGGCAGGAGCGACGCCGAGCGTCGCCGCCAGCGCGCAACGCAAGCACTCCACGCATACGCTAACATTGCGGATACCGAACCCGTAACGCCGTTAACGAAAGCATATGCAGCGTTGCGGAATAGTATCTATCGGGTCGAATCACGCGCAAATTCTCAGGAAATTTCTCGCTATAGAGCGGCGCAACGGGCGAGCGCCGCGATGGCGCGATAGCCGGGATCAGCGAAACTCTGCGTAATCGCGGCCTTTTCGACGTCGATGACCATCGGCGCGCCGCCGGCTGCGCCGAGCCAGCGCCTGCGTCAGCGCGGCGAGCCGCGGCTTGGCCTCCGGCGGCCCCCACGCCAGATAGAGCGGCGCGCGGACCAGTTCATAGCCGAACACCGGCGGCCGCTCCGCCGCCGGCGCGACGCCCGTCGCGCAGCGAAATCCAATCCGTGGGCAGCGCCGAGCGGGCCGAACTGCGCCGCGTCGAACAGCGCGAGCCCGCTCCGTCTCGAGCCCCGCCCAGTCGACCTCCGGGCGCGACGTCGGCGAGCGCGTCGAGGGCCGGGAAACACCCAATAGGACAGATTGACGAGCGGCCCGTCGTGGCGTGTCGTCGGCGCCGAAGCCGGCGACGCCCGGCGCAGCGCCGGGCCGAAGGCGGTGGCGAACACCGCCTTGCTGGCCAGCGACAGCGCGATCTTGCGCGCCTCGGCCGTGTAGGCGGCGGCGCTCCAGCGCCGGCCGGCCTCGGCGAGGCCCCAGGCGATCAGCAGGTCGCCGTCGGTGGCGTTGTTCCTGTCGAGCACGTGCGGATTGTCCTGCGGCCGCCAGCGCCAGGCGGCAAGATGGTCGCCGCGGATCTCCAGATTGGCCGCCGTCCACGCCCAGAGCCTGGCGAAAGCCTGCGCGGTCGTCGTCGAAGGCGGCGAGCACCAGCGCGTAGCCCTGCCCCTCGCTGTGGCTGACGCTGTCCTGCGGAATCGTCGACGAGCCGGCCCTCGGGGGCGAGGAAGCGCGCCTTGTAGCGCGACCAGTTGTCGGCGTTGGCGTCGGCCTGCGCGGGCGACGGCGAGCGCGAGCGCCGCGAGCAGCGCCGCGCTCAGGACCGAGCGCGCGCGTCACTCGACGGTTTCCGTGAACCCGCACGGCGGCGCGCGCGTGGCCGATCGCCGAGCAGCCACCGCGGCGCGCCAGAATCGCGAGCACGTAGTAGTCGAGATTGGCCGACAGGAAGCCCGCCGCGATCAGGCGCAGATTGCCGGGGTGAGCGACCCGGTCGGAATGAAATAGGTGTTCTCGGAATGGTCTATGGCCTTGACGCCGCCGCGCGGCGTGAACGCCGAGGCGCGGCCCTCGACCTCGTTCCAGTTCGACGGCGCGACGACGCTGGTCATGTCGCGCGCAAGCATCGCCCGGCTCGCGCCCGCCGACCAGCGTCCAGGTGGCGAAGCCGCGCGGCCCCTGCGCCTGCGCGAGAAGAATGGTCGAATGCTCCGGCGCTTCGATCGGCAGGTCGGGCTGGCGCAGCAGCGCGAAATCGCCGCGATGGATGTTGATGTAGCGGTCGTAGATGGCCTGAAGGGTGAACCGCGGCGAAAAGTTTTCCGGGGCGGCGTGCGAGCCCTGCGCCCATTGGTCGAAGACTTCGCGGGAATCCAGCGTCAGGCTCGGCGCCGACCCGCCCGGCTCGGCGAGCGCTAAATCGCCGGCGTTCGGCCGCGACCAGGTCTTCCGTATCGACTGATAATCGACGCCCATCTCTTCGATGAGGCCGGCCGGAAAATCGTCGAAGGCCCCGATGAACAGCGCCGAGCCGTTCCGCGCGGCCTGGGGATCGAAGGTGACGCGCGCGCCGACCGGCCGTCCCGCCACGACGGCGGTGCGCGCGAGGTAGGAGCCGACCGCCGAAAGCGTCAGCCGATCGCGGCTCGGCGCATAGACGAAACTGTCGGTCGCGGATTGATAGGGAAAGCCGTTCGACAAGGTCGCGGCGAGGTTCGGCAGGCGGCCGATATGGGCGAACTCGGGAACGATCAGCTCGGAGCGGTCGAACAGGACGAAGCGCTTGCGCATGTCCATGATGTGCTTGACCTCGCACAGCGGAATCGCCGACGTCCGGCGTCTGCGCCTCAACCACGACGTGGTTGACGCCGGGACGCAACGCGCCGAGCGAGACCGACACCGGCCGGTCGCGAAACAGATCGCCGCGCGGGTTCTTCATCGGCATCGAGCCGGCCTCGCGGTCATTGACGCGCACGAGAATCTGCGACGTCGGCGCCAGGCCCGCGGCGTAACCGGCGGTAAGCGATAGCGTCAGCTTGTCATAGTCGGCGGCGTAGAAATCGCCGGGCAGCCGGATGTCGAAGGCGGCGCGATAGAGTCGGCCGCTGAACTCCTCGGTCCTGACCCCGAGATCGCTGAGCGGCACGCGCAGCGCGTCGCGAATGACGTAGCCGACTTGATTGGCGAGCGCACGCCCCGCCGAGGGGTTGTCGGTTCGCTCCTCGGCCGGGCGCACCGGCAGCACGCCGTCAATCGCCTCTTCGATCTCCTTCTGGTTGTCGCCGGTCGCGACCACCACGATCCGACCCGGAACGTCCTGGCCCTCAACCGCGGGCGACCGCCCCGGCCCCGCGCCCAGAAACGGCGCGAAGCCGTGCGTCGCGAGATCGGCGCGCGCTCCGGCGAGGACATAGAGGCCGCGGCTCTCTGGGACATGGTCGACGACCTCCACGCGCGGCCGCTGCGCCTCGGCGCGGATGGCGACCGCCTCGGCCGCGCGCATCGCGTTGTCGACCGCCGTTGCGTCGGCCCCATCGGGGAGCACGACGCGGATCGTCACCGAGCCAGAGGCGTCGGGCGAGATCGCGGCGAGATCGTCGAGCACGTCGATATGGGGATCGGCGACGCCGGGAAAGGCGAGGCCGGAGGACGCGGGATCGAGCTGCGTCCAGAGTTCGTAGGTCGCCTCCATCGAACAATCGACGCGGTGGCGCTGCGCCACGGCGATGCGCACGCTGTTGTAGCCCTGCGTCAGCAGCCCGCTCGGCAGTTCGACGTCGAGCGCGCCGGGGTCGGTCGCCGAGGCGATCGGGGTTTGCGCGACGGGCACGTCGTTGACGCTGATCGACAGCGTCGAGGCCTCGGGCATCACGGATATGGCGTTGATGAAGCCGATGTGGACGCGCGCGCGCGTGCCGGCTTCCGTGGCGGTGACGTAGATCGGCCAGGTCCTCTCGCTCGTCTCGCCCTCGAAGCGCAATTGCAGGGGATCGGAGCCGAGCCGGTGCAGCGCTTCGCCGCCGGGGTTCGGATTGGAATCGGCGAGCGCCGCCGCGCTCCAGACGAGCGCCGCGGCGAGGCCGAACCGGATCGCATTCGCGGGCATGGCCAAATCCCTCAGGCGCTCGCGGCGGCGCGGGCCGCGGGCGGGCCGACCTCGGCAGGGGCCAGGGGCGTCGCCGACGTCTCGATCCCGCCATCCGGCCCGCGCGCGTCGAGCTTCGCGGCGCGACGGGCGCGCGCCTCCGACGCCAGGAGTTGGAAGCCGCGCGGCGGTCCTGAAATGGCCCAGGAAAAAAACATCGCGACGCCGTGCAGGATGCCGTGGCGCCGGCGGCGGCCTTCGCGAAACGCGGCGATCTCTTTGACGTCGCCGAACATGAGATCGCCGATCGCCTGATAGTGCCGGCGCTTCAGCTTGCCGAAGGCGAAGCCGATCTCGACGACGTCGTCGCTGATCTGGACATTGCTGACAACCACGGGAAAACTCTGGGCGCCGCCGCCAACGCGCAGGCTGACGTCGATAACGGCCGGCGCGCCTTCGGCGATGGCGTGGTTGACCCGATCAGCGGGCAGGCTGACGCGGCAGCCGCCATAGGAAACATCGAGCGCCTTGCCCGGCAGGATCGCGCTGCCGATGGCGACGTCCACCGGGCGATCGAGCGGCGCGCGGAACGTGCGGCGCTCGGAGATGACGCCGAGCGAGGCGGCCGACATCAGCAGGTTGAACAAGTTCCACATCGCCACCACCGCCAGCAGTTCGTTGGCGTCGCGCTCGGTGAACCAGCGCCAGATGCACACGACCATCGAAAACGAATAGATCGCGAACAGCGCGAAAAACGGCGCCGCCAGTTCCGATAGATGGTCCTTGTCGAGGCTGTTGCCCTTGTCGGTGACGTTGAAGGTCGGCTTGTACGGGTTGAGAATGACGCTCAACAGTCCGCGCGCGAGATAGAGCGTCTGCACGAACTCATAAACCTCGGAGACCAGCGCCCAGCGCACCGCGCCATAGAGGTAGTTCTGCATCATCATGTTCGCCAGCATGTAGAGCACTGTGTAGGAGATGAACTCCTGCATGTTGGCGATATAAATCTGCATGTTGAAAAATATGAACAGCAGCGGTGAAACAAAGAACGGCAGGCGAAAGAACGGGAAGAACCAATAGGTCATGTTGGAGAGGTAGCAAATCTTCTGCGCCACCGTGAGGCCGCGCTTGAGTACGGGATTCTTCAGCAGAAAGATCTGGAACATGCCGCGCGCCCAGCGCGACCTCTGGCCGATGAACGAAGAGAAGGTCTCCGGTTGCAGGCCCGAGATCATCGGCTTGTCGACGTACATCGAGCGCCAGCCGCGCGAATGCAGGTCCAGCGCGGTCTCGCAATCCTCAGTGATCGTGATGCCTGAGAAGCCGCCGACCAGTTGCAGCGCCGCGCGACGGATCACCGCCGCCGAGCCGCAAAAAAACGCGCCGTTCCACTTGTCGAGCCCCTTCTGGATGACGCCGTAGAACATCTCGTTCTCCGACGGCATGTTCTGGAAGGTTTCCAGATTGCGTTCGAGCGGATCGGGATTGGTGAAGAAATGCGGAGTCTGGCAGAGAAACAGTTTGGGGTCCTGGCGGAAATAGCCGACCGTCTGCATGAGGAATTCGCGCACCGGCACGTGGTCGGCGTCGAACACGACGATCAGTTCGCCGACCGACTGCTTGAAGCAGTTGTTCATGTTGCCGGCTTTGGCGTGCTCGTTCTTGGCGCGCGTCAGATATTTGGCGCCCAGTTCCGCCGCGAGCGCCTGCAATTCGACGCGTCGCTCCTGCGCCTCCTTGCCCTTCTTGACGTTGTCCTGGTTGCACTTCTGGTCGGTGCCGCCGTCGTCGAGCAGCCAGACGGTGAGCTTGTCCCTGGGATAGTCGAGGTTGACGGCTGCGATCACCGTCATCGCCAGCAGTTCCGGATCCTCGTTGTAAGTGGGGATGTAGACGTCCACCGTCGGCAGATCCTGCAACGCCAGCGGTCTGGGCGGGTCGCGGTCGAGCGGGTCGGCGACGACGAACAGGCTGATCGCCAGCATCACCGTGGAATAGAGTTCGGCTGCGTAGAGCAGGATTCCCGGCACAAAATTCCAGGGATCGCTGATCGGCGGAATCGTATTGACGGTGCGCCAGAAGAAGTAGCGGATCACCACCGCCGTGCCGAGCGCCAGAAAAATCTGACGCCACGCGCCCGTCAGGCCGAGGGCGCGAATTGCCGCCATGCCGGCGAGCGCCACCACCCCGATCATGAATTGCGAGCGGATGCCGACGGGCTCGACCGCCAACGCCAGAAAGAGCAGCCCCGCGCTTAGCCACAGGGCCTTCTTTACCGACCGCTCCATACGCTTGACGCCCTGCCGCTTCACCGCACTGCGGGACAGGCTAGGGCGTTAAGCTTTACATTCCCTTACGGAATAACGCGGGGAACGTCAGTTGAGCGCGTCAGACGGCGGCGCCAAGGCCCCGGTCATCATCGCGACGGCGTCCGACATCGACACTTTTTTCGGGTCGACCACGGTCAGCCGCTTGCCCAGCCGATGGATGTGGATGCGGTCCGCGAGTTCGAACACATGCGGCATATTGTGCGAGATGAGGATGATCGGCAGGCCGCGCTTCTTCACGTCGAGGATCAGCTCCAGCACGCGCCGCGATTCCTTTACGCCGAGGGCCGCGGTCGGCTCGTCCATGATGACGACGCGCTTGGCGAAAGCGGCGGCGCGCGCCACCGCCACGCCCTGTCGCTGGCCGCCGGACAGGGTCTCCACCGGCTGGTTAATGTTCTGGATCGTCATCAACCCAAGTTCGTTGAGTTTCTCGCGCGCGAATTTCGACATCGCGGAACGGTTAAGATACCGAAAATACTGGCCCATGAACCCGTTGGCGCGGATTTCACGCCCCAGGAACATGTTGTCGGCGATCGACAGCGCCGGCGACAATGCCAGGTTTTGGTAAACGGTTTCTATACCCGCCTCGCGCGCGTCGATCGGCGTGCGGAATTTTAGGACCTCGCCGCCGAGCCGGATTTCGCCGGCGTCGGGAATCACGGCGCCGCAAATCGCCTTGATGAGCGAGGATTTGCCGGCGCCGTTGTCGCCGATCACCGCCGTGATCTCGTTGGGATAGAGATCGAAATCGGCGTGGTCGAGCGCGGTGACGCGGCCGTAGCGCTTCACCAATTGGCGGCAGGTGAGGATGGGTTCGGCGTTGGGGTTCACTTGGCGATCCTCCGGATCCACTGGTCGAGCGCGACCGCCACGATGATGAGCACCCCGATGGCGAATTCCTGCCACAGCACGTCGAGCCCGGCGAGCGACACGGCGGAGCGGAACACGCCGACGATCAGCGCTCCGATCAGCGTGCCGACGATCGAGCCGCGGCCGCCGAACAGCGAAGTGCCGCCGATCACCACGGCGGTGATGCTGTCGAGGTTCATGTTCTCGCCGGCGGTCGGACTGATCGCGCCGATGCGGCCGATCAGCGCCCAGCCCGCGATCGCGGAGATGAGACCAGCCACCGTATAGACGCTCAGCAGGATGCGATCCGTGTTGATGCCGGCGAGCCGCGCCGCCTCGGGATCGTCGCCGGTGGCGTAGATATGGCGGCCATAGGCGGTGCGGTTGAGCACGTACCAGACGACGATCGCGACCAGGATCAGAAGGAAACTGGCCAGAATGATGCGCGCGCCGCCGATCTGGAAAGGCACGCCCATGAGCTGAAGGAAAGGCGCCTGCTCATCAAGATCCTGCTCGCGAATCGTTTCGCTTTGCGAATAAAAGATGTTGAGCGCCCCAAATATGCTCAGGGTTCCGAGCGTCACGATGAACGGCGGCATTTGCAGACGCGTGACCAACGTCCCATTGAGGTAGCCGCAGGCGAGCCCGCACAGCAGGCCAACCGGAAACGCCAGAATGACCGGCAATCCGTCGACGACCGCGAGCCGTCCCATCACCACCGAAGAAATGACCATGATGACGCCGACCGAGAGATCAATGCCGGCGGTGAGAATGATCAGCGTCTGCGCGATGCCGACGATGCCGATGATCGTCACCTGCGTCAGCACCAGCGAAAGATTGTTGGCGGTCGCGAAGTGCGAGGGATTGACCGCAACGCCGAGCAGAAGCCCCAGTACGAGGACCACGATCGGGACCGTCGTCGGGTAGAGGTGGAGGAAAGCGCTGGGTGCGCTTGGCGAGGGAGAGGCGTTCCTCCTCGAACGTGGCCTGCGTCGTCGCGGCGGCGGTGAGTACGCGCTCGAATTCTTGAGTCGGGGGTCGCCCGCCTTCCGCGACATCGCCCATCAACGTTCCCCCACCTAGTATCGCCGCTGCATGGGCGTTTATCTGAATTTGCCGCTCGGAACGGAAGCCCCGAGCGGCGCCTTGTCACGCGATTAAGCGATCAAACGCGACGGAAATCAACCCCAGCAAAGCTTCTTGCCTTCTTCGACGCTGATCGACGGAACGCCGGGGACGGGATGATCGGTCACCAGCTTCTCGCCGGTGTCGATGCTCTTCGGCTTTTCGCCGGTCTTGATGAACTTCGCGACGGCCTCGACGCCGTCGGCGGCCATCAGCAGCGGGTATTGCTGCGAGGTGGCGCCGATGATGCCTTCCTTGACGCTCTTGATGCCGGGGCAACCGCCGTCGACCGCGACGACCAGAACGCCCTTTTCCTTGCCGGCCGCCTTGAGCGCGGCGTAGCCGCCGTCCGCGGAGGGTTCGTTGATGGCGTAGACGACGTCGATTTGATCAGCCTTCTGAAGGATCTTCTCCATCGCCTTGCGGCCGCCGTCGGTCGCGCCCGCCGTTACGTCGGAGCCGACGATCTGCGGACTGTCGCTCATCGAGAAGTGCTTCGGATCCTTCACCGTGATGCCGAAGCCGGTGAGGAAGCCGTTATGGCGCAGATAGTCGACGGTCGGCTGGTTGGCGGCGAGGTCGAGGGTGGCGATCTTGGCCGTCGCGGCCTTGGCGCCGAGCGTCGCCTTCGCCCATTGGCCGATAAGCTCGCCCGCCTTGAAATTGTCGGTGGCGAAATTCGCGTCGGCCGCAGTGATTGGATCGAGCGGAGTGTCGAGGGTTATGACCAGGACGCCGGCCTTGCGCGCCTTCTCGACAGTCGGGACAATGGCGGTCGAATCGCTCGGCACCAGCAGGATGCCTTTGGCGCCCGCGGCCATCAGCTGCTCGATCGCCTGCGACTTCGCCTTCGTTGTCGCCGTCGTACTTGCCGGCGTAGGCTTGCGGGGTCAGTCCAAGCTCCTTGGCCTTGGCCTCAAAGCCCTGCTTCATCTTGACGAAGAACGGATTGGTGTTGGTCTTGGTGACGAGCCCGACGATATCGCCGGCGTAGGACGGCGCGCCGGTCAGCGCCAACGCCAGCGCAGCGCCGGCGACAGTAGACAAAATACCGAATTTCCTCGACATGAATTCCTCCCGGATAAGTCGCTTTTGTGCGACGACGCCATGCGCCCATATTGGTTCAGAGCGTCCGTGGAAAGTCCCACGACCGTCGTCGCGGGCGCATAGGGCCAAAGTCAGAAGCGTTTGTCAAGGATAATTCAATGCGATTGAATTATTATTGACAGCCGCTCCGGAGGCCGTCAGACTGCCGGCAACGATAATGACACGACGGGGGGCCCTTCGCCAAAAACTCCCGTTGCAGGGACGGAAGGCTCGGGAATCCCAATGCCGGAATCGGCGGATATCAGCCGCGCCGCGAACCTGCCGGTGAGCCGGGCCGATCAGTCGGGCGTTCGCGTATACAACGAGCGGCTAATGTTGTCGCTGGCGCGGCGCTTCGGCCAGCTTTCCAAGATTGAGGTGGCGCGCATGACGGGACTGTCGGTGCAGTCCGCCTCGACGATCATGAACCGGCTCTGCGCCGAAGGACTCCTGAAGCGCGAACCGCCGCTGCGCGGCCGAGTCGGCCAGCCGACGGTGCCGGTGTCGCTCGACCCCGAAGGCGCCTTCGCTTTCGGGCTGAAAATCGGGCGACGGTCGAGCGACCTCGTGCTCGTCGATTTCATGGGGATGATCCGCCATCGCGCCCGCGTCGGCTATCCCTATCCGACGCCGGAGGACGTGCTCGGCTTCGTCGCGAGAGCCTTGCCCGAGCTGACCGCGCGCCTCGACGATCGCCAGCGCGCGCGGCTCGCCGGGCTCGGCGTCGCGCTGCCGTTCCAACTCTGGAGCTGGTCGGACGAGATCGGCGCGCCGGTCGGCGCGCTCGACGGCTGGCGCTCCATCGACGTCGGCGAAGAGATCGCGCGGCTTTCGGGGCTCGACGTCAACGTCTGCAACGACGCCACTTGCGCCTGCGCGGCCGAATATTATTTCGGCGGGACGTGGCGGGAGCGGGAATATCTCTATTTTTTCCTCGGCGAGTTTTTGGGCGGCGGACTGGTGCTCAACGCTTCGCTCTATCTCGGGCGCACCGGCAACGCCGCCGCGGTCGGCTCCATGCCCGCGCCGGGCGCCCATGGGGTGACGCAGCTCATTCACCTCGCCTCGATCTATCAACTGGAGCGCCGGCTGACCGCCGCGGGCGTGGACCCGTCGTCGATCTGGCTGACGCCGCACGCCTGGGCCGAGTTCGGCGCGCCGCTGAAGGAATGGCTGGAGGAAGCCTCGCGGGCGCTGGCTTACGCGATCGTGTCGGCGATCTCGGTGATCGACGTCGGCGCCATGATCATCGACGGGGCGATGCCGGAGAGCGTGCGGCAGACGATCTGCCTGTTGACGGCGGCGGAGCTAGAAAAGCTCGACCGGCGCGGTCTGTCGGACGTGCGCATCCTGCCCGGCTCGGTCGGCCCCGACGCGCGCGCCATCGGCGCGGCGGCGCTGCCGCTCATCAAGAATTTCGCGCGGGATCGCGACGTGTTGTTCAAAGAGGCGGCGGCCGAGGCTTGATCTTTCGCGGCGCCGCCGCGATAGCCGCGGCCGGGCCGCAATTCACGAGGTGACCATGGCGTCCAAGATCATCAAGGTCGATCCCTTCGATCTCGTCGTATTCGGCGGCACCGGCGATCTCGCCTATCGCAAACTGTTCCCCGCGCTCTACCACCGCGACAACAGCGGCCAGTTCAGCGACCCGACGCGCATCATCGGCGTGTCGCGCCGCGACATGACGCGCGAGGCGTTTCAGTTGAGCGTGCGAGAGGCGCTGACCAAACATAACGACGCCAAGGACGACGAGGCGCTGAAGCGGTTCCTGGATCGCGTCGATCATCTGTCGCTCGACGTCACCGGCGAAAAGGGGTGGAGCGAGTTCAAGACGCTGCTCGGCGAGGGCGAGCGCATCCGCGCCTTCTATCTCGCCACAAGCCCGGATCTGTTCGCGCCGATCGCCAAGCGGCTGGGTGAGGAGGGACTGGCGAGCCCAAGCTCGCGCATCATCGTCGAGAAGCCGATCGGCCACGACGGCGCCAGCGCGGCGGCGATCAACGACGCGCTCGGCGGCGTGTTTCTGGAAAAGAACATCTTCCGCATCGACCATTATCTCGGCAAGGAAACGGTGCAGAATCTGATGGCGCTGCGCTTCGCCAACGCGCTGTTCGAGCCGGTCTGGAACAGCGCGAATATCGACCACGTGCAGATCACGGTGGCCGAGACGCTCGGCGTCGGCGGCCGCGGCGCCTATTACGACGAATTCCGGCGCGCTGCGCGACATGGTGCAGAACCATATGCTGCAATTGCTGTGTCTGGTGGCGATGGAGCCGCCCTCGGCCTTCGAGGCCGACGCGCTGCGCGACGAGAAACTGAAAGTGCTGAAATCGCTGACCCCGATCAACGACGCCAACGTCAGCCAACTGACGGTGCGCGGCCAGTACCGCGCCGGCTTCGCCGAAGGCTCGCAAGCGTCCGGCTATTTGCAGGACATAAAAAAGGAAACGAGCGACACCGAGACTTTCGTGGCGCTGAAAATCGCCGTCGCCAACTGGCGCTGGGCGGGCGTGCCGTTCTACCTGCGCACCGGCAAGCGGCTGCCGCAGCGTTTTTCGGAGATCGTCGTCGGGTTCCGCCGCGTCGCGCACGAAATCTTCGAACATGGCGCGGACGGCATTCCCCCGAACCGCCTCGTCATTCGCGTCCAGCCGGACGAAGGCATAAAACTTTGGTTGATGATCAAGGAGCCCGGCCCCGGCGGCATGCGTCTTCAGCATGTGCCGCTCGACATGAGTTTCGCCGAAGCTTTTGGCGCGCAATCGCCCGAGGCTTACGAGCGCCTGCTGATGGACGCGGTGCGCGGCAACGCCTCGCTGTTCATGCGCCGCGACGAGGTCGAGGCGGCCTGGCGCTTCGTCGATCCGATCCGCGAGGCGTGGTCGCACAACGGCGAGCCGCCGCGGCCTTACACCGCGGGCACCTGGGGGCCGGCGGCCTCGATCGCGCTCATCGAGCGGGACGGGCGCACCTGGAACGAGGAATACGAATGATGCAGCCCGAGTTTCGCCGCTTCGACAACGGCGCTTCCCTCGCCGACGCCTTCGCCGATTGGACGGTCGCGCGCCTCGGCGAGGCCATCGCCGCGCGCGGCCTCGCGTTGCTGATCGTCTCCGGCGGCTCGACGCCGAAGCGCTACTTCGCCGCGCTTGCGACCCGCGATCTCGACTGGTCGCGGCGTGGCGGTCACGCTCGCCGACGAGCGGCGCGTGCCCGACGATCAGCCCCCGCTCCAACGCCCGGCTGGTGCGTGAGACGCTGCTGCAAGGCAAGGCGGCCAAGGCGCAGTTCTGCCCGCTCGCCGATTCCCGGCTGGCGCCCGAGCAGGAGCTGGCGGCGGCGGCGGCGCGCGTGGCGCACCTGCCGCTGCCCGCCGATCTCGTCGTGCTCGGCATGGGCGGCGACGGCCACACCGCGTCCTGGTTCCCGCACGCGCCGGGCCTTGCCGAGGTTATCGACCCGGCGGCGCGCGCGCTGGTGGCGGCCATGCCGGCGCCCGACGGGCTGGAGCCGCGGCTGACGCTGACGGGGCGCGCGTTGTTGCGAGCGCGCGCGCTGGCCGTGCAGATCGAGGGTCCCGCGAAGGCGGCGACGCTGGCGCGCGCGCTCGAAGACGGACCGGTGGAGGACATGCCGATCCGCGCGGCGCTGCGCGGGGCCGGCGACCGGCTGACGGTGTTCGAAACCCCTTAGCGCGCAGCGCGTCTGGGACCGCGCGTCTCGCGCGCCGAAGCGGGCGGGACGCCCACGGTCCGAGATGAAGAGGCGCAGGGTTTGCCTCAAGCAGGATCGGACATGCATAGTTTCGCTGAATTCATCCGCCTGCTCGGCCGCGGCAAGACCCTTTCGCGCGCCCTCACGGCCGAAGAGGCGGAGCGGGCGATGGCGATGATCCTCGACGGCGAGGCGCTGCCGGAGCAGATCGGCGCCTTCCTCATGCTGTTGCGGATGAAGGAGGAGAGCGCGGCCGAGATCGCCGGCTTCGCGCGCGCCGCGCGCGCGCGGCTGCCGGCGCAGGTCGAGCCGCGCCCCGATCTCGATTGGCCCTGCTACGCCGGCAAGGCGCGCCGGCCGCCGTGGCATCTCCTGGCCGCGCTGCGGCTTGCCGGCGCGGGCTATCGCGTCGCGCTGCATGGGCTTGACGGCCACACCGCCGGGCGGCTCTACGCGGGCGAGACGCTCGCGCGGCTCGGCCTGCCGCCCGCCCGCGATTTCGCCGACGCGCAGGCGCAACTGCGGGGGCGGCGGTTCGCCTATCTCTCGCTCGACCGATTCGCCCCCACGCTGGCGAACCTCCTGATGCTGAAGCCGGTGCTCGGGCTGCGCTCGCCCGTCAATACGCTGGTGCGCAGCCTCAACCCGTTCGGCGCTTCCGCGTCGTTGCAAGCGGCGTTTCATCCCGGCTATGTGCCGATCCATCGCGACGCCGCCCTGGCGCTCGGCGATGCGCGCGTCTGGTCGTTTCGCGGCGACGGCGGCGAGAATGAGCGCCGGCCGGAGAAGCCGATCGACATCGCCGCCGCCGAAGACGGAGTCGCGCGCGACTTCACCCTGCCGCCGCTGTACGACGGCCCGGCCGAACAGGAGGGGCCGCCGCGGGTCGAGGCGCTTGTGCAGGCGTGGCGCGGACAAGGCGACGCGCGGGCGGAGGCGGCGATCGTCGGCACGATGGCGCTGGCGCTGGGGCTGATGGGCGCGGCGCCCGACGCGGCGCTGGCCGAGGCGCGGGCGTTGTGGGCCGCGCGCGACCGCGAGCATTTCCTGGAAGGCGTCCCGGCGGAGGCGCATCCCGCTGCGACGCCGACAGGCGCGGTCTATCTGGTTGGGGCCGGCCCCGGAGAGGCGGATCTGCTGACCTTGCGCGCCAAAAACCTGATCGAGCGCGCCGAAGTCGTGCTTTACGATCGGCTGGTGGATCGCTCGATCCTGGCGCTGCTGCCGCCCGAGGCCGAGCGGATCTATGTCGGCAAGCAGGCCGACCACCATGCGGTGCCGCAAGACGAGATCGGCCGGCTGCTGATCGCCCACGCCAAGCGCGGAAAAAGAGTGCTGCGGCTGAAGGGCGGCGACCCCTTCCTGTTCGGTCGCGGCGGCGAGGAGATCGAGGCGCTGGCCGAGGAAGGCGTGCCGTTCGAAGTCTGCCCCGGCGTCACCGCCGCGCTCGGCTGCTCGGCCTATGCCGGGATTCCGCTGACCCACAGGGACCACGCGCAGACCTGCGTGTTCGTCACCGCGCAGGGGCGCGCCGGCCGGCTCGATCACGATTGGCCGGCGCTGATGCGGCCCGGGCAGACGGTGGCGATCTATATGGGTCTCAATCAGATCGAGGCGCTGATGGCCGACGCCATCGCCAAGGGCGTCGATCCCGCGACGCCGGCCGCGATCGTCGACAACGGCGCGCGATCCGGCCAGCGGGTGGTGACGGGGACGCTGGCGACGATCGCCGAGGCTGCCCGCGAAGCTTCGCTTCGCGGGCCGACGATCATCATCGTGGGGTCGGTGGTGACGTTGCGGGAGAAGCTCGCCTGGTTCAACCGCAGCGTATAAGCAGGACTCGCGGTCGACATGCCCGTGAAAGATGCCAATAAGAGTTCGTGATCATCTGCTCAATCGTCGGGCGTTTTGGGCGATATTTTGAACTTGCCGCCGACAAAACATTGCCGCAAGTTTGCAATGCGTAGTTTTACGGGAGAATCACCGCCCATCCGAAAAGTCCCGGGACGGAAACGGCTCCAACACTCGGGAGACCGGTTTGGAAAAGAACGAACTTTCCCGGCGCGC
This sequence comes from uncultured Pseudomonadota bacterium, assembly GCA_963835115.1. Taxonomy (GTDB): domain Bacteria; phylum Pseudomonadota; class Alphaproteobacteria; order Rhizobiales; family Beijerinckiaceae; genus Roseiarcus. The sequence goes on from CAWIEP010000059.1 coordinate 17,750, forward strand.
GCGCAGCGGCCCGCTTGCTCCGCTACCCATCAGTCGCCCAAACATCGGTACGGCTTTCGCCGCCCTCGCCATGCTCGCCCTCCCCGCCGCGGCGTCCGCCGTGGAAATGCCGGACGACGTCTGGTCGGGCAAATATGGCGGCATGCCGTCAGTGACGGTCGACGCCCAGGGCCATGTGTCGTTGGAGCTTCCGGCCCAGGCGATTGAAGTCGCCGGAGGCGGTTCGGTCGCCGGAATCGCCAAGGATTTCCTTGAAAAATGGGCGTCGGCCGCCTGCTTTGCGGTTTTCGACTTCCAATCCCCGCACAAGCATCTCAAAGTGCAGATCGCCGTGCTTCACGCCTCGGAAAGTTTTGTTTTCGAAGGCGCGGAGCGAAACCTTTTCACGCCCTCCGGCTATATCGACGTCGTCATCGACTACGATCCCAAAGGCGCCGCGAAGTGCACGGCCCCGCCGGGCACGTAACGGCGCGCGCCGGCGACGCGGAACGTTCGAGCGGCGCGTAGCGGGTCAGGCGCGCAATCATTGCGGCCGCGGCCGCACCGCGTCCACCGCCGCCAGAATCGCCCGCGCGCGCGGCGCGTCGAACAACCCCGCCGCGTCGTCCTTGGCGCGATGGCGCCAGTTCGGCCGCTCGCGGTCGGTGCCGGGCAGATTGGTCGCCACGGTCTCGCCGGTGAGATCGTCGACCTGCACGCTCGCCAGCGCCGAGCCCGCCTGCGCCACCCAGGCGTGGATCGCCGCCGCCAGGTCGTCGTCCATGGCTGCGTCCAGCGAAGGGCGCTCGGCGAGAGCGCCGGCCGCGAGCAGCGCATCGACGAGCGCGTGTTTCTCGGCGCCGCGCTGGCCGAGCGCGGGCGCGGCGTGCTCGGGACCGAGTTGCCCGAGGCTCATCCGCTCGGCGATGTCGGCGCCCTGCCACCAGCCGGCGAAGGTCGGCAGGTCGTGCGTCGTCACGCAGGCGACGGAGTGGGTGGGATATTCGTGCGGATCGAGGAATTCGACGCCCTTGCGTTCGAAATAGAGCACGCGCATGCCCGAGATGTCGGCCTTCGTCAGCTTGTCGCGGAAACCGTCGGGCACGGTGCCGAGGTCCTCGCCGACGACCATGCACTGTTGGCGCTGGCTCTCGCAGCGCGATCTGCCCGATCATTTCGTCGACGGGATAGGCGACATAGGCGCCTTCCGACGGCTTCGCGCCCTCGGGGATGACGAACAGCCGCGTCAGCCCCATCGCGTGGTCGATCCGCAGCATGCCGGCGTGGCGCATGTTGGCGCGCGAGCAGGTCGCGAAACCCCTTCCAGCCGGTGCGCGCGCCGGCGACGGGATCGAGCGGCGGCAGATGCCAGTTCTGGCCCGAAGCCGAGAACGGGTCCGGCGGCGCGCCGACACTGGCGCCGATGCCGAGTTCGGCCGCGCGCGACCAGCTTTCGGCGCCGTCGGGCGCCGAGCCGACCGCGAGATCGCGATAAAGGCCGATCTCCAGCCCCGCCGCGCGCGCGCGCTCGGCCGCCGCGGCGCGAGCTGCCGGTCGGCGAGCCATTGGCAGAATTCGGAGAACCGCACGTCGTAGTCGCGCTGCGCCGCCTTGGCGGCGAGCGCGGCCGGGTCGGCGTCGCGCAGTTCCGCCGGCCAGCGGCGCCAATATTCGCCGTTGCGCTCGCGCTGGATCGCCTCGAACATGGCGAAGCGGAACAGGCTCTCGCCGCCCGCGGCGACGAAACGCGTCGAACTCGGCGAACAGCGGTTCCGCCGCGCGCGCCGCGCGCGCGCGCAGGAACGCGGCGAAGCGGTATTGCAGCGCGATGCTCTTGACGCTCCAAACCGCCTCGTAGTCGATCGCGGCGAGCTTGGCGACGGCGGCCGAGTTTCTCGCCGAGCGTCGCGGCGGCGGCCTGACCATTCCTCGTCGACGGGCAGGCCGTCCTCGGCCAGGGCGTCGATGAGGATCGGATCGAGGAAGCGGCGGTCGGAGGGATGGTACGGGCTCGCGCGGCTGCGATCGCCTGGAAACAGCATGTGCATCGGGCTGACGCCGAAATAGGCGGCGCCTCGGCTCGGCCGCGGCCGCGGCGGCGAGGCCCGAGCGCGGTGAAATCGCCGATGCCCTGATCGCCCTCGTCGCGGCGCAGCGCGTAGAGCTGCGCCGAGACGCCGAAACGGCGCCGCCACACCGCCTTGGTGCCGATAGGCCTCGGGCGGCGCGATCGTCAGCGCGCTGAGGCGACGCCGCCGACCTCCAGCCGATGCCGGCCGATCGGCAGACGCCGGCAGATCGAAATGGCGCTCGTCGATCTCGCGGCCGTTCGGCAGCGTCATCCGGCGCGCGTCGGCGCCGGACGTCGAGCCGGAGACACTCGGCCGTCTTCCAGCGTCACGTGGTATTCGATCGCGCTCTGCGGCGCGTGCGGGATCCGAGCGCAAGCGCGACGCGCAGCGGGCCGTCGAGCGGCAGCGTGACGGAGGGCGGCAATGTGCGGGCCTGCGTCTCCTGCATGAGCCGGTCGAGCGAATTCCTGCGCCTGCGCCTGCGTGCGCGCGGGCAGGCCGAAGCAATCGAGCAGCGCGAGCTTGGTCGCTCGTCGAGACGAGCGTATGCGCGCCCGTCGACGTCCCACCATTCGCGGGCGATGCCGGCGGCTTGCGCGAGCGTTTCGACGTCGCGCGCCTGTCGGGCGCGCGCGCGGCGCTCGGTGGAGACGGGCGTCTCCGCCAGGATGAGGTGGCGCGCGCCGGCAGCGGCGTGCGGTCGGCGAGTTCGGTGGTCGCGTCGATGCGGGCGTCGTCGCTGGTGTCGAGGCGCACCCGCCAGACAAAACCCGGCC
>CAWIEP010000060.1:0-21343 GCA_963835115.1 uncultured Pseudomonadota bacterium
CTCCAGCGGCGTTCAGATCTCGTTTGGTGCTCGCATGTTAGCGCGGAAGGGTGCGGCGCGAGGAGATTGGCCTGTGCTGGCTCGTTTGCGAATGCGTTTTTCAGTCGCGCTGGGCGTATTTCAGCTAACCTGCATGTCGCTGGCGATCGCCCTGCCGGCGGCTTACCTGATCACCTATTGGCGTTTCGGCGGCGACTTGTCGCAAAGCAAAACCGGTTGGGACGCTCTGCGTCTCGCCCTCGGTGTAACCTTGGTCGAGTGCGGCGCGATTTGCCCGGCTGTGGCTTACCCTAGCGTGAAGATGTTGCGCACCGTCAATGCGCTGCGCGACCGGCTGCATGCGCTGGCGAGCCTCGATCCGCTGACGGGGCTGTTGAATCGGCGCGGGTTCGACGAGGCGGTTTCGGGAATCCCCCACGGCGCGCCGGTCGCCGCGGTGGTTTGCGACATCGACCATTTCAAGCGGGTCAACGACGGTTTCGGCCACGACGTCGGCGACGTCGTGTTGCAGATGTCGGCGGAGGTTCTCAAGTCGCTGGCGGCCTCGCGGCCATCGGCGCGAATCGCTCGCTTCGGCGGCGAGGAGTTCGTCGTCCTGCTGCCGGCCGCCGACCTCGCTGAGGCCCAATCGTGGGCGGAGGCCGCGCGGCTTCGCCTCGCGGGAAGCCGCGCCCGCACTTCGCGGGGGCCGATCGCCGTCACCGCCAGTTTCGGCGTCGCGGCCGAGCGGTTCGGCGGCGACATGGCGGCGCTAATCGCGCGCGCCGACGCGGCGATGTACAGCGCCAAGAACGCCGGCCGCAATCGGGTCGCGGCGAGGCCCCTGGCCGCGGCCGCGTAAATCCGGGCGCCTGCTCAGTTTTGATGCGCCTTGAGGATCGCGATCGCCTCGCGCGCGGCGAGCGCCAGCGGCGCCGGCGGCGCGTCGAGAGCGGCCCAGACGATCGCCTCGTGCTTGCCCGGCTCGCGATTGACCGGCTCGCCCGCCGACGATCTCGCGCCAGATAGATCGGCGAGACCCAGTGCTGATCGTCGATGCCGATCATCTCGACGAAGCCGAGCGAGCGCGTCAGTTCGATCTCGACGCCGATCTCCTCGGCGATCTCGCGCATGACGCGTCCTCGACGCGCTCGCCGAAATCGACCTTGCCGCCGGGCAGGTTCCAGCAGCCCGCCTCCGGCGGCCTCTGCCGCTTGACCAGCAGCAGCCGCCCGTCGCGCACGATCGCCGCGCCGCAGCCGACGCCGGGCGCGCGCGTTCACTGGCTGAGCGCGGCGAGGATGCGCGCCCAGGAGCGCGCGCCTTTGTGGAACGAGCGGCGCTCGTATTTCTCGTTCGGCGAATGGATCGCGTCGTCGTCGAGGCCGAAGCCGACCATCAGGCGTCCATGCCGAGTTCGCGCTTGAACGCGCCGACGATCGGGATCGAGCCGCCGGAGCCGACCAGCGCCGCGCGGCTTGCCCCATTCGGCCTCCAGCGCGCGGCGCGCGCGGCGCAGCGCCTCGCTGCGCGTCGGCAGGCCGAGCGCCGGGCTGCCGCCGTGGCCGAATGAACTCGGCCTTCACGTCGGCGGGCAGGCGCGCCTTGACGAAGGCGCGGAACGATTGCGCGATGCGCTCCGGGTTCTGCTTGCCGACCAGCCGGAACGAGACTTTCGCGCTGCGCCTTCGCCGGCAGCACGGTCTTCGCGCCCTCGCCGGTGTAGCCGCCGACGATGCCGTTGACGTCGCAGGTCGGGCGCGACCAGATCATCTCCAGCGCCGAGCGGCCCTTCTCGCCGGCGGGGACGGAGAGGCCGACGTCGCCCAGGAATTTCGTCGCCGTCGAAGTCGAGGTCGCGCCATTGCGCGGCGATTTCCTCCGGCAATTCCTCGACGCCGTCGTAGAAGCCGGGCAGCGTCACCGCGCCGTTGGCGTCGTGCAGATCGGCGAGGATGCGCGCGAGCACGCGGATCGGATTGATCGCGGCGCCGCCGTAGAGGCCGGAGTGCAGGTCGCGGTTGGCGGCGTGGATGACGACCTCCTCCATCACGAGGCCGCGCAGCATGGTGGTGATCGCCGGCGTCTCGGCGTCCCACATCGAGGTGTCGCAGACGAGCAGCAGATCGGCCTTCAGCGACTTGGCGTTGCTTGGCCAGGAAGCGCCGGCAGCGACGGCGAGCCGGTCTCCTCCTCGCCCTCGAACAACACGCTGACGTGGCAGGGCAGGCCGCCGTTGGCCCGGAAGGCGCGGCAGGCCTCGACGAAGGTCATCAACTGGCCCTTGTCGTCGGCGGCGCCGCGCCCGACGATGCGCTCGCCGCTCGGCGTCGTCTCCAGCCGCGGCTCGAACGGCGGCGTTTTCCAGAGGTCCAGCGGGTCGGCCGGCTGCACGTCGTAATGGCCGTAGAACAGCACATGCGGCGCGTCGCGGGTCTTGGCCTTGGCCGAGCCCATCACCATCGGCCGGCCCTCGGTCGGCTCGCTTGCGAGCCTCGAAGCCGAGTTCGGCAAGTTCGCGCGACGAGCCAGTCGGCGGCGCGGTCGCAATCGGGAAAATGCGCGGGCTTGCGCGGAAATCGAGGGGATGTCGACCAGCGCGAACAGCCGGTCGAGCGCGCGCCTGTGGTTGGCGTCGATCGTGGAGAGCACGTCTTCGAGCGTGGCCATCGGGGTTCCGAGTGCGGGTCGTGCGGCTTGTCTTAAGCAGACGCGGCGGGGGCGTCTAGCGGCGCAAGTCGGCGCCGCTGGCGCGGCGGGAAAAGGCCGCCGCGACGCGCCCGCCACATGCTTAAGTTTACGTTAAAAACCGATGCGGCTTGTTTCCCCAGGGCGCCCGAGGTCAAAAGCCTGATTTGCGGCGCCGCCAGCGTCGTCTGGAGGGTCTTATGCGCTATCTCGCTCTCGCCGGCGCCGGACTGCTGGCGCTCACCTGCGCCGAGGCGCAAGCGCATCAGTGCTACCGTCGCGTGATCGATCCGCCGCGCTACGCCACGGTCGAGGAGCAGGTGCTGGTTTCGCCCGGCCGCGAGGTCGTAGACTACACGCCGGCGGTGACGCGGCAGGTCGAAGAGACCGTCGTCGTCCGCCCCGAACAGACGGTTGGGCGCGTCATCCCTGCCCAATACGTCTACCAGAGCCAAACCGTCGAAGTGAGCCCGGCGCATCGCGAATGGCGCACGCGCGACGAAAACGGCGACGTCATCGGCTGCTGGATCACGGTGCCCGCGCGGCTCGGGCTGATCACGCGGCGCGTCGAGATCGCGCCCGCTCGCGAAGTGAGCGAGACGATTCCGGCCGAAACCGCGACCCGGCGGCGCATCGAGACCGTCGAGCCCGCGCACGCCGTCACCCGTTTGATTCCCGCCCAATATGCGACGCGCGAGCGGCTGGCGCTGGCCGCGCCCGGCGGCGCGCATTGGGCGCCTATCGACGCCTGCGAGCCCTGACAGTCCAGGACGTCGGTCGACGCGGCTCAAAAAGAATCCGCCGCTCCTTGTCGAAGCGGCGGCGCTTTCGTAGGCGGCGGTTGCTCGCGGCTTACTTCGGTCGAATCGCGTCGGCGGTTCCTTCAATAAACGCCTGGAGTTTTGCGACGTCCGCATCCTTCAGTTTGCCCTGGAAGTCGGGCATCCCGGCGTCGGCGAAGGCTTTGCCGAACAAGGCGTCTTTGAGATTTTCGATCGCGCTGGAATCGACATAGCCGAGGTTCGGGATATTGCCGCCTTTGTCGACGCCGGGCACGCCGTGGCAGAACACGCAGTTGCTGAAGATAGATCCCGGCGCCCTCGGGGACATTTTTCGGATCGTATTTCACCCCCTGAATCAACGGCCCCAGCTTGTAACGCGCGACTTCCGGATATTTGGCGGCGCCGCCGATCGCGAATGTATAGACGGTTCCCGGAGAGGCATGGTCGGTCGAGCGCTGCGTCTGGCCGAAGACGCCGCCCCAACCGACGGCGATTGAGACATATTGCTTGTCGTCAATCATGTAGGTCATCGGCGCCGCGACGACGCCATTGCCGAGCGGAGCGTCCCAAAGCTTCTTTCCGTTGGTCGCGTCATAGGCGACGAGGCGTCCGTCGGCCGTGCCCTGGAATACGAGGCCGCCCGCGGTCACGAGCGTCCCGCCGTTCCACGGCGAGGCGTAGTCGACGGTCCAAGCCGCCTTTTGCTGCGAGGGATCCCATGCGATGAGGCGGCCGAAGGGCTTGTTTTTCGGCGCCGCCGCCACGAGCGACTGCCCGAGATTCCAGCCGATGCCGCTCATCGGCTGACCCAGCAAGTTGCTGCCCTGAGCCTTCCAATTCTTGTCGTCAATAACGGTGATTGGAACGAATTGCGCAGGGATATAGGCCAAGCCGGTCTTCGGGCTGAACGCCATCGATTGCCAGTTATGCGCGCCGAATGGACCAGGGACCGCTTCGATCGGCTGGCCCACGGCGCGCGCGCCGGGGATTTCCTTCGGCCGGCCATCGGGCCCGTAACCGGTCGCCCAGTTCACATCCACAAAATTCCTCGCGGACAGAAACTGGCCGGTCTTGCGGTCGAGCACGTAAAAGTAGCCGTTCTTTCCCGCGTGCAACAGCACCGGGCGTTTTTGGCCGTCGATGGTGAGATCGGTGAGGATCAGATCCTGGTCGGCGTCATAATCCCAGGTGTCCGAAGGCGTGCCCTGATAGTGCCAAGCGTATTTGCCGGTGTCGATGTCCAGCGCGACCACCGAGGACGTGTAGAGATTGTCCTTGCCTGAGGGATTGCGGATGGACGCGGCCCAGGGTCCGGCGTTGCCGGTGCCGAAATAGACCAGGTTGAGTTCGGGGTCGGCGGAAAACGTGTTCCACACCGTTCCGCCGCCGCCGTTGTCCCAATATTTGAACGTGTCGTCCCAGGTTTTCGCAGCCTGGGTCATCGCCTCGTTTTCCGCCGGTTTCGAGGGATCGCCGGGAACCGTGTACCAGCGCCACGCCAGCTTGCCGCTCTCCGCGTCGTAGGCGCTGACAACTCCGCGAACCCCATACTCGCCGCCGCCGCCGCCGACGAAAACCTTATCTTTTATGACGATCGGCGCGCCGGTGAGCGTGTAGGGACGCGCGGCGTCCGGGCTCGTATTCACGCTCCACAACACCTTGCCGCTCGCAGCGTCGAGCGCGAATAGCTTGGAGTCGGGCGAGCCGACATAGACTTTGCCCTTGTAGACCGCGACGCCGCGATTGACGATGTCGCAGCAGGCTTTGTAGCCGTCGGTGCGCGGCGACTGCGGGTCGAAGGTCCAGAGTTTGTCGCCGGTCTTCGCGTTGACCGCGTGCACGATGCCCCAAGGCGCCGTGACAAACATAGTCCCGTCGACAACAATCGGGGTCGCCTCCACGCCGCGGATTGAATTCAAGGGATAGGACCAGGCGAGCCCGAGCTTTTCCACATTTGCGGTCGAGATCTGATCGAGCGGGCTGAATCGCTTGGCGGTGTAATCCAAGCCGTTGCTCAGCCATTCCTTGCCCGTATTGCCGTTGCTCACGATTCGGGCGTCGTCGACATCGGCGAGTTTGTCCGCCTTCGCCGTCAGCCCGATCAAGCAGGCCGCGCTCAGGGCGATCAACGCGCCGGAGAAAACACCGCGTCGCCATTTCCGTGAATAGAAAACCGAATTAGACTCAACCACTCTGCGTCCTCCCGTTTTACTTTGATCCACAGGCTGTTGTTCGAATCTATTCGACCACAGCGTCGGATTTGGCGAAATCTGAACTATTGAGCGGGTTTTGACAATCACATTGCGGCGAGGGCGCGTAGCCTCAGCCCAGGAACCGTTCGGCCTCGCCCAAAAACGCCTCGCGTCGGTCGTGATGCGCCCAATGGCCGGCGTTCTCCAGCGTAACCACCTCGGCGTTGCGGAAATGGCGCGCGCGGCCGTCGAGGACGGGATTGGAGGCCCAGGACTGCGCGCCATAGAGGAGCAGCGCCGGCGCGCTCACGAGCGACCAAAGCCGCCAGACGTCCTCGGCCGCCATCTCCACCGGCGGGAAAGCGCGCAACGCCGGATCGAACTTGAAGCTGACCGACCCGTCGGGATGCGCGGCGACGCCGTGGCGGGTCAGATGCGCGGCGAATTCGGGATCGAGGCGGGGATGTTGACCGGCCAGCCGCGCCGTCGCCTCAGCGAGCGAGGCGTAGCGGCGCGGCGGCTTGCCGGCGATCTCGCGCTGGCGGGCGATCCAGTCGCGAAGCCGGGTCTCGATGGGAACGGCGCGCTGCTCGGCGAGCAATTTGGGCGAATGGCTGAGGCCCTCAATGGCGACGATTGCGCGCACCCTTTCGGGAAACAGCGCGGCGTAGCGCAGGCCGATATTGCCGCCGAGCGAATGGCCGACGAACGCGAATTCCTTGAGCTGACACGTCTCCACCAGTTCGGCGAGGTCGAAGACATAGGCTTCCGTGGGATAGAAGCCGCCCGTCGCCCACTCGCTATCGCCGTGCCCGCGCAAGTCCGGCGCGAGCACGCGATAGCGATCGGCGAAGGCGGCGGCGATCCGGTCCCAGGATCGCGCGTGGTCGCGCACGCCATGCAACAGGACAAGCGGCGGCGCGGTCGGAGGACCCCAAGCGCAAACGTTGAGGCGGAGCCCTTGCGAGGAAAAGGCGAAAGTTTCGGGTTCCGGCATCGGCGGCACTATGACGCGAAATCCGGCCCCCCCGCCAGCGCCATCCGCCTCGCGGATTGCGTGCGAGGTCGATATAGCCGAAAGCGTGAGCCCAAGCGACCCGCGGCGGACTTTCGTTCGCGGCGGGTTTGTGGCAGGGCAGGGTTGGGGCGGAGGCTGCGGGAGGATTGCGCATGAGAACGCTCGCGGTCGCCGTCGGCAATTATCCGCATACGCAGGCGCTCAAGTCGGGCGAGGTCGCCTCCGACCTGTTCGCGCTTGAGTTTCCCGAGATCAAGCCGATCAATCGGGCGTTCGCGCCGATGGCGCGCGAGCGTCGCTTCGACGTCAGCGAAATGGCGATCGCCACCGTCCTGCAAGCCATCGCCTATGGCGTCGAGATCGCGCTGTTGCCGGTGGTGATGGCGTCGCGGTTCCAGGAATCGGCGCTGTTCGTGCGCGCCGACAGTCCGCTCGAAGGCCCCGGCGCGCTCAAGGGCAAGCGCGTCGGCGTGCGCGCCTATAGCCAGACCACGGGGCTGTGGCTGCGCGGCATCTTGCAGGAAAGTTACGGCGTCGCGCCTGAAAACATCGCCTGGACGACTTTTGAGGGCGCGCATGTGTCGGCCTATGTCGATCCGCCTTTCGTCAAGCGCGCGGAGGCCGGCAAGGACCTACTGAACATGCTGCGCGCGGGCGAACTCGACGCCGCCATCGTCGGCGCCGACGTGCCCGACGATCCCGGTTTGCGGTTGCTGTTCCCCGATCCCGCTGCGGCGGGCGAGGCGTTCTTCGCGCGCCACGGTTTCGTACCGATCAACCACATGGTGGTGGTGAAGACGGAGCTGGCGCGAGAACCCGGCCTCGCCGCCGAACTCGTGCGGCTGTTTTCCGCCGCCAAGGCGCGCGCGCCGGCGCAAGCCCGCGACCGTTCGCCGATCGGGCGGGCGAAGGTCGCCGCTTCCGTGCGGCTCGCCGCCGCATACGCCTATGCGCAGGGGCTGACGCCCCGGCTGATGAGCGACGAAGAAATTTGGCGGCATTCGCCGCCCGACTTGAGCTGAGCGCGCAAGGTTTCGCGCTCCAGGGAGGAAAAGCGATGAAGGCGGTTGTTTGGATGTCGGCCTTGGCCCTCGCCGCAGGGCTTGGGCGCGCGCAGGCCGAGGATGTGACAATCGGCATGATCGTGCCGATGACGGGTCCCTCGGCCTCGACCGGCAAGCAGGAAAAGGCCGGCGCCGAGCTTTACCTCGCCGAGCACGGGGCTACGGTCGCCGGCAAGACGATAAAGCTCGTTATCAAGGATGACACCGGCGCCGCCGACGTCACCAAGCGGCTCGCCCAGGAATTCATCGCCAACGACCACGCCGCCGCGCTGATCGGTTTTGGCCTGACGCCGCTGGCGTTCGCCGTCGCGCCGATTGCGACGGAAGCCAAAGTGCCGGAGATCGTCACGGCGGCGGCGACCGCCGTGATCACCGAGAAATCGCCGTTCATTGTGCGCACCTCGTTCACCCTGCCGCAGGCCTCCGCGCCGATGGCGGACTGGGCGTTCAAGAACGGGATCAAGAAGGTCGTCACCATCGTCACCGACTACGGCCCCGGCCTCGACGCCGAAAAATGGTTCGGCTCGACCTTCAAGAAAGATGGCGGCGAGATCGTCGAGGCGATCCGCACGCCGCTGAAGAACCCCGACTTTGCGCCGTTCCTGCAACGCGCCAAGGACGACAAGCCCGACGCGGTGTTCGTGTTTGTGCCCTCAGGGTTCGGCGCGCTGTTCATGAAAGGCTTTGTCGAACAGGGCCTCGCCAAGGCGGGCGTAAAGCTGATCGGCACCGGCGATGTGACCGACGACGATCAACTGAACGGCATGGGCGAGGCGGCGCTCGGCGTGGTGACGACGCACCATTATTCCGCCGCGCATGATTCGCCCGAGAACAAGGCGTTCGTCGCCGCATTCGAGAAGGCCAACGGGTTCAGGCCGAATTTCATGGCGGTCGCCGCCTATGACGGCATGGCGTTGTTCACTCACGCGCTGGAAACAACCAAAGGCGACACGTCCGGCCCGGCGCTGCTCGCGGCGATGAAGGGCGCCAAATGGATGAGCCCGCGCGGCCCCGTCGAGATCGACCCGGAGACGCGCGACATCGTACAGAACATCTACGTGCGCAAGGTCGAGAAGAAGGACGGCCAGCTCTACAACGAGGAATTCGAGACCATCCCGATGGTGAAAGACCCGTTCAAGGCGAGCAAGAAATGATGCGCACGAGCCTCATCGCCGTCACGCTTTTGGGCGCCCTGGCTTCGGCGCACGCCGAAGACGTCGTCGTCGGCCTCATCCTGCCGATGACGGGACCGGTCGCCTCGACCGGCAAGCAGCAAAAGGCCGCCGCCGAGCTTTATCTCGCCCAGCACGGCGCTACGGTCGCCGGCAAGACGATCAAACTCGTCGTCAAGGACGACGGCGGCGCCCCCGACGTGACCAAGCGGCTCGCCCAGGAGCTTGTCGCCAACGATCACGCCGTCGCGCTGATGGGTTTCGGTTTGACCCCGCTGGCGCTCGCCGTTGCGCCGATTGCGACGGAAGCGAAAGTGCCGGAGATCGTCACGGCGGCGGCGACCGCCGTCATCACCGAGAAATCGCCGTTCATCGTGCGAACCTCATACACGCTGCCGCAGGGCTCCGCGCCGATGGCGGATTGGGCGTTCAAGAATGGCGTCAAACGTGTCGTCAGCATCGTCATCGACTACGGCCCGGGGCTCGACGCCGAAAAATGGTTCGGCTCGACCTTCAAGAAAGATGGCGGCGAGATCGCCGAGGCGATCCGCGTGCCACTGAAGAACCCGGACTTTGCGCCGTTCCTGCAGCGCGCCAAGGACGACAAGCCGGACGCGGTGTTTGTATTCGTGCCCTCGGGGTTCGGCTCGCTGCTGATGAAGGAGTTTGTCGAACAGGGTCTTGCCAAGGCGGGCGTCAAGCTGATTGGCGACGGTGGGATCGTCGACGACGATCAGGTCGCCGGCATGGGCGACGCCGCGCTCGGCGTGGTGACGAGCCATCATTATTCGGCCGCTCACGACTTCCCGGAGAACAAGGCGTTCGTCGCCGCCTTCGAGAAGGCCAACGGTTTCCGGCCGAATTTCATGGCGGTCGGCGCCTATGACGGAATGGCCCTGTTCACCCAGGCGCTCGCGGCGACCAAAGGCGATACGTCGGGGCCGGCGCTGATCGCGGCGATGAAGGGCGCCAAATGGACGAGCCCGCGCGGGCCGGTCGAGATCGACCCGGAAACCCGCGACATCGTGCAGAACATTTACATTCGCAAGGTCGAGAAGAAGGACGGCGAGCTCTACAATATGGAGTTTGAGACCATCCCGATGGTCAAGGATCCCTACAAGGCCAGCAAGAAGTAGAGTCTTGAATGAGCGCCTCGCTTTCCGCCATGCTCGCGTTTGTCGCGGGCATCCACGTCGGCGAGAGCGTCTCAATTTTGTAAGGTTGAATGGATTGAGCTCGCTTGACAATGTCAAGTCTCACGCCGTTGATGGCGTGGCGCGGCGTGGATGGCCGGGACAAGCCCGGCCATGACGCAAAAGGCGGCGTTCTGCGGCAGCGGCCGATGCTGACCATTCTCCTCGACGGCGTCGCCTATGGCATGCTGCTGTTCGTGCTGAGCGCCGGGCTTGCCGTGACGCTGGGGCTGATGAATTTCATCAACCTCGCACATGGCGCGTTCGCCATGCTCGGCGGCTATGTCACGGCGCTGCTGATGAACCGCGCGGGCGCGCCGTTCCTCGCGACGCTGCCGCTGGCCTTTCTCGTTCCCGCGCTCGTCGGCGTCGTGCTGGAGCGCACGCTCTATCGCCGGCTCTATGGCGCGAGCCCGCTGGAACAGGTGCTGTTCACCATCGGCCTGGTGTTCATGGCGACGCCGGCGGCCGATTATTTTCTCGGCGATCAGGCGATGCAGATCAATCTGCCGGAGTTCCTGCACGGCCGGCTCGAATTCTACGGCGTCAGCATCGGCGTCTATCGGCTGTTTACGATTGCGCTGTGCGGCGCGATCGCGGCGGCGCTTGCAGATCTTTCTCGTCGGCACCCGCTTCGGCGCGCGTCTGCGCGCCGCCGTCGACGACCCGCGCGCAGCCTCGGGCCTCGGGATCAACGTCGATTTGTTGTTCGCCGTCACCTTCGCGGTCGGCAGCGGGCTGGCCGGCCTCGGCGGCGCGCTGGCGGCGGATGTGGTCGGCGGCATCGACCCCAGCTTTCCGCAAAAATATCTCGTCATCATGCTGATCGTCGTCACCATCGGCGGCCAGAACGGCATTCTCGGCGCGCTGTTCGGCGCGCTGCTGCTCGGCGTGCTCGACGTCGCCGGCAAATATTACGTTCCCTCGATCGGCGCCTTCATCATCTACGCCGTGATGGTGGCGACGCTGATTGTGCGACCCCGTGGATTGTTCGCCAAGGGCGACGGGCGATGACCGACATTCTCGGCCACCTAAGGCGCCGCGAACGCTGGCGCTGGCCGGAGATCGCCTTCTGGCTCGCGCTCGTCGCCGGCGTCGTCGCGTTTCCCGCCCGCGCGGCGCTGGTCAACGAGGCGCTGATCGCGGGCCTGTTCGCGCTGTCGCTCGATCTGATCCTGGGACTGACGGGGATCGTCTCGCTGGGACAGGCGGCGTTCTTCGGGCTCGGCGCCTATACCGCCGGCGTCGTCGCCAACGCCGGCTATGGCGATCCGCTGCTCGGGCTCGTGGCGTCCGTTGTTCCGGCCGCGCTGATTGGTCTTCTCACCGCGCCGTTGCTCCTGCGCGGCGCCGATCTCACGCGGCTGATGGTGACGATGGGGGTTTCGCTGATGCTCGGCGAACTCGCCAATCGCGAGGATTGGCTGACGGGCGGCGCCGACGGGCTCAATTTTACCGTCGCGCCGCTGTTCGGCCGCTTCTCGATCGGCGCCGTCGGCGACGGCCCGCGCAACGCGGCGCTGTTCACGCTGGCGGTGTTGTTTGTGCTGTTCTTCGCTGCGCGCCGGCTGCGCTCGTCGCCGTTCGGCGTCTCGCTGGCGGCGGTGCGGGAAAACCGGTTGCGCGCCGGCGCGCTCGGCATCGACACCTCGCGGCGGATCGTCGCCATCTACGCCATCGCCGCAGCTTATGCGGGCGTCGCCGGCGCGCTGCTCGCCGAGACGACGCAGATCGTCTCGCTCGACGTGTTCGAGTTCCACCGCTCCGCCAATGTGATGCTGATGCTGATCATCGGCGGCGCCGGCTGGCTCTATGGCGGGATCGTCGGCGCCGGCGTGTTCATCGTCATCCGCGATGTGGTCTCGGCGGCGACGCCGGAATATTGGGAGTTCTGGATCGGCTTGCTGCTGGTCGTGCTGGTGCTGGTCGGCCGCGAGCGGCTGACGGCGCTGGTCAGGATCAAACGATGAGCGCGCCGGCCTTGGAGGCGCGCGGCCTGGTGCGCCGGTTCGGCGGCCTCGTCGCCACCGACAATGTGAGTTTCAGCGTCGCGCCTGGCGCTCGGCAGGCGTTGATCGGCCCCAACGGCGCCGGCAAGACGACGCTCATCAACCTGTTGACCGGCGTGGTGAAGCCGACCGAGGGTTCCGTGCTGGCTGCGTGGACAGGACGTCACGGCGATGGCGCCGAGCCGGCGGGTGCGGCTGGGCCTCGCGCGAACCTTTCAGATCAACCAGCTTTTTCCCGACCTCTCGCCGACGGAATCGCTCGGCCTCGCCATCTCCGAGCGCGAGGGGCGCGGCTCCGACTTCTGGCGCCCTGCCGGGCGCCCCGACATTGTCGCCGAGATCGAGGAATTGCTGGCCCGGTTCGGACTGACGGAGGTCTACGATCAGCCGACGCGCTCGCTGCCTTATGGCAAGCAGCGGCTGCTGGAGATCGCGCTGGCGCTCGCGTGCAAGCCCCGCACGCTGCTGCTCGACGAGCCCGCCGCCGGCGTGCCCGAGGAGGAGCGCCACGACATCCTGGCGGCGCTCGCGGCGCTGCCGGCGGATGTCGCGATCCTGCTGATCGAGCACGACATGGATCTGGTGTTCTCGTTCGCCACGCGCATTTCCGTGCTGGTGACGGGCCGTCTGCTGTGCGAGGGAACGCCGGCCGAAATCGCCGCCGACGACCGCGTGCGCGCCGTCTATCTCGGAGAGGACGGCCATGGCTGAGCTTCTGCGGGTCGAGGGGCTGTCGTCGGGCTATGGAGAAGCCCGCGTCATCAACAACGTGAGCTTTGCGCTTGGGGAGGGCCAGTCGCTGGCGCTGCTCGGCCGCAACGGCGTCGGCAAGACGACGCTGATCAATTCGCTGATCGGCGTGACGACGCGCCATGCGCGGCCGCATGTTTGTCGACGGCGAGTCGATTTCACGCGCTTGCCGCCGCACGCCCGCGCCGAGCGCGGCATCGGCTGGGTGCCGCAGGAGCGCGATATTTTCCGCTCGCTGTCGGTTGAGGAGAATTTGACGGCCGTCGCGCGGCCGGGGCCTTGGACGGTCGCGCGGGTCTACGAGATGTTCCCGCGCTTACAGGAGCGCCGCCGCAACGGCGGGCGCCAACTTTCCGGCGGCGAGCAGCAGATGCTGGCGATCGGCCGCGCGCTGGTTCTGAACCCGAAGCTGCTGCTGCTCGACGAGCCGACCGAGGGGCTCGCGCCGATCATCGTCGATGAACTGTTGGCGGCGTTCCGGCGGCTGGCGCGGGAGGGTCTGTCGATGATCCTCGTCGAGCAGAAGCCGAAGAAGATTTTGCCGTTCACCGACGAGGCGATCATCTTGAACCGCGGGGCGATTGCATATGAGGCGCCGAGCGCGGATCTGATCGCCGACCCGGCGGCGCTGGAGGCGCATCTAAAGGCGGCGGGGTAGGGGGCTACTTTGTCGGCATGTGGTCGCGAAGCACCTCGTTCATGCGCGCCTGCCAGCCGGGGCCTAGCATGCGATAGGCCGCCAGCACATCGGCGTCGAGCCGCAAGCGTCTGATTGACCTTGCGATGTGGCTTGGGCGGCCGGCCGCGACCCCGTCGCAACAGCTCGGCTGTCGCCGCCTCTCCGATGAATTGCGGCAAGACTTCGGCGGCCGGCCGGGCCGCGCGAAAATCCTCACGCGTCCATTCTGGATTATCCTGGTCCGGCCGCGAGGCCTCAATTTCACTCGGTTTCCTGCTCATAAGCGCTAATTTCCCGTTTGTTCGCCTTCCGGAAACTGATGACGCGAAGGTCGGCGCCGCGAGGGGTGACAATAACCGCGTGCAACCGTCCATTCAGATTTGCGAAGACTTGAAGCCGCGTCTCGCCGTAGTCGCGGCGCCTGTCCTCCTTCACGAGCGCGCCGCCCCAGTCGAGGTCGGCAACCTAATCGAACGGCAAACCACGCTCTCGAAGATTGCGGGCGCTCTTTTCGGGATCGAAAACGATACCCATTGTTTATTTATCGCTACAGCAATAAATAGCGATTGTCAATCGCGGCCTCTGCGGTTGCGCGATGCGGTCCCGATATTTGTATATTCAATTCGCCCGGGAACGCCTCAGACATAGGTCGCAAAATATGAAAAAGAAATAGCCCGACTTCAATACCGACGAAGAAGCGGAGGCGTTCGTCGCAACGGCCGACCTCAGCGAATACGATCTTTCGGACATGACGCCGATGCGGTTTGAGCTTCGCAAGAAGGATCGCTCCGTCAGCTTGCACTTGCCGGAACAGCTTTACGAGGCGGTCAAACAGCGCGCCCCGAGCGTGGGCATTCCTTATCAGCGCTTCATTCGGATGGCGATCGAGCAGGCTTTGCCGCCGCCGCAGGGCCGCAGGTAGCCAACAACCGCGTCGTCGACTGCCCCGCCACCGTCTCGACCAGCAGCACCCGCCCGCCGCGCGCCTGCACCACGCCCGCGCCGACGACGTCCTCGATGCGGTAATCCGCGCCCTTCACCAGCACGTCCGGTTGCAGCGCCTCGATGATCTCCCGCGGCGTGTCTTCCTCGAAGATCACCACCGCCGCCACCCCCTTCAAAGCGCCGATCACGGCGGCCCGCGCCCGCTCGTCCTGCACGGGCCGCGAAGGCCCCTTCAGCCGCCGCACCGAGGCGTCGGAGTTCAGCGCCACGATGAGCCGGTCGCAGGCGGCCGCCGCTTCGCGGATCAGCGCGACATGGCCGGGATGGACTAGATCGAAGCAGCCGTTGGCGAAGCCGACCCTCAGCCCCTGCCGCCCCCAGGCCTCGCGCAGGCGCCGAGCATCGTCCCACGACAGGAGATCGCCGCCCGCCGCCGGCGCTTGCATAGCTTCGATCAACTCGCGCATCGACAGCGTCGCCGTGCCGGCCTTGCCCACCACCACGCCCGCGGCGTAGTTGGCGAGAAGCAAGGCCTCCGCCATCTGAAATCCGGCCGCCAGCGCCGCGGCGAACGTCGCCACCACCGTGTCGCCGGCGCCGGAGACGTCGAACACTTCGCGCGCCACGGTCGGCGCGTGGATCGCGGGGCCATCGAGCGGGAAATACGAAATGCCTTGCTCTGATCGCGTCAGCAACAGGGCGCCGCCGAATTGCGCTTGCGCTCGGCGCGCCGCCGCCTCCGCTTCCGCGTCGGTGCCGACGGGCAGGCCAGACGCGCGGGCGAGCTCGCCGCGGTTGGGCGTCACCAGATCGGCCCCGCGATAGGCGGAAAATTCCGCGCGCTTGGGATCGACGATCACCCGCTTGCCGGCGGTTTTGGCGAGATCGAGGATGGCCCTCAGCGTCCGGTCGCCGAACAGGCCTTTGCCGTAGTCGGAGAGGACGACAATGTCGCTTTCGCCGATCGCCCGCGCCGCCGCGAAGAGCACGGCCCGCTCCACCTCCTCGGACAGCGGGTGCAGGTCCTCGTGATCGAGCCGGACGATCTGCTGCCGGTTGGAGATCACCCGCATCTTGCGGATCGTGCGCCGGCTCGAATCCTCGCAGAGCAGGTTTTGCACGCGGCCCTTCGCCGCGAGCAGGGACTGCAAGCTCCGCCGCGCCGCCGGGTCCGACGACGCCGACGAGCCAAACTTTGGCCCCAAGCGCCGCGACATTGGCGGCGACGTTCGCAGCGCCGCCCGGAACGGCGCGCATCTCGACGCCGCGCACCACCGGCACCGGCGCCTCCGGCGAGATACGGTCGACGCGGCCCGTCAGATATTCGTCGATCATCACGTCGCCGATCACGGCGACGCGCGCTTCAGCGAGCCGTCCGACCCGCTCCGGCGTCATGGCTGGGCCTCGGCGTCGCGCGGGAAGAATGCGCGTTCGACCAGCGCGCAGACGATATGCGCCGCGACGATGTGAACCTGCTGCGCGAGCGCCGTGTCCGCGACGGGCGCGAGGAACAGATGGTCGCAGAGCGCCGGCATCGCGCCGCCCGCGCCGGCGCCGAAACCAAGCGTGACAAGCCCGCGCGCCCGCGCGGCCTCGAAAGCGCGCAAAATGCTGGGCGAACGGCCAGAGGTGGTAATGCCGAGAAACACGTCGCCCGGCCGCCCAAGCGCACGCACCTGCCGCTCGAACACGTGGGCGAAGCCGTAATCGTTGCCGGCGGCGGTTATCACCGAGGAATCCGTCGTCAGCGCGATCGCCGCGAGCGGAGCGCGATCGTACATCAGCCTGACGACGAATTCGCCGGCGATGTGCTGGGCGTCGCCGGCGCTGCCGCCGTTGCCGGCGACCATCAGCTTGCCGCCTTGGCGGAGCGAAGCCGCGATCGCCGCGGCCATTTCGACGAGCGCGGCCTGCGCCGGCGCGTCGGCGGCGAAGGCCGCCAGCGCGCGCATGGATTTGTCGACGTAGTCGGAAACCCAGCCGGAACCCTCTGTCGGCGCTCCCACGAGACTTTACCTTAAAAGGAATACCGCAGGCCCAGGCTGTTGCGGGCGCGGCGGCGCCGCGCGTTCAGTTGTTGTGCGTGCCCTTGATGGAATCGCCTTCGAGCTTGGTGAACGGCACGAACGGCACGATGCGGCCATGATAGATGTCGGAGCGCGTCACGGTGATCTGACCGTCGGCGCCCTTGGTCTTGACGACCTTCAGCACGCGCTGCGCGCCGGGCGGCCCGACGGGGATCACCATCGTCCCGCCGTCCTTCAGCTGCTGAAGCAGCGGCGGCGGCACATGGTCGATGCCGCAGGTGACGATGATCTTGTCGAACGGCCCGTGCTCCTCCCAGCCATAATAGCCGTCGGCGTTCTTCGAGGTGATCGCCTTGAACTCGTTGTAGCCGTCCTTGATGAGATCGTCGTAGGTCGCGCGGGTGCGCTCGGCGAGCGGCTTGATGATCTCGATGGTGAACACCTTGTCGGTGAGGTGCGAAAGATACGCCGACTGATAGCCGGAGCCGGTGCCGATTTCGAGCACCTTCTCGCCCGGCTGCACGTTGATGCTGGTGGTCATGCGGCCGACGATATGGGGGCCGGAGATCGTCACGCCCCAGCCGATGTCGAGAAAGGCGTGTTCATAGGCGCGGCCGAGGTTCTGCTTGAGCACGAATTTTTCGCGCGGCGTCAGCAGGAAGGCGCGCTTGTTGCGGTCGTCGGTGACATCCTCGTTGCGCACCATCGCGACATAGCGGTCAAAGCGTTCGCCCAGAAACTTCGGATCTTCCCCCCGCTCCTTGACCCCCCATTCGATGAACTTGGCGCGGTCGCCCAGCTCCATCGGCACCTTGATGTCGAAAGCGAAGGGCGTCGGCACATTCGCCCGGGCGGCGAGGGGAGCCGCCGCCGCGGTGAGCAGACCGGCGGCGCCGGTCAGGAAGTCTCTACGTCGCAAAGGTGGCCTCCATGGGGAATCGGGCGACGCCCGGGCATCCGGGGCGAGGCCGTGTAACGTGTTTCGCGCGCAAAGGCGAATTCCCCGGCCGGCCCGGCTACCAATTTTCGAGCGGATTGTCCGCCCATTCGCGCAATGACTTCGCATGGCGGCGATTGTGCGGCGCATAGCCGAGCGCCTCTTCGACGTAGCGCTTGCGCCACTGGGCGGCGAGCCGGTGGCCGGCGCGGTGGCGCTCGCGTTCGGCCATGACCGGCTCGTGGCCCGGCGCAACGCCGCCGATGACGATGCTCGCCCCCTCGTGCTTGACCATTTCGTAGAGCGCCGCCGCGTTTTGCGGGGCGAGACGGATGCAGCCGTGCGAGGCGACGTGGCCAAGCGCGCCCGTCGAATAGGTGCCGTGGATGGCGTAGCCGCCGTAGAAGAAAATTGCATGCGGCATCGGCGCCATTTCGTATTTGCGCGAATAGGTCATCACGAACATGCGCTGCGGGCGATAGACGCCGGTCGGCGTCCGATGTCCGGGGCGGCCCGTGGAGACCGGCCAATCGTAAGCGCCGTGGCGCGACGACACGTGCATGGATTGCGATGTCAGATCGACATGGATTTGAACGGTCGCCTGCGCCGTCGTTTGCAGGCTGAAGTACGCCGCCGCGGCTAGCGGCGCATAAACGAAACGCATAGAACCCCTCCTGCTCCGAAACGGGACGCTCGGCGCCGCAAAACGGCCATTTCGGCAGGACTGGCGGCTGCGCAGCCTTCACTTTGCAAGCGGCAAGCCGCGTTGAGCAAGCCAAGCTTGTGTTTTCGGTTTACGGCGTCTGCGGCCCTAGATCGCGATTTCGCGGCCGATCTCGATCACGTGGTCGTGCGGGAGTTGCAGCGAGTCGCTGAGGCGCGCCGAATTGCGACCCATTGCGGCGAAGATGGCGACGATCCAGCGCGGCAGGCCGCGGCCGTCCTCGCGCGGCACGATCGTCTCGTGGCCGACATAGTAGGTGACGTCGGCGAGGTCGAGGTGGACGCCCTTGATCTTGCAGTTTTCGAGAATGGCCGCAATGTGCGGCCGCTCCATAAAGCCGAAGCGCGCCTCGGCGCGCCAGAAATGCACGCCTTCGCGCTTGACCGAGATGCGGTCGCGCGCGGCGACGCGCGGAATGGACATCGTCGTCAAGGTCAGCGCCAGCACATCGTGGTGCAGCGAACGGTTGTGTTTGACGTGCCAGTACATAACGGACGGCGTTGCATCGTGGGCGCGCGTCAAAAACACCGCCGAGCCCGGCACGCGGGCGATCTTGCCGCCGTCCAGCAGTTTGGCGAATTCCGCGACCGGCGTCTGTTCGGCCACGACCGACTCATGCACGGCGGCGACGCCGCGCCGCCAAATCCACATGATTCCATAGACGAGCGCCGCCAGGATCAGCGGCACGTAGCCGCCGTCGAACAGCTTGGCGAGGTTGGCGGCGAGGAAAGCGCCGTCGACGATCAGGAAGACGCGCGGCGACGGCGCCGGCCGCCGGCAACCGGCCAGTTCCAGATCTCGCGCATGGCGATGAAGAGCAGCACGCTCGTCATCAGCATCGTCGCCGAAACCGCGATGCCGTAGGCGGCGGCGAGATTGTCGGACTTGCCGAAGCCGAGGGTCAGCCCGAGCGTGACGATCATCAGCAGCCAGTTGACCGCGCCGACATAGATCTGCCCGTAGCCTTCCTCCGAGGTCTGCTTGATCTTGAGGCGCGGCAGCCAGCCGAGCTGGATCGCCTGGCGCGTCATCGAGAACGCGCCGGTGATGATCGACTGGCTGGCGATGACGGTCGCGACCGTCGCCAGCACGATGAGCGGCGTCAGCAGCATCGGCGGGCAGAGATGATAGAAGATGTTGCCGTCGGTCGGCGCGCCTTCGAGCACGATCGCCGCCTGGCCCGCATAGTTGAGGATCAGGCTCGGAAACACCACGAAGTTCCAGGCCGCGCGAGATCGGCGTGGCGCCGAAATGGCCCATGTCGGCGTAAAGCGCCTCGGCGCCGGTCACGCACAGAAACACGCCGCCCAGCACGAGAAAACCCTTGCAGGCCGCCGCCGACGAGATAGGCGAAGCCATAGTCAGGGGTTGAGCGCGACGAACACGCTCGGATGCTGGGCGATCGCCGTAGATGCCCATCAGCGCCATGACCGCGAACCAGGCCAGCATGACCGGCCCGAAGGCGCGGCCGATCTTGGCCGTGCCCAGCGGCTGGAACGCGAACAGCAGCAACCAGGATCGCCACCGCCGCCGGCAGCACGTAGGTCGTCAGCGACGGCGCCGCCTGCTCCAGCGCCTTCGAGCGCCGAGAGCACCGAGATCGCCGGCGTGATCGCCCCGTCGCCGTAAATCAGCGCCGCGCCGAACAGGCCGACGGCGACGATGGCGGGGCGGTTGCCTCTCTTGACGCCGAGCAGCGACATCAAGGCGAGGATGCCGCCTTCGCCGTCGTTGTCGATCCGCATGGCGAAGTTGACGTATTTGATCGTGGTGACGATGACCAGCGTCCATAGGATCAGCGACAGCGCGCCGAGCGTCTCCGCGGCGTCGGGATGCGGGCCGGTGTAATTGAGCACCGTTTTCAGGGTGTAGAGCGGGCTGGTGCCGATGTCGCCGAAGACGACGCCGAGCGCGGCCAATCCCAACGCGGGGAGCGTCGCGCGGGCGTGCGGCGGCGCTGCGGCTTCAGCGGTCATAGTCCCCTCGTATCAGTCGGCGCCAGGGCTATAGCGCGAAGTCGCCGTCAGCCATGTGAAGAAACTTGCGCGCGCCGACCCCGTACCTTAATCGCCAAAACATCTACTCGTTCCGGGCGTTCCCGCTTGACCCTCGCCGCCGCGCCAATCGCGATCATCATGGGAGTCCCAGTCGGACTGGGCGACGATGCGGCACGCCGCCGACACTCTCGACGAACTCGGGGTCGAATACGAGGCGCGCATCGTCTCCGCGCATCGCACGCCCGACCGCATGGTCGCCTTCGCCAAGGGCGCGAGAGCGGCGGGGTTCAAGGTCATCATCGCCGGCGCCGGCGGCGCGGCGCATCTGCCGGGCATGACGGCGGCGTTCACGATACTGCCCGTGTTCGGCGTGCCGTGCCCCTCGCGCGCGCTCTCCGGCCAGGACAGCCTGCTGTCCATCGTGCAGATGCCGGCCGGCGTGCCCGTCGGCACGCTCGCCATCGGCCAAGCCGGCGCCGTCAACGCCGCGTTGCTCGCCGCCGCCGTGCTGGCGCTCGCCGACGTCGACCTCGGCGAGCGCCTGCAAGCCTGGCGCGACGCGCGGCGCGACGCGGTGGCCGAGTTCCCGAGCGACGAGGGCGCGGCGTGATCCTGAGCCCCGGCGCGACTGTCGGCATTCTCGGCGCCGGCCAGCTCGGCCGGATGCTGGCGATGGCGGCGCTGAAAATCGGCCTGCGCTGCCATGTCTACGCGCCGGAGGCGGAGGCGCCGGCCTACGACGCCGCCCACGCGCGCACCGTCGCCGCTTACGAGGACGAGGCGGCGCTCCGACGGTTTCGCGGAAGCCTGCGACCTCGTCACTTTCGAATTCGAGAACGTGCCTAAGGCCTGTCTCGAGTTCCTGGAGCCGCTCGTCACCGTTCGGCCGAATCCGCGGGCGCTGGCGCTCGACCCAGGACCGCCTGACCGAAAAGACCTTTCTGCGCGGCCTGGGGTTGGAGACGGCGCCGTTCGTCGACGTGCCGGACGCTGGCGCGCTCATTCGCGCCGTGCGCGACATCGGCCGCCCCTCGATCCTCAAAACCCGGCGCTTCGGTTACGACGGCAAGGGCCAGACGATGATCCGCGAGGGCTCCGATCTCGGCGCCGTGCATCGCGCGCTGGGCGCCGGGCCGATGATCCTCGAAGGCTTTGTGACCTTCGAGCGCGAGGTCAGCGTCATCGCC
>CAWIEP010000061.1:0-59046 GCA_963835115.1 uncultured Pseudomonadota bacterium
CTCCTCAAGATGGGCGTCTACGGCCTGCTGCGCATCTCCTACGGCTCCCCCGCGGGCTTCCACTGGTTCCTGCCCTACCTGATCGTGATCGCGGCGATCAACATCGTCTACGGCGCGCTCTGCGCGATGGCGCAGACCGACATGAAGAAGATGGTGGCCTACTCCTCGGTCAACCACATGGGCTACTGCCTGCTCGGCATCGCGGGCATGACCGCGGCCGGCTTCTCCGGGCGCGGTCCTGCAGATGATCAACCACGGCATCATCACGGGCGCGCTGTTCCTTCTCGTCGGCGTGATCTACGACCGCGCGCACACGCGCGACATCTCGGCCTTCGGCGGGCTGGCGGTGAAGCTGCCGGTCTACGCCGGGCTGATGTCGCTCGACCTGCTTCGCCTCGCTGGGCCTGCCCGGGCCTGGCCGGCTTCATCAGCGAGTTCATGTGCTTCCTGGGCGCGTTCTCGGCCTGGAAGGGCAGACGGCCGATCGCGGTCCTCGGCATCATCGCCACGGCGGCCTTCTTCCTGCGCATGATGCAGAAGGTCTTCCTCGGCGCCGTTCAACGAGAAGTGGGCGGGCCTCGAGGACATGAGCGCCCGCGAGCTGGCCTCGGTCGTGCCGCTGACGCGCTGATCACGGTGCTGGTTCGGCGTCTATCCGAAGTGGCCGCTCGACATGATGAATACCACTCTCATCCACATGGCCGGCATGTTCAAATAACGCGCTATTAGATGAACAACCTCCATCTCATCTACCCCGAGATCGCGCTCGAGCGCCCTGGCGCTGGCCCTGATGGTCAGCGACATTTTCGTCGCGCCCAAGCACGGCCGCCTGCTGTACCATCTCGCCTGGCTGGTCTCGATCGTGACCCTGTGCCTGATCGGATTCACGATCACCGACACCGCGCACTGGCAAGGGGTGGGGACTCTTTGGTCCGTCGACCCCCTGAGCCAGTTCCTGAAGATGCTGGTGCTGCTGACGACCGTGCTTTGCCTGCTCATGGGGCTTGAGTACTCCGAACTGCCGCCCAAGCACGCCGGAATCTTCGTGGCCTTGATGCTTTTCTCCAGCGTCGGCATGATGTTCCTGGTTTCCTCCAACGACCTTTTGCTGACCTTCATCGCTTCGGCCTCCGAGGGCGGCGCGAGTCCGTTCGCGCCTTCGAGCACGCGGACGCGGCAGGTCGAGCAACGCGCCTTGCCGCCGCACACCGACAGATGCGGCACGCGATGGGCGCGGCTGATCTCCAACAATGTCGCGCCTGGGGCGGAAAAAATCTTTGGCCCCGGCTCGTAGGAAATGACGAGCCGCCGGCGCCGGCGCGCCAAAGCGACGCCAGCGAGCGCGGCGAGCAGCGCTAACGTCATCAGGAGGATCGCGACAAGCCGGGCGTCGCCGGCTGCAGCGTGCAGCGCCGGCAACTCGCTGGTCGGATAAGGCAAGGGGAAGTCGCGCGACTGCTTAAGTCTCTCGACCTCGCGTCCCGCGACGAGGAAGCCGGCGAGCGCCGCCGCCGGAATAAGCACGGCGAGGCCCGCAAGCCCATGCGAAACCCGCCGCCACCACGCCTCGCCCTTCAACCATTGATGCAAGCCGACGCAGCCATGCGTCCACACCAGCAGCAGCAGCGTCGTTTGCGGGAGCGTCTTAATCGGCCACATCAGGCCGAGCACGGCGGGATAGGACATGACGCCCGACGCCAGGCGCGGCCCTATCCCGGCCTCGAACAGATGCGGCATGAGGAAGAACGATATCAACGCCCCGGTCGCCAGCTGCCAAGCGGCGGCGCGCGGCAGCGCCCCGGATTTCAGCCGCGCGATGCGCCAGAGCGCCAGCACGAGATGGGTGGAGAGGGCCAGCCCCAGCAGCAACGTCCCCGGCGGCGATCGCGTAACGGCGAGCCGCCAGCGCTGGGCCGCAACCATGGCGTCGAGGCTCCATAACCCCAGCGCGTGATTGAGGAAGTGGGTGAGCGCGAACAGGAACAGGGTGAGGCCGGAACAGAGCCGCAGCGTGTCGATCACGGCGCCGGTGCGCGGAAAGCTCATCGGGGGCGCCGGCCCGCCGCTTCATGAACGTACCTTAATATCGGCGACATGCGACGCTCATGGCGACTCCCTAGATTGGGGACATCGAAAGACCGGATCCACCGCCTTTTCGGAGAAAACGATGTCTGAACAGAAGCTTTCCTTCGCCGCCCGACGTCCCCTTTTGGCGTCCGCCGCCGCGCTCGCCATCGCCGCCTCCGGCGTCGCCGCACTGTCTATGCAACCCGCCGCGACTGCGCACGCCGGCGCTCTCGAGGCGCCCGCCTCCGTCGCCGAGAACGCGCCCTCGTTCGCCGATGTCGTTTCGCATGTGAAGCCCGCCGTCGTTTCGGTCAAGGTCAACATCGAGGACGCCTCCGCCAGCAGCGACGACAGCGAAGCGGTCCGACCAGATCCCGCCGGAAATGCAGCAGTTCATCAAGCGCTTCGGCGGCGGCAGAATTTCGGCAAGCCGATCGTGCGCCACGGCGTCGCGCTCGGCTCCGGCTTCATCATCTCGGCCGACGGCTATGTCGTCACCAACAATCATGTCGTCGAGCACGGCGGCAAGACCGTGACGGTCACGCTCGACAGCGGCAAGGAAGTGCACGCCAAGGTCGTCGGCGCCGACCCCAAGACCGACTTGGCGGTGCTCAAGATCACCGATGGCGGCGACTATCCTTACGTGAAATTCGCCAAAGACGCGAGCCGCGCATCGGCGACTGGGTGCGTGGCGATCGGCAATCCGTTCGGCCTCGGCGGCACCGTGACCGCCGGCATCGTCTCGGCGGAAGGCCGCGACATCGGCTCGGGCCCCTATGACCAGTTCATCCAGATCGACGCGCCGATCAACAAGGGCAATTCCGGCGGCCCGACCTTCAACCTGAAGGGCGAGGTCGTCGGCGTCAACACCGCGATCTACTCGCCGTCGGGCGGCAGCGTCGGCCTCGGCTTCGCCATTCCCGCCGACACCGTCGACACGATCGTCGGCGAACTCGAGCACGGCGGCGTCGAGCGCGGCTATCTCGGCGTTGAAATCCAGCCGGTCACGCCCGGAAATCGCCGACGGCATGCGGCTTGAAGTCGGCGGAGGGCGCGCTGGTCGCCGAGACGCAGCCCGACACGCCGGCCGCAGCCGCCGGCCTGAAGTCCGGCGACGTGATCGTCAAGCTCAATGGCGCAGGCGGTCGAAGTCGGCGGGCGACCTCACCCGCAAGGTCGGCGCGATGCAAGCCGGGCGAAAAGGCGGAGGTCACCTATATTCGCGACGGCGACGAGAAGACCGCTGACGTCACGCTCGGTGCGATGAAGTCCGGAGAAGACGGCCGTCCGCCGACGAGAAGGGCCGAGGCGAAGGGCGCGCTGGCGCTCGGCGTGCAACTCGCGCCCGGCTCGCAGG
Source organism: uncultured Pseudomonadota bacterium (assembly GCA_963835115.1). Taxonomy (GTDB): domain Bacteria; phylum Pseudomonadota; class Alphaproteobacteria; order Rhizobiales; family Beijerinckiaceae; genus Roseiarcus. The sequence goes on from CAWIEP010000061.1 coordinate 3,425, forward strand.
AAACAACGGCAAGGGCGTCGAGATCGTCAACGTCGATCCCAACGGCGCCGGCGCCGCCAAAGGCCTCACCGCCGGCGACGTGATCCTCGAGGTCTCGGGCAAGCCGGTCAGCTTCGCCGCGCCAGGTGAAGGCCGAAATTCAGGCCGCCAAGAACGACGGCAAGAAGGCGGTGCTCATGCTGGTGAAGACCGAGCACTCCTCGCGCTTCATCGCGTTCGAGTTCCCGAAGGTCTAACGCCATAAGCCTCGGGCGGCGACGCCCGAGGCTTCAGCCCGTTTGGGCAAGAAGTTTGCTTTCCAGCGCCTCATAAAGCGGATTGTCGGTCTCGAACACCTGTTCGACGCTCTGCACGACGACGCGTTTGGCGCCCTTCGACAGCAGAAAATCCGCGAGCGCCGCCGTTCTGTCCCGCGGGCAGAGAAAGGCGACGGCGCCCTCGCCGAATAATCCGGCTTGGCGTCGAATTTGCCCGCCGCTTCCGCGATGGTCGCGGCCGCGCCGGCCGGCACGAACGCCCTGACCTCGCGCGAACGGCGCGCGAGATCGGCGGCGGCGAGCCGCGCCAGATACGGCCGCGAGCGGCGTCCCGCGCCCCAATATTCCAGTCGGCGCGCAGCGAGGCGACAAGATTGGCCTCGCTCCTCAGAATCGTGCCGTCCTCGATGATCTTCAGCGCATTGGCGGCGAGCGTCGCGCCCGTCGTCGTGATGTCGACGATCAGCTCCGCCGAGCCCGCGGCCGGCGCGCCTTCGGTCGCCCCGAGGCTCTCGACGATTCGGTAATCGGTGACGCCGTGCTCGTTGAAGAAGCGCCGCGTCAGGTTGACGTATTTGGTCGCCACCCGCATCCGCTCGCCGCGCCTCGCGCGGTAATGCGCGCATACGTCTTCGAGATCGGCCATGTTGCGCACGTCGATCCAGGATTGCGGCGCCGCGACCACGACATTCGCGCGCCCGAAGCCGAGCTTCGTCAACATCACGAGGCGGCTGTCGGCGTCTGCGACATGCTCGCGCACCAGGTCCTCGCCGGTCACGCCGAAATGCGCCGCGCCCGAAGCGAGCTGGCCGACGATCTCGGAAGCCGACAGAAACGCGACCTCGACGTCGGGCAGCCCGGCGATCGCGCCGCGATAATCCCGCGCGCCCCGCCCTTGTGCGATGTCGAGTCCGGCGCGGGCGAAATAATCGTAGGCGTTCTCTTGCAGCCGCCCCTTCGAGGGCACGGCGATCGTCAGCGTCATCGGGCCGTCTCCAGGCGGTCGAGCCAGATCGCCGCGCCGACGGCCGGCGTCTCCTTCGCGGCGCCGAGCTTTCGCGCGAGCCCATCGTAGCGGCCGCCGCCGATCGCCGGAGGCTCCGGCTCGTCGGGGTCGAGCGCCTCGAACACGAAGCCGGTGTAATAGTCGAGATCGCGCACGAAGGCGGCGGAATAGGCGAATTCGTCGATCGGCAGGCCGCGCGCGGCCATGAAGCCGACGCGCTCGTCGAAAGACGCCAGCGCCTTGTCGATGTCGAGGCGAGCGTCCTCGGCGAGCCCGCGCAATTCGCGCGCGGCGGCGTCGGGATGGCCGGAAATCGCCAAGAATCGCTGGAGCGCCTGGATCTGTTCGCTCGAAAGCCCGTCATCGAACCGCGTCGCCGCCTGCTCCAGGAAACGGTCGGCGATTTCGCTCGACGAGCGTCCGCCGACGGCGGAGATCCCCGCCATCGCCAGAAGATCCTGCACCAGCGCCTTGGCGCCGTCGTGATCGGCCCGCTCCAGCGCCGCGAGCACGCCGGCCTTGGAGAACGGCGTCAGGCCGCTGCGGTCGAGGAGCTTTGTCGAGCGGCTGGCCGCGCGCGACGCCGCGCCGCACGCGGCGGCGCCAATATTCGGGCAGGCCCAGCGCGCCGATGACGCCGTCGAACACTCTGGCGTCGCCGATCCTCACCTTGAGCGGGCCGGCGCCGGCGGCCTTCGCCGCTTCGAGCGCAAGCGCGAGGATTTCGGCGTCGGCGGCCTCGATGTCGCGCCGCCCAAAACTTTCGAGGCCGGTTTGCAGCAGTTCGCCTTCGGCGCCGGCGCGGGCGCGAAACACCGGTCCGAGATAGCAGTAATCGCGTCTCGCCCGCGCTCGCCGGCGCGTCGAGATGGGCGAGGCAGACGGGAATCGTATAATCCGGCCGCAGGCACAGCTCCTCGCCGCCGGGGCCGCTGGTCAGAAAAGCCGGCCACGGATGTCCTCGCCGGACATGTCGAGAAACGGCGCCGGTCGGCTGCAAGCACGGCGGCTCGACGCGCTGAAAGCCGGCGTTCTCGAAAAACGTCAGCGCGCGCTCGCCGGCGGCGCGGCGCGCGCGCGTTCGGCGCTGGACAAGGTCGGCGGCAACGGAGTTCCCAATGGCCGCCGTTCTCTAACAAAACGCGGGGGCCGGCGCAGCGAATTTCGCCCCCGAGGGTGAACGCATTAGAAGGATTCGGCCTTAGCTGGCCACGCTCGATGCGGTTATGGCGGGTTTCGGGGCTCGAAGGCGGTTCGGGCGCGGTTTCGGGGAGTCGGCTTGAAAGCGATCCGTCTTTTCGTGTGGCTGGGGCTTTTGCTGCTGGCGCTCGCCCCGGCTCGCGGACGCCGCCGAAGACAAGCCGCGCGAAACGCTCGATTCGGTCAAGACGACGCTTGGCCGAAATCGACGACGAGCTGAAACTCGACAACGCTCTCCGACAGCCGAGCTCGCGCAATTGCGCGCCGCGCGCCGAGCCGCTCGGCGGCGCAATTGCAGGCCGTCATCGCCGACCTCAGCGCCCCGGCTCGAAGCCTCGCGCAAGCGTCTGGCGGAGTTGAAGCCGAAGTCGAAGGAGCCGCACCGCCAGCCCGATCCCGCCGCAGCGGAGCTGAAGACCGAGCAGACCAAGTTCGACAAGCTCGACGCCGATCTGCGCTCCGCCCGCGCGGCGCTGCTGCAGGTCGACGACTATGTCGTCCCGCATTAGCGCCCGCGCGGCGAGAAATCTTCACCAAGCAGACGTTTGCCCGCGCCTCCAGCGTGCTGAGCCCGGTTCTCTGGCTCTCGGTCGCGCGCGAGACGCCCGGCGACGTGCGGGCGTTTCGCATACTTGCCGCCGGCGCGGCCGAGCGCCTGGCTGCGCGCGCGACGTTCGGCCAAATCGCCGGCTTCCTTGGCGTTTGCGTCCTGCTTATCGTGCTTGCGGCGCCCCTCGGCTGGGTCGCGCGGCGGGTGATTCCGCTCGGCGCGGGCGGCATGAAGCCGGGACGACTGCGCAAGGCGCTGGTCGGCGGTCTGGACGCTGGCCGTGCTCGCCGCGCTGCCGCTGATCGGGCTCGAAATCGTCTCCTACGCGCTTGACCTCTTCGACATCTCCGATCCCGTCCTGCAAAGCGTCGTCAGCGCCGTGCTCGACGGGCTGAGGCTGATCGCGCTCGCCAACGCATTCGCGCAGGCGCTGCTCGCCGCCCGTCGCGCGCCTGGCGGCTGCCTCGCATTGGCGACGAGGCGGCGGCGAGATTGTCTCGGCTCGTCGTCGCGGCGGCGACGGTCTGGGCGCTGGCGCGGCTGGTCGAGGCGTTGGCCGCATCGGTTCAAAGCTACAATCTTCTGGTGTTGACGCGCGGCGTCTCGGCCGTCGCGATCGCCGCGCTCTGCGCCGACACCTTCCATCGCATCGCGCGCTCCGCCGACGCCAGTGCGCAGGCCAAGGATTCCGGTCGGCCGCTGCGAACTTTCGCCTGGGCCTATCTGCTGGCCATCGTCCTCTGTGCGCTCGCCGGCTATATCGCGCTGGCGACCTATCTCGTCGAGCACGCGGTGCAGGTGCTGGGGGCGATGGCGCCGCGCTCTATCTCCTCGACGCGCTGGTGCAGGAAGCTTGCGAACGGCTGCTGCGGCCGGAGTCGGGCGCTCGCGCAAGGATGTGATGGCGACGCTAGGGCTCCGGCGCGGCGGTCTCGAACAGATCGTCGTGCTGGCTCAGGGATTCGCGCGGCTGGCGGCGATCGTCGCGGCGCTGGTGGTGGTGGTCGGGCCGTTCGGACTGCCGAGACAGGACCTGTGGGCGACGCTGCGCAGCCGCCTATTTCGGCGTCAGCGTCGGCGGGGTGACGCTGTCGATCTCGACGCTGGTGGCGGCGGCGGTCGCGTTCTTTTTCATCCTGGCGGCGATGCGTGCGGCGCAGAACTTGGCTCGGCGACCGCTATCTGCCGCGCACCAAGCTCGACGCCGGCGTCCAGAACTCGATCGCCACGATCTTCGGCTATCTCGGCGTCGTGGTGGCGGTGCTGATCGCGGCGGCGTCGCGGCTCGGCGTCGATCCCGACCGGCTCGCCTTGGTCGCCGGCGGCCTCTCGGTCGGCATCGGCTTCGGGCTGCAAGGCATCGTCAACAATTTCATCTCCGGGCTGATCCTGCTGTGGGAGCGCGGCATCCGCGTCGGCGACTGGGTGGTCGTCGGCCAGGACCAGGGGTTCGTCCGCCGCATCAACGCGCGCTCGACCGAGATCGAAACATTCGAGCGCGCGACGCTGATCGTGCCGAACCTCACGCTGGTCACCGGCTCGGTGAAGAACTGGCTGCACAACGATCGCGTCGCGCGGGTGACGATCGCCATCAACGCCGCTTTCGAGAGCGACCCCGAGGTCGTGCGCTCGCTGCTGATCGACGCCGCCAAGGCGCAGGATGCGGTGCTGTCGATTCCCGCGCCGCTGGCCCTGTTCAGCGAGTTCGGCGACTGGGCGATGAAGTTCCAACTGATCTGTTACGTCGAGGATGCGCTGCTGGCGGAGCGGGTGAGGTCGGAGCTGAATTTCGACATCATGGCGCGGATGCGGGCGGCGGGATTGCGCATCCCCTACCCGTTCCCGGTCGGGAATGTGGAGGCGGAAAGGGGGCCGAACGCCTCGCGGATGGGGTGAGCGAGCGCACGATATGCGCCCGAATCTCCGCAGCGCTGCGCCAGGCTGAGGGAGCATCGCGGGCCCCGGCGCTTTCAATACCTAAGCCCCGCAAGCAAGGCTCGGCAGGTCATATAAATCAGGATCACCGAGCCGATCGTGAAGGTGATGGCGCGCGTGTCGTGGGTGCGCGCTGTCCAATAGGCGTACGTGTGGGCAAGTCGCGACAGCAGATAGCCGTACATGAGGCAGCGCGCCGCCAGCAAGGACGGGTCGGTCAGCACGAACAGCAGTCCCGACGCGAGGAAGAAGGGAAGGTTCTCGACGTCATTGAGATGGATGCGTCGAATGCGTTCGACACGTTCGTCCTTGTCGGTCTGATGCGGACTGGCGATGGGATTGAACAGCGTTTTCTTAGTGTCTTCCGGCGAGCGGAATCCTCCGTTGATAATGAGCATTCGGGCGACGACTGACCAACTCATGCTCACTGCTTTCAAGATCGTCAGCGAGGCGACGACAACGTAGGTCGCGAATACGGGATTTTGCAGCGTGAATTTATCCATGGTCGTCGTCCCCTTCGCTAACGCGTCGTCGCGTTTCCGCCGCCTGCCCACGACGTGAAAACAAATCTCTTCGCCAATCACTCGTTTCCGCCTGCGGCCAGGGCGGCGCCAATTCCGTGACGTCCATAACAGACGTTCGGAAATTTATTCTACCGATGGTCAAATTGTCAACCCGTAGACAAAAAAATTGTCCCACGGTATAGATTTGCAATCTGACCTTCAGAGGACCCGATGCCTGCGCAAGCTCCGCCACCTGAGGGGATCGCAAAAGCGGATGCCTCGGCGCGCGTCGCGCGACGCGAACGCAAGCGCGACCGGACACGCGAAGAAATTCTGGATGCGGCGCGGCGCGTTCTGCTGCGCGGCGGCGTCGCGACGATGACGCTCGACGCGGTGGCCAAAGAGGTCGGGGTGTCGAAGACGGCGCTCTACTATTATTTTCCGTCCAAGGACGCTTTGCTGTTCGATTTGATCTTCGGAGTTTTGGATTCGCACGCCCGTCAGGTGCACGCCGCCGTCGAAAAGGCGCCCGACGGTTCACAGGCGCTCGGCGCGCTCATTCGAGAATCGGTTACGGCGTTTGCTGCCAATATCGAAAATTTTCGGCTCGCTTTCCTTCACGGGCAAGTCGCCAGCCCGGGCTCGGTGCACTTCGACGCAGAGCAGTTCGCCCGCATCCGTCCTCTCAACGATCTCATCCTGGCGGGCGTAGCCGGCAAGATCGCAGGCGGCCAGGGCGCCGCAAGCAACCGCGCGCAAATTGAGCCGCGCCTTCTGGCTTTTCTCGCTTACCTTGCAGCCATCGGCGTGCTGACAATGAAAGGCATGGTCGAAAGCCTGACGGACCCGCTGGCCTTTTCAGACAGCCAGCTCATCGAGGGACTTACGCGCGTGTTCGCCGCGGCCGCAGCGCCGAAATAGCGGCGCAAACCTCCAAACCCAGCGGGGCTAGCTAGGTTTCCCTATCCGTTTCCGGAGGGGAAACCCGGCCAGGACGGCGGTTAAGCCGTCGGTAGAAAATCGCCATTTTACGTACGTCGGGCGCGAAATTCGCGCCGTCTGCCGTGCTCACACCCGGACCGGCGCAATGTGACGCTGAAACACCTTCCAGTCCGAGGCCTTCACGCCCGAGAACGACTCCGCAGCTTCGCGCCACGGCGTCGCGTGCCAGTCGTGGCGGGAGTGGCCGCGTCCCATGACGTCCTGCATCTCCTGCGCCGTGACGCCGTAGGCGGCCCCCGCGATTCCACCGTCGTTGACGTGGCCGCCGGTCCCGACATGGCCCAACCCCAGGAGGTGCCCAACTTCATGGAAATGAGCCCAGAACTTGACCGTCGAGCGCGGGATCATGTGATCCGCCTGGATTTCGTTCTGGCTGTAAAGCACGGAGTCCGAGCGAAAGAACACGCCGTCCTGCGCGCGCACGACCGCGATCGTATAGTGCGCATCGGCGGCCGACGAAGCCTTCAAGTTGAGTTTGCAATAGATGTTGCATCGATATGTCGGATGGCCCGGCCTGAAATAGTTCAGCCCGTCATAGTTATTCGGCGTCTTCAGCCAGAACTGGCCGTCCCAGTAGCTTTGCGCGCTGGTCGTGAGGTTGCGGACGAAGCGCTCGAACTCGCCCGGCTTCCATTTCTGGATCGGCTTCTGGGAGGGATGCCCTGGCTTGTCGTCATAATCGCCGTAGGTCCCGGTGGCGCCGGCGGGGTCGATCTTGTCGAAATGGACGCGGATGAAAATGGTGAGAAAGGCGTTGGTCGTGGCGTCGATCTTCCAGTCCACGAGATCGGCGTCCCATTTGCCGCCGTAAATCAGCGCCGGGCCGGTCCGGATCAGCGTGCCAAACTTGAAGTCGATCTCCGTCATGGTCTCCTCCTTCGCCCCGGGACCTAGCCCCACCGCGCAAGTGCGGGCGACCTCCGGCCGGCGCGCCGCGACCCGCGTGTTTCTCCTATTACGGGATGCGCTTGTCGCTCGTCGGCCCGCCGTCCGCCCGCGTTTGTGGGTATCGACCATAGCAGGGGTCAGCGATGTTCGGACGTCGCCCTTGCCAAAATCCCCGCGCCTGACTATGGGGAGGCCCCACCTCCTCACGGCGTCGCGATTTCCGCACACGCCCTGCGCTGCATCCCCTGAACCGACCTCTAGGGTTTTGCGCGCCTTTTTCCAGACGAGAAGACATGAGCCTCGCCACGACAGAAAACCCCATGCGGGAAGTCAAACTTAAAGACCTCAAGAAGAAATCGCCAACGGAGCTGCTCGTATTCGCCGAGGAGCAGGAGGTCGAGAACGCATCCGTCATGCGCAAGCAGGAACTGATGTTCGCCATCCTCAAGCAGTTGGCGAGCCGCGACATCGAGATCATCGGCGAAGGCGTCGTCGAGGCGCTGCAGGACGGTTTTGGCTTCCTGCGCTCGGCCGACGCCAATTACCTGCCCGGCCCCGACGACATCTACATCTCGCCGTCGCAAATCCGCCGCCTGGCGCTTCGCACCGGCGACACCGTCGAGGGCGTGATTCGCTCGCCGAAAGAAGGCGAGCGCTATTTCGCGCTGTTGAAGTGCAACGCGATCAATTTCGAGGACCCCGAAAAAACCCGCCACAAGGTGCCAGTTCGACAACCTGACGCCGCTCTACCCCAACCAGCGCATAAAACTCGAAGTCGACGACCCCACCCGCAAGGACATGTCGAGCCGCGTCATCGACATCGTCTCGCCGATCGGCAAGGGCCAGCGCGCGCTCATCGTCGCGCCGCCGCGCACCGGCAAGACGGTCTTGCTGCAAAACATCGCTCAGTCCGTCACCGCCAATCACCCCGAATGCTATCTCATCGTGCTGCTGATCGACGAGCGCCCGGAGGAAGTGACCGATATGCAGCGCTCGGTGAAGGGCGAGGTTGTCTCCTCGACCTTCGACGAACCCGCCGCCCGCCACGTGCAAGTCGCCGAAATGGTGATCGAGAAGGCCAAGCGCCTGGTCGAACACGGCCGCGACGTCGTGATCTTGCTCGATTCGATCACGAGGCTCGGCCGCGCCTACAACACGGTGGTGCCGTCCTCCGGCAAGGTGCTGACCGGCGGCGTCGACGCCAACGCCTTGCAGCGCCCAAAACGTTTCTTCGGCGCGGCGCGCAACATTGAGGAAGGCGGGTCGCTGACGATCATCGCCACCGCCCTCATCGACACCGGTTCGCGCATGGACGAAGTGATCTTCGAGGAGTTCAAAGGCACCGGCAATTCGGAAATCATCCTCGACCGCAAGGTCGCCGACAAGCGCACCTTCCCGTCGATGGACATCACCCGCTCCGGCACCCGCAAGGAAGAGTTGCTCGTCCCGCCCGACATCCTCAAGAAAATGTATGTGCTGCGCCGCATCCTCAATCCGATGGGCACGGTCGACGCCATCGAATTCCTGCTCGGCAAGCTGCGCGACACCAAGACCAACGCCAACTTCTTCGAATCGATGAACACGTGAAGCGCGTCGAGGCGCCGTTCCGCGTGCGAGCCCTCGACGAGCCGACTCGCCGCGTGCGCGGAAATCGACCGGATCGACGCCGAGATGCACGGCTGCTGATCGAGCGCGGGCGTGATCGAGCGCCTGATCGCGATCAAGCAGGCAGGGCGGCGGCTCCGCGTTCCGCCCGGCGCGCGAAGCCTCGATGCTGCGCGCCATCGTCGAGCGGCACGAGGGGCGGCTGCCGGTCGACACGGTCGAGGGCATCTGGCGCATCATCATCTCGACGTTCACCTATGTGCAGTCGCCTTACAGCCGTGCATATCGACGTCTCGCGCGGCGAGCAGGCGATGCGCGATTCCGAGCGTTTTCATTTCGGCTTCACCGTGCCGTGCGCAGCCGCATTTCGGCGCGGCGGGGGTCATCGAAGCGGTGGCGCGCAGCGGCGGCGATCTCGGCATGTTCGCGCTCGACGGCGGCGCGGCGGCGGGCGCCTGGTGGATGCGGCTCGTCGAGCCGGACGCGCCCAAGGTGATCGCGCGCCTGCCGTTCGTCGAGCGCCCCGACCATCCCGCGGGGCTGCCGGTCTATCGTGATCGCCAAGCCGTTGAGCGACGGCGGGGCGCGGCAGGTCGTGCTGGAAGCGGTCTGGCTCGACCGCTGGCGCGCCGATTTCGCCAGCGCGCTGCGCGCCGCCGGCGGCGAGGTGATCGGCGACGCCGCCTTTGGCGCGGGTTTTTCCGTGCTCGTCGCGCGGCCGGGCGAGCGGCCGTCCGAGGCGCTTAGCCAGGCTTTGCGCGAGGCCGGCGCGCGCGACGTGCGCGCGAGCGAGATCGGCTCGCACGCGCCGCGATTCGAATTGAGGTAGGAACCGATCCCATGTCGCCACCCGCCCCCCGACCGCAGCCGCGCGCCGACGTTCTCGCGATCGCCCGCTACATCCCCGGCAAAAGCGCCGCCGGCGGCGCCGCCAAGACCTACAAACTGTCGTCGAACGAATCGCCGTTGGGGCCGTCGCCGAAAGCGATGCGGGCTTACGCCGAGGCCGCCGCCGCGCTGGCGCTTTATCCCGACGGTTCCGCCCATGCCTTGAAGGCGGCCATCGCCGCCCGGCATGGCTATTCGCCCGAGCGGCTCCTCTGCGGCAACGGCTCCGACGAATTGCTGGGGCTGCTGGCGCTGACGTTCCTGCGTCCCGGCGACGAGGGGCTCTATAGCCAGTTCGGCTTCCTTTCCTACCCCATCGCGATCCGCGCCGCGGGCGCGACGCCGGTTGTGGCGCCGGAGCGCGACTGGACGGCCAGCGTCGACGAATTGCTGGCGCGGGTGACGCCTAAAACCCGCCTGCTGTTTCTCGCCAACCCGAACAACCCCACTGGCGCCCTGCTGCCGCGCGGCGAGTTGAAACGCTTGCACGCGGGTCTGCCGTCCGACGTGTTGCTCGTGCTCAACTCCGCCTATGCCGAATATGTCGACGACGCCGCCTACGAACCCGGCGCCGAAATGGTCGACGCGCACGAGAATGTCGTGATGGCGCGCACTTTCTCGAAGAGCCTATGGGCTCGCCGGCGTCCGGCTCGGCTGGGCTCTACGCGCGCGAATACGTGATCGACGCCATCAACCGCATTCGCGGGCCGTTCAACGTCAACGCCGCGGCGCAGGCGGCGGGCGCGGCGGCGCTCGGCGATCCCGAACATCTGGCCGCGGCGGTCGCGCACAATGCGCGCTGGCGGCCGTGGCTCAGCCGCCAGCTTCGCGAACTCGGTCTCGAAGTTCCGCCGAGCGCCGGCAATTTCGTGCTGATCCGCTTCCAAGGACGCCGCCCAGGCCCGCCACGCCGACGTGGCGCTGACGGCGGCGCGGATTCCTGTTGCGCGGCATGGACGGCTACGGCCTGCCCGATTGCCTGCGCTTGACGCGTCGGCGGCGAAGCGGCCAACCAGGGCGTCGTCGAGGCGCTTCGACAGTTCTTGGCGGACTGAGGCGATGGCGCTGCCCCGTCTGCCCGCGCCGCTGTTTGGCACGGTCGCCCTCGTCGGCGTCGGGCTCATCGGCTCCTCGATCGCTCGCGCGGCCGCGCGCAGCGGGGCGGCAGCGCGCATCGTCATCTGCGACCGCGACGCCGCCGTGCTCGCCCGCGCCGAGGTTTTGGGCCTCGGGCAGTCCTTTACCGCCGACGTCGCGGAGGCGGCGGCCGAGGCGGACCTGATCGTGCTGTGCGCGCCCGTCGGCGCCAACGCGGAGATCGCCGAGGCGATGGGGCCGACGCTGAAGTCAGGCGCGATCGTCTCGGATGTCGGCTCCGTCAAAGCCTCAGTGGTGGCGGCGGTCGCGCCGCATCTGCCGCCGGGCGTGCATTTCGTGCCCGCCCACCCGGTCGCCGGCACCGAGCAGTCCGGCCCCGACGCCGGCTTCGCCACGCTGTTCCTGAACCGCTGGTGTATCCTGACCCCGCCGCCCGGCACGGACCCCGGAGCGGTGGAAAAGGTGCGCGCGTTCTGGGCGGCGCTCGGCGCCAATGTCGAGATCATGACGCCGGAGCACCACGATCTGGTGCTGGCGATCACCAGCCACGTGCCGCATCTCATCGCCTACAATATCGTCGGCACGGCGGCGGATCTTGAGGAAGTGACGAGATCGGAGGTGATCAAATTCTCCGCCGGCGGGTTTCGCGATTTCACCCGCATCGCCGCCTCCGATCCGACGATGTGGCGCGACGTGTTTCTCAACAACAAGGAAGCGGTGCTGGAAATGCTCGGCCGCTTCAACGAGGATCTGACGGCGTTGCAGCGCATGATTCGCCGCGGCGACGGACAAGGCCTGTTCGAGTTGTTCACGCGCACGAGGGCTATTCGGCGCGGCATCGTCGAGCAAGGCCAGGAAACGGCGGCGCCGGATTTCGGGCGGCGTGCGGCGGATGCGGAGGGCTGATAGAAGCCTGGCACGGAATTTGTTAACCAAAAATTTGCCATTTGGGAGGTTTTTTCGTCTCGTTCCCTGAGCGGGGGAAAAAGGCGACTTTTAAGGAAGACCCATGTTGGCGGAGTTTGACGAGGATCACATGATCTTAGGCCACCCGGACCGGGTGGACGGACCCGGCGTCCGCGCCGAAACCGACTTCTGGGTCTTCGCCTATGGCTCGCTGATCTGGAACCCCGGCTTTCCCTACAAATCCCGCGAACCGGCGAAACTGATCGGCTATCACCGCAACTATTGCATCCGCTCGCAAATCTATCGCGGCACCCCGGAGGTCCCCGGCCTCGTGCTGGGCTTGGAGGCGGGCGGTCAGTGCGAAGGCGTCGGCTATCGCGTCGCCGCCGAGTTGCATACAGAGACGATGCAATACTTGCGCGAGCGCGAACTCATCACCTCGGTCTATCACGAAACGCTGCTGACCGTCGAAACCCGCGAAGGCGGCAGCTATCAAGCCTACGCCTATGTCGCCAATCCCGCGCACGAGGGTTATGTGGCGATGGATTTTGACGCCGCCATCGAGACGATCGCTTGCGCCTGCGGCTCCGCGGGTCCGAATTACGAATACGCGCTCAACACCTGGGTCAATCTCGCAGCGCTCGGCATTCGCGATCTGCTCGTCGAGCGCGTCGCCGACGCGCTGAGAGCGCGCGACGCTGCGCGCGGAGCTTGACGCTTCCGGTCAGGCGACCATCGGCGTGAGGTCGTCGATCAGCGAAAGCCGTTCGCCCTCGCGCGCCGCCAGCACGTGGATTTGGAACTCCAGTTCGTCGAGCCGTTCCGCAAACCGGCGTCGCAGCTTGGCAAGGCGAGCTTCCGGAAACGGCCCGAGGTCGAGGCGCGCCAGCACGCCGCCGCCGCGTCGCGCCGCCACGATCAGCACCGCATCCTCGTAAGGCGGACATTCCGTCGGCGCATAGACGCTGAACACGTAGGAGCGGCCGGAACGGCCGCGCCAATGCCGATATTTCCGGTTGAACGCCTCCGCGTCGCCGCCATCGGCCTTCGCATCTTCGCAAAAGCCGCCAAGCGTCTCCGCGGTGTCCGCCCGATGCGCGAAGCCGTAGTCAATTCCAAAAATCGACATCAAATCCGCTCCGTTCCCGACCCGAACAGAGGTAGAACAAAACAGGGTCAAAGTCAATACAAATTCCGCAGGGGAACCGCCGTTCACGCCGCCCGCGGGCGCATCGGCGCCCGCCGCGGCGGCGGCGCCTCCTCGAACAATTCCGCGAGTTTCTCGGTCATCGCGCCGCCTAGCTCCTCGGCGTCGACGATCGTCACCGCGCGGCGATAATAGCGGGTGACGTCATGGCCGATGCCGATGGCGATCAGCTCGACCGGCGAGCGGGTCTCGATCTCCTCGATCACGTAGCGCAGATGCCGCTCGAGATAATTGCCGGAATTGACCGACAGCGTGGAATCGTCGACCGGCGCGCCGTCGGAAATCATCATCAGGATCTTGCGCTGCTCGGCGCGTCCGAGCAGGCGCTGGTGCGCCCAATCGAGCGCCTCGCCGTCGATGTTCTCCTTCAGCAGGCCCTCGCGCATCATCAGCCCGAGATTTTTCCGCGCGCGCCGCCAGGGCGCGTCGGCGGACTTGTAGATGAGATGCCGGAGATCGTTGAGGCGGCCGGGATTGGCGGGCTTGCCGGCCTGCAGCCAGGCCTCGCGCGACTGCCCGCCCTTCCAGGCGCGCGTGGTGAAGCCGAGGATTTCGACCTTGACGCCGCAGCGCTCCAGCGTGCGCGCGAGAATGTCGGCGCAGGTCGCCGCGACCGTGATCGGCCGCCCGCGCATCGAGCCGGAATTGTCGATCAGCAGCGTCACCACGGTGTCGCGGAAATCGCGTGTCCTTCTCGCGCTTGAACGACAGCGGCTGCTGCGGATCGATGACGATGCGCGGCAGCCGCGCGGTGTCGAGCATGCCTTCCTCGAGATCGAATTCCCAGGAGCGGTTCTGCTGCGCCATCAGCCGCCGCTGCAGACGGTTGGCGAGCCGCGAGACCACGCTCGACAGGTTCTGCAACTGCTTGTCGAGATAGTCGCGCAAGCGCTGCAATTCCTCGGGGTCGCAAAGATCCTCGGCGTTGACGACCTCGTCGAATTTCGTCGTGAAGGCCTTGTAGTCGGGGCCGCGCCTGTCCTGGCCGCCGGAGGGGCGGGGCGGTTCTCCGACGCCTCCTCCGATTCGCCGGCGTCGCTGTCCTCGGGAAATTCGGCCGAAGGCGCGTCGGCCGCCTCCATCGCGCCCTCTTCGAGTTCGTCGGCGGAATCCTCGGAGCGACTCCATCTCCATCGAATTCCTCGGACTCTTGCTCCTCGCCCTCGCCGTCGGCGTCGTCGGGCTGGTCTGGGGAATTGTCCTCGTCGTCCTTGTCGTCGCGCTCTTCGTCCTCGGCCTCGGAGTCGCTGGCCATGTCGAGCGAGGCAAGCACGCTTATGCACGGCCTTGGCGAAGGCGCGCTGGTCTTCGAGCGACCCCTCGAGCTTGTCGAGCTCCGGGCCGGCCTTGTCCTCGATCGCTGCCGCCAGAGGTCGACAATACGCTTCGCGCCGGGCGGCGGCTGCAGGCCGGTCAGCCGCTCGCGCACCATCATGGCGACGGCGTCCTCCAGCGGCGCCTCGTCGCGGTCGCGCGCGTCGGCCGCGGGGCTCTTGTGATAGCGGTCGTCGAGCATGGCGGTCAGATTGGTGGCGACGCCCTTCCATGCGCCGCGCCCCGATCGCCTCGACGCGCGCCTGCTCGACCGCGTCGAACAGGGCGCGGGCGGCGGGATTTTGCGGGACGTGGCGGCGGTGGATCGTCTCGTTGTGGCAGGCGAGCCGCAGCGACATCGAATCCGCCATGCCGCGCAGAATCGCCGCCTCGCGCGCGTTGGGCTTGCGCGGCGGCTCCGGCAGGCGCGCCTTGGCGCCGTCGGGGCCATTAATGAGGCCGGGCTTGTCGGCGGAGAAGGCGACTTCAAGCTCGGGATGGCGCGACATGGCGCGCGCGCAGCCGGTCAGCGCCCGCTTGAACGGCTCGTTCGCGGCCTCGGGCTTCTGGCCGGGCTTGCGGTTGGTCGGTTTGACGTCGATGGTCGGCATGACTTGACCTTATAATGCGCGCGCCTCGCGTCACAAGCCGGCGGCCGGGGTTAACCATTCCGCCAACTGCGACTTGGCGTGAAGTTAACGCTTTGCTAACCCTGTCGGCGAGGAGGCCGCCTCATTTTTCAAAGGAGCGACGCCATGAAAGCGTCCGCAGTCCTCTTGGCTTGCCTCGTCGTCGCCGCCGCCACGCCGTCGCTGGCGTTCGGCCACTTCGGGGGCGGGCCGCGTCCGGGCGGCTTTCCTTCACACGGCCACGGCCCCTGGCGTCACTACCATCGTGGACTGGGTGACCTGGACGGAGCGGACGGGCTGGCGGTGCTGCCGCCGCTTCCCGCGTCGGACGCGAGCGAGCCCGCGGGCTACGGGGCGGCGCCGTATTGTTTCGTCCCGCCGCCGCCGCACATCAACCCCGGCCCGCATATCATCTACATCGGCCACAAGCCGGCGGTCAGCGGTCCGAAAGTGATCTACGGGACCAACTGACGGGCCTCATTGCGCGGCGAGCCGAATGTGTAGCGGGCTGCGGAAGGTCGAGGACGGCATCCACGGCGAGTTGGTCTGCGACCCGCTCGTACTCGGGAACGACCTTGTGGAACTCCTCGAACGCGAGCCGAATGGCTATCCGCGCGATCGCCGAGCCGAGACAGGCGTGCACGCCGCCGCCGAAGCCGAGATGCCGCTGGGCCTGCGGGCGATGTCGTAGACGTCGGGGTTCGGGAACTGCCGCTCGTCCCGGTTGCCGGAGCCATAGGCGAGGCAGACGAAATCGCCGGCCTTCATCGTCTGTCCATGCAGCGAGAGGTCGCGCGTCAGGCAGCGCTTGAAGCGCTGCGCCGACGTGTTGAAGCGCAAGGATTCCTCGAGCGCGTCCGAGATGACGTCGGGATCGGCGACGCAGACGCGGCGCGCCTCGGGAAAGTCGGCGAGGTTTAGCGCAAACATGCATCATGAAGCCGCCGAGCAACTCGATGCCCGCCATGATGAGCGTGGTGGTGGTGAGCAACACCTCGCGGTCGTCGAGTTTGTCGCCGTCGATCTCGGCATGGGCGAAATGCGAGATGAGATCGTTGCGCGGGGTTCTGGCGCCGGATGTCGATGATCCTTGTGGCGTAATCGCGCATCCATTCGAAGGCGGCGATATGCTCCGGGCCCTTGGCGCGGGTGACGGGGTCGTTCTGCACCATCGGCACGGCTTTGTCGCGCACGTGTCTGTGACGTCCTCGACGCGGCAGACCCAGCGCCATGAACAGCACGCGCACCGTGAACTTGGACGAGAAATCGTTGATATAGTCGAACTCGCGGCGCCCTTTCAGCCCCTCGGCGGCGGCGCGGGCGATTTCGCGGATCGGCTCGGCGAGGCCGTCGAGATTGCGCTGGGTGAACGCGTATTGGATGAGCCCGCGCAGCCGGTCGTGGCGCGGCGGATCGGTGGTGCCGAGCGTCGCGCCGGCGCGGTTCGGCAATTCCGTCATCATGTTGCCGTGCGCCGAGGAAAAGGTCTCCCATTCCTGGCCGGCGCGCACGATGTCGTCGTAGCGCGAGAGAACCCACATGCCGGCCTCGCTCGCTCCAGAAGCAGGGATGTTCATCGCGCAACGTCCGGTAGAACGGGAACGGATCGGCGTCGACTTGCGCAGAATAGGGGTCGAAGCTGAACATGTCGCCTCCCTGGGATTTTGCATAGGGTACGCAAAGCGCGTGCGGGCCGCCAGGGCGCCGGGAGGCGGCAGACTTGCACTTTTGCGCCAATGTTCTAGTCTCGGCTTCGCCCCCGATGACCCGCGCCGCCGCCGAGATTCCAGCGTTCTCGCTCTATGGCGAAGCTCCCGGCGCCATGGGCCTGAGCTTGCACATCGAGACCATCGCGGCGCGCAGCCGGCGACATGAGTGGCGCATCGGCTCGCATCTGCATTTGGGCCTGCATCAGGTGCTTTGGGTGGCCGAAGGGCCGGTCAACGCCTCGCTCGGCGCCGACTCCGCGGCGGGAGACGGGCCGCTGGCCATCGTTATTCCCCCCGGCGTCGCGCATGGGTTTGCGTTTTCCCCGGAGACGACTGGCTATGTTCTGACTTTCGACCCACGGGCGCTTGTCGAGGGCGAAAGCGAAGCCGGTTCGACCTTCGCCGATTTGTTCGCGAGGCCCCGCGTCATCTCCATGCGCGAAGCGCCTGACGCGGCGCGGCGGTTGACGGGGCTGTTGGCGGATCTCGCCGCGGAAGCGGGCGACCCCGGCGCGGCGTTCTCGCCGGCGCCGCTGTGGCTGGCGAAGGCGGCGCTATGGCGCTTGGCCGGTCTCGCAGGCGCCGAGCGCCCCAAAACCCCCGGCCGCGCGAGCTTTGCGCGTTTCGTGGCGCTGGTGGAGGCGCGCTTTCGCGACGGCTGGCCGGTGTCGGCCTATGCGGCGGCGCTCGGCGTCTCGGTCAAGAGGCTCAACCGGATGACGCGGGCGCATGCGGGAACGAGCGCCATGGCCTCCGTGCATCGTCGAATGATCCGCGAGGCTGAGGAGCGGCTAGCGCATCTCGACGCGCCGGTCTCGGCGGTCGGCTTCGATTTGGGGTTCGACGATCCCGCTTATTTCACGCGCTTTTTCAAGCGCATGACAGGTATGAGCCCGCGCGCGTTCCGGGCGGCGCGACGGGGCGTCGGCTGACGGCGAGGCTCAAGCGGCGCGCCTCATGCCGAAAAGGCGCTGGAACGGCGTGCCGCAGGTGCGGCCGAGCCCGAAGTGGTAGAGCACGATCCAGATCATGAACGCCGGCGCGCGCCAACCATCCCAGCGAATGAGCTCATATTGGGTGATGGAGCCGTTCGGCGTCTGAATGACGACCGGGGCGTGGTGCACGCCGCCGGGCACGAGACGCAACAGGATCGCGAAGGCGACCAGACAGAGCAGGCAATCCAGAAAGCCGACGAGGTTGCGCTTCCATATGGGTTGCGGCGTGACATAGGCGGCCATGACGAATTCTCCCAATCCATTGTAGCCGCCCAATCGCGGCCGACGAATGTGAGCATGAGAGGAATTGGCGGAGCGCGCTGTTCCGCCGGTGACACATGACGAAAACCGATCTTGCCCGATCGCAAAATCGCCAGCGCGAACGTGAAATGATTTAAGCGAGGGCGAGCGTCCATTAGCCGCTATCGGGCGCGCCGAATGACCCAGTTCTCAAAATCTGAAGTGGAAATGTTCGCGCCACAGAGAATTGTCGCAACGGTCATGCCTCGGAACCGGTCCCGATTCTCTAGGATCGTTGCGATGCCGAGCGCGGCGGCCGGCTCCACAATCAATCCCGAGCAGCGGTAAATAAGGCGCATTCCGTCCCTGATGCTCTCCTCGCTCACCAGGAATGAGCCGGTGGCGACATGACTGAGGTCTTCCAACACTTCCGGCAGCACGTAGCGCCCAGCTACGCCGTCGGCGATGGTGTCAGGAGGACCTGCGTCAATCACATGACCTGCTCGCAACGACAGCGTCATCCCGGGCGCCCGCGCGGGCTGGACAGTCAAGACTTCTATCGCGGGAATACGGCATTTCAGGGCATAGCCGACGCCGGTGGCCATCGCTCCAGCCCCGAGCGAAATTAGAACGGCCTCAAGTGACGGCAAAGCAGCCAACTCGAGCCCAATCGTTCCTGCGCCCTCGCATGTTTCGACATTCTTGCTGTCTTCTATCAAGTATGCGCCGGTTCGCGCCGAAAAGTCCGCCGCCACAGCCAGCGCTTCTTCAATCGCTCCATCCACTAGGATCACATGGGCGCCGAGCGCTTTCATCCGCTCAATTTTCGACGGGTTTGCTTTCGACGACGCCGCAACGGTGACCGATAAATTTCGCAGCCGACCACTGTAGGCGAGCGCTTGACCCAGATTCCCCGCGCTCGCACAGACGACTTTTTGGGGTCCTTTCCTCATTGATGCGCCCGACAAAGCCGTCTCGACGCCGCGCCCCTTAAAACAGCGAATGGGATTGATCGTCTCAACCTTCAATACGATCCGACAACCAAGCGCGCGGCTAAGGCTGTCGCAGACGTATTGCGGCGAGTTTAGGAAGATCGGATTGATCTTTCCAGCGGCGGCTTCAATCTGTTTGATTTCCAGACGCATGTCCGCCCTTCACCTGATCGTGGGCTTTCAGATCGCATAGTTCGCTTGTGACGAAGCCTGCGCAAGGATGTCTGCAAATGGTCGAATTCGTTCGACCACGCGGTCTCGATCGGGCTCTCGGCTATTTGTATCGGGTGTCTGTCGCAACCGGATAGGCAGGCCTCAAACAATGCGAAATGACGATGTCGGCCTCGCGGCCTCACTGATAGTCGACTTCAGCGCGCCCTCTTGGCGTCATCTTGCCGTCGGCGCCAAAATCTCCTTCGTCAAACTCCCCTCCGTCCCATAAAGCGGGATCAGGCAGGCTTGCAGCGCGTGATAAATATCCGGCTTGCCGACGAAATAGCCGGGAATCGGCTGCAACGAATCGTCGAGTTGGCAGCGCCACCCGCCATTCCGCGCATCGATCAGCCGCCGCGCGGCAAAATCCCAGAAGCGGCGATACCAGGTTTCGCAAACGCCGTCCGCGTCGTGCGGCCCCAAGAAATGCGCGGCGCCGACGCCCTCGCAGATCGGCCACCACAGCCGGTCGCGCACGCGCGGGGCGCCGTCATATTCCAGCGTGTAGTAGAGGCCGCCCCGCTCCGCGTCCCACCCCTGCCCGACCGCCTGCTCGAACAGCCGCGCGGCGGCCTGCGGAATCCATTCCAGCCGCCGTCCGCCGAGCGTCCAGAGTTGTAGCGAGAGCCGCGTCCATTCCAGCGCGTGTCCCGGCGTGTAGCCGTACGGGCGGAACATGTCGGAGCCGCGGTATTCGTGATCGACCGTCCAATCGGCGTGATAATGTTCGGGAACCCGCCCATCGGCGGCGGCGGCGCGCCGGCGCAGGATCAGGTCGGCGATGCTTTCCGCCTTGGCGAGATAATTTCCATCGCCCGTCGCCTCGAACGCCGCCATCAGCGCCTCGGTCAGGTGCATGTTGGCGTTCTGGCCGCGATAGTCGGAGATCGGCGTCCAATCCTCGCGGAATTCCTCGGCGCTCGCGCCGTATCGCGCCTCCCAAAAGCGCGCGTTCAAAACCTCGGTGACGTCGTTGATGAGCCGGTCGGCGTCGGGATGGCCGGCGCAGAGCGCGCTCGCTCCCGCCAGCAGCACGAAACCGTGGCCATACGCCAGTTTATCGCGCGAGCGCGGTCCGTCGGCGTCGAACGACCAGAAATAGCCGCCATGCGAGGGGTCGCGATGGCGCCGCCACAGCGAGGCCATCGCGTGGTCGAGCAGGTCATAGGCGCCGGGCCGGCCGAGCAGCACGCCGATGGCGGCGCAATGGGCCATGCGGCTCGTCTGATGCAGCGGCCGCTCGCTCTGCGCCGGGATCGGCTCGCCAACGGCGTCGAGCGTGAAAAAGCCGCCCGCGGGGTCGAGCGACTCCGCCTCGTAGAAGCGAAACAGCCGGTCGGCTTCGGCTTGCAGCCAGCGACGGTGATCGGGGCGCTCGCGCCAGGGGGTGTTCAAAACCCATCCTCCCGTTAAGGAAGCCGTGCTCCCGTTAAGAATGCGTTAAGCAAGCGGTGGCGCCGCGGGTCAAGCGCTGGCATAACACGGCAATGAGCCGAATCGAAACCATTGCCGCGCTCGCGGATTCGGCGGGCCTCGGCGATCCCGGGTTCGCTGTCTATGTGCATTGGCCGTTCTGTCTGGCCAAATGCCCCTATTGTGACTTCAACAGCCACGTGCGGGCGGCGGCGCCCGACGAGTCGCGGTTCGTCGCCGCCTTCGCCCGCGAGATCGCCCATCGCGCGGCGCTGACGCCGGGGCGCAAAGTGCGCTCGGTGTTTTTTGGCGGCGGCACGCCGTCGCTGATGGCGCCCAAGACGGTGGGCTCAATTCTCGATTCCATCGCCAAGCATTGGAAGATCGAGCCCAACGCCGAAATCACGCTGGAGGCCAATCCGACCAGCGTCGAGGCCGGGCGTTTTCGCGGCTATCAGGGCGCGGGGGTCAACCGCGTCTCGATCGGCGTGCAGGCGTTGAACGACGCGGATTTGCGCGCGCTCGGCCGCAGACATTCAGTCGCCGAGGCGATCGCGGCCCTGGAGACGGCGAAAGCGATCTTTCCGCGCATGTCGTTCGACTTGATCTACGCCCGCGTCGGCCAGACCGAGAAAGCTTGGCGCGAAGAACTCGAACGGGCGATGAAGCTCGCGACCGAGCATGTCTCGCTGTATCAACTGACCATCGAGCCCGACACCATCTTCGAACGACTGTGGAAGGCCGGCAAGCTGGCGCTGCCGGACGAGGAGCTAGGCCGCGCCTTGTTCGACGCCACCCAGGAGATCGCCGGCAAACATGGGCTGCCGGCCTATGAAACCTCGAATCACGCCCGCCCCGGCGCCGAATCCAGGCACAATCTCGTCTATTGGCGCTACGGCGATTATGTCGGGATCGGCCCCGGCGCGCATGGCCGGATCGTCTCGGGGGCCAAGCGGCGCGCGCAAGCGACCGAGAAACACCCGGAGATGTGGCTCGCCCAAGTCGAGATCGAGGGCCACGGCCTCATTTGCGACGATCCGCTGACCCAGGAGGAGCAGAGCGACGAGTTCCTGCTGATGGGCCTACGGCTCAGCGAGGGAATCGATGTCCACCGCTACGAAGCCATGAGCGGGCGGCGGCTGAGCCTCAGCCAGATCCAGTCGCTCGCCGCCGACGGCTTCATTACCGAGGCCGGCGGACGCATCCGGGTGACGCCGATGGGCGCGCCGCTGCTGGACACCATCGTCGCCGATCTCGCCGCTTAGCTCCGTCGGCCCTGACCGGCTCGCGAAGCGCTCAGTTTTGCGAATGAGCGCGATGCTGGTCGCCGGGCGCGATCGGATAATCTTCCAGGCACATATTGGGAGAAAGCGGCCCCTCGCCGCGTCGCTGCATTTCGCAGATCGCATTCATCTCGCGCATGTGGGTGCTGGGATCTCCCATGCCGCCGCTGCCGGCATAAGCCGGCGCTCCGCCGACGAGAGCGGCGGACGCCACGATTAGCGAGCCTAGAAGGAACTTGCGCATTTTTGAACTCCTCTCGGCATCAAGCGCAACCGCGCCGCAAAGGTTACGGCTGACACGCGCGAAAGTTTACTTGGGACGCCGCTGTCCGCTTCACAATCCCGATCACAGTCTCGTGTTTGGGCGGCACGCGCCCACCGCGGCTCCAGCCGATACTAGCGGGCGCGTCGCGCGTCCATCAGTCGCAGAACGAACCAGACCGGCACCACCACCATCGCCCCAGTCAGCAGAATCCGTCCGAAATGGCGCAAGTCGGTGAGGCCGAACTCCAGGATGTGGCGGAAAAGCTGAACGAACCGCGCATAGATCGTCTCGGGGTCGAAGCCGAACATCGCCAGCAGCAGCCCGACGACGAACGAGACGACCAGCAGCCGAACCGCGACCGTCGGAATCGACCCGCCGAAAAAGCTATTCATAACTGGCTCCCCGACCTTGGATGCGCCTTAGTCCGCCGATCCGGCCGTTTTGCGGCGGGATCGGCGGGAGAGGTCACGCGCCCTTAGTAAAGTTGACGACCGTCGGCGATTTCGCCGCGGCCGCCTCCGCGGGCGCTTCGCCAACGGGTTTGCCGTCGATGGCGAGGCGACCTTGGGCGACGCCGATCTTGACCGTCTGCCCGTCGTGGATTTCACCGGCAAGCAGCGCCTGCGCGAGCGGGTCCTGCACCCATTTCTGGATCACCCGCTTCAGCGGACGTGCGCCATAAGCGGAATCGTAGCCGCGATCGGCGAGCCAATGGCGGCCCTTGGCGTCGAGGTCGACAATGATCTTCCGCTCCTCCAACAGCTTCGCCAGCCTGCGGAACTGGATGTCGACGATCGCCCCCATGTCCTCGCGCCGCAAGCGGTGGAACAGGATGATCTCATCCACCCGGTTCAGGAATTCCGGGCGGAAGTGGGCGCGCACGACGTTCATCACCTCCTTTTCGACGACCCGCGTGTCCTCGCCTTCCGGCTGATTGACGAGGTAGTCGGAGCCGAGGTTGGACGTCATCACGATCAGCACGTTGCGAAAATCCACCGTGCGCCCCTGCCCGTCCGTCAAGCGCCCGTCGTCGAGCACCTGCAACAGCACGTTGAACACGTCGGGATGCGCCTTCTCGATCTCGTCGAACAGCACGACCTGATAAGGCCGCCGCCTGACCGCCTCCGTCAGCGCGCCGCCTTCGTCGTAGCCGACATAGCCCGGGGGCGCGCCGATCAGCCGCGAGACCGAGTGCTTCTCCATGTATTCGGACATGTCGATGCGCAGCAACGCGGTGTCGTCATCGAACAGGAACGACGCCAGCGCCTTGGTCAGCTCGGTCTTGCCGACGCCCGTCGGTCCCAGAAACATGAACGAGCCGATCGGCCGGTTCGGGTCCTGCAAGCCGGCGCGGGCGCGCCGCACCGCGGTCGACACCGCCGTCACCGCCTCGGCCTGGCCAACGACGCGCTTGGCCAGCTCCAGCTCCATCTTCAAGAGCTTGTCGCGCTCGCCTTCGAGCATCTTGTCGACGGGCACGCCCGTCCAGCGCGACACGACTTGCGCGACATTGTCGGGCGTCACCGCTTCGTTGACGAGCGCGGCGCCCTGCGAGGCTTCCGTTTCGGCGAGCTTGCGTTCGAGATCGGGAATCACGCCATAGGTCAGCTTGCCGGCCTCGGCATAGTCGCCCTTGCGCTGCGCCTGGGCGAGCGCATTGCGCGCCGCCTCCAACTCCTCCTTGAGCTTTTGAGCGGCGCCGACCTTGTCCTTCTCCGCCTTCCAGCGTTGGGTCAGCGAGTCGGATTTCTCCTGCAAGTCGCCGAGTTCGGTCGAGAGTTTCGTCAGCCGGTCGCGCGAGGCCGCATCCGTCTCCTTGCGCAAAGCCTCTTGTTCGATCTTGAGCTGCATGATGCGGCGGTCGAGCTCGTCGAGTTCCTCCGGCTTGGAGTTCGACCTGCATGCGCTGGCGCGACGCCGCCTCGTCGATGAGGTCGATGGCCTTGTCGGGCAGGAAGCGGTCGGCGATGTAGCGGTTCGACAGCGTCGCCGCTGCGACGATGGCCGCATCGGTGATGTGGACGCCGTGATGAACCTCGTATTTTTCCTTGAGGCCGCGCAGGATAGAGATCGTGTCCTCGACGGTCGGCTGGCTGACGAACACCGGCTGGAAACGGCGCGCCAGCGCCGCGTCCTTCTCGACGTGCTTGCGATATTCGTCGAGCGTGGTGGCCCCGATGCAATGCAGCTCGCCGCGCGCCAGCGCGGGTTTTAGCAGGTTGGAGGCGTCCATCGCGCCGTCCGCCTTGCCGGCGCCGACGAGGGTGTGCATCTCGTCGATGAACAGGATGACGCCGCCCTCGGCCGCCGTCACCTCGTTGAGCACGGCTTTCAGCCGCTCCTCGAACTCGCCGCGATATTTGGCGCCGGCGATCAGCGTCGCCCATGTCGAGCGACAGCAGCCGCTTGTCGCGCAGGGATTCCGGCACGTCGCCGTTGACGATGCGCAGCGCGAGACCCTCGACGATGGCGGTCTTGCCGACGCCGGGCTCGCCGATAAGCACGGGGTTATTCTTGGTGCGGCGAGAGAGCACCTGCATGGTGCGGCGGATTTCCTCGTCGCGGCCGATGACGGGATCCAGCTTGCCGGTTTTCGCCGCCTCGGTGAGGTCGCGCGTGTATTTCTTCAGCGCATCGTAGGCGTTCTCGGCGCTGGCGGAGTCCGCCGTGCGGCCTTTGCGGATGTCGTTGATCGCGCCGTTGAGGGCCTGCGGCGTCACGCCGGCCTGGGCGAGAATTTTTGCGGCGTCCGCGCCCTTTTCCAGAGCGAGCGCGACCAGCAGCCGCTCGACGGTGACGAAGCTGTCGCCGGCCTTGTCGGCGAGTTTTTCCGCGTTGTCGAACAGGCGCGCGGTGGTCGGGGCGAGGTAAAGCTGGCCCGCGCCCGAGCCCTGCACCTTCGGGATTTTCGCCAAGGCCGCCTCGACCTTCGCGAGCGCCTCCTTCGAGCGGCCGCCCGCCTTGTCGATGAGGCCGGCGCAGAGACCCTGCTCGTCGTCGAGCAGGACTTTCAGCACATGCTCGGGCGTGAACTGCTGATGGTTCTCCCGGAGCGCCAGTTGTTGCGCGGACTGGATAAATCCCCTCGCCCGCTCCGTGTATTTTTCCAGGTTCATGGATGATCTCCCCTTCGGCCCGGCGCCTGGCCCCGAAGCGACCGAGGCGCCGTCCGCGATTGGCCGCGGATCACGCGGCTTTGATCGGAATGTAGGGAGGGGGGCCGCAGGGCGGAAGAGGCTAGCGGGGCGGCGGGGCGTTTTGTTGTGCGCACCTAAATGGCGAGCCGATAGACCCGGCGCGCGACGCCGCTGAATAGCGCCTCCTTCTCAGCCGCCGACGCCCCCGCCACGGTCCGTTTCAGCGCGTTCCACAACACGCGGTAGCTGCAAGTATAGCGGTCGACCGGAAAGTTGCTCTCGAACATGCAGCGTTCGACCCCGAACGCCTCGATGCACGTCTCGATATAGGGCCGCCAGAGCGCCGCCAGCCGCTCGGATCGGGCGGGCTCGTCCGGGACGTCGAAGCCGCAGAACGGCATGCCGAGGCCGCCGAGCTTAACGACCACATTTTCGGCCGCCGCCAGCGCGCGAATGTTCTGGCGCCAGACTTCAAAGCGCTCCCCGCGCCGGCCGGCGTAGGCGGCGAGGCCCAGCGGCGTGCCGACGTGATCGAGCACAATCGTCGTATCGGGAAAGGCGCGCGCCAGCGAAAGCGCCTCCGGCAGTTGCGGCTCCAGAACCCACGCCTCGAAAGAGAGGCCGAGACGCGCCAAATGCGCGAAGCCGTGGCGGAAGGCAGTGTCCAGCAAAAGGCCGCGGGGGCGGAAGTTGAGCGGCCCCAGCACCTGGGGGTCCGCGTCCCAGGACGCGGAATGGCGAACGCCGCGGAACCGATCCGGCGCCCGGGCGAGATGCGCCTCCAGCACGTCCGCCGCGCCATCGCCGAGCGTCAGGTCGACATGCCCGACAATGCCTGCGCAGGCGCGCGCCGCGCCATAGAGGCCGGAGGCGCTCATCGCCGCCACGCCATTGACGAATTCGGTCTCGCCTACCGGCTTCATCTCCGAGGGACCGTCGGCCCGATACATCGAGCGGCACTCGATATAGACCGTCGCCGTCACCCGGTGGCCCGAGTTCAAATCGGCGAGCAGCTCGTCGAGCAGATAGCGCGGGGTGATGCGATAGACTTTTTGGAATTCGTGGGTCGGCGGCGGCGCTTCGGCCACCCGCGATCTCCAATCCCAGAGGTGATGGTGCGGATCGACGATGGCGAGGTCGGGTTCGACAATGGGTTCTTCGTCAGCCACCGGTCAACCCTCCCTCTGAAAGTTTGAATGGTCATAGCGCAAGACGGAGCCGACGGGGAAGCGGCGCACGTTAGCGCCGCAAAAAGTCCCCGCGCGCGGCGGTCGCACGTACATATCGAGTCACGCCGCCCAATCCACCGCGGTAAGGCCCGGCACGCATCCGAACTCTCTGAGATTGTGCGTAACCAATGTCACGCCCCGTCGGCGCGCCTGCGCGGCGATCAGTAGGTCATAGGGCCGATATCGCTGCCAGTGCGGCGTAGCCAAGCGCAAATTTCGCCCGCGTTACGCGCATCGTCCGCGTTGAAGGGAACGATCTCGACGCCGTCGGCCAACATAACGTCCAGCATGCGAGAGTTCTCTTCTTGTCGAGCGCCGAGAAACACACCGAACCGCAGTTCAAAAAGCGCCACGCTGGAAAGAAGCAGGCGTACTTCTGCTCCCTTTGCTCGGCGAAACGACGCCGAACCTCGGGCCGATTTCGCCTCAGCAAATCAATCCCAACTCTCAACGCTCGGCTCCGCATAAAGTTATAGCCGACAACCATTTGCGCCCCTCCCCTCCCCGCGCTACCCTCGCCGCCTCGGAGGCGCGCCCATGAACATCGACGATCTCGTCGCCATCGACGTCCACACCCACGCCGAAGTCTCCTGCCGGCAGCCGGCACGGACCCGTTCTGGGAGCCGTTCGAGACGCGGCCAGCAAATATTTCAAGGTCGGCAAGCGCCCGACCATCGCCGAAACCATCGCCTTCTATCGCGACGAAGAAAATCGGCCTCGTCATGTTCACCGTCGATTGCGAGTTCCAGGTCGGCAACCGCCGCATCCCCAACGAGGAGATCGCGACGCCGCCCGCGACAACGCCGACATCATGATCGCCTTCGCCTCCATCGACCCGCACAAGGGCAATCTGGGCGTGCGCGAGGCGCGCGACCTGATCGGAGGCGGGGTCGTCAAGGGCTTCAAGTTCCATCCGACCTGCCAAGGCTTCTTCCCCAACGACCGCATGGCCTACAAGCTCTACGAGGTGATCGCCGAGCACAAAATGCCGGCGATCTTCCACACCGGCCATTCCGGCATGGGCACGGGCATGCGCGGCGGCGGCGGCCTCAGACTGAAATATTCGCAGCCGATCCACGTCGACGACGTCGCCGTCGATTTCCCCGACATGACGATCATCATGGCGCATCCGTCGTGGCCCTGGACCGACGAGGCGCTTTCGATCGCGCTGCACAAGTCGAACGTCTACATCGACCTCAGCGGCTGGATGCCCAAATATTTCCCGCCGCAGATCATCCAATACGCCAACAGCCAATTGCGCGAAAAAATGCTGTTCGGCTCGGATTTTCCGCTGATCAGCCCCGACCGTTGGATCGCCGATTTCGAGAAGGCCGCGTTCAAGCCGGAAGTCCGGCCGCTGATCCTGAAGGAGAACGCGATCCGCGCGCTCGGCCTTCGTCGTTGAGGCCGACGGTCGCCCTCATCGGCGGCGGTTTTACGGGCGCGGCGGTCGCCTATCATTTGGCCGAGGCGGGCGCGGCCGCGGACATCCTTGTGTTCGAGCCCCGCGCAAATCTCGGCGGTGGTCTCGCTTACGACGATCCCGACCCCGCCCACCGCATCAACGTGCCGGCCTCGCGCATGTCGCTCCTGCCCGACGACGAGGGCGACTTCGCTCGCTGGCTCGAAGCCTCGGGCCTGCTGGACGCCGACCCCTCGGCGCGCATCGGCGGCGAGGCGTTTCCCGCTCGCGCCGCCTTCGGGCGCTACGTCGCCGACAGGCTGGCGCCGCATCTCGCCAGCGGCGCAATTCGGCACGTTCGCGACGAAGCGACGTCGGTTGCCCGCGAGGGCGCGGGCTGGCGAGTGGCGACGCGCCGGGGAGCGCAGTTTTCGGCCGCCGTGGCGGCGATAGCCACCACGCACCCGGCGCCAAGCGTCCCACGCGAACTCGCCGACTTCGCTTCTCATCCCCGCCTCGTCGCCGACGCGCTTGCGCCCGGCGCGCTTGGCCGGATTGGGCGCAACGAGAGGCTGCTGATCGTCGGCGCCGGGCTCACCGCCGCCGATATCGTCGCCGCGCTCGACGCGCAGGGGCACGACGGCGAGATCGTCATGATCGCGCGCCGCGGCTTGCGCTCGCGCGGGCATTCCCGGACGCCGCTTCCGGCGGAGGGCGATTTCGTGTCTCCGCCCGCACGATCCGCGAGCGGTCTGCTGGCGCGCGTGCGCAAGACAATTCGCACGGCCGAGGCGGAAGGACGCGACTGGCGCCCGACGCTGGAGGCGGCGCGTTTGCAGGGTCAGGACATCTGGGCGGCGCTCGATCCGGCGGCGCGCCGCCGTCTCGTGCGCCACGTGCGGCCCTATTGGGACGTCCACCGCTTCCGCATCGCCCCTCAGGTCGAGGCGCTGGTGGACGCCAAGCTCGCTGACGGCTCGCTAAAACTCCGCAAAGCGCGGCTGCGCGAGGTTCGAGCCGACGCTCGCGGTTTCGACGTCGATCTCGGCGCCGGCTTCGAGCGGTTCGACCGCATCGCCCTCGCCACCGGCCCCGCCCACGCCGATATTTTGGGCGCTGAAACCTATCTCAGGGGCCTGCGCGACGCCGGCGCGGTGACGCCCGACGATTGCGGGCTTGGCCTGACGACCTCGCGCGACGGACGCGCCATCGGCGCCGACGGTCGCGCGAATCCGTCCCTGTTCGTCGCGGGTCCGTTGGCGCGCGGGACCTTCGGCGAACTGATGGGCCTGCCCGCCGTCTCGATCTACGCGCGCTTCATCGCCGCCGAGATCGCCGCGAGCCTCGTTTAGCCGGAAGCCGGGCCGCACGCGCGAGAGCCATTGTGACCGAACGGCGTCAGCCCCGCGCGGCTTCCGCCATCGCCAGTTCCGCCATCAGCGGCACCGCGGCGCCCATCTTGATCCCGCGTTCGGGGTTGGAGGCGTTGCCGTCAAGCGCCCGCTTGTAAACCCCTTGCGAGATCGCGGCGATCCGGAAGAAGCTGAAGGCGATGAGGAACGGCCAGTGCGACACGCCGCCTATTCCGGTGCGCCGGCAATAGGCCGCGATATAGTCTTCGTCCGAGGGAATCCCCAGCGCCGCCCGGTCGAGGCCGGCAAGCCCGCGGAAATCGCCGGCGTTCGGCAGTCGCCATTGCATGCACTGGTAAGCGAGATCGGCGAACGGATGGCCAACCGTAGAGAGTTCCCAATCGAGCACGGCTAGCAGGCGCGGCGCCTCCGGGGCGAAAATCATATTGTCGATGCGGAAATCGCCATGCACAAGCGACGCCCGGCCGTCGTCCGGCGGCATGTTGGCCGCGAGCCAGTCGATGAGCCGGTCCATTTCGGGGATTTTCACGGTCTCGCTGGCGCGATATTGCTCGGTCCAGCGCTGCGTCTGGCGACCGAAATAATTGCCTGGCTTGCCGAAGTCAGAAAGCCCGGCCGCGGCGATGTCGATCTGGTGAAGTTGAGCCAAGCCTGCGTTCATTGCGTCGTAGATCGCGGCGCGCTCGCCGCGCGAGGAGCCGGCGAGGCCGGGGTCCCAGAAGATGCGGCCGTCGATATGAGCCATCAGATAGAACACCGAGCCCGCGACGCTATCGTCCTCGCACAAGGCGAGCGCCCTGGGCGCGGGAAAGCCGGCCGTCTCCAGCCCCCGCAAGACGCGGAACTCGCGCTCCACCATATGCGCGCTTTTCAGCAGTTTGCCTGGCGGCTTGCAGCGCAGGACATAGGCTTGGCTCGGGGTCTCGATCTTGTAAGTCGGGTTCGACTGGCCGGTCGGATATTTGATCGCTTTCGACGGCCCCTTGTAGCCCTCGACATGGGCGCTAGCCCACAAGTCGAGCCCGCTTGTATCCTCGGGAAATTCGGTCACGCCGCGCCGCCCTCGTTGCTGTAGCGCTTCAGTTCCGCCTTGGAGATGACGCGCCGGTGCACGGCGTCGGGGCCGTCGGCGAGCCGCAGCGTGCGCACGCCGGTCCACATCCGGGCGAGCGGGAAATCCTGGCTGACGCCCGCGCCGCCGTGCATCTGCACGGCCTGGTCGATCACCTCCAGCGCGACCCGCGGCGCCACCACCTTGATCTGCGAGATCAACGGCGCCGCCGCGCGGTTGCCCATCGTGTCCATCGCCCAGGCGGCCTTCAGGCACAGCAGCCGCGCCATCTCGATGCTCATGCGCGCTTCCGCAATGATGTCGCGGTTGGCGCCCAACTCAATGAGCTTCCGCCCGAACGCCTCGCGCGCGACGGCGCGGCGGCACATCGCCTCCAAAGCCCGCTCGGCCTGGCCGATGGCGCGCATGCAATGATGAATTCGCCCCGGGCCGAGCCGGCCTTGCGCGATCTCAAAGCCCTTGCCGCGCCCGAGAATCAGCGCGTCTCTGGGATGCGCACGTTCTCGAATCTGATGTGCAGATGGCCGTGCGGCGCGTCGTCGGAGCCATAGACAGTCATGGCGCGCAATTTGGTGATGCCGGGCGTGTCGGCGGGCACGAAGAACATCGAGTGGCGCGCATGCTTCGGCGCGGCGGCGTCCGTCACCGCCATCGTCACATACAGCTTACAGCGGGGATCGCCGGCGCCGGAGGACCACCATTTCTCGCCGTTGAAAACCCAATGATCGCCGTCGAGCTTCGCGTCCATCGCGATATTGGTGGCGTCGGAGGAGGCGACGCCGGGCTCGGTCATCAGATAGGCCGAGCGGGTCTTGCCGTCGAGCAGATCGGGCAGCCAGCGCGCCTTCTGCTCGGGGCTGCCGTATCGCTCGATCACCTCCATGTTGCCGGTGTCGGGCGCCGAGCAGTTGAACACTTCCGAGGCGATCGCCGACCAGCCCATCTCCTCGGCGATATAAGCGTATTCGACGGTTGAGAGGCCGTAGCCTTTGTCCGAGCCGGTGAGCCAGAAATTCCACAGGCCCTTCGCGCGGGCCTTGGCCTTGAGGCCCTCCATGATCTCGGTCATCCGCGGCGGTATAGGCGAAGCGGTCGCCGCCCTTGCCGATTTCGGCTTCATAGGCGTGCTCCATCGGCATGATCTCGTCGCGCACCATGGCGCGCACGGCGCTGATGAGCGGGCGAACTTTGTCGGTGACGCCGAGATCCATCATATCCTCCCCACGGGTTTGCGCGCGATATGACGCGGAAACGGGGTGAAGGGCAAGCGGGCCTAGAGCCCCAATTCGCTCAATCCCGCATGGTCGTCCGGCCGCCGGCCGAGCGGCCAGCGGAACAGCCGTTGCGCCTTCCGCGATCGGCAGATCGTTGATGCTGGCGAACCGGCGCCGCATCAGGCCGCTCGGTTCGAACTCCCAGTTCTCGTTGCCGTAGGAGCGAAACCAGGAGCCGCTGTCGTCGCGCCACTCGTAGGCGAAACGCACCGCGATGCGCGCCTCGCGGAACGCCCACAGTTCCTTGATGAGCCGATAATCCAACTCGCGCGCCCATTTGCGCGTCAGGAACTGCTTGACCTCCTCGCGGCCGACCGGGAATTCGGCGCGGTTCCGCCAAACCGTGTCGAGCGTATAGACCTGGGCGACGCGCGCGGGGTCGCGGCTGTTCCAGGCGTCCTCGGCCATACGGACTTTTTGGACAGCCGTCTCTTCGGTGAACGGCGGCAGCGGCGGCTTGGTTTCCATGGGCGACGTCTCCGGACGCGACCCAATCACGTCGGCGCGCGTCGTTCAACCGCCCCCAGCCAAAGCCGCGAGCGCAGCGCCGTCGAGTCGACACACGCGCCAATCATCCGCGAGATCGGCGCCGAGCGAGCGATAGAATTCGATGGCGGGCTGGTTCCAGTCGAGCACGACCCATTCCATTTGCGGCCAGCCGCGCTCGACGCATTCGCGCGCGAGCCGCGCCAGCAGCGCCTTGCCGATTCCGCGCCCCCGGAACGCCGGACGCACGAACAGGTCCTCGAGATAGAGGCTGTTGCGGCCGCGAAAGGTGGAAAAATGGGTGAACCAAATGGCCTGTCCGGCGACCTCGCCGCTCCACTCCGCGATGTCGCAGCGCGTCGTCGCCCCCGGCCCGAACAGCGCCGCCTCGACCATCGCCTCGTTGGCGTCGACCTCGTCGGCGAGCTTCTCATATTGCGCGAGTTCGCGGATCAACGACAGGACGAGACCGGCCTCGCCGGGCTTCGCCGGCCGGAGGGTCAGCGCCATGTCAGTGACCGCCGGCCTTGGAGAACAGATTGATCGTCATCACCCCGGCGGCGATCATCACCAGCCCGATGACGGCGGGAATATCGAGCGGCTGGCGTCCCCAGATCCAGGCGACAAGCGTTATCAGAACAATGCCCAGGCCCGACCACAGGCCGTAGACGACGCCGGTCGGCATGGTCCTCAACACCAGCGAGAGCAAATAAAACGCCGCGCCATAGCCAAGCGCCACGACCACGCTGGGCGCGAGGCGGGTGAAGCCGTCGGAGCGGGCGAGCGCGGTGGTCGCCGCGACCTCGGCGACGATCGCCGCCGCCAGCAGGAAATAGTTGATCACGAAGGTTCCGCTCCCGCAAACCGCTTCATCAGCCAGATGCGGTCGAAGCCGGTCGGAAAATCGGCGATGCGGCCAAACTCCCGATAGCCGAGCTTGGCGTAGAATTCCGGCGCCTGGAAGCTGAACGTGTCGAGATAGGCGCCGTGGCAGCCCCGCTCGCGCGCCTCAGCCTCGACGGTTCGCATGAGCCGCGTCCCCTCGCCGTCGCGACGAAAAGGTTCTGCAACCCACATCCAGCTGACGAACACCCAATCCATCTCAAACACGAACCGGCAGCCCGCGCTGACCTCGCCGGCGTCGTTGCGCCCGATCAGCCAGTGAGGCGACCAGTCCGCGCCGGGAAAGAAGGCGGCGTTGTAGGCGCTAAGCCCGTCGCCGAAGACGCGCACGGTCTCGGGGTCAGGCTGTTCTTCGCGCGTCAGGATGAGCGACGCGCCCATCCCGTCACTTCTTCACCGGCGCCGGGGCAGCCGCCGGAGCCGCCTTCGCCGCGGGGGCGGCCGCAGGCGCCGCCTCCTTCGGGAACGGCACGGGCGTATCCTCGTCCTTCTGCAGATAGGCCTCGATGTCGGCGCGCTTCTGATCGTCGGGCTCGCCGGGATAGGTCATCTTGGTGCCGGAAACATAGGCCGACGGTTTGGTGAGGAACTTGTATAGATCTTCGTAGGTCCAGATCCCGCCCATGGCCTTCATGCCGTCGGAATAGGCGAAGCCTGGGACCGACCCTTTCGGCCGGCCGACGACGCCGTAAAGCGGCGGCCCGACCTTGGCGGCGCCGCCCTTCTCAAAATTGTGACAGGATTGGCAGACCTTGGTGTCCGCCTCGCCTTTCTTCTCATCGGCCTTGGCGAGCAGAACCGGCAACGGCGTCTCCGCCGGCCCCGCGGCCGTCGCCGTCTTCGCTACGCCCGACGGCAGCGGGTAGCCCGGCTTCTCCGCGACATCGGGGGCGTAAAGCGCGTTGGAGAACACGCCGAGGCCCATCGTCAGCAAAAGCACGGCCATGATCGCAAGCGCGGTCTTGTTGGCGTCGGTCGTGGTGATCCCGGCGGAAGACACGTCGTCGAAACTCCAAGTTCCGCGCCCCCCGTTGGACGCCTCCGTCGCGCTGATTAGCCGCTTTGCCCGCGGCTTGGCAACACGTATAAGCGCCTTCCCTAACGCCCAAGCTGCCTCAAATTGCGTCCCATCGTCCTCATTCCCGCGCGCTTGTCCTCGACCCGGCTGCCGCTGAAACCGCTCGCCGACATCCACGGCGCGCCGATGATTGTTCATGTCTGGCGGCGGGCGCGGGAGGCCGACGTCGGTCCCGTGGTCGTCGCCGCCGACGATCCCGCGATCGTCGCCGCGGTGGAGGCGGCCGGCGGGCGCGCCATTTTGACGCGGCCCGATCACCCCTCGGGGACGGACCGAATCGCCGAGGCGCTCGCCCGGCTGGACCCGGATCGGCGCCACGACACGGTCGTCAATCTGCAAGGCGACCTGCCCACCATCGCCCCGGAGGCGGTGCGCGCCGCCGCGGCGCTTGGGCGCGCCGACATCGTCACCTTGGCGGCCCCGATCCGGCGACGCCGAGGAGCGCGACGATCCCAACGTCGTCAAGGCGATCGGCACGCCGATCGCAGATCGGCGCCTGCGCGCGCTCTACTTTACCCGCGCGACGGCGCCCTGGGGGCCGGGGGAGCTGTTGCACCACATCGGCCTCTACGCCTATGCGCGCGAGAGCCTGGAGCGGTTTGTCCGCTTACCCCCCTCGCCGCTGGAGATTCGCGAGCGGCTCGAACAATTGCGCGCGCTCGAAGCCGGGATGCGGATCGACATCGCGCTCGTCGACGTCGTTCCGCTTGGCGTCGACACCGCGGACGATCTCGCCCGCGCCCGCGCGCTTCTGGCGCCTTAGAGGAAAAAATATGAGCCAAAAGAAAATCGCCTATCAGGGCGAGCCGGGCGCGAATTCGCATATCGCCTGCGCCGAAAACTTCCCCGACCACGAGCCGCTGCCGTGCGCGACGTTCGAGGACGCGTTCGCCGCGCTCAACGACGGCGCCGCCGACCTCGGCATGATCCCGATCGAGAACTCGATCGCCGGCCGCGTCGCCGACATTCACAATCTGCTTGCCGGCTTCGAACCTGCACATCATCGGCGAAACCTTCTTGCCGATCCATTTCCAGCTGCTCGCGCTGCCCGGCGCGCAAGGTGTCGGATTTGCGCAGCGTGCACAGCCACGTCCACGCGCTCGGCCAGTGCCGCAAGATCATCCGCGAACTGGGGCTGAAGCCGGTCGTCGCCGGCGACACGGCGGGGTCGGCGCGAGAAGTCGCGGAAGCCGGCGACCCCAGCCGCGCTTCGCTCGCCACGAGCCTGGCCGGCGAGATCTACGGTCTGCAAACCTTGCGCGACGACGTCGAGGACGAGGCGCACAATACGACGCGATTCGTCGTGCTCTCCAAAACGCCGAAATGGGCGCCGCCGGGAAATGGCCCGGTCGTCGACCACTTTTGTTTTTCGCGTCCGCAACGTGCCCGCCGCGCTCTACAAGGCGCTCGGCGGCTTCGCCACCAATAGCGTCAACATGACCAAGCTCGAAAGCTACATGGTCGACGGCGAGTTCACCGCCACGCAATTCCTGGCCGACGTCGACGGCCACCCCGAGGACGCGCCGGTCGCCCGCGCTCTGGAGGAACTGGCGTTCTTCTCGCGCGAAGTGCGCATCCTCGGCGTCTATCCCGCGCATTCGTTTCGCCAGCTTCTGGCGTAACGTTCGCGCAAAAGCGGCGAATGGTGATATGTAAACGATCGGCCGGGCGCGTCTGGCTTCAGTAAAGGGTGCAGAGGGTGATCGGGCCGCCTCCGGAACTGCGGACCAGGCTCATCCAGGCCGCGTATGAGGCCGCTGTCGCGGAAGGCCGTTACGGCGCGCCGAAGGCGCGCCGCGCCGTTTCCCGCGCGCGCCTCTATCGTGACGGCCGGCTGACTCTGTTGCGCGCCCCACTTCGACTACGCCTATTACGCCTTCGAGAATCCGGACTTCGAAGCCTCGGGCCTCGACGAGCTCGAACATTTCAACTTCTTCGGCTGGCGCCGTCTGCGCAATCCGGCGGCTTGGTTCGACACCGCTTATTACTTGGCGAGCAACCCCGACGTGCTCGCTTCGGGCGACAATCCGTTCTGGCACTTCATTTTCCGGGGTCGCGCCGAGGGCCGCGCCCCACGGCGGCCACGCGCCGCCGAGCGGGCGATCCTCGACAGTCTCGTCCCTCCCGAAGCGCGGCAAGTCGAGGCCGCGGACCAGCCCCGGCTCCGCGCGGAGGAATCTGGCGGCGCGCCTCGCGCCGCGATTGGCCGGAACGCAGGGCCTCGTCTATGGCGTCGAGCCGCTGGGTTTCGCCGAGCCCTGGCTGGCGGAGGAGACCCGTGCTCTCGGCGCGCGCGGCCTGCTGACGTTGCAAGCCTCGCCAGTCCGCGGCGGCCAGACGCTGACCTCCATGCCGGCGGCGTGGTCGCAGACGCGGCTGGCGCTCGACGGTGAAACCCTCGGCGTCGCCACCGACGCCGAAATCGCCAAGGCGTTCGATAGTCTGCGGGACGCCCTGCCCGCGCGCCGCGCCTTCATCGTGCGCGGCGTTCTCGGCGCCTCGGTCGAAGGTCTCTTGGCGGTCGAAGCCGCGCTCGCGCCGCAAACGCGGCTGTTCCAGCTCAACGATTTCTCCTCGCTGTGCACGAGCCCGCGCTTGCTGCGCAACGACGTCGCCTTTTGCGGCGCGCCGCCAGCGGAGTCTCAGGCCTGCGCGATTTGCGTTCACGGCGAGGCGCGGCGGGCGCATCTGGCGGCGGCGCGGCGACTGTTCGAGCGCTGCCGCTTTACGGTCGTGGCGCCGTCCGAGGCGGCGCTGGCGCTGTGGCGCGGCGCGACCGACTTGCCGCACGAGTCGTTGATCGTCGCGGCGCCGGCGACGCTGGAGCCGCCGGCAGCGCCGACGGGCGCGGCGGAGATCGGCGAAATCGGCGCAGAGGGGCGGCCGGTGCGCGTGGCGTTTCTCGGCGCCCCCTCGTTCGACGCCGGCTGGCTGACGTTCGAGCGCATCTTGGAGGCGTGTGGCGAATTGGCGGCCTACGCCTTCCACCAATTCGCGCCGCCGGAAGCGCTGCGGCCGAGCCGAAATCTATTCACCGTCGAGACCGCGGCGTCCGCGCGCGATCTGATGATCGAACGGCGCATCGATCTCGTCGTGGTCGCAAGCGCCAGTCCCGAGCCGTTCTCGCTGGCCGCGTTGGAGGCGCTGGCGGCCGGCGCCGATCTCGTGACGCTCGCTCACAGCGGCCATCCCGCCGAACTCGTCGAACGACTGCAGCGCGGCCGCGTGTTCGCCTCCGACGACGAGATCGTCGATTTCTTCGTCAGCGGCCGGACAATCGCCTATGCGCGCGAGCGCGCCCGCTTTCCTCGGCCGATCCACGCCGTGCGGCTGCAGCCCGGCGCGACGGCGCCGATCGGATAAGGGGCGAAGCGTGCCGGGCGGCGTCATCGCATTCACGAGTTTCACCTACGCCGACTTCGGCCGCGCGCTGACGCTCGCGCGCGGGCTCAAGCGGTGGCGCCCGGAATGGCGGATTTTCGGCCTCCTCGTCGACCGCGCGCCTTCCGACGCCGAAGCGGAGACATGGCGGCGCGCCTTCGACGGGGTTCTCGAAGCCGAGGCGCTTTACGGCGAAGACTGGCGGCCGTTTGTTTTCAAGCACGACGCCGCCGAGGCCGCGGCGGCGGTGAAAGGGCGCGCGCTCGTGCGCCTGCTCGCCGACGGCGCGGAAAAAGTTTTCTTTTTCGGCCCCGACATCGCCGTGTTCGACGATCTCTCCGACATCGAGCGGCGGCTCGACGCGGCTTCGATCTTGTTGACGCCGCATCAGATCGAGCCCAACGAAGGCGTGCAGGCGATCGCCGACAACGAAGCGCTGGCGTTGCGCTACGGCGTCTACAATCTCAGTTTTGTCGGGGTGCGCAACGACGCGGCGGGACGGGCGCTCGCGCGCTGGTGGGCGGCGCGCCTCGACGGCGCCGCCTACGACGGCGCCGCGGTGTTCAACGACCAGAAATATTTCGATCTCGCGCCCGCTTTGTTCGACGGCGTCGAAGTGTTGCGCGACCCCGGCTGCCATGTCGCCAGTTGGAACCTGAGCCGGCGCGAGATCGAGATCGCCGCCGACGGGCGGATCCTCGTCAATGGCCGCTTTCCGCTCAAATTCTACAATTTCGCCAACCCCTATGGCGACGGCGCCATCTTGACCGAGCGCTATGCCGGGCGGCGGCTGGCCCCCTATGAGCTTAACGCGTTCTACAAACGTGCGCTCGCCGCCGCGGGCGCCGCGC
Source organism: uncultured Pseudomonadota bacterium (assembly GCA_963835115.1). Lineage (GTDB taxonomy): Bacteria > Pseudomonadota > Alphaproteobacteria > Rhizobiales > Beijerinckiaceae > Roseiarcus. The sequence goes on from CAWIEP010000061.1 coordinate 41,709, forward strand.
CGATCGGCGCATGGGCTTACGACCGTTTCGACGACGGCGCCCCGATCGCCGGCATGGCGCGCCGGCTCTACCGCGGCGACCCGGAATTGCGCGCGCGCTTCCGCGATCCCTTCGCCGCCGGTCCCGACACCTATCGCTCCTATCTGCTCGCGAGCCGCCCCGATCTTTTGTGACCTGTTCAGCTTGAGCGCAGCACCACGCAGGCGCCGCCGACCCGCTCCAGTTTCGCGCACATCTGTTCGGCCTCCAGGCGCGTCTGCGCCGGGGCGCGGACGCGGTAGTAGGGACGGAAGCCGCGGCTGCGCAGCCGTCCCGCCAGCACCATCGGCTGCACGCCGCCGAGAATGGCGGCATAGGCCGCCTTGGCGCGTTCGTACTGGCGCAGCGCCGCCGACTTGTTGAAGGAACCGGAAATCTGCGCGCCCCACGGCGCCCAGAACGAGGAATGGGCAAACAGCGTCGGCTCGGCGACGCGGAACTTGGCGACGATCTGCACGCAGGAGGCGTCGGGGAAAACCGTTTCGTCCGTCAGCTTGGCCGCATCCTTGCCCCGCCATTCCTCAGCGGGATGCCCGGTGACGATGGCGACGTAATCCTGGGTCTCGGCGGGCAGATCCTCTTGCCCCGCGACATAACCGGCGACGCGGCCGGGGCCGGCGTTATAGGCGGCGGCGGCGAGGCCGAGATTGCCGAACTGGTTGCGCAGTTCGGCCAGCAGCGCCGCCGCCTTGGGGATCGCCGCTTCGGGATCGAAGGGATCGGCCAGTCCGCGCGCGCTCGCGGTGCCCGGCATGAATTGCGCGATGCCGCGAGCGCCGGCGGGGCTGACGGCGCCGGACTGGAAATTGCTCTCCTGCCAGATGAGGCGAGTCAAAAACGCCACCGGCAGCGATTGCGCCAGAGCCGAGGAATCGATCAGCGAACAGATCGAGCCGATTACGGAGTTCTCCGTCCGCCTCGGCGTTCGCCGGGGTCCCGACGACGAGCGCCGCAACGAAGCCGAACGCCGCGAAGAACCGTTGCGCCACGCCCATAACCCGCCCTCTACCATGCGGCGAGAAAAGACGCAGCGCTGCGGTTGCGTCAACAGCCCGCGCCTCGGTGTCGCGTCGGCTTGTCAACAATCCAACGCCGAATCCCCGCGATCGGTCGCGGCGTTAGACGCCGCACTTGCAGGCGCCCGCAGTCAAAGCTAGAAAATCCGCGTCAGCAGGCGCGCCGAGACGAAACGAATATTGTCGTGTCGCGTTGACAGTTCGAGTCCGAACGCCCCGGGGCTCGGCCGGCCGCTCCGATCCCGGACCGGTCGGGGGCGAAACATAGATAGGCGAGGAAGTTTATGGCGAATTCGCAAACTCTGTCCCGACGCGTCCTCCTTACGACGGTGGCGGCGGCGGCTTCCAGTCTGATCGTTGCAACCCGCGCGGACGCCGGCGCGATTCCGCAGAAAGCGGTCAAATACCAGACTTCGCCGAACGACGGCAAACATTGCAGCGGCTGCAAGCTGTTCATCCCCGGCGCGTCCGCGGACGCGAACGGAACCTGCAAGTCGGTCGCGGGCGACATCACGCCCAACGGCTGGTGCGTTCTGTTCGCGCCAAAGGACGCCTAATCCTCCCCTGATTTAGCCGAAGGCGGCGCGAGCCGCCTTCGGCTCCGGTTGCGCGGAGGCGCGGCGACGCTTATCTGTCGGGTTAAGCCTCAGAGGACGTCCATGTTCATCCAGACCGAGCCGACGCCGAATCCCGCCACCTTGAAATTCCTGCCTGGCCGGCCGGTGCTCGAAGAGGGCACGTTCGAGGCGACCACCGCCGCCGAGGCCGAACGGTCGCCGCTCGCCAAGGCGCTGATGGCGGTGCCAGGCGTGCGCGGCGTGTTCCTCGCGCCTGACTTCATTTCCGTCACCAAGAGCGAGGGCGAATGGTCGCATCTGCGCCCGGCGGTGCTCGGCGTCGTCACCGAGTTCTTCCTCTCCGGCGCGCCGGCCCTGTCGGGCGACGCGGTCGCAACAGACGAGTTTTATGACGCGGCGGATCAGGAGATCGTCGACACGATCAAGGACCTGATCGAAACTCGGGTGCGCCCAGCGGTGGCCGGCGACGGCGGCGACATCATCTTCAAGGGCTTTCGCGACGGCGTCGTTTTTCTCGGCATGAAGGGCGCCTGCTCCGGCTGTCCGTCCTCGACGGCGACGCTGAAGCACGGCATCGAAAACCTGTTTCGCCACTTCCTGCCCGAGGTGAAGGCCGTCGAGCAGATGTGAGGGAGGCGCAGCGGGCTCAAGGCGCGGCTTGAGGGCCGCCAATGATCGGGCGATCACGCGCGCGGAAGACGTAATACCGTTTCTCGTTGAGCTCGAACTCGTCGCGTCCATTCCGCGCATGGGCGCGAGCGCGCTTCGCGCTGGGCGATGATCGGTTCAGATCATCCAGTCCTGGTATATGAAATCGGGCGCTCGCGGTCGGAGGGCTGGAACGAGAGGCCAACGGACGCCATCTTGGTTTAGTGCGTCAACGGAAGCGAGGCTTTCTTCCATGCGCCAATACCGCCGCTGACGTGACGCGCCGAAGTCAGTCCGGCGTCTTGAGCCGCCTGCACCGCCATGGCCGAGCGTTCGCCGAAAGCGCAATAGAACAGCAGTTGTTTGTTTGCGGATTTTGCGAGTTCGCTCAAGAATTCCCCCGCCCCGAGCTGCTCCTGCAACGCCGTATACGGGACGTGCAGCGAACCCGGAATCGCGCCGTGCCGATCGCGCTCGCCCTGCTCGCGCAGGTCAATCAGCGCAATGTCCGCACGTCCCAACACGGCGACCGCTTCTTCCGCGGAAAGCGACCAGCCTCGACGCGCCACCTCCTCCTGATGCAACCCTACGTGGATGTTGGCAGGCACCGCCACATCCATCATCTTCGGGTTCGGCAGTTTCAGGTTTCTCATCAACTCGACATATTCGTCGGCGGACTTGACCTGCAGTCGCGGGTTGAAAGCCCTCTCCTCGCCAATTGTCGAAACGGTGTCGCCCTTGTAGTCGTGGGCCGGGAAAACCAGCGTGGACTCCGGCAATTTCATCAGTCGGCCGAAGATCAACTCGTAGGCCTGTCGCGAATCCCCGTTCTGGAAATCGGTGCGGCCGGTGCCGCGGATCAGCAAAGTATCGCCGGTGAACACCCGGTCAGGCATCACGAAACTGTAGGAGTCGTCGGTATGGCCCGGCGTGTAGATCGCCTCCAGCGCAAGGCCTTCAATCATCAGCCTGTCGCCGTCGGCGAGCCGCATCGAGACGACGTCGGCTTTGGTCTGCTCGCCCATGACGGTGACGCAATGGGTCTTGTCACGCAGCGCGCCAAGACCGGTGATGTGATCCGCATGCAGATGGGTGTCGACCGCCTTCACCAGTTTGAGGTCGAGCTCCTGAATGAGCTGAAGGTAACGATCGACCTTCTCAAGCACGGGATCGATGATCATCGCTTCGCCGCCCCGCCGGCTCGCCAGCAAGTAGGAATAGGTGCTGGAGGCCTGATCGAACAGCTGACGAAAGATCATCGACGGCTCCCTTACATCGGCCCCGCGCGACCAGGACGGAGCGAAAGACTCACGTGCGCGTGGGTGCGGAACTTTGCGGATAGAGGACTTAAGCGATTTGGAGCCTTCCGCATAGATTTGCTTGGCTTGTGGCCACAATCATTCCGTCCCGCCCTACGGCCGGCAGCGGCCGTCCGCCACAAGAGTTTGACCGCTAGCGCGCTTCGCCTTCGGCTGGAAGCCGGCTCGGCTCCAACAGCCCGTCGAGAAACACGTCGATCAGTCGCAATGCGGCTTCTCGCCATCCGGGCTGATCGCTCGCCATGCAGAAGCCGAACAGCGCGCGCAGCAGCTCCTGCGGCGTGATCAGCGCCCGCAGCGCGCCCGCCTCGCGCGCGCGGTCGAGCAAAAGACCGGCCGCCTCGCTCAGCCGGGCGAAGGAATAGGCCGTCAGGTCTTTGTTGTGGGCGGCGAGCGCCAGCGCGGCGGCCATGCCCTTCTTGGTGGCGACAAACTCGACGTTCGTCTTCACCCAGCGCCGCAGCGCCTCGGCGGGATTTGCGTCCGTCAGGGAGGCTTCCGCCAGCGCCGCCAGTTCGTCGACCTCGCGCCGGTAGACCGCCTCGAACAACGCCTCGCGGGTCGGGAAATGCCGGTACAGCGTGCCGATGCCGACGCCCGCCCGCCGCGACACCGCCTCCAGGCTCGCCTCCGGGCCGCCGGCGCTGAACACTGCCTTGGCGGCGGCGAGCAGCCGGTCGCGGTTGCGCGCCGCGTCCGCCCGAGGCCGCCGCTCCGGCGGATGTGACAGGACTTCACTCATTCGTGTCCGCGCGCCGGTTGCAAAACGGAGGATGCCTCCGTATTCTCTACAGCGAAAGTTAAGCAGGCGTTATAGCCAAGCTGGAACATCGCATCACTTCAATTCTGGTCGACCGTGGGGTCGACGCCCGACTGGAGTTTCGCATGGACTTTGCGATCTCGTTGACAATCAATGGCGCGCGACGGCGCGTCCCGCTCGACGACGCCCGCGTCACACTGCTCGATCTCCTGCGCGAGCGCCTGGGGCTCACTGGAGCCAAGAAGGGCTGCGACCGCGGCCAGTGCGGCGCCTGCACCGTGATCGTCGACGGGCGGCGCGTCAATTCGTGTCTCGTGCTGGCGGCGACGCTCGACGGCGCGGACATTCTAACCATCGAGGGGGTCGCTGACGGCGAGGCCCTCAGCGCGGTGCAAGCCGCATTTATCGCACACGACGCGCTGCAATGCGGATTCTGCACGCCTGGCCAGGTCATGAGCGCGACCGCATTCCTGCAAGAGGGCGGCGACTGGCGCGACCCGGAAGCCATCCGCGAGGGGCTGAGCGGCAATCTCTGCCGCTGCGGCGCTTACGCCGGCATCGTCGAGGCGGTGCAGTCGGCCGGCCGTCAGCTCGAAGCCGCGAGCCGAAAGGACGTCGCATGAACGCGTTCGAATTTTTCCAACCGCGCACGCTCGACGAGGCGCTCGACGGCGGCGCCGCGCCCGGCGCGGCTTTCATTGCCGGCGGCACCAACCTCGTCGATCTGATGAAGGCCGGCGTCGCCCGGCCGCAGCGGCTCGTCCATATCGGCCGCCTGGAAGGGCTCGACCGCATCGAGGCCCTGCCCGACGGCGGCGTTCGCATCGGCGCGCTCGCGCGCAATGCCGATCTCGCGAGCCTCGCCGCCAAATATCCGCTGATCGTGGAGGCGACGCTCGCCGGCGCTTCGGCGCAATTGCGCCACGCCGCGACCGTCGGCGGCAACCTGATGCAGCGCACGCGCTGCGCGTATTTCTTCGACCCCGCGAGCGCCTGCAACAAGCGCGATCCCGGCGCCGGCTGCGCCGCCATTGGCGGCGAAACCCGCAGGCGCGGCGGTCTTGGGCGCGAGCCCCGCCTGCGTCGCGACACATCCGTCCGACCTCTGCGTGGCGCTGGTCGCGCTCGACGCAACGGTCGAGATCGCCGGCCCCACGGGGCGGCGCGAGACCCCGCTCGACGCATTCTATCGTCTGCCGGGAGATACGCCGCAGCATGAGAACGAATTGCAGCCCGGCGAATTGATCGTCGCCGTGCGGCTGCCGCCGGGCGATTTCGCCGGCCATTCCCGCTACGTGAAGGCGCGCGACCGCGTGTCCTACGCGTTCGCGCTGGCCTCGGCCGCGGCGGCGCTGCGCGTCGAGGGCGGCGTGATCGCCGAAGCGCGCATCGCGCTCGGCGGCGTCGCGCCGAAGCCGTGGCGCGCGCGCGAGGCGGAAGCGCTGCTGAAAGGCGCCAAGCCCACGCCGGAGATGTTTGCCAAAGCCGGCGAGGCCGCGCTTTCGGGCGCCAAACCGGTCGGCGACAATGAGTTCAAGATCGAACTGGCGCGCCGCGTCGTGGCCCGCGCGCTGCGACTGGCGGCGTCGGGAACGCCGAAAACCACGCCCGCCCTGCCCGCCTCGCCGTTCGGAGCCGCCCGATGACTGAAATCGCGCTTTCCCAGGACCCGTCGCGCTCGCGCCACGGCTCCAACGCCGGCCAGCCGCTAACCCGCGTCGATGGCCCGCTGAAAGTCACCGGCCGCGCCGCCTACGCCGCCGACCACCACCCGGACGGGATGCTTTACGCCGTCATGGCGACCGCGAGGATCGCGCGGGGACGGGTGACCGCGCTCGACGTGAAAGCCGCGAAGGCCCATCCCGGCGTCGTCGATGTGATGACGCCCCAGCATCGCCCGAAAATCTTCATCGATCCCGACAAACACGACCAGCCGTTCAACTTCTGCTTCCAGGCGCTGCAAAACGATCGCGTGCTCTACGCGGGCCAGCCGATCGCGGTCGTAATCGCGGAGACGCTGGAGGCGGCGACCGAAGGCGCCGCGCTGCTCGCGCCGCGCTACGAGGCCGAGACGCCGCGCGTGGATCTCGACGCCAACGACGCCTTTACGCCGCCGTTTGTCGGCGTCGGCCACCCCGCTTCGGCGGAGAAGGGCGACATCGCCGCGGGCTTACGCGACGCGGCGCAAACGATCGACGTCACCTACGAGACGCCGCCGCAGTTCCACAATGCGATGGAGCCGCACGCGATCGTCGCCGCCTTCGACGGCGACCGGCTGACCGTCGATACGCCGACCCAGGCGCTCGCCTTCAGCCGGCAGCGTTTGGCGGAGATTTTCGGACTGCCGCCGCAAAACGTGCTCGTGCGCTGCGATTTTCTCGGCGGCGGCTTCGGCGGCAAGGGGCTGATGAGCGGACCCATCGCGCTCGGCGCGATGGCGGCCAAGCACGTCGGGCGGCCGGTCAAGCTGGTGTCGACACGCGCGCAGCTTTACGGGCCGCACGGCCATCGCTCGCCGACGCGCCAGCGCCTGCGGCTAGGCGTCGACGACGAAGGCCGGCTGACGGCGCTCGACCACCAAGCGCGAATCTCGACCTCGACCTTCGACGCTTTCTTCGAGCCCTCGGCGGATTCCAGCCACACGCTCTATGCGAGTCCGGCGATCCGGACCTCGCATGAGGCGGTGCGGCTCGACACCGGCACGCCGATGTTCGTGCGCGCGCCCGGCGAGGCGTCGGGGTCGATCGCGCTGGAAAGCGCCATCGACGAAATGGCCGCGGCCAAGGGCATGGACCCCCTGGAATTCCGCCTGCTGAACTACGCCGAAACCGAGCCGATCTCCGGTAAGCCGTTTTCGTCGAAGGCCTTGCGCGAGTGTTTCGCGCAAGGGGCCAAGGCGTTTGGCTGGGCGGGCCGGCCGGTTCAACCGCGCCAGATGCGGGACAAGGACGGCCTGCTCGTCGGCTGGGGCGTCGGCGTCGCCACCTTCCCCGTCGTGATGTTCCAAGGCGCGGCGCGAGCGATCGTCAAGGCGGACGGTTCGGGCGTGGTCGAGACGACCGGACACGACATGGGCCAGGGCGCATGGACGGCGTTCGCCCAGATTGGCGCGGACGCGCTGGCGCTGCCGCTCGACAAGTGCGCATTCCGCTCAGGCACCTCGGAGTTTCCCGACGGCGGCATGGCGGGCGGTTCCGGGCACACGGCGACGGCGGGGCTGGCGCTTCACAACGCCGGCGCCGACGCGCTCGCTAAGCTCGCCGAAATCGCTGCGCGCGATCCGCAATCGCCGCTCTTTGGCGCCGGCAACGCCGGCGTCATCGCCCGCGACGGGCGGCTGCTGCGGCGCGACGACGAATTGCGCGGCGAGACCTACGCGGCGATCCTCGCGCGCGCCGGCCTCGCCGAGATCGTCGGCGAGGGCAGAGGCGCGGCCGACCCCGCGGCGCAGAAGGAATACGCCATGCACGCGCACGGCGCGGTGTTCGCCGAGGTGAAGGTCGATCCCGATCTCGGCATGGTGCGCGCGACCCGGATGGTCGGCGCCTTCGCCGCCGGGCGCATCATCAACCCGCGGCTGGTGAAGAGCCAGTATTTCGGCGGCATGATCTGGGGAATTTCCTTCGCCCTGCACGAGGGCGCGGTGTTCGACCCGCGCACGGGGCGCATCGTCAACGACAATTTCGGCGAATATTACATCCCCACCAACGCCGACGTGCCTGCAATGCAAGCGATTCTTGTCGAGGAGCATGATCCCTACGTCAATGCGCTCGGGATCAAGGGCGTCGGCGAGATCGGCGTCGTCGGCTCCGCAGGCGCCGTCGCAAATGCTGTCTGGCACGCGACCGGAATGAGGGCGCGCCGCTTTCCAATCCGTCCCGAAGTATTTCTCGACTAAACCGTGAGCCGATCAGACTTTTACAGTTTGCAGCGTCTTGATGATCTGCGCGACCGTCGCGGTCGGCAAAAGCAATTCAAGGGACGGCAGCGGCCGCCCGTCCGGAAGCAAGCGGAGGAATGAGATTCGCGCTACGCCGTTATGAACACCCATGGATTGCACTGCGTCGCAAACAATAACCGGCACTTCCGGCGCGATAACCTCATTGGCCAATTCGGCCCTCCCAATTTTTTTAGCCTGCGCCTGCTAAGATCAAAACATGCCCTTGCGATCTGGCGAAACAACCGTCGCTTCGAGAGTTTTTATCCTTTCACGCACACGGCCAGGACTTTATTCTCGACGAAAACCTGTGCGGGATAACTCCCGCACACCCTCCGCAATACTAAAACTTTAGCAGGTTTGCGCATCCCAATCAATGTCGAGACCGAGGCGCGGCGAAAGCCGCAATTGGGGAAATCCCCTTAGTCCGCCGTGGGCAGCCGCCGCATCGTGAATTCAATGCGGTCGTCTTCCAATTCGCGCCAGAATTCGATTTCCGTCTGATAGGCGGCTTTGGGATAGCGGTCGAACCATTCGCGAGCCTTGATCCGCGCTTCGGCCCGCGGCAGCGTGAAGCTCTCGCGCCGCCAGGCGTCGGAGGCCGGGGCGCGAGTCGCGCGCCGACGCGAGACGCGCTCGGCGAGGTCCTGCGGACGCCTGTTCTCAAACGCCATGCTACGCCTCCACACCCCATCGTAACGCAACGCGAAGGCGACGGGGAGTCGTTTGTGAATTCGCGAAGCGTGCTAGACGCCAAGGCTCATGAACACACCGACCGCCGCCTTGACCACACCTCGCGCGCTCATCGAAGCCGGCTTTGGCGGCGCCGACCGCGAGCCGGAATGGCGGGCGCGTCGCCGAACGCTATGCGATCGCGGTTCCCCCCGCGCTCGCCGCGCTCATCGACCCCTTGGATCGCGACGACCCGCTCGCCCGCCAGTTTCTGCCCGACGGCCGCGAACTCGAACGCCGCCCCTGGGAACGCGACGATCCCATCGGCGACGACGACAAGAGCCCGACGCGCGGCCTCGTGCACCGCTACCCCGACCGCGTTTTGCTGAAACTCGCCTCGGTTTGCGCGGTCTATTGCCGGTTCTGCTTTCGCCGCGAAAGCGTCGGCCACGGCCCTGCGGCGCTCGACGCAGCCGCTTTCGCCGCAGCGCTCGACTATATCCGCGCGCGGCCGCAGATCTGGGAGGTCGTGATTACGGGCGGCGACCCGCTCGCACTTTCGCCGCGACGGCTGGCGCAGGTAGCGCAAGCGCTCGGCGAGATCGACCACGTAAAGGTGATGCGCTGGCACACGCGGCTTCCGGTCGCGGCGCCCGAGCGGGTAAGCGAGGCGTTAGTCGCCGCGCTGACGCGCGGCCACTCCAAGACAGTCTATGTCGCTCTGCACGCCAACCACCCGCGCGAACTGACAGAGGCGGCGCGCGCCGCCTGCCGGCGGCTGATCGAGGCGGGCGTCGCGATGGTGAGCCAGACTGTGCTGCTCAAAGGCGTCAACGACAAGGTCGAAACGCTGGAGGCGCTGATGCGAGGTTTCGTCGAAATGAGAGTGAAACCCTATTATCTGCATCATCCCGATCTCGCGCCGGGGACGGCGCACTTTCGGCTCGCCATCGCCGAGGGGCAGGCGCTGATGCGGGCGCTGCGGGCGCGGCTCAGCGGCCTCGCCCTGCCCGCCTACATGCTCGACATTCCCGCGCGCGGGAAAATCCCAATCGGACCGGCCTATCTCGAAGGACAGGCCCCGGATTATGTCGCAAACGACCCCGGCGGCGGCCGGACCCACTATTCCGACTTCGGCTGATTCGGCTTGGCCTCTTCGGCCTTGGGCGCGGCTTCCGGCGCCAGCGCCTTCGCCAAAACGTCCTGTTGCGCCGGGTCGGGTCCGCCGAAGAACGCCGGCGGCTCGTCCTTGCCGCCCAGCGCCCCGAAGGCGTGGATTCCGTCGGGGTCGAACAACACCTCGAACTTGTGCGTGAGACACTTCTCGGGCTCACACACGTATGAGAGCACGTAGCGTTTGCCTGAGATCGTGACCGGGACCATCTCGCCCGCCGCGCCGTCGTAATTGCGTTCGAAGTTCAGCAGCCAATCCGGCGTCGGCTCCACGGTCTTGATGAGCTTTTCCCAGGAAAAGTGGTAGTGCGGCAGCCGCAGCGCATCGAACAGAAACCCCGGCTCCTCGGCCCGGGCCGCGGCGGCGGCCCCCAAGGCGGCGATGAGAACGGTCAAACGCATAAGCAGCCTCTATTTTTTAAAAAGCGCGAAAAGTGATGAGCGTGCGGGTGTCGGCGATGCCAGGGATTCGGTGCACCTTTTCGCCGACGAAATGGCCGATGTCCACATCGCGTTCGACATAGAACTTGGCGAGAATGTCGAACTCGCCGGCGATGGAGTAAATCTCGGAAGCGATTTCGGCCTCCGCCAGCGCATTGGCGACCTGATACGTCTTGCCCAATTCGCATTTGATCTGAACGAAGAAGGTCTGCATGGCCGCCCCTACGCAGGTTTCTCGAAGCGCCGCTGTGCGGAGTTCCGCAACGACGGGTGGGCGCCGGATCGCCGGCGCCCCGACCCTCAATCGGTCGCGCCTCTGGCCAGCACTTCCACGTCGCGGTCCATACCGGATTGCACGGTGAAAGTCGCCTGATAGGTTTTGGAGTCGTGGCGCGCGACGACGACATATTCGCCCTCCGCCAGGACCAGCGACGGAAAGGCGCCGGCGAGTTCGCGAACGATGTCGCCGCCCGGCGTCAGCACCGTGAACGTCGAACTCGCAAGCGCCCCGCCGCCCGGCGCGTCGACGAGCTTGATGGTCACCTTGGCGACGCGGTGGCGAAGCGTCACATCGACGATTTTTCCGGTCGCCACATTGACGTCGCCGGCGGCGATCGAATTGGTGGGAATCCCGGCGCCCCGGTTCTGGCCGAGCGAGCCGACGCTGACGGTGTCGAGATAGGTCGAGGCGATGTGATAATTGCCTTCCGGCACGCCGATCACTTCGTTTTCGCGCGCCTTCGCGTAGACGAGTTTCGCCGTGGCGTTGTTGCGTTCGGGCACGTAGATGGCGAGCGAGATGTCGGCGGGATCGACGGGCTTGTCGCCATTGGCGGTGCAATGGATGCGCAGCGCACCGGCCGCCAGCGACAGTTTGACGTCGAGCGACCCGGCGCCAACGGTTACGGATTTGGTGGCGCTGTCGAGACCGAAGGCGACATGGACGACGTAATCGCCCGACGGAACGGTGAGACTTGGCTGCGCAAGCGCGGATTCCACCATCAGCCGATGCTGCCCGTCCTGATCGGTCAGCGCCTTAAACACCCGCCAGCGCAATCCTGCGGTGAGCGGCGCCCCTGCACCCAGCGAGGCCGCGAGATTGAGCGTGCCCTGACCGGCGTCGCTCTCCTGCGCGGCCGCCGGCGCGATCAGCGCCAAACCCAAGCCCCCGATAAACGTCCGCCGAAACATGCGCGCCTCCACTCTGTGGCTCTAGCGGCCATTCGCGGCGAAGCAAGGGCGGTTTACAGCGGCGCGAATTCCCGCCAGGGAAGACCGCCGCATCCGGAGATTTTTTTGTGAACGACGCCCTTGCGCTGCTGTCCCGCCGCCGCTCGGTCGCGCCGGCCAACCTGACTGGCCCCGCGCCCGACGCCGAGACGATCGAAACCTTGCTGCGGCTCGCCTCGCGCGTGCCCGACCACGGCAAGCTCGCGCCCTGGCGGTTCATCGTGTTCGCCGGCGACGCGCGCGAGCGCGCCGGCGGGATCGCATTGCGGCTGCGGCTCGCGGACAAGCCCGACCTCGACGAGCCCGGCCGCGCCGCCGAGCTGACGCGGTTCTCGCGCTCGCCCCTGGTGGTGGCCGTGGTCTCGCGCGCGGCGCCGCATGTCAAAATTCCGGAATGGGAACAGGTTCTCTCCGCCGGCGCCGCGGCCATGGCGCTTGAGATCGCCGCCGCGACGCTCGGGCTCGCCTCGACGTGGCTGACCGAGTGGTGCGCCTACGACGCGCGCTTTGGCGCGGCGCTCGGCCTGGCCGAGCACGAACGGATCGCCGGTTTCGTTCATATCGGCAAGGCGAAGACCCCGCCGGAGGACCGTCCCCGGCCCGCGCTCGCCGACATCGTCACCTATTTTTGAAGAGAGCCGCATGTTCTACGAAACGCGCGCCCGCGACAAAACGCTGCTGCCGCACGATCCGTTCAAGGCGATCATCGCGCCGCGGCCGATCGGCTGGATCTCCACGCGCAGCCTGGACGGACGCATCAACCTCGCACCCTACTCGTTCTTCAACGCGTTCGCCTCGATCGAGGCGCCGATCGTCGGCTTCTCCAGCGAGGGTTTCAAGGATTTCGGCGGCGTTCGCTGAGGAGAGCGGCGAGTTCGTGTTCAATCTGGCGACCCACGACCTGATGCGGCAAATGAGCGAGACCTCGGCGCCGCTGCCGCGCGGTTCCAGCGAGTTCGAGCACGCGGGACTGACGATGGCGCCCTGCAAACTGGTGGCGGCGCCCCGCGTCGCCGAGGCGCACGCAAGCCTCGAATGCAAGGTGACGCAGACGCTTCGGCTCAAAAGCCACAAAGGCGCCGATCTCAACAATTATCTGGTGTTCGGCGAGGTCGTCGCCTTCCACCTCGACGACGGGCTGATTCGCGACGGCCGCTTCGACACCGCCGCCGCGCAGCCGCTCGCCCGCTGCGGCTATCAGGATTACGCGGTCGCCGACCGGATGATTGCGCTGGCGCGGCCGGGCGGCGGCGGCGATGTCTCTGCGAAGGGCGCGGCATGACGACTTACGACCGCACGACAATCCGCTTTCACTGGACCACGGCGGCGCTGATCGTCGCCTTATGGTGCATCGGTCAGACGGCGTCCTGGTTCCCGCGCGGGCCCGTCCGCGGCGTCGTATGGTCGACGCACTATACGCTGGGGGCGATTTTGATTGTCGTTTACCTCGCGCGCGTCGTCTGGCGGATCACTTCGGGGCGGCGGCTGCCCGGCGTCGGCTCGCCCGCGCTTGTGAAGCTCGCGGCGGCGGGACATGGCTTGATCTATCTCGGGATCGCCGGCGTACTCGCGCTCGGCGTCGGCAATCTGTTCGCGCACGGATCGGGCGTCTGGGGCTTGTTTCGCTTCAGCCGGATCGCGGACAAGACGCTGGCCCACAATATCGCAGAGGCTCATTCCTGGGGCGCGGACGCCCTCCTGGCGCTGGCGGCGGCGCACGCAGCCGTTGCGCTTGTGCATCAACTCCTGTGGCGCGACGACGTGCTGACGCGGATGTGGCCGAGCCTCGCGCGCTGAGCGCCCGAGGCTTGCGGCGTCAGTTGATGTTGTAGCGCACGCCGAGATTTAGACTCTGGAACGAGGATTTCACGCCGCCCGTGATGTCGTAAGTCATCAATTTATAGCCAAGGTCCAAAGTCGCCGACTGGCTGATCTTGATCCCGAGGCCGGCAGCCACCGCCCCGGCGAACGTGTATTTCGTCGAAGTGATCGTCCGGTTCCAGTTGGCCGGTCCGATGGGCTGAGGCACGCCGGAGGAAGGGGTTACGCCGGGCGTCGGCGTCCAATAGGGGAAACCGTTTTGCATGCCGGTGGCGGTCATCCATTGGCCGGGCGCAGTGCCGGACACCGTCGGTCCGGCGTAGGTCTGGCCGGTGTCCTGCTGATTGAAAGTCAAATGGCCTTGGACCGTATTGGCGTTGATGCCGAGGCCGGCGCCGACATAGGGGGAGAAGATTCCCCAATGGCCGACGTCGACGTAACCCATGACCATTCCGGTATTGTTATACTGGGTCATGTTCAGTTTGCCGTCGCATTGCGTATAGTCGTATGCATAGCCGACCGGCACGGCCACAATCGACGTCGTCCCGTTTACGGTCTGGTTGTTGTAATTGCTGACCGCGTTGGCGACCTCGGGACAGTAGACGGTCTGCTGCACTCCGAGACCCGGACCATTCGAAAATTGCCAGGTTGCGTCGACACGGAACCAATCGTTGACGCGATATCCGAAGCCGAGCGAGAAATCCGAACTCATCGTCGTTTGGTTATCGCCGCGGACTGCGTTGACCGGCGAGTTGGCGTCGCCGATAGGGGCGTTGGTGATCGTCGGGAACAGTCCCGCGTTGGGGACCACGGTCGCCTGCTCGATCTGCCCATAACCCACGTCGCCACGGATGTACCAGTTCGAACCCAATTCGTTCTGATCGCTGGGCGCGTCCATCGGCGGCGCGCTGTCGAACAAGTCGGCGGCGTATAGCGGCGAGGCCGCAAGGCACACACCTGCTACCCCAGCGACGGCAAGAAATCTCATCGGTCGAATCCCCGTCCCGCGGTCCGAAGCGACATGACGAACCGGTAAACGAAAATATCGGCGGCAATGCTTAATTTGAGTTTAACCCTAACGAAATTTTGCGAACCCGTTGCCGATGCCTACTGTTGGTCAACAGTAACGGTTCGTTAATCATCGACAAACCGGCAAGTCGCGAGAAAGCCGCGCAGCGAAGCCGCAAAGCGCCGCCGGAGCGGGCTCGCCGCCGGCTTGCGCCGCGCGGGCGGTCGCGAATGCGCCCGCCATTGCGGGAACGGCGCGGTCGCGAACCAATCGGCGTAAGCCCGCGCGAACCGCCCCTCGCCCCGCCACGCCTCGTAGTCCCAGGGCTTTGGTTGGTTGACGAAATGCAGCACGATCGGCGCGATCTCGGCCTCAAGCCCGGTGAGGAAAAAATCGCCCATGAAGTTGTAGCGCGGGCTCAAGGGAGCGAAATCGCCGCGGATCAACGAATTGAGCGCGTCCTGCTCCATGAACGGAAAACGCTCCGGGGTCTCGCGCAGGCGCGACGCCGCTTCCGCGGCGAAGCCGGCCTTGCGCCAGGCGGCGCGATCGACGACCATCAGCCCCGCATTGAAATACGGCGTCGTCCGATCGAGGCCGAGGGCGCGGCGATAGCCCTGGAACTCGCCGGGCGAGCGGGCCGCCCTTGTGGTCCATCAGATAGATCATGTCGTAGGCGGCGGCGAGCGCGCGGCCGCCGAGGTCGATCTCGGCCAGCCGCGCAAGGCCAGGCCTTGCGATCAGCATGTCCGAATCGATCGAGACATAGCGCGGGTAGCTCTCCGGCAGCAGGCGGTCGAGGAACAACCGGCGAAACACCGCGCGGGAGAACCGCCCCTTCGGCGCCAAGCCCGACGTCGAGCGCGGCGAAATCGAGCGTCATCAGCCGGATGCGCGCGCGCAGCGACGGGTCGAGCTCGGTCGAAGCCGGGCTCGACGTCTGCCGCTTCGCAGATCATGAAAATGTCGAAAGCGTCGGCGTCGCCCTGGCTCGACCAGCGAGGCGATGGTCCGGACGGCGGGCGCGAAGAATGTGAGGTCCGGCGTGAAGCAAAGCGCGGTCTTCATTACGCGACGCCGCTCAGTTGGCGGCCCCCGCAGGCTCGCGCGCCAGTTCCCGGTAATAGCCGACGACGCGGTCGCGCCACATCCGCCGCGACTCCATGTGCTCGACCCCGGGCGCCCGCGTCGGCAGCGCGAGCGACTGACGAGCTCTTCGATTTCCCGCCGCGCCGACATCTGCGAGGTCGGTCAGCGCGCCGTGGTTGACGCCCTCCTCGATCGGGTCGAGCGCGGTCAGGCCGATCGGGAACAGTTCGCGGAAAATGACGCGGTCGTGCAGCCCGTCGGCGACGCGAAAGCCGAGTTCGCGCGACAGCCGGCCGATGCTGACGGCGATCTGCTTGGCGTTGTTGCTGGCGAGCGAGGCGATGCGGTTGCGCACCATCACCCAATCGATCACGCCGTTGTCGACGATGCGGCGCTTGCGCCGCGCCTGCAGCACGAGATCGGCGTAATGGGCGACCGCGCCGCGCCGGTCGCGATCGTGATGCACGCGCGAGAACACGTCGACGTCGATGTAGCTGTCGTTGAGCGGCGAGACCAGCGTGTCGGCGAGCGAATGGGCGAGCCGCATCAGATAGGAATCGCTCGCCGGCGTGTCGATGACGACGAACTCGTAGTCGTGCTCGACTTCGCTGATCGCCTGCGGCGAAGGCGGCGAATTCCTTCCGCCTCGTTGGCGCGCACATCGTCGCTCTCGCCGCGCCCCATCGCGCAATGGCGCGGCAGCTCGATCGGCCAACTCGCATGCGTCGCCCAGGACGCGCGGTTCTCGAAGAAGCGCGTCATCGTCTGCTGGCGGGTGTCGAGATCGATGCAGGCGACCTTGTGGCCCGGACTTCAGCAGCGCGACGGCGATATGGATCGACAGCGTCGACTTGCCCGCGCCCGCCCTTCTCGTTGCCGACGACGATGACGTGCGCGCTGCGCAGTTCGGGATTTCGTCGTCGAAATCCATGCCGCTCGCGAATCAGGTTGGCAGGAACGCGTCGTGCCCACGGTGCCGCTAACCACGGAGTCAACCACATAGTAGTAAGCGGTTCCGTTGACAAGGCCTGTGTCCGCGTAGGCAGGCAGTTGGTGCGTGGTGGTGCTGACGGTCGAGTATGGCCCACCGCTGACCGTCGAGCGCTTGATCTCATAATCGGTCGCGCCTGATGCAGGATTCCAGGATAGCATGACCTCTCCGTTACCCGGGGCGGCAGTTACTCCGGTGGGCGCCGCGGGGAGGGTCGGAGCGGGAACGGAGATGCGTGTGGTCCATGACATCGAGTCAAAGCTCGTGCTCCCGTTGGGTATCTCCACGAAGTCCACCACAGTGCCATTGGCCAATGTGATATTCGGGATGCTGTAACTGGGGATCGTGGTCGAACTGGTCACAAGCGGCGGCGCATAGACCGAGGTCCCATTGACATAGATCCTGCAGAACATTCCTGTGCTGCTGGTTGGTACGCTGGTAATGGATCCTACAATCGTCGCGGTGCCCGAGACGTTGCTCGTCCATCGCCGCACCGTGCAGCCACCGGCGCCATTCAGCCCATCCAGCGTCATAAACGGAAAGGTCTGAGTCGCAGGACCCCCGGGGGGGCACCAGCGGTATTCATCACCCGACCAGATATTCCAGGTCAGTTTT
>CAWIEP010000062.1:0-18551 GCA_963835115.1 uncultured Pseudomonadota bacterium
AGGTGCAGCGCAACTTGCCGGGCATGCTCGGCAAGCTCAATGACGCGTTTGCGCGCCACGCGGTCAACATCGCCGCGCAATATTACGAGACGCGCGGCGAGATCGGCTATGTCGTGCTCGACGCCGACGCTTCCGCCGCCGACAGCCAGCGCGTACTCGCCGACATCCGGGCGTTGGAGGGAACGATCCGCGCGCGGCTGCTCTACGAGGCACGGGGGTGAAAGCGGGCGCCGACCTCCACGTCCTTATGCCGAGCGCTCAGGCAGGACCAACTCCGTCTTGATCTGGAAGCGCCCGAGCAATTGCCGCAGCGCTGCCTCGGTCGCCGGCGCGAGCGGCGCGCTGGCGCTGACCGTCGCCAGCGCCCCGTATTTCGGATGCGGCGCCACCTCCACGCTGAGCCCCTCGACGCGCTCCGGCATCGCCGCGATCGCCTGCTCCAGCGCCGCCTTGGCGGCGATCTGGCGCAGCGCGGGTTTGAAAATCTTGCCGACCCCCGTCAGCGGCATTTGCGCCAGGACGAGCACCTCCGCGGGCGCCGCCGCGCGCTCCGCGACGCGCTCGCGCGCAAACGCCTGCAACTCCTCCGGCGAGGCGGAGGCGCCCGGCTTCAACTGCACGAACGCTACAGGGATCTCCCCGGCATGGGCGTCGGGGCGCCCGACCGCCGCGGCGACTTCGACATCAGGGTGTTTGTGCAACGCCTCCTCGATATCAAGGGGATCGATATTGTGGCCGCCGCGGATGATGACGTCCTTGGCGCGGCCGGTCAGCCAGACATAGCCGTCGTCGTCGATGCGGCCGAGATCGCCGGTGTCGAACCAGCGCGCCTCACCCTCCACCTCGATCCAGGCGCCGTGATTATGCGCCTCGTTCTCATAGCCGGCGAACACCATGGGTCCGCGCACCAGCACACGGCCCATCTCGTTCACCTCCGCTGGCCGGGCGAGCCGGCCGTCTTCGATGACGCCGACGATGAGATCGGTATAGGGCACGCGCAGGCCGATGGCGCCGACCTTCGCGGCGCCGAGAGCCGGCGTCATCGTCGCGTAGCCGTGGGTTTCGGTCATGCCCCAGCCTTCGCAGATGTGGCGGCCGATGCGCCGCTCGGCCTCGCGCGCCACTTCGGCCGGCAGCGTCGCAGCGCCGGAGACGCAGAAGCGCACGCTCGACAAGTCAAAGCCCTCGTTGGAGACGTTGAGCACGGCGCCCCAGCTTGTCGGCACCATGCCGATGACGGTGGCGCGAAAGCGTTGCGCGAGCGCCCAATAGTTGCGGATCACGTCGGGATTTCGCAATCCCGCCGGCGTCAGCAGCACATTGGTCGCGCCCAGCGACAGCGCCGTCAGCCCCGCGCAATTGGCGCCGCCGACATGAAACATCGGCACGCCGGTCATCCAGACGTCGTCGTCGCGCAACTCCTGCATTTGCGCGTTGACCCAGCATTGCAGCGCGAGGCCGCCCTGCGTGTGGCGCGCAAGTTTCGGCAGCGCCGTCGTGCCGCCGGTGTGGAACAGCGAGGCGATGTCGGCGGGGCCGATGTCGCGCTGAAAACTCAACGCATCGCCGGGCTGGCGTTCGAGTTCGGCCTCAAAGCTTCTGGCGCCGGGACGTTCACGCGGGCCGCCGACGCGCAGCAGCACGGGCGCCCCGGGCAATCCCGCCAGCGCCGCCTCGACCTTGGGCCATAGACCCGGAAAGACATCGGGATCGGGCGCCAGCAGCACGCGGCAGCGCGCTTCGCCGAGCAGGGTCGCGATCTGATGCGGCTCCAGCAGGAAGTTGATGGGATTAGCCATGCCGGCGGTCTGGGCGCCGATCATGGCGATCATCGTTTCCGGCAGCAGCGGCAATAGCATCGACACCGAGGTCCCCGACGTGACGCCGAGCGCGCGAAACAGGTTCGCCGCCTGGGTGACGCGGCGGAATAGCTCTCGATACGAGACGTCGCGGGTCGGCGCTTCCGGCAGCCCCAGCGCGAGATGGCGCAGCGCGATCTTGTCGCCGAAGCGCTCGGCGGAGGCGCGCAACATGGCGAAGGTAGAAGCAGGCAGACGCCGCTCCGCGAGTGGCGTCCGCTCCAGTTCGACGACGTCGGACAGAGTTCTGACCGGCAAGCGTTCCTCCCATTCTTGCGCGCAACTGTTGCGGGCGCGCTCATCACGACCGTATCGCGGTCCTTGCCTGCGGGAAAGCGCCACCACTGTTCCCGATTCACCCCTTGGCACCGACTCGTCCCCTCCGCTAATCCGCAGCGATGGCCCGCGTCGTCTCCCCTCCCCCGCCGCCTTCGGAACCGATCGACGTCAACCTGCGCGACGCGCTGGAGGAGCGCTATCTCGAAGATTTGTTGTCCACGGGGGATGCTGTGCAAGGCCCGCATTGATCCTATCGACGTGGCGCGTTACCGCCACGTCGGATTGTCGATATGGCCGATGTCGTGCTGTTCGCGCGTCCATTCGCGGACGTGAACAGCGCCATCGGCAAGGACTTCCACGAGCTTGTTCGTCAGATCGGCGCCCAACTCCAGAGCCCTTTCGAGGGCTAGCCCAAACAAGCGACTCTGTTCTCGCGTCCCCAGATTCGGCACGATCACCAGCAGACCATTGTGTAGTGAAATCTTCGCATATTCCCGAAGAAAATCCTTGCGGTTGTTTGTCACCACGACGTAATCGTTGTTGAGTGCGAACTCCACTATCCGCCAGTCCGACCAACCGCCCTTACCTAGGTACGGACCGTAGTCAGCGACTAAGCCACGGTGTTTGGCGACGGCGACCAACGTCGAAGTGAGACATTCGTCAATAAACAGCCTATCGGTCACTGCGAAGGCCTAAATCTATTCGGCGGCCGTTCTCCACTGCGAGCCGAAATTCGCCTCGGCCCAACGAATGACCGCGTCGATGCCGTCGATCGGCAGCGTGGGATAATCTTCGAATATCTCCACATGCGTCGAGCCCTCGCGCAGGCAAGCAAGCACCGTACGGGCTTGCACGCGCGTTCCGCGAACAACTGGCTCGCCGCTCATCACGTCCGGATCGCTGACCACTTCCGCCGGAAACACCGGCGGCTTCCTGAGCAACGCCATCGAAATTCTCCGTTCACGCCGGACTTACGCAACGCATCGGAACCCAATCGATAATCCTAGCGTCTCCGCAACGCATACCACAAAGAGCGATGTTCGACGAATTCTGGCTCCATGCCGCCCTCCCCCGTTCCCGATTTACCCCTTGCCCCGACTCGTCCCCTCCGCTAACCCGCAGCGATGGCCCGCGTCGTCTCCCCTCCCCCGCCGCCTTCGGAACCGATCGACGTCAACCTGCGCGACGCGCTGGAGGAGCGCTATCTCGCCTATGCGCTGTCCACCATCATGGGCCGCGCGCTGCCCGACGCGCGCGACGGCCTCAAACCCGTGCACCGCCGCATCCTCTACGGCATGCATGTGCTCAAGCTCGACCCCGGAACCGCGTTCAAGAAATGCGCGAAAATCGTTGGCGACGTGATGGGCTCGTTCCATCCGCACGGCGATCAGGCGATCTACGAAGCGCTGGTGCGGCTCGCGCAGGATTTCGCCTCGCGCTATCCGCTGGTCGAGGGTCAGGGCAATTTCGGCAATATCGACGGCGACAACGCCGCCGCCTATCGCTACACCGAAGCGCGCCTCACCGATTTCGCGCGGCTGCTGCTGGAAGGCATCGACGAGGACGCCGTCGATTGGCGCGACAATTACTCCGGCGACACGCAGGAGCCGGTGGTGTTGCCGGCCGCCACGCCGAACCTGCTGGCCAACGGCGCGCAAGGCATTGCAGTGGGCATGGCGACTTCCGTGCCGCCGCACAACGTGGCGGAACTGCTCGACGCCTCGCTCTATCTGATCGCCCATCCCGAGGCGAGCGTCGACGCGCTGTTGAACTTCGTGCCCGGCCCGGATTTCCCGACCGGCGGCGTGCTGGTCGACGACCGCGCGACCATCGCCGAGGTCTACCGCACCGGCCGCGGCGGGTTTCGCTTGCGCGCGCGCTGGAAGAAGGAGGAGGCGGGTCGCGGCGGCTGGACCGCCGTCGTCACCGAAATCCCTTATGGCGTGCAGAAATCCCGGCTGATCGAGGCGCTGGCGGAGCTGGTCAACCAAAAGAAGGCGCCGCTGCTCGCCGACGTGCGCGACGAAAGCACCGAGGACGTGCGCATCGTGCTGGAGCCGCGCTCGCGCACGGTCGCGCCGGAAGTGCTGATGGAGCAATTGTTCAAGCTCAGCGAGCTTGAGACGCGCATCTCCGTCAACATGAACGTGCTGGTCGACGGCATCACGCCGCGCGTCGTCGCGCTGAACGAGGCGTTGCAGCAATGGCTCGAACATCGCCGCGAGGTGCTGCTGCGTCGCTCGCGGCATCGCCTCGCCGCCATCGAGCGCCGGCTCGAACTGCTCGCCGGCATGATGATCGTTTACCTCAATCTCGACGAGGTGATCCGCATCGTGCGCGAGGAGGACGAGCCGAAGCCGGCTTTGATCGCGCGCTTCGCGCTGTCCGACACGCAGGCCAACTACATCCTCGACACGCGGCTGCGTTCGCTGCGCCGGCTCGAAGAGATGCAATTGCGCAAGGAAGAGACCGAGCTTGCCGCCGAGAAAGGGCAGATCGAGGCGCTTGCTCGCCTCCGAGGACAAGCAATGGAAGGTGATCGCGCACGAGATTCGCGACACCAAGAAGAAATACGGGCCGGAGACCAAAATCGGCAAGCGCCGCACGACGTTCGAGGCGCCGCCCGACGTGCAGGTCGATCTCGCCGAATCCCTCATCGAGCGCGAGCCGATCACGGTGCTGCTGTCGCGCAAAGGCTGGATCCGCGCGATGAAAGGCCATGTCGCCGACGTATCAGGCGCCACCTTCAAGGGCGACGACAGTCTGCAAACGTCGTTCTTCGCCGAGACGACGTCGAAAATTCTGGTGCTGGCGAGCGACGGCAAGGCGTTCACGATCGACGCCGCGAAACTGCCCGGCGGCCGCTCACTTGGCGAGCCGCTGCGATTGATGGCCGACATCGACGAGGCGGCGTCGATCGTCGCCGCATGGCCTTACGCGGCGGGCGAAAAGATGCTCGTCGCGGCGAGCGACGGGCGCGGCTTCGTCGCGGCCGCAGGACGATCTCATCTCCTCCACGCGCAAGGGCCGCGCGGTGCTGGGCGTCGAGGCGCCGGCGGTCGCGTGTCTGGCCGCGCCCGCGAGCGGCGATCATGTCGCCGTCATCGGCGAGAACCGCAAGCTGCTGGTCTTTCCGCTCGGCCAGATCCCCGAGATGGCGCGCGGCAAGGGGGTGCGCTTGCAACGCTACCGGGATGGCGGTCTCTCGGACGCGCGCGTTTTCGCGCTCAAGGACGGCATGGGCTGGCGCGATTCCGCGGGCCGCAGCTTTAATGTTGGGATGCCGGAGTTGAAGGACTATATCGGCAACCGGGCCGAGGCCGGGCGCCTGCCGCCGAAGGGGTTTCCGAAGACCAACAAATTCGAGGGATGAGCTGTCGGCGGAGACGTCGCTCGCGCGCCATCGCGCGGACGTCCTCGAATTCGCGGGCCACTAAGACGAATTCGTCTGGCGCAAATAGGACGAGACTCGACCGCCGCTGCGCGTGTCAAAAATTTGACGGCGCGCGGCCGATCGGCGTCAAGCAAAGCCAAGCGACTTCGCGGTCAGAGCCAACGGCGCCACGCCGGCGATCGCGATCGTGTCGCCGGCGCCGTCGGCAATCAGGGTCCCGCCGTTCGCCGACGTCATCGAGACGGCGCTGAAGCTGCCGAACAGCCCGGAGACATCGAGAACATCGTCCGCGGCAAGCGAAAATCCGGTGACGGTCGCCGTTCCAAATCCTGCGGCGAAATGAATTACGTCGCTCGTTCCGCCAATTAGCGCGTAGGTCTCGTCAGCATGCGGCGTGAACGCGAAGTCGACCGGCGGCAGGGGCCCCGAGGGCGCCGACGACCCCGCGATCCTGATTTGGCCCGTTGACGTGACATCCAGTCCCGCGCTGAAAACGGATAGCTGCCCTTCGCTTGCCGAGAAATCGACGGAGCGCGCCAAAAAACCGCCGGTTGCGGAGCAATCGCGCTGCAATGCGGTCGTTGCGCCTTCGACGGCGAATATGCTGATCTCAAATGTGCCGTCGGGGTTGAACGCCCGGCTGACAACCTCCGTCGAGCCGGTATAGAAGACCACGCTGGCTCTCGCCCCCGAAGCCGTGACCTGGATATCGACATTGTCGTAGCTCAGGCTGTCGACAGTTCCGGAAACGGCGTAGTGATGCACTTCATAGCCGCCGTCGGCCAGCGGGGTTCGAGATAGGGTTTCGACGCCGTTTTCCGTAACTGTCAATCCGCCGTTCGGATCGAAAGTCTCAACCGCCGCGACGGCGCCTGTCAGATCGTAGAACGTCCGGCTCTGAACGACCGAATTCGTCCACGCCGTCTGAATGCTGTCGTAGGCGACGCCCTGGAACACCCCGAGTAGATCGTAAACATCGACAATTGTGTCGTCATTATTCGTCACGACCCGACGCACGACGGCTTGTCCGGCGCCGTAGACGGTGACTTCGCTGGAAGTCGGCGAAAAATTCAATCGCACGTAGCTGGCGTCGGGCACGTCGACTTGGATGCTGTCGTCGGCGATCGCCGACGCCACGGCGCCAGTGAAAACCAGGCTCGCGTCCGTCGATTTAATGTAGGCGACGCGCGCGGCCGCGAGCGCGTCGATTTGCGCAAGCGTCAGCGTCTCGATCGCTGCAGCTTTATCCGCCACCGCCGGCCTTGTTGCAACGAGCTTCGTCAGCGCCGAGCCCGCAGCGGCGAGTTCGGCGACCGTGAAGACAGGCGTGCTCCAGGGCTGAATGGCTGCGACATTGGGATCGGCGTTGAGCGCCGCCAGGTCGTCGACGATCGACGCGCTGGCATCGTAAATGTTGACCACGATGTTCTGAGCGTCGATGGTCGCGCGGTTGGCCTCGAAAACGGCGACCGTCAGCGTCACGGGACTGCCCGAGAAAATATTGACCTCGACCAGACCCGGCCGAAACGATCCCGATATGGTGAGCTGCGTCTGTTGCGACAGCGACGTTCCTGCGGCGTAGGCGGCGTCGGCGAGCACGGCGTTGATCTGCGCGCTTGTCCCCTTGATTGTAAGTCCCAAGCTTCCGGAGCCGCTGACCTCGGCGCCGTCGACGGCGGTTGCTGTGAATATTCCGTTGCCCTCGCCACCGATTTGCAAGGTGAGGACGCTTCCAACCAGTGAAGCGTCGGACATCGAAATGCCCGCCAGGGAGATCGGGACCGTCGGGCCGCCCGAAACCAGCGACGCCGGCGCGTTCAGCGTGGCCTGATCAGAGATCGTGTAGCCTAGCACGTTGAGTTCTTCGAGATCGGTTTGCGAAATCGCAAGATCATGTCCGGTTTGGGCTGTGCCGAAGCTGTCATCGGTCTCGCGACCCGCCCAATCGCCGGGATCATATCCGGCTTGCACAGCCGCCGGCGTCGCATAAGCCAGCGTAATGGTCGAACCGTTGTAGGAGAAATAGCCTTGCGCCGGCTCGACGCCGGGAGTTGCATAATTAATGTCGAGCGCGCCTGCGGCTGTGCCCGGCGCAGCCGATGCGGCGTCTCCCGCTGCGGTGTAACGGTAGAGGTCGAGCAGGGAGTAATCGTCTTGGCCGGCGGCGCTGAATATGTCGCGTCCGGCGTGGGCCTGGCGCCCAAGAACCTCGGAAATCTCGTGTTCGAGCGCGCCGACCGCGTCGTAGGCGCCGGCGACCGGGTCGGATTGCGACCAGAAATAGGCGTCATTGGCGTTCAAACCAACAAACCCGTCCAAGTTCGGCGTGATTGTACTGTTGTCAGTCAGCGCTCGATATTCGGCCGTGGTGGCGAGAAACTGAGCGGAAGCAGGTGCGGACGTCGGCAGTATCGCGGCGGCGGCCTCCTGTACGAGCGAGGTGGAGTCAGCCGCCTTCGCCAGCGCGACGAGGTCGGCGTAGGAGACCCCCAGTTCATTCGAAACCGACTCGCCGACCGCGCCGGCGCTGATGGCGCGACCATCGACTTCGCCGAATCCAAAGTCGATACTAACGTACACGCCATTTGTAATCGTATTGTCAAAATACGCAATTGCCGCCTGAATTGCGGATTCTATTTGTGTAGCATACGGTGAAGATGTGATGCTGCTATCGTAAGTGGCGCTTATTATCATGGCAATCAACTATCGCTATATTATGGTGAGAAAATCGCCTCTGATGGACGCGGCGCCCGAACATGCCCGAGGATGGGCCGGCGCTGCAAGCTGCGTTTTGTAAAAGAACATCCGGCGTGCAGACCGGCTGCGTTTGCGGTCCGGCAAGGAGCAGCGAGCGGCTCGCCTTTCCGGGAATATTGATCGCAGTCCAGGTCTTTCAGCGAACGGGCGCGATCGTGATTTCGATCCTTCGAATCGTTCGATCTAAGCTCGTCCGCACTTGGCCTGTCAGCGCTTCGCTCGCGTCACGCGCTGGATTTCCGCGCGCACCAGTCGCTCGACCATCGCCGGCAGATTCTCGTCGATCCAGTCCTTCAGCATCGGCCGCAGCATCTCGCGCGCCATCGTCTCGGCGACCTCGCGGCCATGCGCCGCCATGCTCTCGGATAGCGAGCGGAACGATGCGGAGATGTCCTCCTCCGCCTCCTCGGACATCAGCGGCGGGTCTTCGGCAGGCGCGGGGTCAGGTTCGGGGCTTGCGGTCGCCGCTTCCGCCGCTTGCGGCCAAACCACAACAGGGGCGGCCTGCGCCTCAGGCGCCGCCCGCGGCGCGTCGCTGGAATAGACGATCTGCGGCCCCGGCTTGGCGGCCGCCGGCTCGCGATCGTCGGCGATGATGGCGCGAATGGAGGCCAGAATTTCCTCCATCGAGGGTTCGTGCGCGCGCTGCGCGCGCCGCAGCGCTTCAGCCTCCTGACTCTCGTTGCTGGACGCGGCCACGCTCATACGAACCTCCATGCCGCCCGTCGCCTCGGTCGGCGCATGTCGCGACAAGCCAACCGATTCGCCGGGCGATCCGGCGTCGAAGTTCGCGTAAAGCCTCGCCCGGCGCAACCGCTCAGGCGCGACAATCCCCCGTCAGCGGCCGTCCGGCGTGCGGACGCCGAATTGCTTGGCCTTGACCTGATTGAAATGCACGCGCGGATCGTATTCGGCGACGCCGAGGCCGAGCGACTTGACCTCCAGCCGGCCGATATCTTCGAGCAGCGTATAGGAATTGACGACCTGATCGTGCTGCGCGTCCACTAGCGTCACGCGGGCTTGCAGCAGCGTCTGCTGGGCGTTGAGCACGTCGAGCGTCGTGCGCTGGCCGACCTTGGCTTCCTCGCGCACGCCCTCCAGCGCCACTTCGGCCGCCTGCACCTGCGCCTTCGCCGCCCGCACCACGGCGGGAGCGTTCTGGTTGGCGAACCATGCGGCGACGACCGCCTGGCGCACTTTTTCGCGCTGCGAATCCGTCGTCAGCTCCTGCTGGCTGACCTGTTCCTTGGCCTGCCGGATGGAGGAAAAGGTCGCGCCGCCGTCGTAGATCGGGATCGTGATGTTGCCGGAGAGCGAGCCGATCAGCTCCTTGACGCCGCCCGTCTGGCCCAAGGGGTCGAAAGTCTTCGTCAGCGCCCCTGTAATGCTGACCGTGGGATAAAGCGCCGCTTCGTTGATCTTCACGTTGAGCAACGCGACGTCGATCCCGTGCAGATAAGCGGTGATCGCCGGATTCTCCACCTGGGAAATCGCTATCGCTTGGGTCAGATTGGTTGGCAGCAGCCGGGTCACGGGCACCACCGGCGCCAATCGCTTCGGCTGGTCGCCGATGGTCTGGCGATAGCTCGAAATCGACGCCTGCAGCGTGTTCTCCGCAAGAAGGTAATTGGCTTGCGATTGCGCAAGCGCGGCTTCGGCCTGGGCGACGTCGGTGCGCGTCACCTCGCCGACGTTGAAGCGGTCCTTGGTCTGGCGCAGCTGCTCCTTGAGCACCTCGACGTTGCTCTTGTTGAGATCGAGCGTCGCGGCGTCGCGCATGACGTTCATGTAAAACGTCAGCGCGCTCAGAAGGGTATTCCCCTCGGTGAAGCGCAGTTGCTCGCGCTGGCCCAGCACGGTCGATTCCGCCTTACGCACCGAGTTGAACGTCTTGTTGCCGTTGAATAAATTTTCCTTGACGGTGACGCCGTAGTCGCGCGGGAACGTCGTCTGATCGGTGCCGCCGGACAAGCTTGGCACACCATCAGCGTTGGTCACGCCAGCGTCGGCGGTGGCCGAAACAGTCGGCAGATAACCGGCGTTGGCCTGCGGCAGGCCTTCGTCGGAAGCGCGCACGGCGGCGCGCTGCGCGTTGATATCGGGGTTATTGAGATAGGCTTTGGTCAGGGCGCCGCCGATGGTCTCCGAATTCGCCGCCGACGCGACCGCCAACGCAAACACGCCCGCCCCGCAAGCCGAAATTGCGCGGCGCGCCGAACGGTAGTTTTGATCCCGCATGCCCGCTTTCACCGCCGCATAGCCCTCCGAATTGGCCTTCGCCGACCGTCCGGTTCCCAACGATATATCTAAGCCGATCTCGCCGCCCCGGCTACCCTCGGCGACCGGCAATCGCCGCCGGCCGTGGCGAAATTCGCGGGCGTGTCGCAAACTTGCGACACTTCTCAAAACTTAACGCGCGTCAGAACGCAAACGCCGGCAGCCGAGACAGGCCTGGCAGCGCGTCGCCGGCCGCGTCGTAGACCTCGCGCTCGCTCACGGCGGCGCCGAACCGTTCGAATACGACAATGCGCTTAGGCGCCGTTCGGCCGTTGAGGCCAACCAGTCGGCCGCCGTCTCGCAGCGCGGCGATAAGGCGCTCGGGCGTCACTTCGAAGGCGCCGTTGAGGACGATGAGGTCGAACGGCCCCTTGCCCGCCGGCGGCTCGTCGAGCGGACCCTCGGCGATCTCGACCCCGGCCATTTGCGCGGCTCGCGCAGCAGTGGAATCCGTCTCCAAGGCGACGACTTCGAGACCGAGCGCCGCCAGCAGCGCGGCGCAATAGCCGGCTCCGCCGCCGACCACGAGCGCGCGCTCGCCCTTTGCGGGCGCCGCGGTTTTCAACAGCAGGCCGAGCGTGCGCGGGCTCAGCAGCTTGCGGCCCGGCGGCCCCAGCGAGGCGATTTCACCGTCGGCGTAGACGAGCGACAACTGCGGCGCCGCGGCGAAATGCTCGCGCGGAACCGCGGCGAAGGCGTCTAGCAACGCCTGGTCGTTGACGTCGCAGACACGCAATTGTCCGTTGATCATGTGCTGACGCAGCGCCTGCGAATTCCCGTCCGTCATCGTCACCGCTCTCCGGCTCGCGCGCCTGCGAAGGCTCCCAGAACGGCGGCGCTCGCGCACATTCGCCGCGCATAGGCCGCCCCCTGCCCGTAAAGACCGCCCGGCGAGGCGTCAAGGCCGCGCGGGGACCCCCGCTCCGGCGACTTGACAAGCGCAACGCCGCGCCCTGCTGTTGCGCCGGGATCGTCCCCAGGGAGCGACGCCATGCAATTCCACCTCAACGGTTACGCGCCGGGCGACCCGCTGCGGCCGACGGTGACGCCGAGGCCGCCTGCGCCGGAAGTGGATGTGCTGATCGTCGGCGCCGGCCCGACCGGCCTCACGCTCGCGGCGCAACTCGCGCAATTCCCCGACATTGCGACACGGATCGTCGAGCAGAAGCCGGGCCCGCTGCAACTCGGCCAAGCCGACGGAATAGCCTGCCGCACGATGGAGATGTTCAAGGCGTTCGGGTTTGCCGACAGGGTGCTGAAGGAAGGTTATTTCGTCAACGAAGTCTCGTTCTGGAAACCGGACGCTGCGCAGCGCGGCCGCATCGTCAGAAGCTCGCGCGTGCAGGACGTCGAGGACGGGCTCTCGGAATTCCCGCATATCATTCTCAATCAGGCGCGCGTGCACGATTTCTTTCTGAAGGCGATGCGCCGCGCGCCGGCGCCGCTTGCAGCCGGAATTTTCGACGCGGCTCGTCAGCCTCGCGCGGGCGGCGGAGAGACGGGCCATCCGGTGACGGCGCGGCTCGAACGCGACGGCGTCGAGATGAGACGGTGAAGGCGCGTTTCGTCGTCGGCTGCGACGGCGCGCGCAGCGGCGTGCGCGCCGCAGATCGGCGGCGCGCTCGTCGGCGAGGCGGCCAATCAGGCCTGGGGCGTGATGGACGTGCTCGCGGTCACCGATTTTCCCGACGTGCGCCTCAAGGCGGCGATCCAGTCGGCGAACGAAGGCAGCGCGCTCATCATTCCGCGCGAGGGCGGCTATCTGTTCCGCATCTACATCGAGCTCGACAAGATCAACAAGAACGAGCGCGTGTCGGGCCTCAATCTGACCGCCGACAAACTCGTCGCCGCCGCGCAGCGCATTCTGGCCCCCTATACGCTCGAGGTGAAGGAAATCGTCTGGTGGTCGGCCTACGAGATCGGCCAGCGCATCTGCGACAAGTTCGACGACGCCCCGCCGGACGCCGAGCGCATCCCGCGCGTGTTTGTCGCCGGCGACGCCTGCCACACCCACAGCCCCAAGGCCGGCCAGGGCATGAACGTTTCGATGCAGGACGCCTTCAATCTCGGCTGGAAGCTCGCGGCGGCGCTGCGCGGCCGGGCGCAGCCGGAGTTGCTGCGTTCCTACGCGCGCGAGCGCCGGCGGGTGGCGCAGGACCTCATCGACTTCGACCGCGAATGGGCGGCGATGTTCTCGGCGCCGCCGCTGGACCCGTCGCGGCCGGACGAAGCGGGCGTCGATCCCGCGGAGTTCCAGCGCTATTTCGTCAAACAACTGCGCTACACCGCAGGCGTCGAGACGCAATATCACCCGTCCGTCATCTGCGGCGAGCCTAGACATCAAGCGTTGGCGCACGGGCTTTCCCATCGGCCGGCGCTTCCACTCCGCGCCGGTCGTGCGGCTCGCCGACGCCCACCGCATGCAACTCGGCCATTGCGCCCTCGCCGACGGACGTTGGCGGCTTTACGCCTTCGCCGACGCCGAAGACCCGGCGAGCGCCCACTCGGCGCTGCGCGCTTTATGCGAGTTTCTCAGCAGTTCCGAGCGCTCGCCGATCCGGCGCTTTGCGCGCGCCGGCGAGGATGTCGACGCGCTGATCGACCTGCGCGCGATTTTCCAGCAAGGCCATCGCGAGATCGCGCTGGAGACGACGCCGGCGGCTTTGCGGCCGCGCAAGGGCCGCTACGGCCTGACGGACTACGAAAAGATATTCTGCCGCGATCCGCTGGACGACATTTTCGACGCGCGCGGCGTCGACCGGCGCGGCGCGCTCATTGTCGTTCGACCCGATCAATATGTCGCGCAAGTGCTGCCGCTTGACGCCTATGCAGACCTCGCCGCTTTCTTCGAGGGGTTTTTGCGCGCAGCGTGAGATCTGCGGCGATCGCCTTGGCGACGACATGTTTGCGACCACAATTCCTGACGAATTGCTGACGCTGAAGGTCGGGTCGCCCCGCGCGCTCGACAAATCATTGATTTCTTGGAGGCCTCGCCCGGAATCGAACCGGGGTGCAAGGATTTGCAGTCCTCTGCGTAGCCACTCCGCCACGAGGCCCTCGCCGGTCGCTTGCGGCCGGCGTCGCGCCTATAGCAACACTTGTCGCCCCTCAGCAAGCGGGCCGGCCCTGGCGGCCCGGCGCAATCTTGGCTAGGGAGGCGCGCCGGCGCCCGCAACCCCTAGAGCCATGACCTCTCCGTCGCCTTCCGCAAAACCCTCCGGGCTCGATCGGCGCTCCATGGTGCTGGTCGGCATGATGGGCGCGGGCAAGACCTCCGTCGGCAGGCGCTTGGCGGTCCGCCTCGGCTTGCCGTTTGTCGACGCCGACGAGGAGATCGAGGCCGGGGCGCGCATGACGATCCCCGAGATTTTCGAGAAATTCGGCGAGGCCTATTTCCGCGACGGGGAGCGGCGCGTCATCGCGCGTCTGCTCGAAGAGGGGCCGTGCGTGCTCTCCACCGGCGGCGGCGCCTTCATGAACGCCTCGACCCGCGAGCGCATCGGGCGCGCCGGCGTTTCGATCTGGCTCAAGCCGAGTTTCGAGGTGCTGCTGCGGCGGGTGCGAAAACGATCCAACCGACCGCTGTTGCAGACGCCCGATCCTGAGGGCACGTTGCGCCGCCTGCTCGAAGAGCGCAGCCCCACCTATGCGCTGGCCGACATCACCATCGACTCGCGCGAGGGGCCGCACGAGTTTGTCGTCGACCAGATCCTCGCCGCGCTGGAAAATTTCGCGCGGCCCCCTTCTTCGGCGCGCGAGGTGCGGGTCGATCTCGGCGCGCGGGGCTACGACATCGTCATCGGCGAGGGGTTGCTGGCGAGCGCCGGCGCGCGCATCCAGGCGCTGTTCCCGCGCGCGCGAGCGGCCATCGTGACGGATGAGAACGTCGCAGCGCATTGGCTGGAGCCGCTGCGCCAAAGTTGCGCCGCCGCGGGCGTCGAAACGACGACGATCGTCTGTCCGCCCGGCGAGACCACCAAATCCTACGCCGAGTTCGCCCGCGTCAGCGACGCGCTGATCGCAGCGCGCATCGAGCGGCGCGACATCGTCGTTGCGCTCGGCGGCGGCGTCATCGGCGATCTCGCCGGCTTCGCCGCGGCGACGCTCAGGCGCGGCGTCGACTACGTGCAAATTCCGACGAGCCTGCTGGCGCAGGTCGATTCCAGCGTCGGCGGCAAGACCGCGATCAATTCGCCCCTTGGCAAAAACCTAGTCGGCGCCTTTCATCAGCCGCGCCTGGTGCTGGCCGACGCCGGAACGCTGCGCACCCTGCCCGACCGCGAGTTTCGCGCCGGCTACGCCGAGGTCGTCAAATATGGGCTGATCGACGATCGCGCGTTCTTCGAATGGCTGGAGGCGCATGCGCGCGAGATTTTCGCCGGCGGCCCCGAGCGGGCGCAGGCCATAGCTGCGAGTTGCGCGGCCAAGGCGCGCATCGTCGCCTCCGACGAGACCGAGCAGGGCGCGCGCGCCCTGCTCAATCTCGGCCACACCTTCGGCCACGCGCTCGAAGCGCTCGCCCACTACGACCCCGCGATCATCGTGCATGGCGAAGGCGTGGCGGTGGGCCTGGCCTGCGCCTTCCGTTTCTCGCAAGCGCTCGGACATGGGACTGGGCAGGACGCGGGGCGGGTGGAGAACCATCTCAAGGCCGTGGGCCTGCCGACGCGCATTCAAGACATAGCCGGGCTGAACGTAGCGCCCGAGGACATGCTGGAGGCGATGCGGCAGGACAAGAAAGTCGAGCGAGGCCGGCTGACCTTCATCCTGGCGCGCGGGATCGGCGAAAGCTTCATCGCCAAGGATGTGAGCGAGACCGAGGCGCTGAAATTTCTGGAGGCGGAGCTGACCTCCGCAACGGTCACGCCGCCGAGTTGAGACGGCGATTGGCGGGCGAGGGCGCCGGCTCGGCGGTCGCCATCTCGATCAGTCCGTCGGCGATCAGACGGGCCACGGGCGCGGGGCGGCCGAGCAGATAACCCTGCGCCTGATCGCACGCCTCGGCGCGCAGCATCTGAAGTTGGCCCTCGGTTTCGATGCCCTCGGCCAGCACGGGCACCCCGAGACTGCGGCCGAGCGCCAGAACCGCGCGTAAAATCGCCATCGCCTGCTTGTCGGTCTCGATCTCCCAAAGGAACGACCGATCGAGCTTGATCTTGTCGAAGGGAAAGCGTCGCAGGATCGCCAGCGAGGAATGGCCGGTCCCGAAATCGTCGAGGGCGACGGTGACGCCGAGCGCCTTAATCGCCCGGATCGTCGCCAGCGAACGCTCGGGCTCGCGCACGACCGCCGATTCCGTCAGTTCGAGCTCCAGCCGCTGCGGCGGCAGGCCGGAATTGCGCAAAATCTCCGCGACCCTGCCGGCAAAGTCCGGATTTTCGAGCTGCCGCGGCGACAGATTGACGGCGACCTTGAAGGGCGGCGTCCAGGCGACCGCCGTCCTGCAAGCGGCGCCGAGCACCCATTCCCCAAGGTCTTCGATCAATCCGCATTCCTCGGCCAGCGGAATGAATTCGGCGGGCGAAACAAATCCCCCTCCCGGCATCGGCCAGCGCGCCAGCGCCTCAAAACCCTGCGTTGTCCCGTCGTCGACGCGCGCCTGCCGCTGATAATGGACGTCCAAGCGGTCGCCGGCGATCGCGGCGCGCAAATCGGCGGCGCGCTGGCGGCGCCCGCGGGCGTGCTCGTCCATGACGGGCTCGTAGAAACAGGGCCGGACCGAGCGTTCGGCCTTGGCGCGATACATGGCGAGTTCGGCGTTGCTGATGAGCGTTTCGAGGTCGCCGGCGTCGTTGGGATAGAGCGCCACGCCCATACTCGCGCGAACCGGGGTCAGCGGCGCGCCGGACGGCGGCGAATCGGCGAGGCCGTCGCTCAGTCGGCTGAGCAGCCCTTCCAGGGAGCGCGGATCGGTGGGTTGACGTATGACGGCGAATTCGTCGCCGCCGAGCCGCGCCGCGAATTCGGATTCGCGAAGCAGACCGCGCAGCCGTTCCGCGAATTTTCTCAAAAATTCGTCGCCCGCCGCGTGGCCGAAGCGCTCGTTGACTTCCTTGAAATCGTCGAGGTCGATGGCGATCAGCGCCACCTCGCGGCGCTCTCGATCCGCGGCTTCGAGCGCCTGGAAAAGGTGGGCGTGAAACATCGACCTGTTGGGCAAACCGGTCAACGCGTCGCGCAGCGCCATCTCCCGCATCCGCGAATCCGATTCCGCCCTTAAATCCTGGTCGAGCCGAAAGCTGACGACGGCGGCGCCGATGACCAGCGCCGTCATGGCCAGAACCGCGATGGCCAGGGCCGAAGAGGATTCGCCGTTCATTTCCACCGGCGCGAGCGCCAACGGCTGGATGCGGAGCGCCGACATGCCGACAAAATGCAGCCCGACGATCGCCGCCGCCAACAGCGCCGCCGACGCGCCCCTCGGGAAACGCTCGCGCGCGTGCGTTTCGATATGCAACGAGGCCGCGCCGAGGCCGCAAGCGATGAGAAGCGAGAGCGCGACCAACGAGGGCCGCCAACTCACCAGCCCGACGACGCGAATAGCCATGATGCCGAGATAGTGCATGGCCGCGATCGAAGCGCCCATCAGCGCCCCGCCGAACGCGGCGGCCGACCGCGGCGATTTTCGCATGGCGAGGAAGAACGAGACGGCGGCGCCCGCCACGGCGGTCAGCGACGAGGCGATCGTCAGGCTCGCGTCGAAGCCTACGGGGACGCCGGGACGATAGGCCAGGATGGCGACGAAATGCGTGCACCAGATCGACGCGCCTGCGGTTAAGGCGGCCAGAAACTGCCAGCCGAACCGCTGCGCGCCCGGAGACTGCAAACCGCGCCGGTAGAGACCGATCAGCGCACGGCAGCCGGCGACGCAGACCGCCGCGGCGGCAAGAACCAGCCAGACATTGTGCCCAAACGCCTCACAGGACAATATCTCCGTCATGAAAGCGCCCCATGTTTTCTGCAATTACTAGTGAACAAGCGTTAACAATACATATATTTATGCGCATCTACGCAGATATCGAAACCGGTCTCCATGTCGAGAATTATACAATACTGCCGCAAATGGAGCGCCTTTGCTCGGCGCATATAATAACTCCGCCATTTCCGGCGCCCCACCGGTTATTTTGTCTTCCGCAACGGAACATAGACTTGAAAATTCTTCGCCACTTGAGCCGCCCAGGTCCCCCGCCTTGCCTCGCCGGCTCCCGCACCCTAGATAACCTGAAAACGCGGCGCCCCGTCGCGAGCCGCCTAACGATGCCCCGAAAACCCGTCAAAACCCAATCCCCGCCTTCCCGCGAGCAGGTTCTCGCTTTTCTTTCCGGCGAAGCCTCGCCGTCCGGCGCGAGGCCCTCTTCCCGGGTCTCCAAGCGCGAAATCGCCCGCGCCTTTCGCGTTTCTGGAGAGGACAGGGGCGAGCTGAAGTCGCTGCTGCGCAATCTGGAATCGGAAGGCGCCGTGCAGCGCGGGCGCAAGGTGCTGTCGCGCCAAGGCCGACTGCCCGCCATGGTCGTCGCCGACATCGTCGAGCGCGGGCCGGACGGCGTCTTCGTCGCCGCGCCTGCCGAGGGCGAGAGCGCCCGCATTCTCATCCGCCCCTCCCGGATAAAGCGCGACCGCGCGCCGGCGCCGAGCCTCGGCGCCCGCGCCCTGTTGCGCGTCGCCTTCGACGAGCAGAGCGGGATTTACAGCGGTCGCGTCGTAAAAATCCTCGACAAGGCGGCGGGACGGCCGCTGGGCGTGTTTCGCGCGCTGGAGACCGGCGGCGGGCGCGTACATCCGATCGAGAAGCGCGCGGCCGGACGCGACTACTTCGTGCCCGCGGAGCTCGACGGCGGCGCCCGCGATGGCGAACTGGTGGCGCTCGCGCCCATGCGCGAGCGCAGCTTCGGCGTCCCCGCCGCGCGCGTCGTGGAGCGGCTGGGGCCGGTGGACACGGAGCGCGCGATCAGCCGCATCGCCATCGCCGCGCACGAGCAATACAT
>CAWIEP010000063.1:0-14889 GCA_963835115.1 uncultured Pseudomonadota bacterium
ATCGGCCGCCGCAGCGGATCGGCCCCGCCGACGCTGACGGGCTGCGGCGAGATCGATTCCGGAGGCCGGCGCAGGCCGATGCGGGCAAGCAGGCCTCGTGAGGCCGGCGCCGCCTCGAACTCAAGGGTCGCCGGTTTCCCGATGCGTCGCGATCTCGAATCGACTTCCGACACCCTCATCCGTCCTTCATTCGCCTTATACCGACGCCGGACGGTCGGGGAAATCGGTGGGCCCGTCGGCCGAGACCCGATAGGCGTCGGCGATATGATGGTAAAGCGCGAGATCCTGTTCGATAAGCCATTCGACTTCGCGCGTGCGTTTAAGGATGCGAGCGAGCGCCGTGACGCCGGGCAATTTGGCGTTGTCGGGGAGATCGCTGTCGAGTCCCGTTAATTCCATGAAAGCGTTGGCGAAGGTCGCAGCCGCCCGCCGCAATCCCACGACCTGGAATGTCGACAATGTCGACAGCGCCGAAGCGACGGCGGTTTTGCTCGGCATCGCCTCCGGGGTCGTCGTCGTCAACTGGCGCACGACGGGATTGGCGAGCACGCGCGCGACGGACTGCGGAATGTCCCGCAACGCGCGCGCCAGGGCGCGTTCGTTGTCGAGCGGCAGCGATTGCGCGAAGTTCATCGTCGGCTCCAGGCTCATGTTTTCGCGCAAGCCCGAGAATCCCGCTGCCCGTCTTCTTGATTTGCGCCAGCACGATCAGCCGCTCCGCCAGCTCCTCATAGGGGTGGTGCATGGAAAAGACGACGTCAAATTGACCCTCGATGTTTGGCTGGAAGGCGCGATAGAGCAGCCGACCCGACAGATAGATCGACGGTATATGCGGCAAATGGAACATCTGCGTCGCGGTTTCGCGGCCGCAGGCCTCGATTTGATTGGCCGAATATTGGAAACGGCCGTTCAAGGCGTTGTCGAGCCGCCACAGCGGAAACAGGTGCGTTTCCAGCCGCAGGATGCGCCGGGACAAATGGTGCGCCCCGCGTCGTCGATAGACGAGGGCGCCCGTCGAACAGTCGCGAATTTCGAGATCGTCCATCGCCGCCAGACCCGGGACGACCGCTTCGTCGACGGCGAAACCGCATTGCCCGGTTTGATGGCGGCCAGAGGCGAGAACCCCCTGACGCACATCGTCGGCCAATTGTTCGTGAACGACGCCGCCGCGGCTGGAAAACGACACTCGCGCGATATCGACGAAGCCGTCGCAGACGACGTAGCCGCTGACAAAATCTCCGCGATCCTCCTCGACGTTGAACAGCACGTGCGGCGTCCTCACGCCATGTGGTTGCGCACCACGGACCCGATCGCAGCCAATAGCCCCCAGGCCGCCAGAACTCGCGGCGGCGACCAGGAAGATGTCGAGGCCGCGCGTTGGATATCCCGGTTCCTGCGGCACGCTCGGCTGCACGTAGACCTTGAGATAGATCAATTTGAATTCTGCGGCGATGCGGGCATGTTCGAGGGCGGTGGCGGCGTTCTCGTACATCTGTTCGGCGGCCTTCTGCCGCACCGCCAGCTCGTCGAACGTCGTCATGGCGGCCGAAACCGTCGAATCGCCATCCGCTGAGGTCGCGTCGATCGCCGCGCCCGGGGCGGTCGTCAATTGCGCGTCCAGCTTGACGATCTGTTGCCGCAGCACGTCGATGCGAGATTTCAGCTCCTGCATCTGCGCGGCGTCGGCGTTCATGTATTTAAGTTGCGTGTCGTAGGCGCCCGAAAGGTTCAACAGCGAGGATTTGAGCTGCCGAACCAAATCGGAGATCGTCTCCGCCGACATTCTCGTTTCCAGAATGCCGGATTGGTTGCGCTCGACCGCTTGGGCGGCGAGGATTTTGGTCAACGCCTCGGTCGCATGCTGGAATTCGGCCTGGGACAGCCCGATGGCGTCCCGGTTGATGCGCGCATTGAGGCTGTTGACCAGTTCCTCGCAGAGCGCGATCGTCGTGTCGGCCACCAGCTTGACGTCTTGCGGCGAAAACGCGCGAACGTCGAATTTCACTAATCCGCCGGGCAGTTTGACCGTGGCGGCGCTGATCCGCTCCCAGTATTTGACCAGCCGTTCGATCGGCGCATTGGCCTTGAAGCGAACCAGGAAATCCGCCT
The DNA here is from genome assembly GCA_963835115.1 of uncultured Pseudomonadota bacterium. Classification (GTDB taxonomy): domain Bacteria; phylum Pseudomonadota; class Alphaproteobacteria; order Rhizobiales; family Beijerinckiaceae; genus Roseiarcus. The sequence goes on from CAWIEP010000063.1 coordinate 2,110, forward strand.
TGTTGCTGGAATAGAGCCCTTTCAGGTCGATGCGCTTGTTCAATTCGTCGACGATCTCGCGGCTGTGCAGAAAATTGGTGATGATCTGCGTGTCCTGCAGAATCAGCTGAATGGGCACGCCGCTGAACGAATCTATGCCGTCGCGCATCGGGGATTCGCCGGCCGACACCGTGAATTCGGCCTCCGCGACATATTGATTGGCGGCGATGAAGCCGAAATAGACAATGGACGCGACCGTCGGCAGCGCGACGACCGTCAGGAAGCTGCCGATCAGCAGGTAGCGCGCGATTTTCGCGCCGCGCCGGTTCTCGAAGCCGCCAGTCGACAGCCGTCCGGCGCGGCGCGTCGACAGCCGTCGGCGCCGGGCGGCGTCGGACAGCGCCACGGAAACTGAGCGGATGCGCGCGAGCGCCGTCCCGGGCTTGGGATCGCCGGGAAGACTATCATCGATGTCGAGATCGGCGTCGTCGGAATCCATTAAGCCCCAGGTCTAGCGGTTGAGTCGGTTGTAGGCCTCGATGGCCATATCCACATTGCCGAACATGATGATCTGCCCGTCGACGATGACGCCGCCGCGGTCACAATATTCCTTGATGGTCCCCATCGAGTGAGAAACCATGATGACATTGGAGCGCTTGCGGCGCTCCGCGAACGCTTCCTGGCAGCGCATCTGAAAGCGCGTATCGCCCACCGACGTGATCTCGTCGACCAGATAACACTCAAAGTCGATCGCCATCGACAGGCCGAACGATAGCCGCGCCATCATGCCCGAGGAATAGGTTCTGACCGCAACGTCGATATAGTCGCCAATTTCCGAAAAATCCTCGACGAAATCCATGGTTTTGCGCACGTCCGCGCCGTATATCCGCGCGACGAATTTGACATTTTCGCGGCCGGTCATCGACGGATGGAAGCCGCCGGCGAAGCCGAGCGGCCATGAAATGCGCGCCCCCCGTTTGATCTTGCCGGAATTCGGCAATTCCGTGCCGGCGATGAGACGCATCGTGGTCGACTTGCCGGCGCCGTTGACGCCCATCAAACCATAGGAATAGCCGGATTCGAACCGCGTCGAAACGTGATCCAAAACAACCTTGACGATGCCGTTGCTGCGATAGAACTTGAAAACCCTGTCGAGTTTGATCATTGCGCTTCGTCGACTGGGCGCCGACGCCGCGTCAGGCGGCGGCGCGATCTGGAGCGTCCATGCCACAAATGCGCGGCGTTCTCAATGCGCTCGCGAGGCTGCGGCGCCGCTTCGGGCCGCCGGCGCCGGGATGGCGGCTCGATCCCGAGCGCTTCCTGCGCCACGCCGCCGCGCTCGCGGCGCGCGCGCCCGCGCCGACGGGGCTTTGGCTCAGCGTCCTCGTCGACGCAGCCCCCGCCCGGCCCGTCGCCGGCTGGCCGAAATCCGGGCCGTTGGAGCTTATCGTTTGCGACGCGCGGCTCTCCGACGCCGCGTCACGCTGGCGCGAGGCGCTGTCGCGCGCGCGCGCGCCGTTCGTCGCGCGGCTCGATCCCAGGGGGCGGCTGACCCGTTTTGCCGCCGAGCGCATCGCCGCTGCGCTCGCCGAGCATCCGGAAGCCGAGGCGCTGTATACGGACGAGGCGGTTGCGGACGCCGCGGGAATCGCACGCGAGATCGTTTTGAAACCGGCCTTCGATCCCGTGCTGCTCGAAGCCTTCAATTATTTCGGCCGGCTCACGGTTTTCCGGCGCGAGCGCGCAATCTCGCTCGGCGGCTGGGGGGAGGGGGGACCGCCGGCTGACCACGCGCTGGCGCAGCGGTTTGCCCACGCCGCGCCGCCGGGGACGATCCTGCACTTGCCCTATCCCGCCTATATCGGGCCGCCGCGCGCGGCAGGGCCGGCGCGGCCGCGCGCAAACCGCGCCGGACCGCGAGCGTGGCCCAGGGTCAGCGTCGTCATCCCGAGCCGCGATGCGCCGGCGCTAATTGACGAGGCGCTCGCCGGACTTTTTGTGCGCACCGACTACCCCGACTTCGACGTGACGGTCGTCGACAATGGCTCGACCGACCCTGTGGCGCTGGCGGTCTACGCCCGCTACGCCGGGCCGCGGTTTCGCGTCGAGGTGAAGCCGGCGCCCTTCAATTTCTCCCGCGCCATCAATCGCGGCGCGGAATTGTCGCAGGGGCCGTTGCTGCTGCTGCTCAATAACGACATCGAGGTCGTCGAGCCCGGCTGGCTGAAGGAGATGGTCGCCTGCTTCGACTATCCGCAAACGGGGGTCGTTGGCGCCAAGCTCATCTACCCCGACGGAACCTTGCAGCATGCCGGCGTCATCGCGGGCCTCGGCGGCTACGCCGGCCATTGGCATATCGGGCGCCCGGAGAGCGAGCCGGGGCCGCAGGGTCGGCTTGCGCTCCGCCAGTCGCTAAGCGTCGTGACGGGCGCCTGCATGCTGGTGTCGCGCGCCTGCTTCGAGGCGGTCGGCGGCTTCGACGCGGAGACGTTTCCCGTGGCCTACAACGACGTCGATTTTTGCCTGCGCGCCGGCGCCGCCGGGTGGCGCGTGGTCTGGACGCCGTTCGCCAAACTCGTCCACCGCAAATCCGCCACGCGCGGCAGCGATGAGACCGCGGAAAATCGCGCCCGCTTCGCCCGTGATAAGGCGGCGTTGCGGACGCGCCATGCGACGGACACGCTGGAAGATCGCGCCTACAATCCTTGGGCGGCGCGGGGCGAATCGAACCCTTGGCCCGCAGCTCGAACGACGCTCCCGAAAGCGAGGCCATAGACGCGCATCAACCCGGTGATTTCGCCGACCGCGCTCTCCCGAAGACTCCCAGAAAAGCTGGCCATTCCGGCTGTTTGGGGGTTGGCGAGCCGATTGCGCGCGAACGGACTCCGCTTTGGGAATCCTACGCGATCCTGCTATACGCAGCCCCGGATCGAGGAGTGGGCTCGGATGGATGAGCAAATTGTAGAAAAGCCGACAATCAGAAGCTTTTCGCAATACGGCGAAGACGCCGTCATCATGCGCTTCTTATATTTGCATCCGCGGATCACGAATGGTTTTTATGTCGACATCGGGGCTTTCGATCCCGTGCAATATTCCAATACATGGCATCTTTACAAGCAGGGTTGGCGCGGGATCAATATTGATATCGTCGCCGAACGGATCAAAAAATTCGACGCCGCCAGGCCCGAAGATAAGAATGTGCTTGCGGCCGTCGGTGATACCGAAGGCGAACTCGAAGTTTTCGAACATCCGCAATGGGCGACGATGACGACGGTCGACAAGGTCGTGGCCGCGAACACTCAGTCGCGTCCGGTGGGGACGCTGGTCAGCCGGACGCTCGAAAACATCCTCAACGAATTCAACGTTCAACGTATCGACTACGTCAATATCGACGTCGAAGGCTTTGAAATGAAAGTCTTGTCGAGTTTCGATCCGAAAAAATACGGCGTTTCCCTGTTTACCGTGGAACTGCTGACTCAGAATATCGATCATATTATCGATTTCAGATTTGTATAAATATATGATCGCAAACGGCTATGTTTTCTGCGCCTGGACAGGATGGACGTTGTTTTTTCGTTCGGCTTCGCTGGCGCTTTAGCGCGGTAGGCCACTCCAGGATCCACGTTTTTCGCGGCGGCGAAAACGGGGCTCAGGCCGTCAAAACCTCGACTTCGGCCAGATGCAGCACGCCGCGGCGCGCCAACCGCACGCGGATGTAGCGCGCCGAAATCGGCGGCTCCACGGCGATCTCGATCGGCTTCGCATGGAGAATTTTACGGTCGGTCGGGTCGTGGTTGTAGACGACGGTCCAGGCCACGAAATCGAGCGAGGCCTCAACCTTGAAAGTGTGCAGCCGGTGCTCGGCGAGGTTGCGATTGAATAACCGCACGCGTCGGACGGGGTGCACGGCGGCAAGATCGACGGCCCACCAGGGCGCATCCTCAAAGCCGGTATGAAAGCCATATTCGGCGTTCGCGTTGCCGTCGTTGCCGCCCTCTGCGTCGACCCGCGGGTCTTTGGACCGCGAGCGTCTCGACACCGAACTTTGCCAGGCCGTGCGGCCTAGCGCGACATTGTCGAACGCGCTTCCGCGCGCGATCGAAAGGTTCAAGCGACCGAATTGAACCGCCTCCAGGCAAAGCCGCATTCGCCTTCGCGCCAACGCGTGCAAAAGCGCGTCGGAAACGTCCGCCTGGTTGAGATGCGAAAGCACCTCGCGTAAGGCGCCGTCCGGGCCGAAACACGACCGCCGGGTCGTCGGGGACATTTTTCAACCTTTCGGCCAAGAGATCTGCGATGAAGTCTCGATATTCGACGCCTGCGAAATCGGCGTCGCCGCTGTTCAGCGCTCGCAAGAGATCAAGCTTGTAGTAGGACCTGCGCGTGCCGAGATAGCCGCGCCCGAAGCGCACGGCATGATAGATCTTGTTGTCGGGCGGGGGAATTTCACAGATGTGTTTCAGCAGGTGGGGGGCAAACGTAGCTTCGGAATAGAAGTCGCCATAGGCGTTAAAGTCCGCCATCTTGATGCCCATTTCGGGCGCGGCCGAGGAAACAAAGCTTTCGTCGTTCGGCCAATTCGGATCGGAATCGAGGTCGTCTTCGCGGATGCGCTGGGTCTCGAATTGCCGCCTGCGCAGCAATTGCGCGGTCGCCGCGGGCGGACAGCCGGACCAAAGGGAACAGCGCGTGATTGACGACGGCGAAGCGGCGCGCGGCGCTGGTTCGCCAAAACCAGTCGTCATCGGCGAGTTTCAGACAGGCGCAGAGGTAGTCCTCGCTGGCCTGCGCATCGAAAAACCTGAAAAAATCCAGGGGATCGACGAAGTTGATCACGACATCGTATTCAATCGACCAAAAACGCTTGTAGCCGCGATTGAGCGCCAGGGCGTGATAGAAGACGTAGTCGCCGCAGCGCCACAGCGGCTTGCGAAAGGCGACGTTGAGGCCGAGGCGGACGCAGGAATTGAGCGTCATCGACAGTTTCGGGAAATCGCGCGCGTCGATGGCGCCGGCGGTCTCGTCGGCGGCGATCATGACGTCATATTCCCCGCTCGCGCCCAACCGGCGGGCCATCTCGGCCACGCGATCGTCGACGAAATGCGTTCTCAGCAGGATCAGCGTTGGCTTGGGCGCCGCGGGCGCGTCCATCGTCACTCCTTCGAACTCACGCCTCGGCCAGCCATTGCCGATAGTCCCGCGAAATTTCCATCAGGCCGCGCTCCGCGAGCGTTAGGCTGTCGGCGAGTTCGCGCGAAAGGCCGGGCTTCACCAGGTCGGCCCGCCATATCCGCTCCAAACGCGCGGCGTAGCGGGCATGGCGGCGGATCGCCTCGACGTCGGCGTCCGCCTCGAGGAAGCCGGCGCCGTCGCGCTGCGCGGCCGCCCCGCGGCCGCGCAGCGCGACGTTCATCAGCTTGTAATGCAGCAGCGCCGCGGAGACATCGGCGAATTTCAGATGCGTCGTCTCGTGCGAGTTGATGAGTTTTCCCGCGTCGAGCCGCCACATCGGCGTCTTGTGCAGAAATTCCTTGGCTTCGAACAGCCGCGCCCGCACCCCGCCGTTCGGATGCAGAGTAGGGAGGACGCTCCAGGCCGATCAGAAAATAGTCGTCGTCGTAGAAGCTATAGTCGGACAACGGCGCCGGCTCGCCGTCGTCGCCGATGAGCCGGCGTGGAAACACGTCGAGCATGTAGCCGCGCACCGCTTCGAAGCCGCGGCCGTCGAGATAGGCCACGAAGTGGTCGATTCCGAGCGTTTCACAGCCGGGATAGACGAGATATTCGTCCATATCGAGTTGAACGCCCCAGCCTCGGGCGCCCTCGCGCGCGACGATCTCGTTGACCCAGCGACGCCCCGACCAGGACAGCTGGTAGCTGTCGGGGCAATCGTAGACGATCACGTCGGGTTCGCGAAGCGCCACTGCGCGGCTGTTGTCGCTGGACTGGTGATCGAAGAACACGAAGCGCCTGACCCCGAGCCGGCGATGATGCGCGAGAAAGCCGGGGATTTGCGCGGCTTCGTTGCGAAACACGACATAGGCTGTGACCCCGACCTCCGGCCCCGGCCGATCGTCGGGGCTGACCCGGTTAAGCGCGTGGATCGGCGCCTCGACGGCGGCGTAGTAGTTTTCGGAGACCGCCCGCCGCCATAACGTCTTGGCCTCGGCGTGGCGCTCGCGCTTGGCCGCCGCCCACGCTCTGAGTTCGAGGAACTCGCGCCGAACATAGCGCGCCGGAATCGCGTCGATGAGAGTGATCGCCGCGGCGTCCTCGCGGCGGGCGATCATCAGGCGGATCCGCAAGTGATTGAGCCGCACGTTTCCGGCGAAGCGGCCGACGAGCCGCTCCAGGATCTCGCCGCCCAGTTGGAACGCCCACGGCGACCGAACGTCGTATAGGGCATAGGCGATCTGGATGGCCTCGTGCAGTCCCCATTCCCGGCCCTCGGCGAAACGCTCGACATAGGCGCGCAAGTTTTGGTCGCCTCGGTCGGCCTCCAGCCGCAACCGCGCGGCAAGTGCGAATCCCGACCCCTCTTCGGCTTCGAGCGCCTCCACTTCGCGTTCGGCCTCTTCGAGCCGCCCAAGGCTGAGCAGAATCCATATCCAGTGCGAGCGCAGGTTGAAATCGCCCGGAAAGCGCCGCAGCGCGGCGGCGATTTGTTCGCGAAGCTCGTTCTGGCCGTGCTCCAGCTCCTTGGCCAGCCGCAGCCGCTCGCCTTCGGCGAGCGCAGACTTGGGGAACCGCTGCTTCCAGTTCCGCGAGCGCGGTGGCGGCGGCGTCGCGCTCCCTGAGGTCGTTGTGCGCGCGCGCCAGCGACGCCCACCATTCCGGCCGCGATTTCTCCGGAAATTACTGGGTCAGCCGGATGAGGAGATCGCGCGCGCGGGCGGACTCGCCGAGTTCGGCGGCCATCCAGGATTGCTGTCGCAAGGCCGTGACATCGTCGGGCGCGCGGTCCAGCAATGCGTCCATAACCTCGACCGCTTCGTCGACCCGGTCGAGCCGGAACAGCGCGCGGGCTCGCCCGAGCTCCGCCCGCGGCTCGGCCGCAGCGCCGAAGCGGGCTGCGTAATCGCGCCAAATCTCAAGCGCGCGCGACCAGTGATGGCGCTCCTCGGCGACTTCGGCGACGAGCGGCGGCGCGGCGGGATTGGCGGGGAACCGGCGCGCGCCGTCTTCCAGCGCGACGAGCGCCTCCTCGCGGCGCCCGACCGCCTTCAAAGCGTTCGACAGGCCGACGAACCAATTCAGCTCCGGCTCGGGGAAGCGGGCCAGCGCGTCCCGCCAGAGTTCCAGCGCCTCTTCCGCGCGCCCCAACCGCGACAACAGGTTGGCGAGAAAAATCCGCGGCAGGGCGATGTCGGCAAAGCGCACAATTCCCTCGCGCGCCGCCGCCGCCGCCGCCTCGCCGCGCGCCAGGCCCTCCAGGCAGCGCGCTTTTGCGACCCACCAATGCGCGCCGGCGCGCGCAGGAAACCGCGCCATCAGATCGTCGATATCGGCGAGGGCGGCGACGAAGTCGCCGGCCGCTCGATGCAATTGCGAACTCGTCACCCGCGCCCAGACGCCGAAATCGCGCTTGTTGCGGAACCGCTCGACGAGCGCGCGCAGGGCCTCAACGCGGCCGGCCTCGATGAGATGCGCGACGGCCGCGCGCATCTGGTCGGGATCGTCCGCTTCGAGGCCGCGCGCGATCGGCGCCGGAAAGTCTCCGCGCGCCCGCAATTCGGCGCAGGCGGCCGCAATCTCTTCGGCGCGGGTGGGCTCGAGGTCCATTCGGCTATCCCAGAGCGATTTCTAGCGCGTCGAGCGACAAAGCGGGATGGAAATAGGGATCGTCGCGCAGGCTTTTCGCCCACCGCTCGCGGAAATAGGCGTGCTCGCTCGCGTAGCGCGAGTCGAGCCTGGGATTGTCGCCGCGCGACGCGCTCTCGCGATGTTCGAGCCGCGCGCGCGGTTCGAACACGCATTTGTAGCCGCGTTCGGCAAGCCTCAGGCAGAGATCAATGTCGTTGTATTCGATGGGCAGCCGCGCCTCGTCGAAGCCGCCGACCTCGAAGAATTTGCGTGCCTCCACCGCCATGCACGCCCCGGTCACCGCGGCGACTTCGCGCGGCCAGGCGAGCACGCCGAGATAACCGCGATCGTCGGCGTCGACGGCGCGCTGCACGTGGCCGGCGAAACCGTCGAGGCCGAGCACGACGCCGCCATGCTGAAGCCGCCCGTCGGGAAACAGCAGTTTTGCGCCCACCGCCCCGACATCGGGCTCGGCCGCGAAGGCGAGCATGCGCCCGAGCCAGTCGGGCGCCAACGCCTGCACGTCATTGTTGAGGAACAGCAGGAAGGGACGGCGGCCGCGCGCGCCCCCTCGTTGCAGATCGCCGAATAGTTGAACGGCCCCGGCCGGCGCAGCACCCGCGCGTTCGGTTCGGCGGCGAGCCGCTCCAGAAAGGCGAGCGCGTCCGCATCCTCGCTGCCGTTGTCGATCACGACGAGCTCGAAATCCGCGCCGGCGGCATGGCGAGTCAAACTCTCGATGCAGGGGCCGAGAAGATCGAGTCGATTGCGCGTCGGCAGGATGATCGACGCGCTCAGCCGCGTCTCTGCGAGGTCGGCGGGCGGCGTCTGCGCCATCGGCGTCGGCTCGCTGCGGCTCAACAGAATGCGGCGCACGTGGGTGACGCGCGCCGTGGCTCGGTCGAACCCGCCCGCCTTCCAAGCCGCGCCGCGGATCGCCAGCGGCGCGCCGACATAGCCGCTTTTGGCGAACAGCGGGCTCCAGTCCGGCTTGAGGCGCGGGGCGACGCGCTTGGCGCCCAGGAGCGCGTCTTCGTCGGCGTAGAGGGCGTCGGGGGCGCTCGCCGGCGCGCGCAGCGAGGGCGGCGAGCGCAAAAGGCTCCAGTCGGTCGCCAGCTGAGAGAGACAGCACATAATCGTCGTCGGCGACGTCGCCCGGCTCGCCGGCGACGCCGAGCGACCAGTTGGCCCAAATCTGGCGCGCGAGCGTCGCCTGCAAGGTTTCCGCGGCGGCCGCGTCCGGCGCCGAGAATTCGGAACGTCGGCGACGGCGTCGCTGGCCGTCCCGGAGCGTCGAACGCGGGATCGAACGGCCGCTCGCGCGCCCGCCGCCAGGATTCGTATTGGAGGAGCGGCGTCGGCCCGAGCGCGCGGCGCGCCTGCATGCGCGCGAAACGCTCCCAGCCGCGCCATTGGCCCCAAACGTATTTTGCCGCGCGGCCGACCCCCGCGGGCCCGAAATAGGCGAGCGCGCGCGGCGGCGACAGCACGTCCCAGCGTTCGACGCGAAACGCAAACCCCCCCGGCGCGAGCGTCGGCGAAATCCAGACGTCGCGCACGTCTTCCGGCAATCGGCCGATCCACACGCCGCGACCCAACACCGCCGCCGGCAGCAGTTCGTCGTGAATGTTCTGGCGGCCGATGAAGCGCAGAAGCGGCCGGGTCAGCGGTTCGAGCAGCCCGGCGGCGTAAACCAACCGAACCCAGCGTCCCGCGCTCGGCGGCGCGTCGCAGCGAAGCCACGGCTCCGCGCCGGTCGCTTCCCATCCGCCAGCCACGGGCGCGACATCCGTCAGCGCCGTAAGGCCGGCTCCTCGAGCCAATGCAGGGCCTATTTGATGGTAGTCGCCGCGGACGCGGCGGCCGCGCCCGTATAAACCGGCGCCACGATTCCGTTAAAGATGTCGACGGCTTTCTGGAACTCGACGGCCGGCGCGTTGGAGACATAGATCAGGTCGTGATTGGCGATCTGGAACCGCTGCTCCGCGAACAAGCTGTTCGGGTTGGTGAGATCGAGATGATAAACTACGGGAACCTTGCCCTCGCCGTGGGTGAGCAGGCTATCCGGCCGCAGCGCCTGCACGATGGCGGGCTGCTCCATGCGGAAGACGAAGACGCCGCGCGCGTCCGAGCGATAGTCCGCGAGGCCGCCGGTCTTCACGAGCGCCTGCGCGAGGGTCAGCGTGTCAGTGCCGAACGGCACCTCGGAATTGCCGTTGAGGGCGCCGTAGGACAGGAAAGTTTGCGGATCGCGAACCAGCGAAACGACGTCGCCGGGCCGCATGAAGATATTTTCGCGGGAATTTTCCGTCACCCGCTGCAACGGCACGCGTTGGGTGACGCCGCCGCGTTGCAAAACCACGTAGATTTCGTTGACGCTCATCCGGACGCCGCCGGCCTCGGCGATGACGTCGAGCAGGCGATCGCCCTTGACGCTGAGCGGGAGGCGTTGCGCCACGCCCACGCCTTCGCCGCCGATGGTGACGGTCGAACTGATCGGTTTGCTATCGGTGACGAGCACCTGCGGCTGGATCGCCTTGCCCTCAAGGGCGTGCTGAACGATGTCCTGCACCACGCGCGTCGTGCGCCCGGAGACGGGGATGCGGCCGGCGTAGGGCACCGTGATCGAGCCGTCGCGCCCGACCACCTGCTCGGGGATCGTGGCGCTGTTGGCGCCGGCCGAGAGCTTCTCCAATGCGGCGGGCGATGAGAACAGACCGCCGGCGCTCGCCTCCCAGATGGTCACGGAAACCAGATCGCCGACGCCGATCACCGGCTCCACGGACAGCCGATGGTCGCCGAACTGCGTTGCGAAACTGGGTCGCGGGCGGCGCGCCAGGACATCTATGCTGCTGGGATCGATATCGATGACTTCATAAGGCTTTGCGCCCGGGTCGGACGAACTGGCGGTCAGAACGGCGACGGCGGTCGGCCCCGAACTCGGCAGGTCGGAGCACCCCGCCAGGCCGAACGCCAAAGCCGCAAGGGACAACGCGAACAGGCCCGCTTTCACACTTCGCAGCAAATCGCGCAGCTCCCGCGTTTTCCGGCTTCGTATAGCCGCTAAAGGTTAACCAGTCCAACCCGCACGCAAGTCGGTCAGGCGCAGGCGTTCCTAGATTTCAGTAGGATAGCCCAAGACTCTGCGTCATTTCAGCCACACTTTGCGACATTCGCTTAGTGTTGTGCGACCCCGGGTTTAAAACACCGCGGCTCCGCCGCCGGACGGCGATGCCGACGGCGTCCCGGAAGCCTCGGCGAAGCGCAATGGCGCGATTGCCGGCGGCCGACCCCCGAGCGCCAACCGGCGCTTGCCAGATCACGCCGCGGCGCCTCATTCTGGCCGACAGTCAACGTGGGGGCGTCATGAAATCCGACATCGAAATCGCGCGCGAATACAAGCTCGCGCCGATCGGCGAGATCGCCGCCAAGCTCGACGTTCCCCGGACGGCGCTGCGCCCCTATGGCCGCACGATCGCCAAGATCGACCGCGACTTTCTCACCGCGCTCGAAGGCCGCCGCCGGGGCAAGCTGATCCTCGTCACCGCGATCAATCCGACGCCGGCGGGCGAAGGCAAGACGACGACCACCATCGGCCTCGGCGACGCGCTCAACCGGATCGGCAAGCGCACGGCGATCGCGCTGCGCGAGCCTTCGCTCGGCCCCTGTTTCGGCCAGAAGGGCGGCGCGACGGGCGGCGGGCGCGCGCAGGTCGCGCCGATGGAGGAGATCAACCTGCATTTCACCGGCGATTTCCACGCCATCACCTCCGCCCACAATCTTCTCGCGGCGATGCTCGACAACCACATCTACTGGGGCAACGCGCTCGACATCGATCCGCGCCGCATCGCCTGGCGGCGCGCGCTCGACATGAACGACCGCGCGCTGCGCGAAATCACCGTCGGCCTCGGCGGCGTCGCCAACGGTTTTCCGCGCGCGGACGGGTTCGACATCACGGTCGCGTCGGAAGTGATGGCGGTGTTCTGCCTCAGCCGGACGCTGGCGGAGCTCGAGGAGCGGCTCGGCCGCATGGTCGTCGCCGAAACACGGGCGCGGACGCCGGTCAATGCGCGCGACCTGAAGGCGGCGGGCGCGATGGCGGCGCTGCTGCTGCGCGCGATGGAGCCCAATCTCGTGCAGACGCTCGAGGGCAGCCCGGCTTTGATCCACGGCGGCCCGTTCGCCAATATCGCGCACGGCTGCAATTCGGTCGTCGCGACGCGCGACGGCGCTGGGGCTCGCCGATTACGTGGTGACCGAGGCCGGCTTCGGCGCCGATCTCGGCGCGGAGAAATTCTTCGACATCAAATGCCGGCAGGCGGGGCTGCAACCCGCGGCGGCGGTCGTCGTGGCGACCGCGCGCGCGCTCAAGATGAACGGCGGCGTCGCGAAATCCGAGCTTGGCGCGCGAAAACCTCGCCGCGCTGCGGCGCGGCCTGCCCAATCTCGAGCGCCATGTCGAGAACGTCGAGAAATTCGGGCTCGACGCCGTGGTCGCGATCAACCGGTTCGTCAGCGACAGCGAGGCGGAGCTGGCGCTCATCGGCGACGCATGCGGGCGAACGGGCTGACGGCGGTCGTCAACGAGAGCTGGGGGCGCGGCGCCGAGGGCGGCGCCGCGCTGGCCCTCGCCGTGCTCGCCGAACTCGAGCGGGAGCGGCGGCGTTCCGCCTGCTTTATCCCGACGAATGCCGCTGCTCGAAAGACCGCACCATCGCCCGCGAGATCTATCGCGCCGCCGACGTGGTCGCGGAGCGCAAGCGCAGCCGCGCGGCTGAGCAATGGGAAGCCGCGGGCTACGGGCGGCTGCCGATCTGCGTCGCCAAGACGCAATATTCGTTCTCCGCCGACCCGACCGCGCTCGGCGCGCCGACCGGCTTCGTCATGCCGATCCGCGAGGTGCGGCTGCGCGCCGGCGCGGGTTTCGTCGTGGTGATGATGGGCGACATCTCGACCATGCCGGGCCTGCCGCGCAGCCCCGCCGCCGAGCGCATCCGG
>CAWIEP010000064.1:0-26580 GCA_963835115.1 uncultured Pseudomonadota bacterium
GCCGAATAGCCCCGGCGCCAGATATTTGCGCCCCTGCCTCGAACGTCGGATAGGCGTTGCCGATCGCGCAATTGTTGCCGATGTCGGAAGAGATGATCGCGTCCCTCGGCAGCGCGCGCTGGATCGCCCGCCACGCCTGGCGCGGCGTCATCAACTGCGGGTCTTTCGCACGGGCGCGGGCGTTCCATGTCGTGCCGGGATCGTCGTCCTCGTGGTCCATCGAGGTCAGTTGCTGCGCCCAGGCGGACTTTGTCTGATGGATCAGCGCCCGCCGCGCCTCGCGCTCGCGATCGCCCGCAGTCGGCGCCAGCGCCGCCAGCAACGAAGCCGCCACCCGCCCGGCGTCGCCGCAAATTCCGACATCCACCCGCTTGGTCAGCCCGATGCGGTCGGGGTTGACGTCGACCTGGATGACCTTCGCCCGAGCCGGCCAATAGTCGATCCCGTATCCCGGCAGCGTCGAGAACGGGTTGAGCCGCGTGCCGAGCGCCAGCACCACGTCGGCCTTGGCGATCAGCTCCATCGCCGCCTTCGACCCGTTGTAGCCAAGCGGCCCGGCGTAAAGCCGATGCGAGCCGGGGAAGCTGAATCGTTGTGCTGGTAGCCGCAGCACACCGCGGCGTCGAGCTTTTCCGCGAGCGCGATCGTTTGAGGGATCGCCTCGCCGAGCACCACGCCGGCGCCCGAGATGATGACCGGAAACTCCGCCTCCGACAGCAGTTTCGCTGCCGCCGCGATCGCCGCCTCGCCGCCAGCCGGCCGGCTCGAAGCGCACGATGACCGGCATTTCGACGTCAATGACTTGCGTCCAGAAATCGCGCGGCACGTTGATCTGCGCCGGCGCCCGACCGCGCTCGGCCTTGAGGATCACGCGGTTCAGCACCTCGGCCATCCGCGAGGCGTCGCGCACCTCCTCCTGGTAGCACACGACGTCCTGGAACAACGCCATCTGCGGCATTTCCTGAAATCCGCCCTGGCCCATCGTCTTGTTGGCGGCCTGCGGCGTCACCAGCAACATGCGGCGTATGGTTCCAGTATGCCGTCTTCATCGCGGTGACGAAGCCGGTGACGCCCGGCCCGTTCTGCGCGACCGCCATCGCCATTCGGCCGGTGGCGCGGGAAAAGCCGTCGGCCATGATCCCGGCGTTGGATTCGTGCGCGCAATCCCAGAACGTGATCCCGGCTTTGGGGAAGAGATCGGAGACCGGCATCATCGCCGAGCCGATGATCCCGAACGCGTGCTGGACGCCGTGCGCCTGCAGCACCTTGATGAACGCTTCCTCGGTGGTCATTTTCATGCGGCGCGCCCTTGTCGAGTCTCTCTGCGACCTGTAGCCGAAGCGGGCTCGTATAGGAATGCGCGATGAAGGCCGGCCCGTTTCTCATCGACGAACGCGAACTCAGCGAAACCTTCGCGCGCGCCTCCGGTCCCGGAGGGCAGAATGTCAACAAGGTGTCGACGGCGGTCGAGTTGCGCTTCGACGCGCGGCGCTCGTTGCCGGCGGAGGTCGCCGAACGGCTGATACATCTCGCGGGATCGCGCGCGACGCTGGACGGCGTGATCGTCATTTTCGCGCAGCGCTTCGCCAGCCAACCGCGCAACCGCGAGGACGCGCGGGCGAGGCTGACGGCGCTGATCGAGCGCGCCGCGCATCGCGACAAGCCGCGCCGCCCGACGCGGCCGACGCTCGCTTCAAAAAAGCGTAGACTCGAAGCAAAGGGGCGCCGGGGCGAGATCAAGGCGCTCCGCGGGCCAACTCGGGAGGACTAGGTGTTCAGCGAAACGGTCACCATTCCCCGCCCCGACGGTCACGCTGTGTTCACCCGCGTCTGGCGGGGAGAGACGACGCCCCGCGCCGCCGTGCAGATCGTCCACGGCCTCGCCGAACATTCGGCGCGCTACGCCCGCCTCGCCGACGCGCTGACGGCGGCGGGCTACGCCGTCTATGCCCATGACCACCGCGGCCACGGGCCGACCTGCCCGCCCGCCGATCTCGGCTTCTTCGCGCCGTCAGACGGGTGGCGGCGATTGCTCGACGACATTCAGGCGGTCGCGGACCGCATCGCCGCCGACCTGCCGGGCCTGCCACGCGTCTTTCTCGGCCATTCGATGGGCTCGTTCCTCGGCCAGACCTACATCGCCGAACGCGGCCGCGAGCTTGCGGCCGCGGCGCTGTCGGGCACCTCCGGGCCGCCACCGGCCATCCTGCCGATCGGCAAACGCATCGTCGCCTTCGAGCGTTGGCGGCTCGGCCCGCGGGGAAAAAGCCCGCTCGTGCAAGCCCTCCTGTTCGGCGAGCAGAACAAACCGTTCCGCCCCGCCCGCACGCCGTATGACTGGCTGTCCCGCGATACGGCGGAAGTCGACAAATACGTCGCCGACCCCTTATGCGGCTTTCCCTTGACCAACCAGCTCGCCGACGATCTCGTCGAGGCGCTTGGCGATCTCGCCTCGCCCAAACTCGCCGCGCGCATCCCAAAAACGCTGCCGATCTATGTCTTCAGCGGCGCGCGCGATCCCGTCGGGGCGAAGCTTCAAGGATTGCTGGATGTCTACAAGGCCGCCGGGCTTGACGTGACGGCGAAGATCTATCCCGACGCCCGCCACGAGACGCTCAACGAGACCAACCGCGACGAGGTGACCCGCGACCTCATAACGTGGCTCGCGCGGGCGCTAGGCTGACGGCGGAAGAAAGATCAAACACGTGGTCGTCCCATGCGCAAGCAGGCGCCCGCGCGAATCAACAAGCCGGCCCTCCGCCGTGGCGATTTGACGGCCGGCGCTCAACACGCGGCCCTCGGCGCGCACCTCGCCGGTCGCCTCGGACAGCGGCCGCACGAAATTCACCTTGAGCTCGACGCTGGTGTAGCCTTGCCCCGCCTTCAGCGTCGAATGCACGGCGCAGCCCATGCAGGAATCGAGCAGCGTGCAGACATAGCCGCCATGCACCGTGCCGAGCGGATTGTAGACGCGCGCGTCGGGCGTCGCGGCGAACACGACGCGGCCTTCCTCGATCTCGACGATGTTGAATTGAAGCAGCGTCGCGATCGGCGCCGGCGGCGCCTCGCCGTCGCGAATGGCGCGCAGGAACGTGAGGCCGTCCATTTCGCGCAAATGCGCCGCCAACGGGATGCGATCTTGCGCTGGGGTCATGTGTTCGCTCTCCCCACCGCCGCCAGCAATTCGCGCCGCAGCGGGCCTTCGCCAACCGCGCGCGCTGCGACCACGGCGCCGACCAGCAGCAGCAGCTGACGAATCGCTTTGTCTCTCGACCCCTCCGCCCGCGCGAAGCGGGCGATCAGCGCCTCGACGCCTTCCGCAAAAGCCGGGGCGAGCGCTTCCGGGCGACGGCCGGCGTCGACGCCGAAGGCGGCGACCGGGCAACCGCGCTCGGGATGCGCGAGATGCGCGCCCGACAAGTAGTTGGCGACATAGTCCGCCGCTGCAGCCGCCGAGCCCTTCGCCAATTCGCGCCGGTCGTAGCGGGCGATCACGTCGCCGAAGGCCGCGGCGGCCGCCTCAGCCAGCAATTCTTCTTTGGAATCGAAATGCTTGTAGAAGCCGCCGTGCGTCATGCCCGCAGCGTGGCAGACGTCGGCGACGCTTGCGCCTTCCGGCCCGCGCTGGCGCAAGAGTTTGGCGGCTTCGACGATGAGTCGGGCTTTGCTTTCCGCCGTCGCGGCCCGCGACATACGCATAAACGCCTCCTGCTTGCCATACGGTTATAGATGATAATCGACAGCTAAGCAATAGGATTTCGAACATAAGCTTATTGAAGGGGGATGGGCTCAGCCGTCCCGCCAAGCCCCGCTTTAAAGCGTCGGAAATATCGGCACGCGCGTACGCCTACGGCACCGAGGCTGGCGGGAAGGCCGGCGTCGAACATCCCGCGCTCGCCGAAACGCGAGCCGCCTGCCGAACTCGGCAACTCAACCCGCGAACAACGAGAGGCCGCCGTCGACGCGCAACACCTGCCCATTGATGAATTTGGCGCGAGGGCCCGCCAGGAACGCGACCGCTTCGGCGATCTCATCCGGATCGGCGTAACGGTTGAAGGACTTTTGCTCGGCGTCCATCCGCTTCGCGTCGACAACCCGGGTCGCCTGAAATCGCGCGGTCTTGGTTGGCCCCGGGCTGACGACATTGACGCGCACGCCGTCCTCCAGAAGCTCCTTGGCCAGACAGCGCGTGTAGTGAACGACGCCCGCCTTCAGCGTGGAATAGACAACCTCCGGCGAGCAGCCCATATGCGCGGCGACGGATGCGATGTTGACCACCGACCCCGCCCCCGCCGCCTTCATCGCCGGCACAAACGCCTGACAGACGAGCATCGTGCCGATGAGATTGTTCTCGGTTAGCACCTTGATGTCTTCAAACGAGATGTCGAGAGCGTTGTTGGGATTAGGCTTGCCCCCCGCGGCGCCGATGTCGCCGCCGGCGCAATTGACGAGGATGTGAACCGGCCCGAGCCGCTCCATGATCGTCTGTTTCATCGCCGCCACCGCGGCCTTGTCGCCGATATTGCCGCTGACGGCGCAAACCCGGCCGCCATGCCGCGCCATCGCCTTGACGACGGCGTCGAGGTCGGACGCCTCGTTGTACTTGGCCGGCGCGCTCCAATCGATGTCATGGATGGCGACGTCGGCGCCGAGCGCGGCGAGTTTCTCCGCCATGGCGCGGCCGAGCCCACGCCCCGATCCCGTGACAAACGCGGTCTTGCCAGTGAGTTCCTTGGTCAACGTTGTTCTCCCGATCCCAGTTCACCAACCCAACGCGCGCATGTTCGCCACGCTGCGCCGGATCATCGCCAATTCGTAATCGACCAGCTCGCCGTCGTCGCCCTTTTCCCAGGGTGTGCGGTAGTCCGCGTCCTCGGGCAGATGGTTGACGCGCGCCGCCGCGAGGCAGCGGGCCAGTTCTTCCGCGCTCTTGGGCGCATAACCCCGCCACCAGTCCGGCGTCAGCAACCGCACATGCCGCGCCTCCAACGCCCCGGGCTCCAGCACTGCGGTCAACTGTGGCTGATGGCCCGCGAACATGTCGAGCATCTCGGCGATGGGAACGGCGCCGTCGCCAATGGCGCAGCGCACGAGTCGATAGCCCTCGTCGGTGAACTGAACCCGATAATCCTTGAGATGGACGTGCCGTACATAGGGCGCGACGCGCGCGTAAAAATCAAGCGGCGCCTCGGCGACCGGAAACGTGTTGCCGGCGTCGACGCACAGGCCGACGCCGCGCGTCCGCTCGCAAAAACCGACAAGCTCCGCGCTGCCGAAATCTTGATGGTTCTCGATCGCCAGCATGCGCCCGTCGTCAGCGACGATCGGACCGTATTGGCCAAGCGCGTTGCCCACGCTCTCGGCCAATTCCGCCCATTTCGGCCCGAGCGCCGCGCGATCGCCGCATAGCACCGTCGTCATCCCGCAGCGGATCGTTTGGGCGTCGAGCGCCCGCGCCGAGCGCAAGGCGCTCTCGAACGGTCCCATCATCAAGCCCCAACTGATGATCGGCGTAAGCCCGCGCGCCGCGAGCCGTTCCTTCAGCGTCGCGAGCTCGGCGTCGGTCATCGCGCGCAACCACGGATCGTATATCTCGATGACGCGCGCGCCGAAGTCCTCGCAGAGCGCTATAAACCCCTCCAACCCCACTCCCCGCGGGTTGGCGCGCGGCCCGCGGGCGCCCTGCAATCCCAAATGATAAGTCAGCCCATAGGGGTTAAGACCAAACAAAACGGCGCCGGGCCGCGCGCTCATCGCAGCCCCGCATCGACAATAAAACTCTGTTTGGTGATCATCCGGCTGTCGTCGGCCCCCAGAAACAGCACGGCGCGGGCGATTTCCTCGCCCAGCAGGACGCGGGGGAGCAACTGCCGCTCAACCATCGCCTGCACGGCCTCCTCGGTCTTGTACCAGAGCTGCCGCTGCCTTTCGGTCATCACGGCGCCGGGTTCGATCGCGTTGACGCGGATATTGTCCGGCCCGAAGGCGCGCGCCAGCGCGCGCGTCAGGCCGAGCACCGCCGCCTTCGCCGTGGCGTAGGCCGCCATTTCCGACGCGCCGAAGCGCCATGCGGTCGAAGACATGTTGACGATTGAGCCGCCGCCGAGTTCACGCATCTGCGCGCGAACCGCCTGGGCGGCGAAGAAATGGTGGCGTAGATTGACGTTCTGCGTATGGTCCCAGAACTCGACCGACACCTCGTCGACCTTGTGTCGCTGATCGTTGGCGGCGTTGTTGACGAGAACGCCAATCGGCCCGAGCTTTTCTCGCGCCCGCGCAATCGCGGCCTGCAACGACGGGAATGTCGGTGACGTCGCCCTGAAGCACGAGCGGCCGCGGTTCGCCGCGCGCCGCAATGCGCTCCGCCAACGCCTCCCCGGCCTCGCGCCTGCACGTCGACCAACGCCACGCGCGCCCGCTGGCGCGCGAACGCCTCGACGATATCGGCGCCGATGCCAGTGGCCCCGCCGGTGACGAACACGACGCGGTCGACAAGGCTCGGATAGTTGGCGAAGGTCACGCGTCGGCTCTCGGTATCAAGGTTTCGTCGGCGGGATCGAACAGACAGACATTGCGCCATGTCAACGCCGACCTTCATGTTCTCGCCGAGCCGCGGCGCGCCGTCGGGATCGAACCGGCCTGTGACGTCGCGCTCGCCGAGTTTCAACACGGCGATCGTCTCGGCCCCCGTCGGCTCCACCACGTCGATCGGCGCCTCGAACGCGGCCAGCGCGGGCTTGCGCGATTTGAGATCCTCGGCGAAGCGAAACATGTGCTCGGGCCGCACGCCAAGCACGACGCGATTGTCCGCTGGCGCGCGCGCCGGCTTGTAGGGCAGCGGCAGTCGCGCCATTCCGCCGCCGAATATCGCCACTTCAACCGCGAGCGTCCCATCGGTCTCGGTCAGCGTCGCAGGAATGAAATTCATCGACGGCGAGCCCATGAAACCGGCGACAAACATGTTGGCGGGTCGGCCGTAGACGACGTGCGGTTCGTCAAATTGCTGCAATTGCCCGTGATGCATGACGGCGATGCGCGTCGCCAGCGTCATCGCCTCGATCTGGTCGTGGGTCACGTAAACCGTGGTCTTGCCGACGCGAGCGTGCAGTTTCTTGATCTCGGTTCGCATGTCGACGCGCAGTTTCGCGTCAAGATTGGACAACGGCTCGTCAAACAGAAACAGCTTGGGATCGCGCACCAAGGCGCGCCCCATCGCCACGCGCTGGCGCTGGCCGCCGGATAGCTGACCGGGCTTTCGGTTCAACAGCGCCTCGATTTGCAGAAGTCCGGCGACTCTTTTGATCGCCTCGTCCTGCGCTGCTTTCGGCACGCCGCGACTCTCCATGCCGAAGGTCATGTTCTGCCGCGCCGTCATCGTCGGATAGAGCGCGTAGGACTGGAACACCATGGCGATGTCGCGATCCTTCGGCGCCACGGCGTTGACCAGGCGGCCGTCGATGTGGATCTCGCCCTCCGTCACCGTCTCCAACCCCGCGATCATCGCCAGCAGCGTCGACTTGCCACAGCCCGACGGACCGACAAGCGCGACGAATTCGCCGTGGGCGGCTTCCAGGTCGATGCCCTTTAGAACCTCGACATGCGCGAACCGCTTGCGCAGCCGCGCGACGCTCAGCGTCGCCATGCGCGCGCCCTCATTTGACCGCTCCTTGCGTCAAACCGCGCACGAAATATTTGCCGCCGAATAAGTAGATAAGCAGCGGCGGCAGCGCGGCGATCAGCACCGCGGCGCCGGTCACGTCGTAGGCGTGCGCACTCAACTGCGGCGTCGCCAGCGCCACCAACGCGGCGGTGATCGGTTGCCGGCGGCCGTCGGTGAACACGACTCCGAACAGATATTCGTTCCAGATGCTGGTGAACTGCCAGATCACCGTGACGATAAGAATCGGCGGCGACAGCGGCAGTATGATCTTGTAGAAGATGCGCCAGAACCCGGCGCCGTCGATGCGCGCCGCCTTCATCAGATCGTCGGGAATGCTGATATAATAGTTGCGGCAGAACAAGGTCGTGAACGACAGCCCCTGCACGCAATGAATCAGGATCAGCCCCGGAATCGTGTTTGACAGATTCAAGTGACCGAGCACATAAGCCCACGGCATCAGCGCAATCTGGCCCGGCATGAAAACGCCGAGCGTCATGCAGGCGAACAGGAACTGCGAGCCGCGAAACCGCCATTTCGACAGAATGTAGCCGTTGAGCGCGCCGAGCAGGCTGGAAATGATCGTCGCCGGAATGGTCATCGCCAGCGAATTGTAGAAATTGCGATGCACGCCCTCGCAGGTCCCCGAAACACAGAAATGCGCCCAGGCGGTCGGCCATGCCTTGAAGGAGAAGCTGCGCGGAAACGCGATCACGCCATTGCGGGTGATCTCCGGCAGTTCACGAAACGAATTGCCGATAACGACAAACAGCGGCAGCAGATAGATGACGCGCGAAAATGGACAGAAACGCGTAGACGCCGATGCGGCCGAGCGTATCGCGGCGCGCATCGGCGCGCGGCGGAGGCCCGAAAATCGGCTTCGAAGGCGGCGTCAACCAAGGGCGCGACCCTCCCGGCGGCGACGCCAGACCAGCCACAGCGCATAGGGAACCAGCACCACGGCGAGCGCCGCCAGCATCATGATCGCCGCCGCCGCGCCGATCGGCGATCTGGCCGCGCTGGAACATCAGGTCGTAGACATAGTTGGCCGGGAAAGTCGTCGAGATGCCGGGGCCGCCGCCGGTCAGCGCGACGACGAGATCGAACGTCTTGATCGCGAATTGCAGCAGCACGACCGCGACCGCGACGAAGATCGGCGCGATCGAGGGCAGGATGACTTTGCGATAGATGCGAACCCGGCTCGCGCCGTCGATCTGCGCCGCCTTGACCAGATCGGGATCGACGGAGCGCAGCCCGGCGAGGAACAAGCGCCATCGCGAATCCCGAGGATTGCCAGACGCCGGTGGCGATGATGGCGTAGATCGCCAGATTGCGGTCAGTCGTCAGACGGAAGGTGAAATCCGTCCAACCGAGCCCGCGCACGAAATACTCGATGCCGGCGTCGGGGCTGTAGAGCCAACGCCACACCGTGCCGGTGACGACGAAGGAGACAGCCAGCGGATAGAGAAAGATCGTCCGCCACACCGCCTCGCCGCGCACGCGCTGGTCGATCGCGATCGCCAGCGCGAGGCCGACCAGCAGCGACAGGACGACATAGAAGCCGCTGAAATAGAAAAGATTGCCGTAGGCGATCTTCCAGCGGGCGTTGGACCAGAGATCGAAATAATGGTTGAAGCCCGACGAAATCGATAGCTCGGCAGCAGCGAGCTAGTTCGACAGCGAGATGTAGATCGTCCAGACCGCGAAACACGAAGACATAGACGAAACTCGCGACGAGCGACGGCGCGATCACCAGAAGCGGCGTCCAGCGCGCGCAGCCGCGCCCGCCAGACGCGGCGTGGCGGGCGCCATGGCGGTCGTGGTCTTGGCGGAGAACGTCATGCAATGTCTCGCCGGACCGGGATGCGGCGGTCGCCTCGCGGCGGCCGCCGGCCGGCCGGATCAGCGGCCGAGTCTCTACTTCTGCGCTTCGACGGCGTCCGCCATCGCGTTGGCGGCGTCCTTCGGCGACATGCTCGGATTGTTGACGAACGAGGTGATCACCTCCATCATCGCGCCGCGATACTTCTGCAGGATCGTCATGTTATGCGCCATAGAGCGCACCAGCGTGTTGTCCTTGATCGAGGCCTGCAAGTCCTTCTGCGATTTCTGCTGGCAGGGGTTGAAACCCTGGCTCAGGTCGACGTCGAGCCGCGCCGGAATCGAGCCCTTGGTCTGGTTGAACACGGTCTGGAACTTCGGCGACATGATGAGATGGGCAAGCAGCGTCTGGCCCGCGATATAGTCGGGATCGGTCTGCGTGAAGAACACGACCGAGTTCGGAGTTGAGAATGAAGCCGGGCTTGCCCCAATCCGTCGGCGCCTGCGCGCACATATAATCCGCCGGCGTCTTCATGCCGGCGGCGGCGAAGATGCCGATCTGCCAGTCGCCCATAATGAAGAACGCAGCCTTGCTGTTCTTGATCATTGCCGTCGCCGTGTCGTAGTCGCGGCTGGCGATGCCGGGATCCATGTATTTCGACACCATCAGGCGAAATTGCGTAAACGCCTTGACCATGTCGGGCGAGCGCATCGCGTTGACGTCGCCCTCGACGAACGCCTTGCGGAACAGGTCGATGTTTTGGCCATAGACGACGACTTCGAACACCGTCGAATCCGACCAGTCCTGACTGAAATGCGCCAGACAGATGAGATGCGCGGCCACCACCTTGTCGCAGTCGGCGTTGAATTCCGCCCAGGTCTTGGGCAGCTCCTTGACGCCCGCCTGCGCCATCGCCTTGGTCGAGCCCCAGATCCAGTTGATGCGATGGATGTTCATCGGCGCCGCGACCCAATGGCCGGTTGGCTTCATCACTGGCAGCAGCTCGGGCGCCACCACCTTGTCCCAGCCTTCCTTCGCCGCGAGATCGTCGAGATTGGCGGTCCTGCCGGTCGCGTTCCACTCGGCGATCTCCGGGCCTTTTAGCTGCACTGCGGGTGGCGCGTTGCCGGAGATCACGTCGGAGCGCAGTTTTGCGAGGGTGTTGGCGGTGTGGCCGGCGATCGAAGTCGCCTGCCATTTGCCGCCGGCGGCGGTGAACATCTCGCCAAGCTTGGCGATCGCCTGGGCGTCCGCGCCTTCCGACCATTGGCTGAGCAGATTGGTTTTCGGCTCGGCCAGCGCCGACCCCACCAAAGCGCAAGAAAGCAGTCCTGCCAGCGTCGCGGCGCTTCTCAACATTCGCGTCCTCCCTTAAACGCCTTATAGGCGCATTGCGC
The DNA here is from genome assembly GCA_963835115.1 of uncultured Pseudomonadota bacterium. Taxonomy (GTDB): domain Bacteria; phylum Pseudomonadota; class Alphaproteobacteria; order Rhizobiales; family Beijerinckiaceae; genus Roseiarcus. The sequence goes on from CAWIEP010000064.1 coordinate 10,877, forward strand.
TTTGTTCAGCGCTTGATTATTTTTATTTCGAAAGAATTGCGGTTGTCAACCCGCCGCGGGGAGGGGTCCATGCTGAGGGATGATTTGAAGTCCCTGCTCGACGACGCCGACGCCGGCCACGCCGAGGCGCGGGTTGTGCGCGTCTTGAGCGAACGCGGCGCGGTGTCCGCCAACGAAATCGCCCGCGCCACCGGACTGGCGCGCTCCACGATTTCCCGGGCGCTTGCGGAGTTGCGCGGCGCCCAGGTCATCGTCGAGGCGCCCCGGCGTACCCGCGCGCCAGGTCGGGCGGCCGGCGTCGAGTTTCGCGCTCAATCCGAGCGCGGGGACTTGCCTCGGGCTTCACCTTTCGCTCGACGACGTCAAGCTGGTGGCGGCGGATGTCGCGCATTCCGTCATTTTTGAAAAAACTGTGCCGCTCGGGCGCGATTACGCGCCCGCCGCCGCCGCCGAGGCCGCGCGCCGGGCATTGCGCGCCGCCTGCAGCGACGCGGGCGTCGCCTGGCGCTCGGTGATCGGCGTCGGCGTCGCTTTCTCCGGACCGGTCGCGCCGGACGGGCGCGTGCAGCGCGCGAGCATCATCCCGACCTGGGCCGGCGTCAACTTGCGCGAAGTGTTCGAGCCGGCGCTTGGAGCGGCCGATCTTCGCCGACAACGAGAGCAATTGCTCGGCGATCGCCGAGATGACCTGGGGCGCGGCGGTCGGCGTCGAGGATTTCGTGCTGTTCAAGATCGACATCGGCGTCGGCGGCGCGATCGTCGCCAACGGCCGCGTGCTGACCGGGCGTCGCCGGCGCGGGCGGCGAATTCGGTCACATGACGCTCGATCCCCAAGGCGAGCTTTGCCGCTGCGGCAATCGCGGCTGCCTGGAACTGACCGCGAGCCTCAATCCCGCCGTCGCCATCGCCTCGCGGCTGCTCGGGCCGCGCCGTCGGCGTCGACGAATTCGTCGCGACGGCGGCGCCCGGCGATGTCGGCTTTCGCCGCCTGATCGCCGACACCGCCGAAATCGCCGGCCGCGGCTTCGGCATGATCGGCGCGATCCTCAACCCCGGCCTCATCCTCGATCGGCGGCCGCGCCGCGCTTGCCGGCGAGGCGCTGCTGGCGCCGCTGATCGCCTCCTACGAGCGCCACACGCTGATCAAGCGCGAGGAGACGCCGCCGGCGCAGCGGGTGCGCATCGTCGCCGCCAAGTTTCCGCGCAACCACGCCCTGCTCGGCGCGGTGGCGCTGGTGCTCCGTCGCCACGGCCGGCTGAGCTGAGCTATCACGACCCGCTCCAAGTCCACTGGTGGTGGAAGACCTGTCCGTTCGGCCCGGTCACGTCGCCACCGCCCTCCCATTTGCCGGCGGCCGTGCGATGCGCGTCCCCGTGTGCTTCCAGACGCCGCCGAACGGACCGGTAAAAGTTCCCGACACCTTGCAATCGCCGTTGTCGCAAGCGCCGCCGCCTTGGTAGACGCCGCCGTTGGGGCCCGTCCATTTGGTGGTCCAGGTCCCGGCTTCGGCCGCCGGGGCGGCGAAAGCAAGGGCGGCGGCGAAAGTCGCGGTTTTCATGGGTGTCTCCGAGGTATGGGGCTCGGCCGTCGAGCGCCCGACGCCTCGAGGGACCTGCGCGCCGCCTTTTGCCGGGGTTTTGCGAGGCGCGCCCGGCGAATATTGCAAATTGTTTCCGGGAGCCGGCGTTCGGCTTGTCTGTTAAGCGCGTGGCGGCGAAAATGCCGGGCATGACGACCGCAGCCCAAAATTCTGGTCATCGACGACGACGAGGAGATCCGCGCCCTGCTGCAGGCGGCGCTGACGCGCGAAGGCTTTGTCGTAGAAGAGGCGAAGGACGCGGCAGCCGCGCGCAAGTCGCCTCGGGACCGGCGACGACTTCGATCTGCTCATTCTCGACGTGATGATGCCGGGCGAGGACGGGCTCTCGTTCTGCGAACGGCTGCGCGAGACCCGCGACACGCCGATCCTGATGATCTCGGCGCGCTCGCTCAGCGTCGATCGCGCCATCGGCCTGGAAACCGGCGCCGACGACTATCTGCCAAAACCGTTCGAGCGGCGCGAGCTTGTCGCGCGCGTGCGGGCGCTGCTGCGGCGCGCCGGGCCGGCGGCCGCGCGGAGCGGGCGCAACTCGGCGCGCTGACCGTCGATCGCGGCGCGCGCGCGGCCTATCGCCGCCGACGGGCGGACGCTGCCGCTGACGGCGGGCGAGTTCGCGCTGCTCGCCTGCTTTCTCGAGCGCCCCGGGCGCGTGCTGTCGCGCGATCAGTTGATCGACTGGACGCGCGGACGCGACGGCGCCGACGCGTTCGACCGCAACATCGACGTGCAGATGAGCCGGCTGCGCAAGAAACTCGTCGAGGCCGGGTTTCCCGAGGACGGCGTCAAGACCGTGCGCAACGCCGGCTATGTGCTGACTCTCACGCCGGAGCGGGCTCCGTGAGACTCGCGGGCTTTGGCGCCTGCTCTACTGGGTCGCGATTCTCGCCATCGTCGTCGAAGCGCTCGGGCTTGCCTCGACCTTTCGCGAATTGCGCCGCCGCCGCGCCGAGGACGCCGCGGAACTCGCGCCCGATCAGATCGCTGCGGTTGCACGGCTTTGGCCGAGCCTGACGGCGGCGCAAAAGCCGCAGGTGCTGCGCGCGCTGTCGTGGTCCGGCTTGAGCTATCGCGTCGTCGCCGCGCCGCCGACGCCTGCGCCCCGCGAAGCGCATGTGCGCGCCATCGAGGCGGCGGTCGCTAACCGGCTCGACGGCCAGCCGGCGGTCGAGGCGCTGATCATGGCGCGGCGCGCGACCAATCCGGGCATTTGGGCGCTCTCGCCGGCGCCGGTTCGCATCTTTGCGCCGGTCGGACCGGGCGAATGGCTGGAGGCCGACGTGCGCGGCGAACTGGGGCCGCGCTTCCTGGGCTTGCCGACGGGCTTTTGGGTCGGCGTCGTCGGGCTTATCCTAGCGGCGGGCGTGCTGCGGGCGATTTTGCGCGAAGGCCGCGCCATCGCCGGCATTTCGGCGGCGCTGGAAGCGTTCTCGGCCACCGGCGCGCCACAGCCGCTGCGGGTGGGCGGCTCGCCGGAAGTCGCGGCGCTCGCGCGCCGCGCGTCCGACATGCAGCGGCAGGTGGCCGCGCTGATTTACGAGCGCACGGCGATGCTCGGGGCCATTGCGCACGACATCAAGACCTACGTGCAGCGACTGAAGCTTCGGCTTGATCTGCTCGACGATCCCATACAGTTGGAGAAGGCGCAGCGCGATCTCGACGCGATGAACGGCGTTTGTCGAGGACGCGCTGTTGCTGGCGGTGCACAGCCGGCGGCTCGACGCCGCTGCGATCTTCGACCTCGCCGAGGTGGTGGCGCATGAGGCGGAAGCCGCGCGGTTGGCCGGCGGCGACGCGGTCTATAGTCAGGAAGGAACGGGACCGTGGCGGGCTCGCGGCGACCCCGCCGCCATGTCGCGGGCGATCGGAAATATCGTCGGCAACGCGCTCCGCTATGGCGGCTCGGCGCGCATCGCGCTGCGGCGGCGAGACGCGGCGCTGGAGGTCGTCGTCGACGATCGCGGGCCGGGCGTCCCCGAGGCCGAGCGGGACGCGGTGTTCGCGCCGTTTCATCGCGGCGAAGCCTCGCGCAGCCGCGAGACCGGCGGCTCGGGCCTTGGACTGGCGGTAGCCCGCGGAATCGTCGAGCAGCACGGCGGCGCGATCGCCATCGCGGATGCGCCCGGCGGCGGCGCGCGGTTCACGCTGCGGCTGCCGGCGACGCGCCTTTAATTCAAGCGGGGATCGCGATATCATGCGTTTTCGCGCGATTGTCGCGCACGCGAACTTTGGGGGCGCCGTGCTCAGAATTTTGGCTTTCGCCAGCGTGCTAGCCGCCGCTGGGCCGGCGTTCGCGGCCGCGCCGCTTCCCTTCGACACCGACAACGACGGCACCGTGGACATCGGCGAGGCCACGGCCGCCGCCACCGCGACGTTCGACAAGCTCGACGCCGACCACGACGGCACGCTCGACAGGCGGGAGCTGAAGGGCCGTATCGCCAAGAAGGACTGGTCGACCGCCGATCCCGACAACGACAAGACAATCAGCAAGGACGAATATATCTCCTATCTCCAGACCTTGTTCAAAGCGGCCGATAAGGACTCGGAAGGCACGCTGGACAAGAAGGAAATGCATTCGCCGGCCGGCCGGAAGCTTGAGAAACTGCTGAAGTAAGGCGGAAGGTTCGCGGGGTTCTTGCAGCTTTCGCCAGGCTCACATGCGCTGCTTCTCAACCGCTATCCGCACCAGATCCTGGGTCGTGCGCGCGCCGAGCTTGGTCTTCAGCGCCGCGCAATTGGTGGCGACGGTTTTGTAGGAGACGCCGAGATCGACGGCGATGTCGGCGAGGCTTTTGCCGGCGCTAAGCCCGCGCAAAATGTCGTTCTCGCGCGCGCTGGGCGCGCTCGGGGATCGGCTCTGCAGAAACGCCACCTCGCGCGCCATCGCCGGCGTCAGATAGGTCTCTCCCGCCGTCAGCGCGTCGACCGCTTCGAGGAAGCGCTCGGGCGGGTCGGATTTCGTCAGATAGGCGCGCGCCCCGGCGTCGATGGCGCGGGCGGCGATGGCGGGGTCGGCGTTCATGCTGAAGGCGATCAGGCGCGCGTCCGACTCGCGCGCGAGGATGCGGCGCAAAACCTCGAAGCCGGAGATGTCGGCCAAGTTGATATCGATCAGCCCGAGATCGGCGCCGAGATCGAAGAAAGCAGCGACCCCGGCCTCGCCATCGCGCACGTCAAACGTCTCGACGTCGGCGCGAGAGGAGAAAATGGCGCGACAGCCGGTGACCACGACCGGATGGTCGTCGACGATCAGAAGCCGCAATCGACCGCTCCTCTTCCGCTGCGGCGGCCTTCCCTTGAACGCGCCGCGCTGGTCTTATAGCCCAGCCATGAACCGCTTGTCCCTGCGCTGGCGCCTGAGCCTCGCGCTCGCCGCTGTGTTGATTCTGCTGTTGGCGCTCGATGTCGCGCTGACGTTGCGCGGCGCGGGCCGCCGCATCGATCCCGAGGTTGCCAACGCCACGGCGTTGACGAGCGAAATTTTGCGCGAAGCCGCGCGCGGCGTTCGGCCCGGGCCGGATCTCGACAAGCGTCTCGCGGGCCTCGCGGCGAGTTTCGACCGGCTTCGCCACGTGCGTGTGATCTTTCAACCCCCAGGCGGCGCCCCTACGCGCCCGCCGCCGCGGGGCGAGCCGCCGGCGTGGTTCGTTTCGCTGGTCAATCCGCGCGCGACCTCAGCGACGATACCTATCGAAGTGGAAGGTCGCGCCGTCGGCGCCTTCATCGTCGAAGGCGACCCCGCCGACGAGATCGGCGAATTGTGGGAGAGCCTTGTCACGCTGACGCTCGACGGCGCGGCCTCGGCCGTGCTCGGCCTCGGGATCGTCTATTTCGTCGTGCGCGCGGCGCTCGCGCCGCTTGAACGGCTCAACGCGGGTCTGGCGGCGCTGGGGCGACGCGATTATGGCGCGCGCCTGGGCGAGCAGGCGCCGCTCGAGTTCCAACCGCTGCTCGCGCGCTTCAATGAGTTAGGGGATTCGCTTGAGCAAGCCGAGCGGGATAACCGGCAGCTGCGCGCCCGGCTGGTCTCGATCCAGGACGAGGAGCGCAAGGAGATCGGCCGCGAGCTGCACGACGAAATCGGGCCGCATCTGTTCGCCGCGCGCGCGCAAGCGGGCGTGGCGCGCCGCGCGGCGCCCGCCGAGGCCGCGGCCCAGGCGATCGACGCCGTCATCGAGACCATCGACGCGTTGCAGGCCACCAATCGCCGCATCCTGGACCGGCTGCGGCCGGCCGCGTTGGAGGAGTTGGGACTGGCCGCCGCGTTGGAGGGGCTCGGCCGCTTCTTCGAGCGCAACCGGCCCGATTTCCGGGTGACGGTTCGCGCCTGCGACCTCCCGGCGCTGTCGCCGGGCCTGGAGGCCGCCGTCTACCGGGTCGCGCAGGAGGCGCTGACCAACACCGCGCGCCATGCGGAAGCCGATGCCGCCGAGATCGCGCTTGTTCTCGAAGCCGACGCGCTTGCCTTGACCGTCGCCGACAATGGCCGCGGCCTCGATCCAACAAAACCCGGCGGCCTCGGTATGATTGGGATGCGCGAGCGCGTCGCCGCCTACGGCGGGACGCTGACGCTCACGCGCGCAAGTCCGCACGGCCTCCTCGTTCGCGCCGTCTTCCCGCTCGACGAAGCCCGGATTTAGTGGGTCACGCAAGGCGCGGGAACGCGCGAGACGATGGCGACGCGGGCGTCGAGACGGCCGGTCTGCAAGAGCTGAACGAGTTGCTGCGCATAGGCTTTGGTGAAGCCGCCGGAGATCTCGCCAGAGAGCGAGGCGACCGGCGCGCGAATGACGGGTTCCACGACGATCTGGTCATCGACGATGATGGCGAGCTTGCGCCCGATCGCCTCGGCCGTCGCAGCCAACAGGTTTTTCACCGCGTCGGCGTCGAACCGGAAGGCGATCGCCACGCTCGGGGAGGACGCCGGCGCCTCGACGACCTTGACCTCGCGCAGGCGGCGTTCGTTGACGATGATTTGCGGCTCCACGCTTTCCAGGCCGGCGCCGTCGCGCCGTTGCAACGCGACGGCGCCGGGCGCGTCGGGCGTCTTGGCGACGAGGCGGAATTCGATTTTCGCCGGTTCCGTCAAAATTGTTTCGCTGACGCCGGCCGGGAGCAGCGCGCGGAGCCCCCCCTCCGTCTCGACCGACGGCGTTGGCGCGCCGACCGCCGCCAGACGGCGGCGCAGCGCCGCGGCGACGTCGGCTGTCTTGTCAGCGGGATCGACCGACAGACGCACCCATTCGCCGCATTTCGGTTCGTCCGCCTTCGCCGGGGCGAAGGCGAGCGCACCGGCGACAAGCAACGCGGCGACGCCAATTTTCATTTGTTCCCCTTACGGATTCGGCCCTCCTGAGGCCGCCGGCAGCGGCATAGGGCTTTGTGACAGGCGGCGCAACGAACGCGGCGATATTACACTTTACATACCTTACCACATAATCTAGTTCTTCGACCACAGGAGATCCCGCTGTGGCCGCCTCTGTTCTCAACGCCGCTCAGTTCCAAAACGAAGAAGCCGCTTTCGACTACGTAGAAGGCAAACTTTGGCCCGAAGGTCCGGTGTGCCCGCATTGCGGCAATGCCGACGCCAAGCGAATCGGACGCCTTCAGGGCAAAACCACTCGGTTGGGGCTTCGCAAATGCTACGAGTGCAAAAAGCCGTTCACTGTGCGCCAAGGGACCATCTTCGAATCGTCTCACTTGCCTCTACATCTGTGGCTTCAGGTCATCCATCTAATGTGCGCCAGCAAGAAGGGCGTTTCGACTAATCAAATCCAACGGATGCTGGCTTGCAGCATGAAAACCGCTTGGTTCCTTACTCACCGCATCCGTGAGGCTATGAGTTCTGACTCACTCGCACCGCTCGGCGGCTGCGGCGGTCCTGTAGAAGTCGACGAAACCTACGTCGGACACAAGATCGGCGTTGACAAAAAGCGGGCCGGCGGCGCGCACAAGAACGTCGTTTTGACTTTGGTTGAGCGCGGCGGATATTCGCCCATTCCTTCCATCTCTACAACGCGCCCAAGACAAATAATGCCTGTCCTGTGCAAGAACCTTTCGCTTGGGATTGAAGACGCCGAGCGCCCTAACATTGCGCTTTGGGGCGTGGAGGGAAGCGCCTCACCTATGAAACAACTAAAGCGAGTTAAAAGCCCAAACAAGCGAAATTGGGAGTAAATTCATATGACCAAAAGCGCTAGCGCGAATCTTAGTCTGGACGAAGAGGACGACGCGTTTGTCCTGAAACAAACTCACTCGGACGGGACGGTCATAGCCATGAGGCTTTCAGACGAAGACCTTATGTCTTTGGCCCAATCCGCTCCGACGTTTGCACAGAAGGCACTGTCAAAACACACTCTACCAGACGAGTCTGGTATGAGCCCTGTAATTGTGACAGAAGTGGTGCGAGTTGGTCTCCATGGGGACGCGCTGGGGGAAAATATTCTCCTAACCCTTTTTGCACCGTCCGGAGCCAATCAAACATACGCCCTGTCCGACGATATTGTGGATGCGTTAGGCAATCGCCTTCCTGCTTATCTTGTCGAAATGCGTCAGAGAAAACCAAGGGCTCACTAGTCATGGTTGAACCTGGGAAACCTGAGTCTAAACCCAAACTCACCGACGCCGAGCGTCACAAGCGGTTTGTGGAAGTCGCGAGGAAAGTCGGCGCAGCGGAAACGACGGAGGCTTTTAACAAGGCCTTCACGATGGTTTCTTCCGTACAGCCGAAAAAGAAGGAGACTTCTTCGCTTTTTTCCTAGCAGTCCTCCGTTACCTTTGCTTTGACTTATCGAAACGAGCGGGACGTCCGGATTTTGTTCGCGAAGCATATTTCAGTGCTCAAGAGCGAATTATGTAGTTCCTTCATTTCTCTTTCGTCGATATCTCTATCAATCATGGGTATTGATACAAGCTGCCCAAGCACCCTATTTACCGGAGCAATGATTAATCGGTTCTGAAAAAAATAGTTGCGCATTTGCCAAGCGTATAAGTCCGCAGCCTGCAGCGGAAGGACTTCTCTCTCGTTTCGGAAAATTGGAGGGGACCCGACTATGTTTGCAAAACCGGGTCGTCGATGTCTTATAAGAGTTTCCTTTATTGAAGGCCATGAACTAATAGCTTCTACATCGAACCCAGCTTGTTCATCAAATATAAAATCGCATGGATCAACGCCAAACAATTCCTGTCTCGCAGACATAGCCATTATAATCTGAGAGAATAGAAGAATATACGGATTGTCGGATAATAACTTTCGGTACGGAACCGGTATTGACTTCACGTATTTATCAAAATCCGAGTGCACTACCTTGGCATGTATTCTTATTCCGACGTACTTTCTAATTATTCTAGTTAGTAATATCAATCTGTCATCGCGTTTCTGTTCATTCCATCCGTTCTTGGGATCAAATTGGTCCTTCAGACCGGCGGCCTCCTTCATCTTAAAATAATCCAAGCGCGGACTCTCGTCCAAGGCGGCGCGCCACTCGTCGGAAAAGGCTGCCCAATTCGCTGCTGCCGCAACAAAGCCGGCGAGAACAAAATGCGGCTTGGTGGGTTCGTTACCGCTGTCGTCGATAAAAGCCTGCGGCCTCAACATGAGAAAAAATCTCCGCTCCCGTTTTTGAACGGGCACGCCTGAGACCAATCTCCAAATCTGGGCAGAGGGAGTTTCCCGCGCTCTCACGACTTACCGTCGTCAAGGCTATCTACTCCTAGCGTGTGGGTATGGCAAGTGTAACATCACCAACGAAAGCGGCGAGCGCCAAGCGCGGCCGCTCGTCGGCCTCAGACCAATTCGCCGCCTTCGCGCACCCAGCCGAGCGCGCCGCCCTTGTAGTGCCAGATGTCGGTGAATCCGGCGGCGCGGGCGCGGTTCAGCGCCGTCATCGAGCGATTGCCCGACCGGCAGATCAGCACGATCGGTTTGTCGCGCGGCAGTTTTTCGGGATCGAAGACCGACAGCGGATTCAGTTCAGCGCCGTTGACGTGGCCGGCGTCCCATTCGTTCTGTTCGCGCACGTCGACGAGCGCGACTTTGCCTTCGCCGAGCGCCTTGACCAGGGCCGGATAGGTGATTTCGTCGTCGTTGGCGCCGCCGCGATCCAGGGTTTCCAAGGGTCTCTCCTCGTTCAGATCACTCATTGCTTAGCGCGCGAGGGGCGCGATGGCGAGAGGGCGGCGGTTTGGCTGCGGCGTTGGCCCGTTTTCTCTCGGTGCATGAGGTCCCCATCTTTAAACACCGCCCATCGCTACGACGTTAGGCAAGTTCCTGACTTTGCTTGCAAACGATCCGGCGCCCGCGCCGTTGCGCGGAAGCGGCCGCTTCGCCGCCCCGGCCTTTTTTCTTCGCGTTCCGCCAATCGGCGGGTAAAATGCTCACCGCGCTGTCCTCCCGTTTTGCCCTCCGCCCAGCGCCGGCGCGCGACCCCACCCGGGGGGATGTTCGGTTTTTGGCCCTCAACACCTTGAAAGGACGCCGCCGAAATTGAACAGGGTCATTTTCGGAGGGCGTCGGAAGCCCAACGCGCCGACCCTCCCTTGCCCGCCATAAGGCGCCCGACTAACGTGCAATCATGGTCCCCGATCTCGCGAACCGCGTCTATAACCACACGTTCCGCATCGACCCGATCGTGCGGACGCTGCTCGATACCGATTTCTACAAACTGTTGATGTTGCAGATGATATGGCGTTTGCACCGCGACCGTCGGGTGACGTTCCAGCTCATCAACCGCACCAGCAGCGTGCGGCTCGCCGATATCGTCGAGGAACGCGAACTCGTCGATCAGCTAGATCACGCGCGCGGTTTGCGCTTCGCCAAGAACGAGCTGATCTGGCTCGCCGGCAATACTTTCTACGGCGCCAAGCAGATTTTCGAGCCGGCGTTCATGGAATGGCTCGGCGGCTTTCGGCTTCCCGCCTATGAGTTGACGCGCCGCGACGGCCAATACGAACTGCGCTTCGAGGGGCTTTGGTCCGAGACGACGATGTGGGAGATTCCCGCGCTCTCGATCATCAACGAACTGCGCGCCCGCGCCGCCATGCGCGCCATGAGCCGCTTCGATCTCGACGTGCTTTATGCGCGCGCGAAGGCCAAACTGTGGAGCAAGGTGGAGCGGCTGCGCGTCGTCCAACGCGACGGGCCGTTGCGCATATCCGATTTCGGCACGCGCCGCCGCCACAGCTTTCTCTGGCAGCGCTGGTGCGTGGAGGCGCTGCAAGAGGGCCTCGGGGAAACCTTCATCGGCACGTCCAACATCAAGCACGCGATGGACACGGGACTGGAGGCGATCGGCACCAACGCCCATGAATTGCCGATGGTCTACGCCGCGCTCGCCAATTCCGACGAGGAACTGCGCAACGCGCCCTATCACGTGCTGCGCGACTGGGCGAACATGTACGGCGGCAATCTGCTCGTCGTCTTGCCCGATTGTTTCGGCACCACTTCGTTTCTCGCCCGCGCGCCGGACTGGGTCGCCGACTGGAAGGGCGCGCGCCCGGATTCGAAATCGCCGCTGGATGCGGCGCGGGAACTCATCGCCTGGTGGCGCGGGCGCGGGCGCGATCCCCACGAAAAGCTCATCGTCCTGTCGGACGCCATGGACGTCGACTCGATCGAGACCGCCGCGCGGGCGCTGCGCGGCGAGGCCAACCTCTCGATCGGCTGGGGCACCAACCTCACCAACGATTTCAAGGACTGCGCGCCCGCCGGCGTCGACGGCGATCTCGCCGCGATCTCGCTCGTCTGCAAAGTCGTCGAGGCCGACGGGCGGCCGACGGTCAAGCTTTCCGACAATCCCAACAAGGTCTTGGGACCCGCCGACGAGATCGCCCGCTACATTCGCGTGTTCGGCGCGCAAGGGATGAGCGCGAGCCCGGTGACGGTTTAAGCTTGGCGCGGCGGTCCCGGAAAGAAGCGGTTGACCCGCCGCGCATAGGCGTCGAACGCCGCGCCGCGCGATTCGCGCATGTGTTTTTCCAACGGCGGCACGCCGCTGACATAGACTAGGAGCCCATACATGAACGCCGGCGCCGCGAGCGTCAGCAGGCTCGCCCGATAGTCGCCCGAGGGGTCGAAGGCGAGCAGCGGCCACGCGCACCAGAACAGCACCTCGAAAAAATAATTGGGATGGCGCGAATAGCGCCACAGCCCGATTTCGCAGATCCCGCCGCGAGGCGCGTTGCGTCGGTAACTGGCCATCTGCGCATCCGAGACCGCCTCGCCCGCTAGTCCCGCCGCCGCCACGAGGACCCCGGCGAGGTCGAAGGCGTCGGGAAACGGTCGCGGGCTGCGCGCTGCAATCGCGATCGCCAGGACCAGGGGCCAGGAGGCCGCCCCCTGGATTTGCAGGAATTGGAACAACCGCCGCGAAAAATCCGCGCCCCATTCGCGTGCGAGCGCGGCGTAGCGGGGGTCGTCGCCGGCGCCGCGGGTGCGGCCGCCGATGTGCCCGGCGAGCCGCGCGCCCCAGACCAGGATCAGCGCCGCGGACAGCCAAGGCCGCCCGAACGAGGCCGGCGTCGCCGTCAAAGCGACAAAGATCCCCGACAGTCCCGTGGCCGCCGACCAGATCGTGTCGATCCAGCCGCTCTGCCCCGTTCGCAGCCGCACGGCCCAAGCCACAGCCATCGCCAAGGCGAGCCAGACGAAAACGACAACGATCCATAGCGCCGACATGTCGCGTCTCCCTGACACTTCTTATATCGTTCCCGTGGATTCGGGTTAGAAGGGGAAAACCCGGCGAACGGTTCGCACGTAGTCATCCTTGTGGAAATCGCGTCTTGGAGCGTCATGAATCTGATATCGCCGCCCTTAACCGCCGGGCGAAGAATTGCCGTCGTCGGGTCCGGCGTCTCTGGCCTGTCCTGCGCCTGGGCGTTGTCGCGCGACCACGAAGTGGTCCTCTACGAGGCCGACGGCCGCTTGGGCGGCCACGCCGATACGCGTGAAGCGACGTGGCGCGACCGGAAGATCGCTGTAGACACGGGGTTCATCGTTTACAACGCGCCGACCTATCCCAATCTGGAGGCCCTGTTCGCGCATCTCGGCGTCGCGACCGCGCCGACGGAGATGTCGTTCTCGGTGTCGCTCGACGGCGGCGCCTATGAATACGCCGGCAGTGATCTTCGGGGGCTGTTCGCTCAGCCCCGGAACGTCTTGCGGCCTCGGTTCTGGTCGATGCTGCGCGATCTCGTGCGCTTCTACGCTCAGGCGCCGCGCGATTTGAGCTCGCTCGGCGACATCAGTCTCGACGAATATCTTGCGCGCGGCGGCTATGGCGCCGCGTTCATCGCCGACCATCTCTATCCGATGGCGGCGGCGATCTGGTCGACGCCCGCCGCCGAGATCGGCGCCTTCCCGACGGCCGCGTTCATCCGCTTCTGCGAAAACCACGGGCTGCTCAAGCTCACGGGCCGGCCGCTCTGGCGCACGGTTCGCGGCGGCTCCCGGAATTACGTGCGACGGCTCGCCGAATCGATTCCAGAAATTCGCGTCGGCGTTCCGGTCAGCGTGGTTCTGCGGCGGTCCGACGGGGTGGAATTGCGCGACACCCGCGGCGGCGTCGACCGTTTCGACTCCGTCGTGATCGCCGCTCACGCGGATGCGGCGCTAGCCATGTTGGCGCAGCCCAGCGCGGCGGAGCGTCGCATTCTGGGGGCCTTTCGCTACGCGCCCAATATCGCTTACCTTCATTCCGACGCGAGCCTGATGCCGAAACGCAAAGCGGCCTGGGCCGCTTGGAATTATCTCGCCGAACGCGGCGGCGACCGCCGGCTGGCGGTGACTTATTGGATGAACCGATTGCAACCGCTCGGCGATGCGCCCGCCGTTTTCGTGACGTTGAACCCGCCGCGCCCGCCTCGCGACGATCTCAGCCACGCGCGCGAAACCTACCGCCATCCGCAATTCGATGTCGCGGCGATGTCGGCGCAAAAGGAGCTTTGGACTTTGCAGGGCGTCGACCGGGTCTGGTACTGCGGCGCCTATTTCGGCGCCGGTTTCCATGAAGACGGATTGCAAGCCGGCCTCGCCGTCGCCGAGCATTTGGGCGCGCGCCGGCGGCCGTGGGACGTCGCCGGCGAAAGCGGCCGGATTTTCGTCAGCGAGACGCCAAGCCCGGTCGCGGAGCTGACGCCGGCATGAGCCAATCCGCGCTCTATACGGGCCTGGTGACGCATCATCGGCGCCGCCCTCGCGAGCATCGGCTCGCCTATCGCATCTATTCCATGTTGCTCGATCTCGACGAGCTGGAGGCGCTGGATGGCGCTTTGCGTCTGTTCTCCGTCGATCGATTCAATCTGTTTTCGTTCCATCGCCGCGACCGCGGCGATGGCGTCGAGCCAAACTTGCGCGCGCGCGTCGAAAACGCGATGCGCGGCGCGGGGGTCGAACCCCGATGGCGGCAAGATTCTGCTGCTGACGATGCCGCGCCTCCTCGGTTTCGCCTTCAATCCGCTCAGCGTCTATTACTGCTTCCGGATGTCGGGCGACCTCGCCGCCGTGCTCTGGGAGGTCGACAACACGTTCGGCGAACGCCACGCCTATATGATCCCCGTCGAGGGCGAAGGTCGCGGCGAGATTGTCCAGACGTGCGGCAAAGAGTTCCACGTCTCTCCCTTCCTGAAGATGGATCTTGACTACCGCTTCCGATTGCGCGCGCCGGACGATCTTTTGAACCTTGTCATCGAGGTGTCGGACGATTCCGGACTATTGCTCAGCGCGTGTTATCAGGCGCGCCGCGAGCCGCTGACGGATCGCAACCTCTTGCGGCAGTTCTTCGCGACGCCGCTTTTGCCGCTGCGCGTGATGGGCGGAATCCATTGGGAGGCGCTGAAACTGTGGCGCAAGGGAGTCCGGTTGCGATCCCGGCCGCCGCCGCCCTCGGCGGCGGTCACATTTGTGCGCGCCGCGCCGGCGGTCGCCGATCAAATATGGAATGATCCATGACGGAAGCTTTGGCATTCGATCCCAACGATCAGGCGCGGCGCAAGAAAATGCGGTCGCCGCTTTGGGTCTTTGCGTTGCGCCGCTTGATCGACCGCATGCAGGCGGGGCGCCTGACGGTGCGACTGCCGTCGGGCGAGATTTTGCTGGCCGCCGGCGCGCTGAGCGGGCCCGAAGCGGCGGTGGACATTCACGACTGGCGCGCTTTGCGCCGCGTCGTCTTGCACGGCGACATCGGATTCGCCGAGAGTTTTGTCGCGGGCGAGTGGAGCAGCCGGGATCTGGTGGCGTTGTTGCGCCTGGCCGCCATCAACGCCCCACACATGGTCTCAGTCGCGACCGGCGGCGTGCTGCACCGTCTGTTCAACCGTTGGCGCCACCGCTTCCGCGCCAACTCGCGCAGCGGCAGCCGACGCAACATCATGAGCCATTACGATCTCGGCAACGATTTCTTCCGCGCCTGGCTCGACGAATCCATGCTCTATTCCTCCGCGCTCTGGGACGACGCCACGCCCAATTTGGAAGAGGCGCAAAGGCGCAAGCTCCAGCGCATCCGCGATCTGCTCGACGTCAAGCGCGGCCAGGACATTCTCGAAATCGGCTGCGGCTGGGGCGCGTTGGCGGCTCATCTCGCGCAAGCCGGCGCGAATCGCATCGTCGCCATGACGCTTTCGCCGGCCCAGCTCGGCTACGCCCGCAACCGGCTTTCCTTGGCGGGCCTGGGCGGCGTCGTGGATATGCGGTTGCAGGACTATCGCGACGCCAGCGGCGCGTTCGACCACGTCGTCTCGATCGAAATGATCGAGGCCGTCGGCGAGGCCTATCTGCCGGCGTATTTCAGCAAGATCCGGGAGGTCCTTAAGCGCGGCGGCAAGGCGGTGATCCAGGCGATCACCATCGAGGAGGCGCGCTTCGAGGACTATCGCTCTTGCCCCGACTTCATTCAGCGCCACATTTTTCCCGGCGGCTTCCTGCCCACCAAGACGATCATCGCGGAACAGGCGGCGCGCGCGGGCCTGAGGCTGGCGCATCTCGAATGTTTCGGCTTGTCCTACGCCCGCACGCTCGCGGAATGGCGGCGCCGGTTCGAAGCCCGCTGGAGCGACATTGCCGCGCTCGGCTTCGACGAAAAATTCCAGCGCCTCTGGACCTATTACCTGAGT
>CAWIEP010000065.1:0-29219 GCA_963835115.1 uncultured Pseudomonadota bacterium
ATCGGGAGCGCCCGCGCCGACGATCTCAAGGTCGCGCTCATCTACGGCCGCACCGGCCCGCTGGAGGCCTACGCCAAGCAGACCGAGACCGGCCTCCGCATGGGCCTCGAATACGCGACCAAAGGCACGATGGAGGTCGGCGGCCGCAAGATCGTCATCATCACCAAGGACGATCAGGGCAAGCCCGACCTCGCCAAGACCGCGCTGACTGAAGCCTATGAGGACGACGGCGCCGAAATCGCCATCGGCACGACCTCGTCGCCGGCCGCCATCGCCATGCTGCCGGTCGCCGAAGAGCACAAGAAAATCCTGATCGTCGAGCCCGCGGTCGCCGACCAGATCACCGGCGAGAAATGGAACCGCTACATCTTCCGCACCGCGCGCAATTCGTCGCAGGACGCGATCTCCAACGCGGTCGCGATCGGCGCGCCGGGCGTCGCATCGGCGTGCTGGCGGTCGACAACGCGTTCGGCCGCGACGGCGTCGCGGCGTTCAAGGGCGCGCTCGCCAAGACCGGCGCGACCTCGGCGGCGGAGGAATACGCGCCTGCCACCACCACCGACTTCACCGCCGTCGGCCAGCGCCTGTTCGACGCGCTGAAGGACAAGCCGGGCAAGAAGCTGATCTGGTTCATCTGGGCGGGCGCCGCCAATCCGCTCGCCAAACTCGCCGACATGGACCCCAGCCGCTACGGCATCGGCTTCGCGGCGGCCGGCAACATCCTGCCGGTGCTGGTCTCCTACAAGCGCTTTCCGGGCCTCGAGGGCGCGGCCTATTACTACTACGACATCCCGAAGAACCCGATCAACGATTGGCTGGTCGCCGAGCATCAGAAGCGCTTCAACGCGCCGCCGGATTTCTTCACCTGCGGCGGATTCGCGGCGGCGATGGCGCTGGTCGCCTCGGTCGAAAAGGCCGGGTCGACGGATGCGGAAAAGCTGATCCCGGCGATGGAGGGGCTGGAATTCGATACGCCGAAGGGCAAGATGATCTTCCGCAAGGAGGATCATCAGGCGCTGCAATCGATGTTCGCCTTCAAGATCAAGGTCGATCCCGAACGTCGCCTGGGGCGATGCCGGAGCTGACCAAGGAGCTGAAGATCGAGGACATGGATATCCCGATCCGCAACAAGCGTTGAGGCTATTTGCGGCTCGGCCCGGCGCCGCCGCATAGTTCCGCGGCGAGCCGGCTCTCGCCCTCGACCGCAGCGAGCCGGACTGTGAGCAGCGGCGCGCGCGGGTCTGGCTCGCCGGGGGCCTGAGTGGGCGTCGCCGGCGGCGCCGCTCGCGCCTCCAGAACGCCGACCTCGGCGAGATGGCAGAAAGCCGCCGCGGGATAAAACGACGATGTCCATTTGTCGTCCGGGGCACCCGGCGCGAGCGCGAAGAGAAACCCGTTGTCCCCCGCCGACCGAGAGAACGTCGCCGTAACGCCGCCGCCGCCGCGCCGCATCGCAAGCTCCAGGCTGACGTCGCGCGCCAACCCGTCCTTCGTCGGCGCGATTGGCCACGTTTGCCCCGCCAGCAGGACCGCGCCGCCGCCGGCGCCCGCTAGAACCGGAAGGCCCGCCAGGCCATTGTCGTCGCGCGCCGTATCCATGGCGGAGGGTTGGTTGATCCAGACGGTGACGAGGCGCGTGTCCTCAAGCTCCTTTTCCGTCATGATGTGAATGTTCTGCGGCGTCGCCGTCTGCATCAGCGCAACGATGTCGGGGTCTTCGCCCATCTCCTTGAAATAGGCGATCAGGCGCGTATTGACGCCGGCGGGCGACACCTGGGTGGAGGCGACGGTCTTGCGGTTTTCCGAGATCTCTTCGCGCGACACTTCCCGCTTCTGGCCGTTTACGATGCGGTAGTGGACGAGATAGCGGCGATAGACTGTCGTCTGCGACAGTTTCAGGAGCGTTTGGTGCACGCCGACGGCGGCGAACGGGCTGGCGTAGCGCTCGACGCCCGCCGCCAGCACGATCGTGCAAGCCGAAAAGCAGTAAGCGCGATAGCCAAGCGCGCTCCCCGCCGCCGCGTGGGCGGGATCATTCGGCGCTCCCGGCGCCAAGACGGTCCGTGCGACCGCGACAGCCAGCCCGTTGGCGCGAATCAACCGGCCCATTTCGAGCGCGTCCTCGATCGAACCGCCGCCGGACTGGATCAGGATGGGCCGGCGCCGGCGGTCGAGCCTCGCGAGAAAGGCGCGGAAACTGTGCGCGGTTCCGGGAACGATCGCCCCCTCGGCGGCGATCCATTCCGGGCAGTCGGGCGCGCAGGCGGGGCTTTCCGCGCGCACGAGGGTAAAGGTCATGGCCGGCGGCGGCGGCGCGGGCGGTGCGGCGGCGGCCGCCGCCATCATCACAAACGCCGCTGCTTCGCGAAACATGCCCGCTCCCTTGCCGGACGCCACAACGCTCGTAAAAGGGTAGCCGACGGACGCGAATGTCAAATGCGCGTTCCGGCCGCCCCTTGCACGCAGCTTGCATGAAGCGAAACCGATGAGCGAACCCTTCGATCCCGCCGCCTTCGCCGAAGCCATGGCGCAATGTCTTGGTCTGGAATTGACGCCCGAGCGGCGCGGCCCGGTGCTGACGCATCTGCGCATCGCCGCCGATATGGCGGCGAAACTCGACGCCGCGCCGCTCGACGACGAAGCCGAGCCTGCGCCGGTTTTCACGCCATGATCGAAGCCCTGCTCGACGGTTCCGCCAAGTCGATCGCCGCCGCCGTGCGCGCCGGCGAAATTTCCGCCCGCGCCGTGATCGATGCGACGCTCGCGCGCATCGCCGAGCGCAATCCAATACTCGGCGCCTTCACCGACGTCGTCGGGGATCGCGCCCGCGCCCGCGCCGAGGCGCTCGACGCCGCGCGGGCAAAGGGCGAGGTTTTGGGCGCGCTGGCCGGCGCGCCGTTCTCGGTGAAAAACCTGTTCGACCTGAAGGGGCTGCCGACGCGCGCCGGCTCGAAAATCAACCGCGAGCGTCCGCCGGCCACGCACGACGCGACGCTGGTGCAAAAGCTGGAGGCGGCCGGGCGCGATCTGCGTCGGCGCGCTCAACATGGGCGAATACGCTTACGATTTCACCGGCGAGAACGCGCATGACGGCCCCTCGCGCAATCCGCACGATCTCGCTCACATGACCGGCGGCTCCTCGGGCGGCTCGGGCGCGGCGGTCGCCGGCGGGCTGACCCCGATCGCGCTCGGCTCCGACACCAATGGATCGATCCGCGTGCCGTCGTCGTTTTGCGGGCTGTTCGGGTTGAAGCCGACCTACGGTCGGCTGTCGCGCGGCGCGACGTTTCCGTTCGTCGCCAGCCTCGATCACCTGGGGCCGCTGGCCCGCTCGGTCGGCGATCTCGCCGCGAGTTTCGACGCCATGCAAGGGTCTGACTCCGCCGATCCCGCGCAGGCGGACAAAGCCGACCTGCGCCGACGCGCGGGTTGATCGAGGAGGGCGCCAAGGGGCTGCGGATCGCGCGGCTCGGCGGCTATTTCGCGCGCGGCGGCGAGGCCGCCGCTTACGCGGCGGTCGACCGCGTCGCCGAGGCGCTCAAGGCCTCGCGCGACGTCGAGTTGCCGGGCGCGGAGACGGCGCGCGCGGCGGCCTATCTCATCACCATGACGGAGGGCGCGGCGCTGCACCTGGATCGCCTGCGCGAGCGCGCGCAAGACTACGATCCCGACGTGCGCGACCGGCTGATCGCCGGCGCCATGCTGCCCGGCGTCTGGGCGGTGCGGGCGCAGAAATACCGGCGCCGATTTCGCGCCGAGGCGCTGGCGCTGTTCGCCGAGGTCGACGTGCTGCTCGCCCCCGCCACGCCCTGCCGGGCGCCGAAGATCGGCCAGAAGACCTTCGTGCTCGACGGGCGCGAAATGCTGGTGCGGCCCAATATCGGCGTCTATACGCAGCCGATCTCGTTCATCGGGCTGCCGGTCGTCGCCGTGCCGGTGTGGACGCGGGGGGAAAAACTGCCAATCGGCGTGCAGGTCATCGCCCCGCCGTGGCGTGAGGATCTCGCGCTGCGGGTCGCGCGCGAACTGGAGCGCGCGGGCGTGGCGTCGGCCCCCGTGGCGCGGTTTTGAGATGATCGTCGACGACCCCAAAGTCAAAGCCGAGGTGGAGGCCGCCTTCACCGCCTATGAAACCGCGCTGACGAGCAACGATGTCGCCGCGCTCGACGGGTTCTTCCACCCCGCGTCGACGTCGATCCGCTACGGGGCGGGAGAAAATCTCTACGGCTTCGACGCGATCAAGGCGTTTCGCGCCGCGCGCTCGCCGGCGGGGATGGCGCGGCGCCTGGAGCGCACACAGATCACCGCTTACGGGCGTGATCTCGCGATCGCCGCCACCTTGTTTCGCCGCGATGCGGCCCCAGGCAAACTCGGGCGCCAGATGCAGACGTGGGTGCGATTTCCCGAAGGCTGGCGAATTGTCGCCGCCCACGTCAGCTTGATTGACGAACCGAAGACGGACGCATGACGGATCGGATGCCCGTGATTGATCTCGACCCGCTTTGCCACGGCGGCGAGGCGGGGTTGAACGAGGTCGCGGCGCAAATCGGCGCGGCCTGCCGGGGCGTCGGTTTCTTCTATGTCGTCAACCACGGCGCGCCCGCTGCGCTCGTCGCCGACGTGTTCGCCAAATCGCGCGCGTTCTTCGCGGAGCCGCTGAGCGATAGGCTTGACGTTGCGATGGAGGTCGTCGGCGGCAATCGCGGCTATTCCGGCTATATGCGCGAGGCGCTCGATCCCACCCACGGGGCGGACCGGAAAGAGGCGTTCAACATCGGCATCGAGCTTGCGGCCAACGATCCCGGGCTCAACGGCGGCGAGCCGTTCCGCGCGCTCAACGCGTGGCCGAAGACGCCGGGATTTCGCGAAACGCTGCTCGCCTATTTCGACGCCTGCCTGTCGCTTGGCCTCGACCTTCATCGCGCCTTTGCGCGCGATCTCGGTCTGCCGCTCGACTTTTTCGCCGACAAGCTCGCGCGCCCGCTGGCGACCTTGCGGCTGCTGCGTTACCCGCCCGAGCGCGCCGGCGTGATCGGCGCCGGCACGCATACCGACTACGGCAACATAACGCTGTTGGCGACCGACGGCGTCTGCGGCCTCGAAGTGCGCACGCGCGACGGCGCCTGGCTCGAAGCGCCGTCGATGCCAGGCGCGTTCGTCGTCAACATCGGCGATTGCCTGATGCGCTGGACCAACGACGTCTATGTCTCGACGCCGCATCGCGTGGTCAGCCGCGGCGTCGGCGAGCGCTATTCCGTCGCCTTCTTCCTCGATCCCAACCCATTCGCACTGGTGGAGGCGATCCCGTCTTGCGTCGCGCCCGGCGCGGCGGCGAAATACCCGCCGATTCTGGCGCACGATTATCTGCGCTCGCGCTTCGAGGCGACCTATCCGCCGCCGGCGTGACGCGCCCGCGAACGCCTTTGTCTCCGTTCGATTTCCCCGATAGGCATCCCGCGGGAAAATCCGTCGTTTGCAAGGGGGGCGCCTATGCTCAAGGAATTTCGCGACTTCGCCATGCGCGGCAATGTCGTTGACCTCGCCGTCGGCGTCATCATCGGCGCGGCGTTCGGCAAGATTGTCGACGCGCTGGTCAACGACATCATCATGCCGATCATCGGCGTCGCCGGCAAAGCCGACTTCACCAACTACTTCTTTCCCCTGTCGAGCGCGGTGACGGCGGGCAATCTCGCCGACGCGCGCAAGCAGGGCGGCGTCTTCGCCTATGGCGATTTCATCACCGTCGTCATCAACTTCGCGATTGTCGCCGTCGCGCTGTTCTTTGTGATCAAAGGCGTCAATGTCCTGAAGAAGCCGGCGCCCGCCGCGCCGTCGCCGCCGAGCGACGAGGTCGTGCTGCTGACGCAGAATTCGCGACGCGCTCGCGCGACCCTGACCCCTTGCGAGGAGGGCGCGCCTCGTTCATCAGGGGCCATGACCCACGAACCGGACTGGCGCGCCCTCATCCGCCCGGAGATCGCCGCCCTTGAAACCAGCGGCATCGTCGAAGTGTTCGACTACGGCCGCCACAAGCAGGGTCTGATCCCGCTCTGGGTCGGGGAGGGGAGCTTGTCGACCCCCGCCTTCATCGTCGAAGCGGCCAAAGCCTCGCTGGACCGCGGCGAGACGTTCTACACCTACCAGGCCGGCGTCCCGCAGCTCCGCGAGGCGATCGCCGCCTACATGAGCGCCCATTACGGCGGCGGACTGGGGCCGGAGCGTTTCTTTGTCACCATCGGCGGCATGCACGCGCTCGACATCGCCTTCAAAATGACGGTCGGCCCCGGCGAGGAGGCGCTGGTGCTGAGCCCCGCATGGCCTAATTTCGCCGGCGCGCTCGCCGCCAACGGCGCGAAAGCGGCGTTCGTTCAACTGGACGCGCGGCCCGCCTGGCGGCTCGATCCCGAGCGGCTGCGCGCGGCGATCACTCCCAGGACGCGGGCGATTGTGTTCAATTCGCCGGCCAATCCCACGGGATATGTGGCGAGCCGCGAGGAGATCGTCGCCGTGCTCGCCATCGCCCGCGAAGCCGGGCTCTGGATCGTCGCCGACGAGATCTATGGCCGCCTGGTTTATGGCGGGGCGCGCGCGCCGTCGTTTCATGACGTGATGGCGCCGGACGACAAGATCCTGTTCGTGCAGTCGCTGTCCAAGAATTGGGCGATGACCGGCTGGCGCATCGGCTGGCTCGAGGCGCCGCCGGCGCTGGCGCCGGTGATCGAAAATCTCGTCCAGTACTCCACCTCCGGCGTTCCGGTGGCGACCCAACGCGCGGCGACGGCGGCGCTCGCGCAGGGCGAGCCGTTGATCGCCGAAACGGCCGCGCGGCTGAAGCAAAGCCGCGACCATCATGGTCGAGGGCCTCCTGGCGACCGGCCGCGTCGAGCTGGCGGCGCCGGAAGGCGCGTTCTATCTGTTTCCGAGAATTCTCGGCGTCGACGACACGCGCGCGCTGTGCTTCCGGCTGATCGACGAGGCGGGCGTCGGCGCGGCGCCCGGCTACGCCTTCGGACCCGGCGGCGAAGGCCGGCTGCGGCTCTGCTTCGCGGGCGCGCCGGATCGGATGGCGGAGGCGACGCGGCGGCTGACGGCGTGGCTGACCGCTTAGCGGCGCTGCCCGCCACCGCCTTGGCGGCGCTGGCGGGGGGCGCGGTCGTCGGCGGTCTCGGCGCGCCGGCGGGCTGGCTGTCCGGGGCGATGGTCGGCGTGGCGGCGCTCGCCGCCTTCGGCCGCGCCGCGCCGCTGCCGAAGCCGCTGCAACGGCTGACCGTGCTGCTGGCGGGCGTCGGCATGGGCTCGGGGCTGACGCCGGCGACGCTGCACACGCTGGCGCGCTATCCGCTGTCGCTCGGCCTGCTCGCGCCCGCCGTCGCCGCCATGACGGCCGTCTCCTATCGTGTGTTGACGCGCGCGGACGGTTTCAGCCGGACGACGGCATTTTACAGCGCCGTGCCGGGGGCGCTGTCGTATGTGTTCATTGTCGCCTCGCGCACCGAGGCGGACGTCGCCCGAGTGGCGGTGATCCAGGTGTTCCGCATCTTCGTGCTGATGGCGATTGTCCCGCTCGTCGCCCGCGCCGGCGTCGGCGCGGCGAGCGTGCATTTCGCGATCGATCCGCTCGCCGACACCGCGGCCCTGCTCGTCCTGGGCGCGCTCGCCGGCTTGGCGCTGGAGCGGGCGGGGACACCGAACGGGATGCTGTACGCCGGCATTTTCGTCTCGTTGGCCGCGCATGGGGCGGGACTGGCGCCGGGGCGACTGGCGCCGGGGCCGCAAATCGCGGCGCAGACGCTGGTCGGCGCCTGGGTCGGCTCGCGGTTCATCGGCTTCGATTGGCGGCTTCTGCGGCGACTGGCGGGCGCCGCTGCGACATCGTTCCTGGCGGCGTTCGTCACCGCGTCGGCATTCGCAGCGGCGGCGGCGGGTCTGACCGGCGTCCCGTTCGCCGATGCGCTCGCCGCCTTCGCGCCGGGCGGCCTGGAGGCGATGACGATGATGGCGTTCGCGCTCGGCCTCGACCCGCTGTTTGTCGGCGCGCATCATATCGCGCGCTTCGTCTTCATCAGCCTCGTGTTGCCGTGGGCGTCGCGGCGGATCGGCGCGACCTGAACCCGCGGCTGCTGTGGCGCCTTTGTTTCACTCCCTTTAAAAGCGGCGGCGGCCGGCCGAGGCACGTTGACACCGGGCGCCCGGCATACGACATTGCCCGGCTAACCTCCCAAACGTTGTTTGCGGGGGACGGGAGTGTTCGCTTCCGTATCGTTTCAATGTCCACAGGAGATGCCCCATTCGACGTCCTATGAAGTCCGCCGCGGCGCCGGAGAAAGGCGGGCCCCGGGTCAATCGTGATATCCGCGCCGTCCAGGTCCAGCTGATCGACGGCGAAGGCCAGAACCGAGGGGTGGTCAATCTCGCCGACGCGCAGCGTATGGCCGACGAATTCCGGCCTCGATCTCGTCGAGATCGTCCCCAACGCCAGCCCCCCGGTCTGCAAGATCCTCGATTTCGGCAAATACCGATTTCTGGAGCAGAAGAAGTCGGCCGAGCAGCGCAAGCGCCAAAAGATCGTCGAGATCAAGGAGATAAAGCTGCGGCCGAGCATCGACGACCACGACTACGAGGTCAAGATGCGCTCCGTCTACCGGTTCTTCGAGGAGGGCGACAAGGTCAAGGTGACGTTGCGCTTCCGCGGTCGCGAGATGGCGCACCAGGACATCGGCTATCGCCTGCTGCAACGGGTGCGGAGCGAAACCTCGACGGTCGCCAAGGTCGAAGCCGAGCCGCTGATGGAGGGCCGGCAGATGGTCATGGTGCTCGCGCCCAAGTGACTCGCGAGCGGGTGTGACTCGCGAGCAAGTGATCGGCGGCGGGTTTCCGCCGTAACGGGTTTCGTGGCAGAAGCGCCGCCATGCGGGCGCCTGCGCCACCACCAAGAGTTTTGTTAGGGAAACCATGAGTCTCGCCGAACCCCTCAGCGCGCCGGAGAGCGCGCGTTCTTCTGTTGCGTCCGTTTCGGGTCAGGCGACGGCGCTTGGCATTCTGTTCGCCGTCAGCGCCTCGCACATGCTCAACGACATGATGCAGTCGCTGGCCCCGGCGCTGTATCCGGTGTTCCGCGACCAGTATTCGCTCACCTTCTTCCAGACCGGCATCATCACGCTGGTCTTCCAGATCACCGCCTCACTGTTGCAGCCGCTGATCGGGCTCGTCACCGACCGCCGCCCGGCGCCGCGCGCGCTGCCGTTTGCGATGGCCTTCACCATGTTCGGCCTGGTGCTGCTCGCCTTCTCGCGCAGCTACCCGATGCTTTTGGTCTCCGTCGCCTTCGTCGGCATCGGCAGCGCCGTGTTCCATCCGGAAGCCTCGCGCGCCGCTCGCGCCGCCTCGGGCGGCCGGCACGGGTTCGCGCAGAGCCTGTTCCAGGTCGGCGGCAATTTCGGCCAGTCGCTGGGGCCGCTGATGGCGGCGTTCATCGTCGTTCCGCACGGACAGATTTCCGTGCTCGCCTTCACGGCGCTCGCCTTCATGGCGATCTTGCTGCTCACCCATGTCGCGCGCTGGCAGATCGCCCGCGGCGTGGTCGTCCCCAAAGCCTCGGCGGCGCGCGCCGTCGACGGGTATCCGCGCGCAGTGGTGGTGCGCTCGCTCGCGATTCTGGTGGTGCTGCTGTTCTCAAAGACCTGGTATCTCGCGAGCATCAACAGCTACTACACGTTCTATCTGATCCAGACCTTCGATGTGTCGGTGCAGACGGCGCAGGTGCTGCTGTTCGTGTTTCTCGGCGCGGTGGCGGCCGGAACCTTCGCGGGCGGCCCGATCGGCGACCGGATCGGCCGCAAATACGTGATCTGGGTCTCGATCCTCGGCGTGTTGCCGTTCACGCTGCTGTTGCCGCATCTCGGCCTGCTCGGCACGGTGCTCGACTCCATCGCGATCGGCCTGGTGCTGTCCTCGGCGTTCTCGGCGATGGTGGTCTATGCGACGGAGCTGGCGCCCGGCAATGTCGGGGCGATCGCGGGGCTGTTCTTCGGCCTGTCGTTCGGGCTCGGCGGCCTGGGCGCGGCGGCGCTGGGGCTGGTGGCCGACCACACCAGCCTGACCTTCGTCTATCGCCTGTGCGCCTATCTGCCGGCGATCGGGCTGCTGGCGTACTTCCTGCCGGACGTGCGGCTGAAGCGGGGGTAGCCTGGGCTTTTTCGGTGACGCGGGCCCATGTTATAGTCCGCGCCGTGAACAAGCAGGAAATTCTCGATCGTCTGCGAGCCAACGAAGCCGCCCTGCGCGCGCGCGGCGTCACGCACGTCGCTGTGTTCGGTTCGCGCGCGCGCGGCGACAATCGCAACGATAGCGACACCGACATCCTGATCGATGTGGACCCGGACGCCCACATTTCGATCTTCGACTACGTCGGCTTGAAGGAATATATCGCCAGCCTGTTTGAGGGCCCCGTCGATGTGGTGAGCCGCGAAAGTCTAAAGCCATTCGTCCGTCCCGCGGCGACGGCCGACGCCGACTATGCGTTCTGATTCCGTCGCCCGGACGTTGCGCGACATTCCTTATCACGTCGACCTTGCCGAGGCTTTTGTCGCGGGGCTCGACAGCGCCGCGTTTCAAAGCGACCTGCGGACTCTCTTCGCAGTGACGCGTTGCCTCGAAATCATCTCGGAGGCTTCACGTCGGCTTCCGTCTTCGTTGAAGGACCGGCATTCCGCGATCCCTTGGAAGCGAATGGCCGGCGCTGGCAACGTCTACCGCCACGACTACGAGGACGTCGCCGCGAATTACATTTGGGACACGCTCCAAAAGGAGCTGCCGTCGCTGCGGGCGGTCATCGAGCATGAACTCAGCCGCGGAGAACCGACCTGAGTTCGCTGGCGCGCCTTCAATGCGTCGTCAAGCTCCTGAGCAGCCGCCAAGTGTAAATCCCCGTATTATGCCCGTCGTTGAAGCCGATGCGCACCGCGTAATTGCCGACCTGCTCGACCTCGACGATGGCGAGCGGCTGGCCCGGCGGCGGCGGGAGGCGGGACTTGTCGGCGCTGGGGCTGGCGTCGCGCAGCCGCTCGGCGGCGATGGCGCCGACGACGCCGTCGTCGAACGTCACCTTGAACAGCGCCCCGTTCTCCTGCACCCGCAATTCCTCGGGCCAGGGTTCGCCGGGCGCCAACGGCGAGGGATCGCTCATCTGCTCCTCCTCAGCTCATCAAGATGCGCGGCGGGGCGCGCGTCTTGGCCCCCTCGAACAAGGCGACGCGCAGCTTTTCGGCAATGTCGAGATAGGCTTGGGCCTGCGGGGAATCCGGGGCGGTCGCGACCACCGGCCGGCCGCCGTCCGAGGTCTCGCGGATCAGCATGTGCAGCGGCGCTTCGCCGAGGAACGGCGCGCCCTGCGCCGCGGCCTCGCGGCGCGCGCCGCCGTGGTCGAACACGTCGCTGCGCTGGCCGCAATGCGGGCACACGAAATAGCTCATGTTCTCGACGATCCCGAGGATCGGCGTCTCCACCTGTTTGAACATCGCGATGGCGCGCCGGGCGTCGATCAGCGACAGATCCTGCGGGGTTGACACAATGACCGCGCCGGCCAGCGGCGCGTTCTGCGCGATGGTGAGCTGCACGTCGCCGGTGCCCGGCGGCATGTCGATGACGAGCACGTCGAGCGCCCCCCATTCGACGTCGCGCAAGAACTGGTTGAGCGCGGACGTCACCATCGGCCCGCGCCAGACGATCGCCGAATTCTCCTCGATCAGGAAGCCGATCGACATCACCTTGACGCCGTACTTCTCGATCGGGTTGAGTTTCTGCCCATCCGGGCCAAGCGAAGGCTTCTCCTTGATGCCGAACAGTTTCGGCATCGAGGGGCCGAACACGTCGGCGTCGAGCACCCCGACCTTCAGTCCGAGCTTTGCCAGGCCGATGGCGAGATTGCAGGCGGTGGTCGATTTGCCGACGCCGCCCTTGCCCGAGGCGACGGCGATGATCTTGTCGACGCCCTCGATCGGCCGGCCGCCGCGAGCGGGCTTATGCGCGTGCGGCGCCGCGGACGCGGCGGGTTTGCCGCCAGGGGCGTTCTCGGCGGTCAGGGTAACCAGCGCGGAGGCGACGCCCGGCAGGGATTTGACGGCGGCCTCGGCCGCCGCCTTCATCGGCTCCATCTCCTTCGCCCGCGCCGGGTCGATGCGGATGGCCAGGAAAACTTTGCCGTCGCGCTGGCTGATGCCATCGATGGCGCCGGAAGCGGGCAGCGGCGTGCGGCCGTCGGGGCCGGGAACGGCGGTGAGCGCGGCGCGGATTTCAGCGTCAGTGGGCATCAGGGGTCTCATTCGCATTCAGCCTATGTGGCGACACATAGGATAGTCCCCCCTCGATTGCGCGCAATTTTCGGCGTTGGCGCTGTCTCAGCTTGAAGTTTTTGCCCCACTGCCCCTAGGGAAATGCTCGACGGGGCCATCAATTTGAACCCAATCGTGTTTCGACTGCTCAAAAACCGATCTGACCGGGGCTGGGTAATTGGAGTCCGTCAATGCGCCGACGGCGACGCCGATCATCGACGGCAGATTGTCAGCCTTCCAATAGATCGACGATCCGCAGTTGGGGCAAAAGTAGGTGCGGACCTTGCCGCCGCTGGCGGCGTCGCGGGTGAACTCTTTCGCAATTCCAGAGATGGCGACCGAGTCCGAGGGATAAAAGGCGCCGACGCCAAAAGGCGCGCCGGTTCTGCGTTGGCAGTCGAGACAATGACAGGCGACAACCACTTTCGCGCGTTCGGCGAGCGTCAGCGTTACCGCGCCGCAACTGCATCTTGCGTAAACCATGGAAATGTCTTCGCTTTATGATGTGAGATCGACTCGAGAGGCTAGGCCGAGGCTCAATGTCGCGCCGCGATCAACTCATAGATGCGCGCGTCGGTGAAATCTGCCGCCGCGAAGATCGCGCCGGCTTCGATCAATCGGTCGGCCGTCAGGCCCGTGGTGATGCCGACGACGGCAATTCCCGCCGCCGCCGCGGCGCGCACGCCCGACAGCGAATCCTCGAATGCGACCGCGTTTTCGGCCCGGGCCCCGGTCAGCGCGAGCCCCGTCAGATAGGGCAGGGGGTCGGGTTTCGAGCGCGGCAATTCCGCGCCGATCACCAGCACCGGCAGCCGTTCGGCAAGCCCGATGGCCGCCAGAACTTTCTCCGCGTTGGCGCGCGGCGCGTTGGTGACGACCGCGCAAGGCACGCCCCGCGCCGCGGCGTGCGCGAGCAACTCAGCGGCGCCGCGCGTCGGCGCGACCGCGCCGAGGCCTTCGCGATAGGCCGCCTCCTTGGCGTCGAGCACGGCCGCCCGCTCCGCCTCGGGAAGATGCGCCAGGAAGCGCTCGCCGATCATGGCGTTCGAGGCGCCCATGATTTCGCGCGCGTAGGTCGCCCGGTCGAGCGCGATCCCCAGCGGCGCAAACACCGTTTGGAACGCAGCAAGGTGGTCGGCGTCGCTGTCGACCAGCGTGCCGTCGAGGTCGAACAGCAACGCCTGCGTCACGCTTCGTGACGCCCGCCTCACATCGTCGCCCCGATCTGCCACGGCGCGAATTCCGCGTCGCCGTAGCCGAGCGCCTCCGACTTGGTGGCCACGCCGCTCGCCACCCGCAGCACGTGATCGAAAATCTCCCGTCCTTTCGCCTCGATGGAAACGCCGTCGAGCACGTCGCCGCAATTGATGTCCATGTCGTCGGTCATGCGGCGGTAGGTCTCGTTGTTGGTCGCAAGTTTGATCGACGGCGTCGGCTTGCAGCCGTAGGCGGAGCCGCGCCCGGTGGTGAAGCAGAGCACGTTCGCGCCGCCCGCGACCTGGCCGGTCGCCGAGACAGGGTCGTAGCCGGGCGTGTCCATGAACACGAAACCCTTGGCGGTCACGGGTTCGGCGTAGCGATAGACGCCGTTGAGCGGGGTCGTGCCGCCCTTGGCCGCCGCGCCCAGCGATTTCTCCAAAATCGTCGTCAAGCCGCCGGCCTTGTTGCCGGGGGAGGGATTGTTGTTCATCTCGCCGCCGTTGCGCGAGGTGTAGTCCTCCCACCAATGAATGAGATCGACGAGCTTGTCGCCGACCGCGCGGTTGGCGGCGCGGGCGGTCAGCAGGTGCTCGGCGCCATAAATCTCCGGCGTCTCCGAGAGGATCGCCGTGCCGCCGTTCTCGACGAGCAGGTCGACCGCAGACCCCAGCGCGGGATTGGCGGTGATCCCCGAATAGCCATCGGAGCCGCCGCATTGCAGCGCCAGCATCAGTTCGCTCGCCGGCCGCGTCTCGCGTTGAGCCTTGTCGAGGATCGGCAGCATCGCCTTGATCCGCTCCAACCCCGCTTCGATGGTCTTTTTCGTGCCGCCCGTCGCCTGAATGGTCATCGAGTGGAACAGGTCGTTTTCGACGACGCCGTATTCCTCTTTCATCCGGCCGATCTGGAACACTTCGCAGCCCAAGCCCACCATGATGACGCCGCCCATATTGGGGTTGCCGGCGTAGCCCCATTGCGTGCGCTTGAGCGCCTCAAAGCCCTCGCCCTTGGCCGCCATGCCGCAGCCGGTGCCGTGTACGAGCGCGATGATGCCGTCGACGTTGGGATAGTCGTCGAGCAGCCCACGCTTTTCCGCCTCGCGGGCGATGAGCCGCGCCACCGTCGCCGAGCAGTTCACAGAAGTGAGGATGCCGAGGTAATTGCGCGTGCCCGTCTTGCCGCTGGCGCGGCGCAGGCCCTCGAAGGTCGCCTGGGCCTCTACGGGCAGCACGCCGACCGGGTGTGCGTCCTCGCCGAAGCGGTAGTCGCGCTGGAAATCGTGCAAAACGCAATTGTGCTCGTGCACCCACTCGCCGGGGGCGATCGAGCGCGAGGCGAAGCCGATGATCTGGCCGAATTTGCGGATCGGCTCGCCCTCCGCGATGGCCGCGCTCGCCATCTTGTGGCCGCGCGGGACGCGCTCGCGCGCGGTCACGCCGGCGGGCGCGCTGCCTTGCAAAAATTCCTCGACGGCGACGATGACGTTGTCTTGGGCGTTGAGTTTCAGGGCGCGGGGGGCGGTCATTGGGGAGTCCTCATCAGGACGCGAACAGGCCGGGCTTGGCCTTGGCGAGCGCCTCGAAAGTTTCGGCGACGACGGCGATATGCGCCGTCATGGCGGCGCGCGCAGCCTCGGGCCGGCGCGTCGCGATGGCGGCGAAGATCGCGCGATGCTCCGCCAGGGTACGCTGCATCCGGCCCGGAGGGCTCATCAGCAGCCGGCGCGGGCGTTCGAGATGCTGGCGCACGCCGTCGAGAATCTCCTCGCTGCGATGCAGTTCCAGATGCTGCGTCAGCAACGCATGAAATCCAACGTCGAGCGCGTAGAAGCGCGGCCGGTCGGCCTCACGCGCCGCCTCGTCCGCCTCCTCCAGGTTGGCGGCGAGATCGGCGCGCGCCTCCTCGTCGAGCCGCGCCGCGGCCTCAGCCGCGATCTCGCCTTCCAGCGCCCGGCGCACGAACAGGTTTTCGCGTACGCCCTCGGCCGAAATCGGCGCCACGAACGAGCCGTGTTGCGGCTCGATGCGCACCAGGCGCTCGAACGCCAGCCGGCTGATCGCCGCCGACACCGGAAACCGCGATACGCCTAGCTTTTCGCATAACGCCAGCTTGTCGATCGCCTGCCCGGGCTCAAGTTCGCCCGACAGAATGGCCTCCTTGACCGCGTCGTAAACCTGCCCCGCCTTGCTGTTGGCGCGCTCCTGCATCTGCCTCTCGTCCGCCTCCCGCTGGCATGTTAGAGCACAGACAGGCTCAGCGCAAAGCGCTAAATGAGGCCGCCACAGGAATCGCGCCATGCCTTATCCCCACTTGAGCGAGACGGAAATCTTGCCGCGCGACGGTTTTGCAGGCGCGCTCGCGGCCCGCGTGTTCCGTCCCGATCTCGGCGGCCCCGCGGTCGCCGCCGTCCGCGCCGACGGCGTCTTCGACGTCACGCCGACGTTTGCGACCATGCGCGATCTCGCCGAACAGGCCAAGCCAGCCGCCGCCCTGCGGGCGGCGGCTGGCGCGCGGATCGGCGGCCTTTCCGAACTCCTGGCCAACGCGCAGCCCGACGAGCGCGATCCGCGCCGTCCCTGGCTGCTGGCGCCGGTCGATCTCCAGGCGATCAAGGCCGCGGGCGTCACCTTCGCGACCTCGATGCTGGAGCGGGTGATCGAGGAGCGCGCGCGTGGCAATCCCGACAGCGCCGCACGCATTCGCGCCGAAATGGGCCGGCTGATCGGCGAGGATTTGCGCACGCTCAAGCCGGGCTCGGCGGCGGCCGAGCGCCTGAAGGCGGCGCTGATCGCCGAAGGGCGCGTGGTCGCAATATCTCGAAGTCGGCATCGGCCCCGACGCCGAGATTTTCACGAAGGCGCAGCCGATGTCGGCGGTCGGCTGCGGCGCCGACGCGGGGTTTCACGCCGCATTCGCACTGGAACAACCCGGAGCCGGAGGCGGTGCTGATTGTCGCCTCCGACGGCGCGCATCGTCGGCGCGACGCTGGGCAACGACGTCAACCTGCGCGATTTCGAGGGCCGCAGCGCGCTGCTGCTCGGCAAGGCGAAGGACCAGAACGCCAGCGCGGCGCTCGGGCCGTTCCTGCGCTTCTTCGACGAAAGCTTTTCGCTCGACGACGTGCGCGCGATGGAGATTTCGCTGACCATCGAGGGCGAGGACGGGTTCCGCCTCGACGGCCGCTCCTCGATGCGCGAGATCAGCCGCGACCCCGCCGATCTCGCCGCGCAATTGATCGGCCCGCATCATGCCTATCCCGACGGCGCGGCGCTTTATCTCGGAACGATGTTCGCGCCGGTGAAGGACCGCGACCTGCCCGGCCAGGGTTTTACGCACAAGGTCGGCGACGTGGTGACGGTGGCGGCCGACAAGCTAGGCGCGCTCGTCAACCGCATGAAACACGCGCAGGATTGCGCGCCCTGGGAGTTTGGCGCGGGCGCGCTGATGCGGCATTTGGCGAAGCGGGGGGTGCTTTAGCGCGGCTTTGGTTGAGGTCCCGCATCGCCCCCATCGTCATGGCCGGGCTTGTCCCGGCCATCGACGTCGCGACGCAAAATTTCGTTTGTTGGTCGAAGCGGCGGCTCGCTCAGGCCGTATGACCATCTGCGCAAACTGGGTTGATCGCACGCCCGCGTGGCTGCCCGGGACAAGCCCGGGCATGACGTCAGTGCCTCAACAAACAAATATGGGTGCGCATCAGGCATCCACGTCGCCGGCTCGAACCAAGCCTCACGCCTTCGCCCGCACATATTCGCCGGGCGCATCGCAGATCGGCGCCAATTTGCCCGCGCCGACTTCGCGCGCTTCGACGCGCTTTGGCGCCTGCTCCGTGATCCAGGCGATCCAGTCCACCCACCAGGAGCCGGGCGTCTCCTTCGCCGCCGCCACCCAATCCTCGAAGTGGCCCTCGGGCGGGCCGCCGCTCCAGAACTGGTATTTCGGCTTCTCCGCCGGGTTGACCACGCCTGCGATGTGGCCGGAGCCCGACATCACATAGCGCACCGGGCCGCCGAAAAACTTCGCGCCGTTGAACACCGAGCGCGCCGGCGCGATGTGATCTTCCTTCGCGGCGAGATCGTAGATCGGAATCGTCACCTTGCCGAGGCGCACCTGGCGGCCCTCGATCACCATGCGGTCGGCGGTGAGATCGTTCTGCAGATAGCAATGGCGCAGATAGAACCGGTGATTGGCGGCGGGCATGCGGGTGGAATCGGAGTTCCACACCAGCAGGTCGAACGCCATCGGCTCCTTGCCCTTGAGATAGTTGTTGACCCAATACGACCAGATGAGGTCGTTGGGCCGCAGCATGTTGAAGGCGGTGGCCATCTGCGCGCCGTCGAGATAGCCGGTCTCCGCCATCTTTTTCTCGGTCAGCCGCAATTGTTCGGCGTCGACGAAAATCTTGAGATCGCCGGCGTCGGTGAAATCGACCTGCGTGGTGAAAAAGGTGGCGCTGGAGATGCGCTTGTCGCCGATCTCGGCCATGAAGGCGAGCGTCACCGCGAGCAAGCGTGCCGCCGACGCAATAGCCGATCGCGGCGACGTCGCTCTCGCCGGTCGCCAGCTCGATCGCCTCCAGCGCCGCGAAGACGCCTTCGCGCATATAGGCCTCGAACCCCTTGTCCATATGGCGCTCGTCGGGATTGACCCAGGAGACGACAAACACGGTCAGGCCTTGCGCGACCGCCCAGCGGATAAAGGACTTCTCGGGGTTCAGATCGAGCACGTAGAACTTGTTGATCCACGGCGGCACGATCAGCAGCGGCCGCTTGTAGACCGTCGGCGTCGACGGCGCATATTGGATCAGCTCGATCAGCTCGTTGCGAAACACGACCTTGCCCGGGGTCGCGGCGAGATTGACGCCGAGCTTGAATTTGGCGGCGTCCGCCTGGCGGATGCGCAAGTGGCCGTGGCCGGCTTCGATGTCCTCGGCCATCATCTTCATGCCGCGCACCAGGTTCTCGCCGCTTTCGGCGAGCGTCGCGCGCACCAGCTCGGGGTTGGTGGCGAGGAAGTTGGACGGCGACAGCGCGCTCGTCACCTGCTTCATGATAGAAGGCGGCTTTTTCGCGCGTGTGCGGGTCGAGTTCGTCGGCGCGCTTGACGAGATCGTCGGCCCAGCGCGTGGTCAGCACATAGGCTTGTTTGATAAAGTCGTAATAGGGGTTTTCGCGCCATTCGGGATCGGTGAAGCGTTTGTCGCCGGCGGCGGGCGCGGCGACGTCGGGCGCTTTCTCGCCGCCGAGTTTCTTCAGCGTCGAGCCCCACAGTTCAAAGAATTTGGTCGAGAGCGCGGTTTGCGCCTCCAGCGCGCGGCGGGCGTCGCTCGCATAATATTCGGCGACGCGGCCGAGCGAAGTGAAGACCTCGGCGATCTCCGGCTTCGCCTCCATGGACCCAGCGCCGCCGGTCTCGACCGGCTTCAGCATGGCCGCCACCGCCCTGCCGCTTTCCTCGACGAAACGGGCGACATTGCGCGACAGTTTTTCGAAATCCGGCAACGGGGTTTCGCGCGGCGCCGGGGGGAGTGCGGCATTTGCCGCCGGGGCCGCCTCTGCAGCGGGAACCGGCGGCGACGGCGTCGCCTCGGCGGGCGCGGCCGGCGCTTCGCTCGGCGCGCTGGCGCCGCGCGCCGGGCGATGCGCGATTGCCGGCGGCGCCGCGTCCGCCTGCGTGGCCGCCCAAATCTCGTCGGGGAGCTTTGCCGAGGCGGCGCTGATTTCGTCCCAGGAGGATTGCAAGCCGCTGGCCGGCGGCGGCGTCTCGCTGGAGGGGTCCGGCCCGGAGCGCAGCACGGCGCCGCCCTGCGAGCCCCGGCCGCGCGAATGTTTGCTCATGGACTTTTCCTCTCCTGCGTCCGGCGCGCCGCCGTTCCCTTTTCCGACATAATAGTCTGGCACGCGTTCAAGGCGCCAGTGCGCCTTTTGGCGACGGGCGCCGGAGATTGGGGAGATTCTTGACGAACGGGCGCGCCATCGGCCGCATTTTGGCGCTAACGCTCGCGTTGTCGGCGACGTCGGCGTGGGCGGACGGCTCGCTGCTCGATGGGCTCGGCCGCGCGACCGGCCTGATTGCGCCGCCGGCCGATCCGCCCGATTTCGTGAAAGCCTCGCGCCCAAGCGGAGAGCCGGCCCCGATTTCCGTCTTCGCGGCGCCCGAGGAGCCGAACTCCAAAGTGAAATCGCCGGCGGAGCTGAAGGCGATGGACGCCGATCTCGAACGCGCTTCGGGGCGATCCGAAGCTGGAGGAGATGACGGAGCCAAGGCGGGCAAGCCGCACAAGGCGAAGCGAAAATCGGCCGCGCAGCCGTAAAGTCGCGCGCTGGGGCGCGTTTTCGCGGAGGCGGCTTGCCCGAATTTTAGACGGCGGCGGGTTCCCCTTTGTCGCATCCGGCCTTAAAAGCAATGCGCCGGCAGGGACGGATTTGCGGCTTGTCGGCGCTCAAAGAGGAAACGGAGCGATGTCGGATTTTCACAACACGCGGCGGCTGCCGCCTTACGTCTTCGAGCAGGTCAACAAGCTCAAGGCCAAGGCCCGCGCCGCCGGCGCCGACATCATCGACTTGGGCATGGGCAACCCGGACCTCGCCGCCCCCAAGCATGTCATCGACAAGCTCGTCGAGACGGTCGGCAAGCCGCGCACCGACCGCTATTCCGCCTCCAAGGGCATTCCCGGCCTACGCCGCGCGCAGGCGGGCTATTACGCGCGACGCTTCGGCGTGAAGCTAAACCCCGAGACGCAGGTCGTCGCCACCCTGGGGTCGAAGGAAGGCTTCGCCAATATGGCGCAGGCGATCACCGCGCCGGGCGACGTCGTGCTGGCGCCGAACCCCTCCTATCCGATCCACGCCTTCGGCTTTCTGATGGCGGGCGGCGTCGTGCGCTCGGTTCCGGCCGAGCCCAGCCCGCAATATTTCGCCGCGCTCGAGCGGGCGATCCAGCATTCGATCCCCAAGCCGATCGCCGTCGTCGTCTGCTACCCGTCCAATCCCACGGCGATGGTCGCCTCGCTCGATTTCTACAAGGACCTCGTCATTTTCGCCAAGAAGCACGACATTTTCGTGCTCTCCGACTTGGCCTATGGCGAAGTCTATTTCGATGGCGAACCGCCGCCGTCGGTGTTGCAGGCGCCGGGGGCTTTCGACGTCGCGGTCGAATTCACCTCGATGTCGAAGACGTTTTCGATGGCGGGTTGGCGCATGGGTTTTGCGGTCGGCAATGAGCGGCTGCTGGCGGCTCTGGCGCGGGTGAAGTCGTATCTCGACTACGGCGCCTACACGCCGATCCAGGTGGCCGCGGCGGCCGCGCTCAACGGACCCGAGGATTGCATCCACGAGATGCGGGCGACCTACAAGCGCCGCCGCGACGTGATGGTGGAGAGTTTCGCCGCCGCCGGTTGGGCGATCGAATCGCCGCGCGCGTCGATGTTCGCCTGGACGCCGGTGCCGGAGAAATTCCGCCACCTGGGGTCGTTGGAGTTCTCAAAACTGTTGATTGAAAAGGCCGATGTCGCGGTGGCGCCGGGCATCGGCTTCGGCGAGCACGGCGACGAATACGTGCGTCTCGCGCTGGTCGAGAACGAGCAGCGGATTCGTCAGGCCGCGCGCGGGATACGCCGGTTCTTCGAAACGCCGACGAGACCCTGCACAATGTGGTGAAGCTCAAGCAGACGGCGTGAGGCGTCAGATCAGTTTGAGCCTGTCGAGGCGCAGCGCGAAGGTTTCAGGCGCGAGTATGGGTGTGACAGTCTCGGACGCCTTGACGTCTTGCACTTGCCCGTAGCCCTCGGCAGACGGCGCGCGAAAGACGCGCGTCGTCATCTTGACGGCGTCGATCGCCCACAGCTCGCGGATTCCAAACTGCGCGTAAAGCTTGGCCTTGCGGCCGCGATCGTAGCGCAGCGAGCTGTCGGCGACTTCGACGACGAGCAGAACATTGTCGCCCGCAATTCCGACGAGGCCGACGGCGCTGGGATAGATGACGAAATCCGGTTCGAGATAGGTATCCGGTGAGAGGCGAAAAGTCGTTTCCGGGGCGATTTGCACATCCTCGGGACACAGCTTCAGCCAATGCCGCAACAATGCAACTTTAAGCACCTCGTGGCGGCTGCCCTTCGGCGACATCGGAACCAGCTCCCCCTCGATCAACTCGACGCGCTCGTCCTCGTCGATGATGCCGGCGGCGACCATCGCCTCGACGTCGGCGACGGT
The DNA here is from genome assembly GCA_963835115.1 of uncultured Pseudomonadota bacterium. Classification (GTDB taxonomy): domain Bacteria; phylum Pseudomonadota; class Alphaproteobacteria; order Rhizobiales; family Beijerinckiaceae; genus Roseiarcus. The sequence goes on from CAWIEP010000065.1 coordinate 21,740, forward strand.
GAAACGCCAACGCGGCAAACCTTCGGCGCCGCGCGTGGTTCGCGGATGTTTCAGCGCGACATTCATGGCCGCTCCTTTGCGCGCGCTCGCCTGCGCCCCCTCCCTCCTATAGCATGAACCGATGCCCCGCGCCCTCGACCACCTCGTCATCGCCGCCCGCGACCTCGACGCCGCCGCCGAACGTTACCGGCGGCGTGGCTTTCAAGTCGGTCCGCGCAACCGCCACCCTTGGGGCACCGAAAACCATATCGTGCAGTTCGACGGCGCCTTTCTCGAACTCGTCGGGCTCGGCGCGGCGTTCCAGCGCCCCGCGCCGGACGATCCGGTCTTTCCCTTCGCCGGCTTTCTCGACGATTTCCTCAAAGCGCGCGAGGGCCTCGCCATGCTGGTGCTGCGCTCGCACGACGCTGAGGCCGACCGGCTCGCGTTCGCCAATCGGGGCTTTGGCGAACGCCCGCGCTTCGATTTCGCGCGCAAAGGTCGGCGCGAGGGGCGGGAGGTGGAGGTCGCGTTCTCATTGGCTTTCGCGCAAAGCGACGCGTTTTCGCAGACCGGCTTCTTCGTCTGCCAGCAGCTTTATCCCGAGAATTTCTGGGACGCCGCGGCGCAAGTCCATCCCAATGGCGCGACGGGCGTCGCCGAACTCGAAATCGCGCATCCGCGGCCGCAGGCCGCGGCCGGCTTTCTCCAGGCTTTTCTCGACGCCTCGCCACAGCCCGCTGACGGCGGGTTGCACTTCGCCCTGACGGGAACGGACGTCGCGCTACGCGCGTCGGCGCCGGCGGGCATGCGCGCGCGCATCGCCGCGCGCGAATCCTTCTGGATCGACTAGGCGCGCGCGAGCGCGACGCCGCCGGCGCCCTTCGCGCGCGTCTCCCGCTGCGCCGCCGCCGCGAGGCCGAACAGGCAGCCGATCAGCAGGAACAGATGGCGCCAGTGCATGGTGTCGATCTGCACGCCCTGGAACAGTTGCGGCAGCGTGGCGGCGAAGACGCCGATGAATTCGGTCTGCACGCGCGAACGTCGGAACGCGAAAACCACAGCCGACATAAAGCGTCAGCGCCGCGAACACGGCAAAGGCGATGCCGCCGGCCCAGCCGAACGAAGCGAACGCGCTCAAGAAAACCTCGTGCGGGTCGGCCGGAAAATATTTGGCGAAGCGAAACGGCCCGAAGCCGAGCGGCCGATCGAGCAGCATCGGGATCGAGCGAAGCTGATTGCCGAAACGCCCCTGTTCGCCGAAATCGTAGTCCTCCGTCAGCGTCGCCCGCTCCAGCGCCAAGTCGCGGATCGAGGGAACCGAGAGGATGATCGCCGCCAGCGCAACCAGCAGCGCGACGATGACGAGTCCCGACACCACCACCCGCCCGCGCAGCCGCGCCGAGCCGGTGGCGGCGAACGTGAGGCCGAGCGTCAGCGCCAGGGTCAACAGCGCGTCGATCAGCGCGCCACGCGAAAAACTGAGAAACAGCGCCAGCAACAGGACGATCAGCATCAGCAGGCTGCGCAAAATCGCCGGCTCGCCGCAGCAGCAGATCCTGGCAAACCCAGCCGATCGGCGCGACCAGGAACGGCGCGAACACATTGGGGTCCTTGAACGGGCCCGAGGCGCGGCCGCCGTCGTAGAGCGTGAAATAGGGGCTCGAAGCCCGGCGACGTCGAAATAGCCGAGAATGCCCAGGATCGCCGCGAGCACGCCGGCGAAGGCGTAGCCTGAGCGGATCGCCTCTCATCCGTTCGAGCGGATTGGCCGCGACGAGCGTCGCAAACAGGATCGTCGTCAGCGAGATATAGATGCTGACGAAGGTGAAGCTGACGCTCTCGGATTCCCCCGTATAGGGGATCAGCGCGATCAGCCCCGCGGCGTCGAACACGAAGAGGGTCAGGATCAGCGGCGCGAGCGTTGCGTCGAAGGCGAGCCCGCCACGCGCGAACGCCAGCAGGCACACGAAGAACATCGCTTCGTAGGGCGATGGCTCGATCGCGGCGAACGGGCTGACCGCCAGAAACAGCCAGAGAATCTTTAGGCGCAAGGACTCGGTGAGAGGCATGTTTCCTCGCGCGAGGGCTGCGGACTTGTAGCGAATTCATGGTTAACCCGGGGTTACCAAGTGGTAAACCCGGGGTTACCAGCACGCTCGAAACTCGGCGCGCGGGCGTAAGTCCGGCCTTAACGGCTGTCCGTTAGAAGCGGGACGGCCCCGCCATGATCTTCGCGATATCCTTCTTCCTCAATGCGGCGACGAATTTCGCCTTCGGCCTGACGCTGAGCGCCATTCTTGGCCCGGCCGAGTTCGGCCGCTATTCCACGGTGCAGTTCGCCTCGATCACGCTGGCCGGCGGGATGCTTGACTGGCTGCGGCTGTCGTCGCTGCGCTTCTCCGGCGACCCCGCCGCGCGCGCCGCGGTCGCCTCCTCGCTGGAGGCGGGCTATTTCGCGCTGACCCTTTTCGTCTACGCCGCCGTCGGCCTCTGCGTCGCCTGCGGCTGGACCTTCGGCTTCGGCGCGACGCTGCTGTTGCTGACGCCACTGCTCGGCGTGGCCGCGCATCGCGTCGATTTCATGGGGGCCAAGTTTCGCGCCCGCGACGAGGGGCGGCCGTTCGCGGGGATCTACGCGCTCAGACAGGTTCTTTGCTTCACCGCTGTCGTCATCGTCGCGCGGGCGACGCGCGACGCGACGCTCACGGTCGCTGCGCTCGCCGCCGCCAATTTGATCCCGGCGCTCGCGTTTTCGATCCGCGCCCGCGTCGCCGGGACGGCGTTGCGGGCGGCCAGCGCGGATCGGCTCAGGACCTTCTTCGTCTACGCCAAGCCGATCGTGGTTTCGTTGGTCGTCTACCAGCTCGTCGGACTGATCAACCGCCACATCGCGCTCGCCGATCTCGGCGCGGCGGCGACCGGCAAATTCTCGCTCGCCGCCGATCTCGGCCAGCGGCTGTTTGGAGCCGCCAATACGTTGCCGGAGCTGATCCTGTTCCAGTATGTGCTGAAAATCGACCGCACCGAGGGTCGGGCGGCGGCGGAGCGGCAGCAGTCGCTCAACATTTCGCTCGCGCTCGGCTTCCTCGCGCCGCTGGCGGCGGGCTACGCGGTCATGGCGCCGACCTTGGAGGCGCTGCTCGCGCCGGCCGCCTATCGCGGCGAATTCGCCTCGCTCAGCGCCGAACTGGCGCCGGGCTATTTCGCGCTGTTTGCGATCACCTCGGCGCTGAGCCCGATCTTCCAACTGCACGGCGCGACCTGGCAGTTGAGCGCCGCCTCGCTGACGGCGCTGTTGGTGGAGATCGTTCTGGTCGGGCTGACCCCGCTGTCGTCCAGCATCGACGGGCTGGCGATCGCCAATTCGCTGAGCCTCGGCGCGGCGATGCTGACCACGGCGGTTCTCGCCTGGCGCGTCTCTCCCGTGCGGCCGCGGGCGCGCGACCTCGCCGTTATCGCCGCTGGCGACCGCGCTGATGGCGGCGGCCGTGCGCCCGCTCAATGCGTCGCCGTCGCACGCCCTCGCCGCCCTGGCGGCGCTCGCGATCGCCGGCGCAATCGTCGCCGGCGCCTATCTCGCCTTCGACGTCGGCGGCGTGCGCGGTTTTGTCGCCGCTGCGTTGCGCCGTCGGCGCCGGCCGCCCGTCGCCTTCGTCGGCAAGGGCGCGCTGACGGGCGCCGAGACCAGACTTTAACGGCTGCGGCGTAGCCGACATTTGAGGAGTGCATGACGATGGATGGATTGGCGCTTACGGGATCGCTCGCCGACGCGCGCGCGCTGCGGGTCGAAGCGCGGCTGGCGCCCTCGCCGTTTCTGGCCGCGCCGCTGCGCCGCCTCGGCTACGACAGCCGCGAGCCGTGGGCGTGGGACCATTACAAGCCGACCCTCCTCGGCTTTGTCGAGACGCTCCGGCAAGCCGGGCGCTGCGGCGACGACGGCAAGGTCCGGCTGATGGAGATCGGCGGCGGCCGTGGGCCGCAGTTCACGCCGGCGGAAGCCGAAAAACTCGGCGTCGCGCTGACGGTCAACGACATCGACGCGCGCGAGCTTTCGTTGGCGCCGCCGGGGTTCGCGACCGCCTGTTTCAACATCGCGTCGGACGTCGATCCCGCGCTGTTCGGCAAGTTCGACTTCGTGTTCTCGCGCATGGTGTTCGAGCACGTGAAAAACGCGCCGCGCGCCTGGGCCAACGTCGCTTCGCTGCTCGCGCCGGGCGGCGTCGCGTTCGCCTTTCACCCGACCCTCTATTCGCCGCCTTTCGTGCTCAATCGTCTGGCCCCGGAGGCGTTCACCGCGCGCCTGCTCAAGTTTTTCTTCCCCTCCCGGCATGACGGCGACTACCCGAAATTCCCCGCGCGCTACGAAATGTGCGTCGCCGAGCCCAGCGCGGTGGCCCCGAAACTCAGCGCGCTCGGATTTTCCGAGATCCTCATCGCGCCGTTCTACGGCCACGGCTATCTCAGGTCCGTTCCGGTCGTGCGCGACATCGAGGGGGCGCTGCACACGTTTGCGGAGCGGCGCGACATCCGCTGGCTGACCTCCTACGCCTACACGCTCGTTCGGCGCTAGGGTGCCGCTGGCCGTCAACGCGCGCGTCGTCGCCCAGGCCATGGGCGGACAGCAGCGCGTCGCCGCCGAAATCATCAAACGGCTCGGGCCGTGCGAAATCATCGCGCCGCGCCGGCCGCTATCGGGCCTGGCGGGCCACGCCTGGGAGCAGGGCGTGCTGCCGTTGCGCGCCCGCGGCCAATTGTTGTGGTCGCCCTCGGCGAGCGGCCCGCTCGCCGTGTCGCGCCAGGTCGTCACGCTGCACGACGTCGCTTTTCTCGACGCGCCGGAGTTTTTCTCGGCCAACTTCGTGCGGCTCTATGGCGCGCTGATCCCGCGTCTGGCGCGCCGCGTCGCCAAGGTGGTCACGGTCTCAGAATTCTCGCGCGGCCGCATAGCAAAACTGTTCGGCCTCGATCCCTCAGAGATCGCCGTCATCCCCAACGGCGTCTCCGCGCAATTCCGGCGCTACGGCGAGGACGACATCGCACGCACGCGGGCGGCGTTGAACCTGCCGCAAAGATATCTGCTGTTGCAGGCGACCTCCGACCGGCGCAAAAACCTCGCGCGCGCGCTCGAAGCGTGGCGAGCGGCGCAGGCGAGGCTCGATCCCGAGATCGCGCTCGTGGTGAGCGGCAATCTCGCCCGCGCGCATGTGTTCGGCGAGATCGGACCCGTCGCCGATACGCCGCGCACGCATCTGATCGGCTTCGTCGACGAGGCGCATCTCGGCCCGCTCACCGCCGGCGCCGAGGGGTTTCTGTTCCCCTCGATCTACGAAGGTTTTGGGCTGCCGATCATCGAGGCGATGGCCTGCGGCGCGCCGGTGCTGACCGCCGACGCGACCGCGACCGCCGAAATCGCCGGCGAGGCGGCGCTGCTCGTCGATCCCTGCGATGTCGGCGCCATCGCCGCCGGAATCGTCGAGCTTATGGGCAACGCGGATTTGCGCGAGCGACTGCGCGCCGCCGGGTTCGTTCGCGCCCGGCAATTTGATTGGGACGACGCGGCGAAGCGTTACCGCGATCTGTTCGACGGGCTAGGCGCCTGAACGCGTTCAATAGGCGTTTTGGGTCTTGACCAGCGAGATCGGCGTCACCGCGAGAATGTAGAGGTCGCGCCACAGCGACCAGTTCTCGATGTAATAGAGATCGTGATCGACGCGCGCCTGGATCTTTTCCTGCGTATCGGTTTCGCCGCGCCAGCCGTGGATTTGCGCCCAACCGGTGATGCCCGGCTTCACCCGATGCCGGGCGAAATAGCCGTCGACCACTTCATCGTATTTGCGGTTGGCGGCCTTGGCGTGGACGGCGTGCGGGCGCGGCCCGACCAGCGAGAGATCGCCCTTGAACACGACGTTGAAGAGTTGCGGCAGTTCGTCGATCGAGGTCTTGCGGAGGAAGCGCCCGACGCGCGTCACCCTGGGATCGTCGCGCGTGACAAGTTTCGCCGCCGTCGCGTCGAGCTTGTCGGCGTGCATCGAGCGGAACTTGTAAACCTCGACCAGCTCGTTGTTGAAGCCATAGCGCCGTTGTTTGAACAGCACCGGCCCGCTCGAATCCAGACGGATCGCCAGCGCCGCCAGCGCCAGCACCGGCGATAGCGCGACGAGCGCCAGCACGCCGACAACCTTGTCCATCGCCGCCTTGACCACTACGTCGCGATCGCTGAGCGGCTTGTCGAACACGTCCAGCATCGGCGTGGCGCCGAGATAGGAATAGGAGCGCGGCCGGAAGCGGATGCGGTTGGCGTGCGCGGCCAGCCGCACGTCAATCGGCAACACCCAGAGCTTGCGCAGCATCTGCAAGATGCGCTGTTCGGCGCTGATCGGCAGCGAGAACACGGCGAGGTCGATGTGGGTCTGGCGCGCATATTCGACGAGATCGTCGACATTGCCGAGCTTGGCGACGCCCTCGACCGTCAGCGGCGAGCGCGCGTCGCCGCGGTCGTCGAACACGCCGACGAGCTTGATCTCGGCGGGATCGGCCTTGGCGAGATCGCGGATCAGGTCGCGCGCCAATTCGCCGCCGCCGACCACGACGACGCGCTTCTGGAACCGCCCGGAGACGGCGAGCCGGTCGACCATCACCGCGAGCGCGAAACGCGCGATCGCCAGCGCATTGAAGCCGACAAGGAACCAGGCGCCGAGCCAGAAGCGCGAGATCACGTTGTCGAGTTTGGCGAAGAACACCAGCGCGATGAGCGCGGCGAAAATGAACGCCCAGGCGCCGCTGATCCGGAACAATTGGTTGATCGGCCGCCGCAACGCCGGCACGCTGTAGCTGTGCAGCATGTGGAAGGCGATGACGTTGATGAGCGCCATGCCGAAGGCCAGCAGAAAATAGATCGGTTGCGGACCGATCTGCCGAACGACATGCGCCTGATAGAGCGCGAGGCCGATGCCGGCGATGAGGCTGAAATCGACCGCTTGCGCCGCGGCCAGCAGCAGGATGCGGGAATAGCCGGCGACCGCAGGCGCCACGTCGCCGGGCGCCGCCGGCGGTGTTCGCCGTCCTTCGAGACGGTCGATCGGATTGGCGGAGAACCGCGACATGTCACGCCTCGTTGACGAGATGCGGGGCGCGCGCGCCGCGTCGCGACGACAGAGCGTCGAGATCGCGGCGGGCGAGCGCCTCGCGATAGGCCGAGATCACCGTCTCGGCCATGTTGTCCAGGGAGAAGCGGCTCTGCACATGGGCCGCGAGTTCCGCCGCGCGCGCTTCGCGCTCAGCGGCGGGCCGGTCGAGTTCCGCCGATATGCGGCGCGCGAGATCGGCGGCGTCGTCGGGGGGCCCGAGCCGGTCGCGAAAGGGGCCGAAATCTCGGGAATGCCGCCGACGTCGGTAGTCAGCAAGGGCACCTTCGCCGCCACGCTTTCGAGCACGATGTAGGGCATGGATTCGGCGCGCGACGGCGCCGCCATGATGCGCCCGCGCTTGAACGCCTCGG
>CAWIEP010000066.1:0-51092 GCA_963835115.1 uncultured Pseudomonadota bacterium
ATAAACCTTGTCGAGCGGCACCACGGCCAGGAGCCGCGTCCCCGGCTGCACATATTGTCCGACTTCCACCGCCTTGTTGCCGACGACGCCGTCGAACGGCGCGCGAATCTCGGTAAACGACAAGTCGCGCGCGGCGCGGTCGACGGCGCTGGCGAGTTCGGCGCGAGTGTGCTCGGCTTCGCTCTTCTGCGCTTGCAAGACGTCGACATTCGACTTGGCGTAGGCGAGCTGCGCTTGCGCCGAGGCGAGCGAGGCCCCGGCGCCGATGACCGCGGCGGCGGTGCGCTTCTTGTCGGCATTGGCTTGTTCAAGACGTTGCTGCGAGCCAAAACTCGTGAGCACCAGTTTTTGCGCGCGGTCGAATTCCAACGCGGCGCGCTGGGCGTCCGCTGCCGCGCTGTCGGCGGACGCATTGGCGGCGCCGACCTGCGCGTCGGCTTGCGCGACCATCGCGGTTTGCGCTTGGGCCTGACGGCCGATGCGAGCGATCGTGGCGTCCTGAGTGGCGACCTTGTCCTTGGCGGCGTCGAGCGCGAGCTGGTAATCGCCGGCGTCGATGCGCGCCAGAACCTCGCCCGCGTGGACATCCTGGTTGTTGCTGACGGCGACTTCGGAGATATAACCGGCGATCTTCGGCGCAAGGATCACCGAGTCGGCGCCGACATAGGCGTCGTCGGTCGAAACCAGGAACCGGCCGTCGGTGAAGTAGGAATAGCCCCAGTGCACGCCATAGGCCGCCGCGCCGATCACAACGAGCGGCAGCAGCAACCGGCGCAACGAGCGTTTCGCTTTGGGCGGCGCGGCTGGCGCTTGCGCTTCCGGAGCAGCGGCGCGGGCGAATGCGGGAGCGGTGGCGACGTTCTCAGCCATGCGAACACCTCGACCGAACCGTTCGGTCATTTTGGGTTGACATACAACGCGGGCGCGCTTAGAGCAAGACCGAACTGAACGGTTCGGTCAATTTTTTGGCGAGTGGGCCGGACCTGGAGATCGCCATGACGGCTTATGAATGGGTGCGGGAGGATGCCGAGGCGGAACCCGCCAAGCGGCGGCAGATCCTCGACGGCGCGCGACGGGTGTTTCTCGCCGACGGATTTGATGGCGCGAGCATGAACGACATCGCTCGGGTGGCCGGCGTGTCCAAGGGCACGCTCTACGTCTATTTCAACTCCAAGGAACAATTGTTCGAGGCGCTGATCCGCGAGGACCGCCAGCAACAGGCCGAGCGTCTCGTCATTCCCGCCGACGCCGCCGATCCGCGCGCGGCGCTGGCGGCATGGGGGCGGGAGTTGATCGCTCTTATGACGCAACCGGAGATGATTGCGCTGGTTCGCATCGTCATTGGTGCGACCGCGAAATTTCCGAACCTCGGCCGCGCGTTTTACGAATCTGGACCGTGCTATGGCGAGACGAAACTCGCCGCGCGACTCGAGGCTTGGCGCGCGGAAGGGGCGTTGCATTTCGACGATGGGCGCGTTGCGGCGCGGCATTTCATCGATCTCGCCAAGTCCGGCTTGCTGAACGCCTGCCTGTTCGGCGCTGCGGAGACGGCCTCGCCGGAGGCGATCGCGCGCAATGTCGACGTGGCGGTCGAAGTGTTCGTGCGGCTTTACGGGGTCGGCGACCCCAGCGCGGCCTCGATGTCGCCCGCGAGCGAAGCGGGCGTGTCGGTCGGCGCATAGCGGCGCAACACCTCGCCATCGCGGCCGACGAGAAATTTGGTGAAATTCCATTTGATCGACGGCGAGCCGAAGAGCCCCGGCGCGGCCTGCCTCAACGCCGCGAACAGCGGGTGGGCGTTCGCCCCGTTGACGTCGATCTTGGCGAACATAGCGAACGTCACGTCGTAGGCGCGCGAACAAAACCCTGCGATCATCGCCTCGTCGCCGGGCTCCTGATGGCCGAACTGGTCGCAAGGGAACCCCATCACGACGAGCCCCCGGTTCGCGTAGCGCCGATGCAGCGTCTGAAGGCCCGCGTATTGCGGGGTGAATCCGCACTGGCTGGCCACATTGACGATCAGCAGCGCCTTGCCGGCGTAGTCGGCGAGAGTCCGGCTTTCGCCGTCGATGGCGGTGAGGGGGATGGCGGGGCTGAGCGGCATGGGGACTCGCGGAGGTTCAGCCGCGAGTTCTAACCTTCGAACACCAAGCGGGTCCACTCAGCGATTGCTTTCCCCGAACCCAAGCCCGGGTCAGAACGGAATGTCGTCGTCCAAATCGCCGCCGCCCCCGCCCGCGGGCGCCGGGCGGCGCTCGGCGGGGGAGGCGCGGCCGAACGACGGGCGCTCCTCGCCGCCGCCGAAGCTCTCGCGGCCCTCGCCGCCGCTGCGCGAGTCAAGCAGGGTCAGCTCGCCGCGGAACCGTTGCAGCACGATTTCCGTGATGTATTTTTCGGCGCCGGAGGCGTCGTTGTATTTGCGCGTCTGAATCTGCCCCTCGACATAGACCTTGGAGCCCTTCTTGCAATATTGCTCGACGACGCGGCCGATATTGTCATTGTAGATGACGATGTTATGCCACTCGGTCTTCTCGCGGCGCTCGCCGGAATTCTTGTCCTTCCAGCTCTCGGAGGTGGCGAGGGTGAAGCTGACGACCTTGTCGCCGGAATTCAGCGTGCTGACCTTGGGATCCTTGCCCAGATTGCCGATCAGAATGACCTTGTTGACGCCCGCCATGTCGCTCTCCTCGATCTCACCGCGCCTTCCTCACTCCGCCATCGAAGAAAGGGAAGGCCGCCCGTCCACTTGTCCACAACAGCGCCATTTGGCATCCCGCCGTAGCGTCCCTAAATAGGGCGGGGCTCTAGCTTCCGTTCCATTTTTGTTCTAACTTAGCCGAGACCGCGACGCAAGCCCCTCGCCGCGCGACTTCGCAAAAAAGGTTCGCATGGCGAGCAAGAGCAAATCCGCCTTCGACGGCCGCGCCATCGTCGTGCGCGGCGCGCGTGAGCACAATCTGAAGAATGTCGATCTGACGATCCCGCGCGACAAACTCGTCGTGTTCACGGGGCTGTCCGGCTCCGGAAAATCCTCGCTCGCGTTCGATACGATCTACGCGGAGGGGCAGCGGCGCTACGTCGAATCGCTGTCGGCTTACGCCCGACAGTTCCTGGAGATGATGCAGAAGCCGGACGTCGACCAGATCGACGGCCTGTCGCCCGCCATCGCCATCGAGCAAAAGACGACGTCGAAAAACCCGCGCTCCACCGTCGGCACCGTCACCGAGATTCACGACTACATGAGGCTGTTGTGGGCCCGAGTTCGGCATCCCCTATTCGCCCGCCACCGGCCTGCCGATCGAGAGCCAGACGGTCAGCCAAATGGTCGACCGCGTGCTGGCGCTGCCTGAGCGCAGCCGGCTTTACTTGCTGGCTCCGGTCGTGCGCGGCCGCAAGGGCGAGTATCGCAAGGAGATCGCCGAATTCATGAAGCGCGGTTTCCAGCGCGTGAAGATCGACGGCGAATTCCACGACATCGCCGACGCGCCGGCGCTCGACAAGAAGCTCAAGCACGATATCGAGGTGGTGGTGGACCGGCTAGTCGTGCGGCCGGACATGGCGAGCCGGCTGTCCGACAGTTTCGAAACCGCGCTGGAGCTCGCAGACGGGCTCGCCTATGTGGAGTTCGCGGATGTCGCGGCGAACGCCAAGGCGCCCGAGCGGATCGTGTTTTCCTCGAAATTCGCGTGCCCGGTCTCCGGCTTCACGATCCCCGAGATCGAGCCCCGCCTGTTCTCGTTCAACAATCCCTTCGGCGCCTGCCCGGTGTGCGGCGGCCTCGGCAGTCATCTCAAGGTTGACCCGGCGCTGATCGTTCCCGACCCGAAAATGACGCTGAGGCGCGGCGCTGTCGCGCCCTGGGCCAAATCGTCGTCGCCTTATTATCTGCAGACCCTGGAGGCGCTGGGCCAGCACTACAAGTTCCAACTCGACAAACCCTGGCTCGACCTGCCGCAGAAGGCCCGCGACGCCATCCTGTTCGGCTCCAACGGCGAAGAGGTGCGGTTCTCCTATGACGACGGCATGCGCGCCTATGAGGTGAGAAAACCGTTCGAGGGCGTCATCAACAATCTTGAGCGCCGCTACAAGGAGACGGAGAGCGAGTGGTCGCGCGAGGACATCGAGCGCTACATGACCGCCACTCCCTGCGAAGCCTGCGGCGGCCATCGCCTCAAGCCGGAAGCGCTCGCCGTGAAGATTGACGGCAAGCATATCGGCGAGATCAGCGAGCTGTCGGTCAAACAAGCGGTCGAATGGGCCAAAACCCTGCCGAAAAAACTCGACGCCAAGCGCAACGAGATTGCGCAGCGGGTGTTGAAGGAAATCGGCGACCGGCTGACGTTTTTGCGCGACGTCGGGCTCGATTATCTGAACCTGTCGCGCGCCTCCGGCACGCTGTCCGGCGGCGAGAGCCAGCGCATCCGGCTCGCTTCGCAGATCGGCTCGGGGTTGACCGGCGTGCTATATGTGCTCGACGAGCCCTCCATTGGCCTGCATCAGCGGGATAACGCGCGGCTGCTCGACACGCTTCGCCGGCTGCGCGATCTCGGCAACACGGTGATTGTCGTCGAGCACGACGAGGACGCGATCCTGTCCGCCGATTATGTGGTCGACATCGGCCCCGGCGCTGGCGTTCATGGCGGTGAGATCGTCGCGGAAGGCACGCCCGATCAGATCAAAGCCCATCCGAATTCGCTGACCGGGCATTATCTCACCGGCGAGCGCTTCGTCGCGATCCCGCCCAAGCGCCGCAGGGCCGAGCCGGGGCGCGAGCTGAAAATCGTCGGGGCTCGCGGCAACAATCTTAAGAACGTCACCGCAACGATTCCGCTGGGGCTGTTCACCAGCGTGACCGGGGTGTCCGGCGGCGGCAAATCGACGCTGACCATCGACACGCTCTACAAAGCTGTGGCCCGCCAACTCAACGGCGCCAGCGATCCGCCGGCGTCGCACGAACGCATCGACGGGCTCGACGCCATCGACAAAGTGATTGAGATCGACCAGTCGCCGATCGGCCGCACCCCGCGCTCCAATCCCGCCACCTACACCGGGGCGTTCACGCCGATCCGCGACTGGTTTGCCGGTCTGCCCGAGGCCAAGCAGCGCGGCTATCAACCGGGGCGCTTCTCGTTCAACGTCAAGGGCGGGCGCTGCGAGGCGTGCCAGGGCGACGGCGTCATCAAGATCGAGATGCATTTCCTGCCGGACGTCTATGTCACCTGCGATGTGTGCAGGGGCAAGCGCTACGACCGCGAGACGCTGGAGGTGCGTTACAAGGACAAATCCATCGCCGATGTGCTCGACATGACGGTCGAAGAGGCGGCGGAGCTGTTCAAGGCGGTGCCGTCGATCCGCGACAAGATGGAAACCTTGAAGCGCGTGGGCCTAAGCTACGTGAAGGTCGGCCAGCAGGCGACGACGCTGTCGGGCGGCGAAGCGCAGCGCGTAAAACTCGCCAAGGAGCTGGCGCGGCGCTCGACCGGCCGCACGCTCTACATCCTCGACGAACCGACGACGGGGCTGCATTTCCACGACGTCGCGAAATTGTTGGAGGTGCTGCACGAGTTGGTCGACCAAGGCAACACGATGGTGGTCATCGAACACAATCTGGAAGTGGTGAAGACGGCCGACTGGATCATCGACATGGGGCCGGAGGGCGGCGACGGCGGAGGCGAAGTGGTGGCGACAGGGACGCCGGAAGAGATCGTGCGCAACCCACGCAGCCATACCGGGGCCTATCTGAAAGAGGCGCTGGCGCGCCGGCCGGCGCGGAGGAAGGCGGCGGCGGAGTGATGCGCGAGTGGAGTTTCGCGTGGGAATCGCCTGACGCCTACGGTGACGGCCGCCTCGCCATAGCCGGCGCCAATCGCCGCTACTGATCGTAGCTCACGACCAATCTCGCGCTCAACGGATGCGCCTGGCAAGTCAGCACATAACCGAGCCGCACCTCGTAGTCTTCGAGCGCGTGGTTTGTCAGCATCTCCGTCTCGCCCTCGATCACCTTGGCGCGGCATGTGGAGCAGACGCCGGCTTTGCAGGCGTGCGGCGCGTCGAGATGGTTTTGCAACGCCGCGTCGAGCAGGCTCTGGCCGCTGCGCGGCATGATGAAATTGCGCGTGGCGCCGTCGAGGGTCAGCGACACTTCGCAGACATCGCCGCCTTGAGCGGGCGCGGCGCCCTCCGGCCGCCGCGCCGCGCGACCGGGCTGGCCGGAGGCAAACAGCTCGAACTTGATTTGCGCGTCGCCGAGGCCGCACTCGCGCAAGGCCGCCGCCACAGTCAGCATCATCGGCTCCGGGCCGCAGATGAACGCGGCGTGAACCGCGCGGGTGTCGATCCAACGGGCGAATAGATCCGAACATTTCTCTGACGTCAGCCGGCCGGTGAACAGGTCGATGTCCTGCGCGTCGGTTTCCAAAATATGCAGGATCGACAGCCGGCCGAGGTGGGTGTTTTTGAGATCCTCCAGCTCCTCGCGGAACATGATCGAGGAGATTTGTTTGTTGGCGTAGACCAGCGTGAAGCGCGAGTTCGGCTCGCGGGCCAGGGTCGTCTTGAGGATCGATAGGATCGGCGTGACCCCACTGCCGCCTGCAACGGCGAGATAACGCCGCGCGGCGGCGGGGTCGAGGGCGACATGAAACACGCCCATCGGCGGCATCGCTTCCAGCGTGTCGCCGACCTTCAGCGCCTGGTTGATGAAGGTCGAAAACGCGCCGCCCTCGACCTGCTTGACGCCGATGCGCAGTTCGCCCTCGTCCACGCCCGAGCAGATCGAGTAGCAGCGGCGGAGCTCCTGGTCGTCGAAAGCGCGGCGCAATGTCAGATACTGGCCCTGCACAAACGAGAACGCATCGCGGTCCGCTTCGCGTGGGAGAAGCGTCACCGCCACGGCGTCGCGCGTCTCATGGCGAATGTCAGTCACGATCAGCGGCAGAAAGCGCGCCATGTCGCCCCGTCAGATGCACTTGAAACGGTCGAACGGCTCCAGGCAATCCTCGCAGGCGTACAGCGCCTTGCAGGGCGTGGAGCCGAACTGGCTGACTTTGCGCGCGTTGGTCGAGCCGCAGCGCGGGCACGCCACCGTCGCGCCGGGCGGCGCGATTCCGTATTGCTCGAGCTTGCGGCGGCCGTCTTCGCTCATCCAGTCCGTCGTCCACGGCGGCGAGAGGCGGCGCTCCAGCCTCAGCTTGTCGACGCCTCGGGCGCGCAGCGCGTTTTCGATGTCGAGATTGATGACCGCCGTCGCCGGGCAGCCGGAATAGGTCGGCGTCACCGCGACAATCAGCGTGTCGTTGTCGAACCGCACGTCGCGGATCACGCCGAGATCGGTGAGCGACAGCACGGGGATTTCGGGATCGGGAATTTGCCCGAGCCAATCCCAGACTTGCGCCGCGCTTACCATTGCGCTTGGGCGTAAGCGCGCGGGAGAAACTGCATTTCCGCCAGCAGATGGCCGAGCGCCTCGGTATGCCGCCCGGCGCGGCCGCCCTTGTGAGCGAAACTGGAAGCGGGCGGCGTCAGGGTCGCCGCGGCGAAGACGGCGGCCGTCGTTCGTTCCCAGGCGGGCCTCAGGCTCTCGGCCGCCGGCGCGACGTCCTCCTGCGCCAGCCTTGCGTCGAGCGCGTCGCCGACAAAAAACTCGCCGGCATAGGGCCACAAGGCGTCGAGCGCGGCCTGCATCCGGGCCCGACTCGTCGCCGTCCCGTCGCCGAGCGCGATCACCAACTCCGCCGAGCGTTCGACGTGATAGGCGACTTCCCTTTCGGCCTTGGCGGCGATCTCGGCGAAACGCGCGTCGCTCGACGTCTTGAGCGCGGCGAGCGCCAACGCGTGCCAGGCGTCAAATAGATACTGACGCATCAAGGTGTGGCCGTAGTCGCCGTTCGGACGCTCGACCAGCAGAACGTTGTGGAACTGGCCGGCGTCGCGCCTGTAGGCGAGCGCGTCGGCGTCGCGGCCCGCGCCCTCCCATTCGCCGGCAAGCCCCAACCAGAACTGCGCCTGACCGATGAGGTCGAGCGCGACATTGGTCAGCGCGATGTCTTCTTCCAGCGCCGGACCGTGGCCGCACCATTCGCTCAGCCGATGCGAAAGGATCAGCGCATTGTCGCCGAGCCGCAGCGCATATTCGAAGCGGTCTTCACTCACATCGGCCCCACTTCTTCGGGGATGTCGTAGAAGGTGGGGTGGCGATAGACTTTGCTGTTGGCCGGCTCGAACAGCGGCCCCTTATCCGAGGGGCTCGAGGCGACGATGTCGTTGGAGCGCGCGACCCAGATACTGACGCCCTCGTGACGACGCGTATAAACGTCGCGCGCGTTGCGGATCGCCTGGTTCGCGTCGGCGGCGTGCAGCGAGCCGACATGGCGATGGTTCAGGCCATGCTGACCCCGGATGAAGACTTCCCACAGCGGCCATTCCTCGGACATCTTTATTCCGCCGCCACTTTGGCCGCCTCACGGCGGCCGCGCGCTTTGCGCGCGTGCGCGACGAGGCCATCGCGAACCCAGGCGCCGTCCTCCCAGGCTTTCACCCGCGCTTGCAACCGGTCGTGGTTGCACGGCCCGTTGCCGGCGACGACCTCATAGAATTCTCGCCAATCCGGCTCGGAAAAATCGTAGCCTTGCTTTTCCTCGTTCCAGGTAAGCTTTTCGTCGGGAACAGTCAGGCCAAGATAGTGGGCTTGCGGCGCGGTCTGATCGACGAACTTCTGCCGGAGTTCGTCGTTGGTGTTGATCTTGATGCGCCACGCCATCGACTGTGCGGAATGCACGCTGTCTTTATCCGAGGGTCCGAACATCATCAGCGACGGATACCAGAAGCGGTTGAGCGCGTCCTGCGCCATCGCCTTCTGTTCCGACGTGCCCCGCGCCATCTTGGTCATCAGGTCAAACCCCTGACGCTGATGAAAGCTCTCCTCCTTGCAGATGCGGACCATCGCGCGGGCGTAAGGGCCGTAGGAACATTTTTGCAGCGGCACCTGATTCATGATCGCCGCGCCGTCGACCAGCCAGCCGACGGCGCCGATGTCGGCCCAGGTCAGCGTCGGATAATTGAAGATCGAGGAATATTTCATCTTGCCGGAATGCAACTGCCCGATCAGATCGTCGCGGCTGATCCCAAGGGTCTCGGCGGCGGAATAGAGATAGAGCCCGTGGCCGGCCTCGTCTTGCACTTTCGCCAGCAGGATCGCCTTGCGCTGCAAGGAGGGCGCACGGGTGATCCAATTGCCCTCGGGGAGTTGGCCGACGATCTCGGAATGGGCGTGCTGGCCGATCTGGCGGATCAGCGTGCGGCGATAATCCTCCGGCATCCATTCCTTCGGCTCGATCTTTTCGCCGCGGTCGATGCGCGCCTGAAAGGCGCGCTCTTCGTCGCTCATCTCATCGGGCGCCTTGACGCGCTTGGCGTCGGTCTTGACCAACTGGGCGTACATGTTCACACCCTTTCGAGGATCAGCGCGATGCCCTGGCCGACGCCGATGCACATGGTGCAGAGAGCGTACCGCCCATTCTGGCGCTTGAGTTGATACATCGCCGTCGCCACCAGCCGTGCGCCGCTCATTCCGAGCGGATGGCCAATGGCGATGGCGCCGCCGTTCGGATTGACATGGGGCGCGTCGTCGGGAATTCCAAGCTCGCGCAACACCGCAAGCGCCTGCGCGGCAAACGCTTCGTTCAGTTCGATCACGTCCATCTGGTCGAGCTTCAGCCCTGCCCGCGCAAGCGCCTTGCGCACGGCCGGCGACGGGCCGACGCCCATGATGCGCGGCGCCACGCCCGCCGCCGCCATGCCCACGACGCGCGCGCGCGGCGTGAGTCCATGGGCGCGCGCAGCGGCCTCGGAAGCGACAATGAGCGCCGCGGCCCCGTCGTTGACGCCAGAGGCGTTGCCCGCTGTGACCCATTTGTCGGGGCCGTTGAGCGGTTTCAGCTTGGCGAGTTGTTCCGCGGTCATGTCCGGGCGCGGATGCTCGTCACGGTCGACGATGAGCGCCTCGCCCTTGCCCTGGGGCACGCGGACCGGGGCTATCTCGTCGCGGAATACGCCGGCGCCTTGCGCCGAGGCCCACCGCTGCTGGCTCCTCAGCCCGAAGGCGTCCTGGTCGGCGCGGGAAATCCCGTAATCGGCGGCGACATTGTCCGCAGTTTCCGGCATCGAATGCACGCCGTGGCGGGCGCGCATCTCGGGATTGATGAAGCGCCAGCCGATGGTGGTGTCGTAGACGGCGTTGCTGCGAGCGAAGGCCGTTTCGGCCTTGGGCATGACGAACGGGGCGCGGGTCATGCTTTCGACGCCGCCGGCGACGAGGAGGTCGCCCTCGCCTGCTTTGATCGCCCGCGCGGCCAGCCCGACCGCCTCCATGCCGGAGCCGCACAGCCTGTTTACGGTCACGCCCGGCGCGGTGATCGGCAGCCCCGCCAGCAACGCCGCCATGCGCGCGACGTTGCGGTTGTCCTCGCCGGCCTGGTTGGCGCAGCCGTAAATGACGTCGTCGAGTTGGCCCCAGTCGACGTCGGGGTTGCGGGTTTTGAGCGCTGCGAGCGGGATGGCGGCGAGGTCGTCGGCGCGGATGCTCGCCAGCGCGCCGCCATAGCGGCCGATCGGCGTACGCTGTGCGTCACAGATGAAAGCTTCGGCCATGTCGCGCCTCCCGCGCTGCCCGACTTAACCCATAAGCCGACGTCAGCGCAAAGGCGAGGGCGGCCTTCGGCGCGGGCCGGTGGGCGTGAATGTTCATGGTATCTACATGAACGGCGCATGCGGCTCGAGGATTGCCCGAAGGATATTGTTTCGGCCCAGTAGTTTTGGATCGCTTCGATCCAGATCGATTGCGAAGCCTCAGTTTGTTATTTCGCCTTGAGCGCGGTCGCCAAGGCGTTGAATCTCGCGAACCTATCCGTGGCGCGCTGCGGCCGATCCAGACCTGAACCGGCGTCCGCTGGACGGATCGGCGTCTTGCCACTAGGCAGGGCGTCCCCCGAACCAGAGGAGCCCGATGTCCGAAGAGGCCGCCATCGTCACGCCGCCATCCGAAACGTCTCGGCAAGGCGCGGCGCGGCTCGCTTTCGCCGCCGCCATGATTCTCCTGGCGCTGTGGACCTTCGCCGAATATCTGCCGGCGCTCGGCTGGGCGGGCGTCATCGCCATCGCCACTTGGCCGTTTTACAAGCGCCTGCGCGCGCGCGCCGGCGACGGTGGCTTGGCGCACGCGCTGCCAGCGCTGTTCGCCCTCGCCGTCGGCTTTGTGTTTCTGGCTCCGGTGGTTGGCGCCGGCTGGTTTCTCGGCCGCGAGTCGCAAGCGGCCGTGCATTGGCTTGACGAAGCGCGCAAGACCGGAGTGCCCGTGCCGGCTGGCCTCGACCACCTCAAATATGTGGGGGCGGCGCTCGCCAACTGGTGGCGCGATAACCTCGCCGATCCTCAGAACGCTTCGAATCTCATCAAAGGAGTCGACAAAGCGCCAATGATCGCCGTCAGCGAACACATTGGCGCCGCGGCCGGCCGAAGGCTCGTCGTGTTCCTGTTCACGATCCTGGCGCTGTTCTTCATGTACCGCGACGGCGACAGTCTCGCGGCGAAGCTCGCACGACTTCAGCGAGTGCGCCTTCGGGCCGCGTGGCCTCGCGATCGGCGCGCGCATCGTCAATTCCGTCCACGGCACGGTGGACGGGCTGGTGCTGGTCGGCCTGGGCGAAGGTTTGCTGCTAACGATCGCTTATTATTTCACCGGCGTGCCGCAACTTTTGCTGATGGGCGCGGCCACCTGCATCGGCTGCATCGTCCCGTTCGGCGCCTTCGCGATGTTCTCGATCGCCGCGCTGCTGCTGATCTATAAGGGCGCGATCTTCGGCGCAGCGTTCATATTCGTCTTCGGCATGGCGGTCCTGACCGTCGCCGATCACGTCGTGCGGCCCTATGTGATCGGCAACGCGACGCGGTTGCCGTTCTTGTTCGTGCTGGTCGGCATCCTCGGCGGGGTCGAAGCGTTCGGGATGCTGGGGCTGTTCCTGGGGCCGGCGATCATGGCGATCCTAGTCGACTTGTGGCGCGAAGCGACGAGCGAAAGTTTTTAGGGGAACAGCCCCCGCAAAACCTTGGCGGCGCGCACTCGCTCGACCCCGATCGCCATCGCCGCCGTGCGCGCCGAAACCCCGTCCTTCTCGGCGCGCTCGACCACCGCGCTCCAGGAGCGCGCGAGCGCCCGTTCGAGCCGATCCATCACCTCTTCGCGCGACCAGAAATATTGTTGCAGGTCCTGCACCCACTCGAAATAGCTGACAATGACGCCGCCGGCGTTGCAGAGAATGTCGGGCACAACGAAAATCTCCTTGCGCTGCGCCAAAACCTCGTCCGCATCCGGCGTCGTCGGCCCGTTCGCCCCTTCGGCGATGATCCGACATTGCAGGCGCGCGGCGATTTCGCCGTCGATGACCCGTTCGACCGCGCAGGGCGCGAGCACGTCACACGGCATCGTCAGCGCCTCGCGCGGGCCGATGGCGGCGGCGTCGGCGAACCCCTTGAGCACTCCATGCCGCGCCGCGTAAGCCGCCGCCGCCTTCGCGTCGATCCCGCGCAAATCGTAAAGCGCAATCGTGTGATCGCTGATCCCGACGACGCTGACGCCGCGCGCGGCGAGCCCCAAGGCCGCGTGCGAGCCGACATTGCCGAATCCTTGAATAATCGCCGTCGCCTGCGTCGGTTCGATGCCGAGTCGGTCAAGCGCACGTAACGCGAGGAAGGCGACGCCGTGGCCGGTCGCCTCGCGCCGTCCGAGCGTGCCGCCGGAGCCGACGGGCTTGCCGGTGACGATCTCCGGCACGGTGATTCCCTGATACATCGAATAGGTGTCCATGAACCAGGCCATCACCTGTTCGTTGGTGCCCATGTCGGGCGCCATGACGTCGATGCGCGGCCCGACGAACGGGATCATCTCCTGCATGTAGCGGCGTGACAGGTTCTCCAACTCCCGCAGCGATAGGCTCGACGGATCGACCGCGACGCCGCCCTTGCCGCCGCCATAGGGCAGTTCGGCGAGCGCGCATTTCCAGCTCATCCAGATGGCGAGCGCGGCGATTTCCCCGAGATCGACGTTCGCGGCGAAGCGCGTGCCGCCCTTGGCGGGGCCAAGCGTCAGGTGATGCTGCACGCGAAAACCCTGGAACACCGCGGTGCGTCCGTCGTCCATGTGGATCGGGCAGGAGACGGCGATGGCGCGCTTGGGAAGCAATAGCCGCTCGCGCTCATCGACGGGAATGGCGAGATGATCGGCGATGATGTGAAACTGCTGCTTGGCCATTTCGAATACGGGTCCGGCATACAGCGTCATCGTCGCCTCCCTCTCCACGCTTCCCACGAAACCGATAGGTCACTTTGAAACCTTTCTAACCAGCGTGCAACGCTTGCAGGTTCGATCGACCGGCTTTGCGGGCGGCCGCGCTTGGGCTAGGCGTGGCGCATGTCGCCGTTCAAGGAGCCCGCCGAAATGTCCGACGCCGCGCTGAGCGCGCCCCGCATGGACTGGCGGCGTTTTCTGTTCGTCGCGGGACCCGGCATCGTCGTCATGCTCGCCGACACCGACGCCGGCAGCCTCATCACCGCCGCGCAGAGCGGCGCGCAATGGGGCTACCGGCTGCTGCTGCTGCAACTCGTGCTGATCCCGATCCTCTATCTGGTGCAGGAACTGACGGTCCGGCTCGGCATCGTCACCGGGAAAGGCCACGCGCAATGCATCAAGGAACAGTTCGGCGCGGGCTGGGCTTGGGTTTCGGTGGGCACGCTCGCGCTTTCCTGTATCGGCGCGCTGCTGACCGAGTTTTCGGGACTTGCCGGCGTCGGCTCGCTGGTGGGCGTGCCGGTTCCCGTCACGCTGGCGCTCGTCGTGACGCTGTTGCTGGCGATGGCGATGACCCGCTCCTACCTCACGGTCGAGCGCATCGCGATCGCGGTCGGCGCCTTCGAGCTCGTGTTTCTGCTGGTCGCCTGGCTCGCCCATCCCGACCCTGGCGAGCTTGCGGCGCAAGCATTCTCGATCCCGATCATGGATAACAAATATTTATATCTGGCCTCCGCCAATATCGGCGCCGTTGTGATGCCGTGGATGGTGTTTTTTCAGCAATCCTCGGTGGCGGAGCGCGGCTTGCGCGTCAGCGACCTCGGCGCGGCCCGGCTCGACACCGCTGTTGGGGCCGTCATCACCCAGCTCGTCATGGCCGCGGCGCTCGTGGCGGCCGCGGCGACGCTCGGGCGGCGCGGCGGCGAACACGCGCTCGACACGGTCGAGGAGATCGCCGCAGCGATCACGCCGTTCCTCGGCGATTTCGGCGGCAAGCTGCTGTTCGGTCTCGGCATGGTCGGCGCTTCGCTGGTCGCCACCATCGTCGTGACACTGACGGCGGCGCGGGCGGTCGCGGAGGCGCTCGGGCAGCCCAACAGTCTCGAACATCGCTTGCGCGAGGCGCCGTGGTTCTATGGCGCATATGCATTCACGCTGATCGCGGGGGCCGCTATCGTCGCCTCGCGGGTCGATCTGGTGTCGTTGAGCGTGGCGGTGCAGGTGATGAACGCGCTGCTGCTGCCGATCGTCGTGGGCTTCCTGTTCCTGCTCGCCCGGCGGCTGCCGCAACCTTATCGGCTGCAAGGCGGCTATGGGCTCGCGGCGACCGCGGTGACGGCGATTGCGGTCGTGTTCGGAGTGGCGTCAGGGATCGCGGGAATTTGGGGCTGACCGCGACGACGAAGACGCGCTTGCCTTAGGAGCTTGGCGGACTACCATGGGCGGCCTTCTCGCCGCTCAGGAATCGCCATGAAACCCTCCTCCCGGCTCCACGCCTACGCCGCCGTGCGGGACGGCCCGGCGGACCGGGGGCCGCTGACCGTCAGTTTCGTCAGCCAGAAGGGCGGCGTCGGCAAGAGCACGCTGGCGCGCCTGTTCGCGGTCGGCGCCGCGCATCGCGGCCTGAAGCCGCTGCTCGCCGACTTCGATCTCGAACAGCTCACCTGCGTCGAGTGGAACGCGATCCGGCTGCAAAACGCCGTCGAGCCCGACATCGACGCGCGCGCTTTCAAGAGCCTGAAGAAGCTGCGCAAGAACGAGGACGCGCCGGCGTCGTCGTCGTCGACACGCGCGGCCTCGCCGACGATCTCGCCCATGACGTCGCCGAGGACAGCGACGTCGTGTTCCTGCCGACCGGCACGTCGGGCGACGATCTGCGGCCGACGCTCGCGCTGGCGCGGAAACTCGCAAAGCACGGCGCCGACGGGCGGCTCGTCGTGGTGCTTTCGAAGGTCGGCCGCTCGGAGACCCAGTTGCACAAGGCGGTCGAGACGATCGAGGACGCCGGCTTCGAATTGCTGAGCGAGCATTGGCCGCTGCGCGACGGTTTTCAGAGCGATCTCGATTCGGCCGCGCCGGGCGCGAAGCGCGCAACCCCTATTTGCGCGAGGCGGCGGAGAAGATGGAGGAGGCCTTGTTTGCGCGCGTCGAGCGCGCCAAACCGCGCTGATGCCCGCGCGCGCCGGCAGCGCCGATCTGCCGCTGCACGGCGGCCGCGTGCCGCGCTGGCTCGGCGAACGCATGACGAAGCTCGGCGCCGTCGATCGCCGAGGCGATCGTGCTCGAATACGGCCGCGACGCGTTTCTCGCGCGGCTCGCGCATCCCTACTGGTTCCAGTCGTTCGGCGCCGTAATGGGCATGGACTGGCATTCCTCGGGAATCACGACCTCCGTGCTCGGCGCGCTCAAGCGCGGCCTCGCGCCGCGCGCGGGCGAACTGGGCTTGCATGTCTGCGGCGGCCGGGGCGCGCATTCGCGCAAGACGCCAAGCGAATTGGTCGCCATCGGCGAACGCGTCGGGTTCGACGGCGCGGCTTTGGCCGACGCCAGCCGGCTTGTCGCCAAGGTCGATAGCGCCGCGGTGCAGGACGGCTTCGATCTCTACCTGCACGGTTTCGTCGTCGCCGACGACGGCCATTGGGTGGTCGTGCAGCAAGGCATGAACGGCGACGCGCGACAGGCGCGGCGTTATCACTGGCTGTCTGGGGGGTTTGCAAGCTTCGTCGAAGCCCCGCACGCGGCCATCGAGGGCCCGGGGCAGGGGGTGATCGTCAACCTCACCGACGCGCGCGCCGCCGCGGCGCGCAGGCGCGCCGTGGACGTGCTCGCCGATCTCGGCCCTGAAGGGGTGGCGCGGGCGCTGGGCGAGCGCGCTGGGGATCCGCAGCTTGTGTTGCCGCATCTCGTCATGCCGGGGCATCACGAGGTGCGCGCCGAGGACATCGTCGGGCGACGCCTGCGCGGCAATCTCGCCGCCGCCGCCGACCGTGGGCCTAAGGATTTCATCGAGCTGCTAAAGACGCCCGGCGTCGGCGCACGCACGGTGCGGGCGCTCGCCCAGGTCGCCGAGATCGTTCACGGCGCGCCTTACCGGTTCTCCGATCCCGCGCGCTTTTCGGTCGCGCATGGCGGCAAGGACCGGCATCCGTTCCCGGTGCCCCTAAAAGTGTTTGATCAGACGATTCGGGTGATGAAGAGCGCCGTCGTGAAAGCGCGGCTCGGCGCGACCGAAGAGATGGCGGCGATCCGCCGGCTCGACGCGCAGGCGCGGCGGCTGGAGGCGGCGACGAAGGGGCCTTCGACGCAGGCGGTGTTGGCCGAGGAGCGGGCGCGCTCGCACGAGCATGGCGGGCGCAGCGTGTTCGGCTTCGAGCCGCCGCCGGAGCGGCGCTCACGCGGCTGAGGCCGCGCCGAAGCGGTGCAGCGAAGACCCATGCGCCTTGAGCCACGCCTCGGCGCGGTCGGTGTCAGGGAACAGCCGGCGGGTCAACGCCCAAAACAGCGGTGAATGGTTCATGTGCCTGAAATGCGCGACCTCGTGCGCGGCGAGATAGTCGAGCACGAATGGCGGCGCGAGGATCAGCCGCCAGGAGAAATTCAGCGCGCCCGCGGAGGAGCAGGAGCCCCAGCGGCTCGTGGTGTCGCGGAGCGCGATTCGGCGCGGCTTGACGTCGAGCGCGGCGGCGTGGCGGGCGACGGCGTGTTCGAGATCGCGCCGCGCCTCGCGCTTGAGGTAGTCGGCGACGCGGCGCCCGACATGCGGCGCTTCGCCGGCGACCGAGATCAGCGGACCCTCGGCGCTCGCCTCGACCCAGACAACGCCGCGCGCGTCGGGGCGATGGACGATGCGGTGGTCGACGCCGCGCAACGGGGCAATTTCGCCGGCGGCAAAGGCGACGGGTTTTGGCAACCGCGCGAGCCGGACGCCGATCCAGGCGGCATGGCGTTCGGCGAATTCGCGCGCGGCCTTCAGCGTGCCGCGTGCGGGCATGGTGAGCAGCACGTCGCGCGAGGCGACGCGCACCCGCAGCGTATAGCGGCGCGAGGTCGCCACCCGCTTGAGCGCGACGCGGTAGATCTCGCCGGCATGGGCGATCTCCAGCTCCGATGTCGGTCGGCGGTCGAACAGGGAGAGCATGGCGGGAGGGTAAGCGCAGGCGAGGTGATTCGCCAGTGATCACGCCGAAGCCGTCGCTTAAGCTTCTAGGACCTTACGTAGCGAAGCTTCGATCTGGCCGCCGCAATAGACGTCGCCATAATCCTTGCGCGCCTTCGCCGCGAGTTTGGCGAGCGGCGGCAGGGCGGAGACCCGCTGCGTCAAGGCGGCGGTGAGCGGCGCCGACTCCTCAAAAATCGCTCGAATTTTTGGGAACCGGTCGGCCATCGTCGACCATAGGACCGCCGTCACGACGTCGGCGATCCCGGGCGCATCGCCGCCCAGAAGGAACCCTGACTTATCAGTTAGCTTTTGGCGGCGGCCCGTCTCCTCCCAAAGAGACATCCACTTTCTCAGCCGCGGGACGAACGCGCGCCAGCGCGTTTTGGTCCACATCAGGCGGCCGCCGTCTAGCGTGATGTCGTCGAGCACGTCGACGGAGTCGTTGACAACCTTCAGCGTCATCGCGCGGACGGTGGGATCTGTGGGCAGCAGGTCCAGCGTTTCGCTGAGGTAGAGGATGATCGCCGATGTCTGAGAGATGGCGAAGTTCGCTTGTCTGTCGATCAACAGCGGCGGTCCCATGAAGGGGACGGGCATATCGCCGACGGGGCCGCTCTTCAGCTTCGAAATGGCGGCGCCGCTGTGTTCAGTCCAGCTTTTGCCGGCGAAGGCGAGGACGGCGCGTACAAACTGCCCGCGGAATGGGATCGGCCAATAGTAGAGCTCGTAGTCGGACATCTTAGGGGGCCCAGTTGAGTTGAAATTCCGGCGCCGGCTTCAGCAAACGCGGCAGGGCCGCCTTCACTTCAACCACGGTGTCGCAAGCCGCCGCAAGCGCCTGATTGGCGCGACCCTGCCAATCCTGGAACGCGCGACCCAGTTTCGACGGCGGCGTCACTCCGTAACCAACTTCGTTGGAGACGAAAATCGTCGGACCCGCCAGCGTCGGGATAAGGCCCGCGAGTTCAGCGATCGCCGCCGCCATGTCGCCCTCGGCGAGCAACAGGTTGGAGAGCCACAACGTCACGCAATCCACGACTGTCGCGCGCCCCGGGCGCGCCTCCTCGGCGAGCGTACGCGCGAGGTCGACGGTTTCTTCGCGGGTCGTCCAGCCGGACCCGCGTTCGGCCCGATGGCGGGCGATGCGCGCGGCCATCTCCTCGTCGCGCCCCTCGGCGGTTGCGATCATCAGCCTCGTAGGCGCGGCAGTCTCCGCTAACGCGAGCGCATAGCGGCTTTTGCCGGAACGCGCGCCGCCGAGCACGAGAACCGCGCGGCAGGCAATCACTTCGCCGCTTTCGACGGTAGTTTCTCGAAAAGTCCGTCGTCGATCCCGTTGGCGTTGGCGACGTAGCTCGCCAGCATCGGCACGAAATCGCCGTCGCCACCGGCGCCATGGGCGAGCGCGAATGCGTTTTTGACCGCATCGCCGAGCATTCCGGCGACTCCAGCCGCGTTGGCCATCGAGGACGAGATAGCGCAGATCCTTGTAAGCGTTGGCGATAGTGAATTTGTGCGCTTCCGCGTCGCCCTCCAGCGTCCAGCGCTTGAAGGTCTGATAGAATCCGCAATCCATGCGGCCGCCGCTGATGACGTTGTCGAACCGCTGCGGCGCGATCCCCACCTTGCGCGACAAGGCGAGTGCTTCGGCGTAGAGCGCGGCGTAGCCGAGCGACAGGAAATTGTTGAGCAGCTTCATCCGGTGGCCGTCGCCGGGACCGCCGATGTGGACGATCTTGCCGGCCCAGGTCTCGATGACCGGCTTCAGCCGCGCGAAAGTCGCCTCACTTGCCCCGACCATTGTGTCGAGCTTGCCCTCCCAGGCCTCTTTCGGGGTGCGGCTCAACGGCGCATCGACCAGTTCGATCCCAACGGCTTGCAGCTCCGCCGCCAGCGCCATCGTCGAGACCGGGTCGCTCGTAGAACAATCGACAATTACCGAGCCGGGCTTCATCCCGGCCTTCAACCCGTTTGGCCCGCGAACTACCGCCTCGACCTCGGGCGAGCCGGTCACGCAGAGGAACACGACGGTCGCCTGAGCGCCGACCTCGCGCGGGTTCGCCGCCTCGCTCGCGCCGCGCGCAACGAGATCATCGATCGGCTTGCGGTTGCGCCGGCCGGCGACGACCAGCGGAAAGCCTTTCTCGACGATGTTCTTGGCCATGCCGTGACCCATCAGTCCGAGCCCGATAAAACCGATCGTTTCCTTAGCCATCGCGCCCTCCGGTCCCGCTCCCTATCGACTTCTCGACGCGGACAGTCCAGAACTCAAGTGCACAAAAATTCGCGATGGGTCGGACATGGCGATCGACAGGGACGAAATCCGCACTTGGCTCGAAGCCGAATGCCCACCGGAAATGCGCGAACCCGTGCGCGGCGAGGAGGACATCTGCTGGGGCGGCCGCGCCTGGGCGTTTCAGTCGCCGGCGCAAAAGCTGTGGTTCGAGCGCTGTCTGGCGCGGGGGCTTACCGTTCCGACGTGGCCGAAGGAATATGGCGGCGCCGGGTTGACCCGCGACGAGGCCGCCGTTCTTTATGAGGAGATGCGCCGCATCGGCGCGCGGCCGCCGTTGACGAGTTTTGGTATTTCGATGCTCGGCCCGGCTCTCCTTGCTTTCGGAACGCCGGAGCAGAAGTCCGAGCACCTGCCGCGCATTGCGCGTGGCCAAATCCGCTGGTGCCAGGGCTATTCCGAGCCCGGCGCCGGTTCCGACCTCGCTTCGCTCTCGACCCGCGCCGAAGACCAGGGCGATCATTTCCTCGTCAACGGCCAAAAAATTTGGACTTCCTACGCCGACAAGGCCGACTGGATCTTCTGCCTGGTGCGCACCAACCGCGAGGCCAAGAAACAGCTCGGCATCTCGTTCCTGCTCATCGACATGGCGACATCGGGCGTCTCGACGCGGCCGATCTTGCTGATTTCCGGCAAATCGCCGTTCTGCGAGACGTTCTTTGACAATGTCGCGGTTCCCAAACAAAACCTCGTCGGCAAGCGCGACCGCGGCTGGGACGTCGCCAAATATCTGCTCACTCACGAGCGCGAGATGATCGCCGGCGGCGGCTCCAACCTGTTCGACAGCCACGCGCTCGACAAGGCCGCCGCGAAGGCTGCCTCCGAAGGCCGGCTCAGCGACCCGATCCTGCGCGCGAAAATCGCCGAGGCCGCCGTCGACGCCTACGCGTCCGATGCGACGCGCCGGCGTTATGTCGACGAGATCGCCGCCGGCGGCGAAATGGGCGCGCGCTCGGCGCAGCTCAAATACGACGGCACCGAACTCAACAAGCGCCGGCACGAATTGGCGATGGCGCTCGCTGGCTCGGAGGGGCTCTATTTCGACGGCAATCGCGGGCCCGGCGTCGCCGAGGGCTGGCTGCGCTCGAAAGGCAATTCCATCGAGGGCGGCACATCGGAAGTGATGCTCGACATCGTCGCCAAGCGGCTGCTCGATCTGCCGGCGGACTGATCCCATGCTTGCGCTCGACGAAAACCAGCAATTGTTGATGGATAGCGCGCGCGCGGCGGTCGCCGCGCACGCGCCGGTCAGCGAATACCGGCGTCTGCGCGGTCCCGAGGGCGAGGGTTTTGCGCGCCAATTCTGGGCGCTTTGCGGGCAAATGGGGTGGAGCGGCGTGCTCGTTCCCGAACGCCTTGGCGGCTCGGAATTCGGCGTCGTCGGCGCCGGTCTCGTAGCGCGCGAAATGGCGCGCAATCTGGCGCCGTCGCCATTCTTTTCGACGTCGGTTCTCGCAGCGGCCGCGCTGGCTGAAGGCGGTTCGGCCGCGCAGCAGCAGACATGGTTGCCGCGCGTCGTAACGGCTGGGGCGATCGTCGCGCTGGCGCCTGACGCGGCGCGCGTGGTCGCGCGGCGGGAGGGCGCGGGCTTTCGCCTCGACGGCGAGACCCATTTCGTGCTCGACGGTCCTGTCGCCGACGCTTTTCTCGTCGCGGCGAATGTCGAAGGCGCGCCCGTTCTGTTTTGCGTCGAGGCGCAGGCGCCGGGCCTGTCGCGTCAGACCCGCATCCTCGTCGACGGCCGGCGCGTGGCGAGCGTGCGCTTCGACAATGTCGAAGCGCCGGAATCCGCGCAGCTGCCAGGCCGCGCGCTGGCGCTGGAGCGGGCGCTCGACGTCGGCCGCGCGGTGCTGGCGGCCTCGCTCTGCGGGGTCGCCGAGGAGGCGTTTCGCCGCACGCTCGACTATCTGAAGGAGCGGCGCCAGTTCGACCGCCGCATCGGTTCGTTCCAGGCGTTGCAGCATCGCGCCGCGCTCGCCCATACCGCCGTGGAGAACGCCTGGTCGGCGACCCTGGTCGCCTTGCAGGCGCTCGACGCGCGCGCAAAAACGGCGGCGTTCGACGTCGCCGTCGCCAAATCCAAGGCGAGCCGCACCGCCGAGGACGTGACCGCGGAATGTCTGCAAATGCACGGCGGCGTCGGCATGACCGACGCGTTCGACATCGGCCTCTATCTCAAACGGGCGCGGGTGGACGCGACCCTGCTCGGCGACGCCGCCTACCACGCCGACCGCGTCGCGACGATGCTCGGCTATTGATGGAAATCCGATGAGCCTGACCGATGACGCCAAACCCGCCCTCACCATCGACGAGCTTGGCCGGCGCGTCGGCCAGGAGGTTGGCCTGTCGCGTTGGTTCCTGATCGACCAGAAACGCATCGACGCTTTCGCCGACGCCACGGAGGACTGGCAGTTCATCCATGTCGACCCCGAGGCCGCCAAGGCGACCCCCTTCGGCGCCGCGATCGCCCACGGATTTCTGACGCTGTCGATGCTGTCGGCAATCGCCTATGACGGTCTGCCGAAAGTGTCGGGGCTGTCGATGGGGGTCAATTACGGCTTCGACAAGGTCCGTTTCGTCGCGCCAGTGCGCGCCGGGCGGCGGATTCGCGGACGTTTCACGCTGAGCGCGCTGACCCAACGGAGCGCCCGCGAATGGCAGAGCCGCAAGGCGGTGACGGTGGAGATCGAGGGCGAGGACAAGCCGGCGCTGGTCGCCGATTGGCTGTCGCTTTACGTGCTGGCCGACTAAGCCGCCTGCGCCGCCTCTATCCTCCAGACGCCGTCGGCGCCTGACATAAAACCCCCGTCGCGGTAGAGCCAACGCGCCGGCGCGTTGCGCGGCGTCTCGACGATGCGAGCGCCGAGCGGCGCATGGGCGGCGACGAGCGCCGACAACAACCGCTGCTCCAGCCCGAGGCCGATGACGCGGCAGCTCAGCGCGAAGCCGGCGATCTCACCGTCGCGCACAACGGCCGCGCCGACGAGGCCGTGGTCGGCGAAGCGGTCTCTCGCCCGCATCGCCAACACCGAGGCGGCCTGCAATTCGGCGAGGCTGAAGTTTGCGCCGGTCGTGTTGAACTGGGTGGTGCGCGCGAACAATTCGGCGATCCGCGGCCAGTCCGCCGATCCCGGCGCAAACACCTCGCAGACGATGTCGAGCGAAGCGCGGAACGCGGCCTCGTCGGCGGCGCCGGCGCGCAGCCGCTCGCGCGAAAGCTGCGCTTTCACGAGATCGCCGCGCGCCGCCGCCTCGTCCGTCACGCGCGGGCGTTGCAGGCGGGGATCGTCGAGCAGGCGGCGGCGCAGGCCATAAAAGTCCTCGCCCCAAACCTCCACCGACGGCAGTTCCGCCCGCACCTGTTCGCGCTCGCGCGCGCTATCGTCGATGAAGACGAGCGCCGAGAGGTCGAAGCCGAGTTCGGCCGCGATCTCACGCAAGGCCGTCGGCTTGTCGCCCCAGCCGATCCGGCGCGTCACGAAATCGTCGAGCGCGAGCAGGCGCGCGAGCGGGTAGTGATCGGGATAGCGCCAAAGCTCCCGCACCACCGCCTCGTCGTTCTTGCTGGCGGCGGCGAGCAGCACGCCGCGCCGCTTCAGGGTTTTGAGCGCCTCGTGCAGCCCCAAATAGACGCCGATATGCGAGGCGAGGCCCGAGATCTCGGGGGTCCAGGCGAACGGGGCGCCGGTCTCGGCGAGCACGCCGGGCCATAGAATCCCGTCGAGATCAACGACGACCAGCTTCTTGGCGTCGAGCGCCAGCACGCTTGTCAGCGCGTCGAGATGGGCGCGGGCGACGATGCGCTCTCGCCGGGCGGGATCGCCTCCGACGAGCGCGGCGACGCTGTTCGGTTCGGGGATCAGGTTGTGTACGGCGGCCTTCTCGCTCTCGGGGCGCTGGAGCAGCCAACCGGGCGAGCCCAAGTGGGAGAACGACAGCAGCCCGTCGTCGACCAGCGCCGCTGCGCCCTCGCGCGCCAACGCGTGGGCGACGTCGATGACATGGACGTCGGCGAACTCTTCGGCGAGATCGGCGAGCGCGAGGTTGGCGGCGCGGACGCGGTTGCGGTGGCCGCTGGCGCCCCGTTCGGCGAGGCCGAGCGGTTGCACGGTCGGTTCGGCCAGGTTGTCGATTAGGATCGGCGCGGCGCTGCGGTCGCGCAGCGCCGCGATCAGCCGGCGCGTCTCGGCGACGAAGTCGCCGAGACGGCCTTCGAACACCGCGCCGCGCGCCCGCGACGCTCCGACGATGACCGCGTCGAAGCGGCGCTCGGCGACAAAAGCCGGGTCGTCGGGGAAGGTCGCGCCGATATAAAGATCAACGCCGCGCGCAAAAGCTTCGAGCCGCAGATATTCGGCCTCCATCTGCGCGTCGCAATCGCCGATCAGGGCGATGTCGAGGCGCCGGCCTTTGGCCGCGAGGTCGCCGAGTTTGCGGGTCGCCGACGCCGCCCAATAGTCGAGCGCGCCTTCGCGGCGCGCCAGGCGGTATTTGTCGAGCTGGGCGGCGGGATCGCGCGCGCCGGTTTCGGTCAGGTTTTTGGCGAAGGCGGCGGCCTCGGATTGCGGCTCGCAGTCAGTGAGAAAGCCGCGCTCCCACAAGGCGGCGACGGCGCCGGCGAGGGCGCCCGTCTCCTGGCCGAAGCGCTGGCTAAGCGCCGCCAAGTCGGCAGGCAGGTCGCGGGGCGTTGCGAACGCGTCGAGCAACGCCGCCGCCGCGTCGTCGACGGCGAGCCGCATCTGCGAAACGGCGTGGACGAGGAGGGCGCGGCCGGGCGCGAGAGTCAGCACATGGGCGAAGGCGGAGCGGCGCAACAGCATTGGGCCGCAGCGATGGCGCGGCAAGCCGGCGTGGGGCTTGCGGGGGCGGGGGCGGCTGCGTGCAAAACCAGTCGACGGGCAAGGATTTACAGGAGGTTAGGCGCCGTTTTGTGCAACTTTGCGGACGCCCGTTTTGGGCCCTCGCATGGAGGATGCTTCCGACTCGAGGATTTGTACAGCGTCGCCGTTATGACGCGATTTCAACGCTTTACACTCGCTTTGGCATCCGATTTGACGTCCTTTCCGGCGCGCGTCCAATTTCCGCGTGGCGTTCGAATTCGCGCGGCGCGCGGATCAATAGGTCGATCGCCGCGGCGTTTCCGCAGCGCGTTTCATTCCAGCGCGGTGTCGAGCGCCTGATCCCGACGGAGGGCGCGCATTTGCGCGAGGCCGTCGGCGGGTTCGAGGCCATCGTTGGCCGACAGAAATTGATTGACGATGTCACGCATCCGTCGCGGCGTGACGCCTTCGCGGGCCGCAATTGCCGCCAGCGAAGCGCCGTTTTCGCAGCGCGTCGAGCACGCCCGCATCCCGCGCCTTCCGCTTCCACCGCGCCGCCGCGCTCGGTTGCCGGCGTTTTGGGGCGAAAGGTTCGGGCGGATCGGACATGGAGGGCTGCGAGGGAATTTGGAGTCGAGGCTAACACAAATCCTGATAATCAGAAAGGATTTTGATTTGGGGAGGGCAGGGAACGCTTGGGTCAGATTACGAGGTTACCGTGACGGTGCATTTAGCCGAATATTGAGCGAGCCGCGACAGTCCTTCAGTCGAAAGGCGATTAATTGCGGTTCGTTGGGCGAATTTCGGACTATATTGTGAAGCAGCGCTGCGCAGTTTCTGGTCACGCTGTCTGATGAAAATGGAATCGCCATGCCGTCGCTGGACCAACTGCCACGGATCAACCTGTTGCACGCGCCGACGCCGCTGGAGCCGCTGCCGCGTCTCTCCGCGGCGCTCGGTGGGCCGCAGCTTTGGGTGAAGCGCGATGACTGCACTGGGCTCGCGCTCGGCGGCAACAAGGTCCGCAAGCTTGAATACCTTTTAGGTGAGGCGCTGGCGCAGGGGGCGGATACGGTGATCACCGCCGGCGGCTTCCAATCCAATCATGCCCGCCAGACAGCAGCGGCCGCGGCCCGGCTCGGACTGCAATGCCTCCTGATCCTCACGGACTCGGTGCCAGGACGCGCGCCCGCGTATCGGATGAACGGCAATCTGATCCTCGACGATCTATTCGGAGCCCGGATCGAATTCCGGCCTGGCGCAGCGGACGTGGACGCGGAAATAGTCCGCGCGGCGCAAAAATACACAGCCGAAGGGCGGAAGCCCTTCGCCATCCCAATCGGCGGCTCCAATGCTCTGGGAATAATGGGCTATGTGCGCGCCGCACGAGAACTGCTGGGGCAAGCGCGAGCGCAAGGCGTCGAATTCACCGCCGTCGTGCTAGCGAGCGGGAGTGGCGGAACCCAGGCCGGTCTGGCGCTCGGCCTTGCCCTGGAAGGCTGCAAAGCGCCTGTGATTGGCTATTGCGTCGGCCGGACTTCGGTTGATCTGCGACCCAAAATTGCCGCTCTGGTGAGTCACGGCGCGGAATTGCTTGGCGTCGATCCGCCGTTGACGTCGCTGGACCTAACGTTGGAGGATGGCGTGCTTGGCGAGGGGTACGGCTTGCCGACGCCGGCTATGGCGGAGGCCGTGCGCCTCGCCGCCGCTCAGGAGGGCCTCGTCCTCGACCCGGTCTATACCGGAAAGGCCATGGCCGGGCTAATCGCCGCCGTCCGTGTCCGGCGTTACCGGTCCAACGACGTCGTGATTTTTATGCACACCGGCGGAACTCCGGGCCTGTTTGCGTATCCCGACACTTTTCCCATCTCTAAGGTCGAATGATCGGCACCCGGTCGGGAGCATCGCTCATGGAGTTTAAACTGAAACTGGCCGCCGCGCTTGGCCCCGTATTGCTGACGGCCTCCATCGCCGCGGCCGCAGATATGCCGAAAACCGGCGCCTTTAACATAAACAGCACTGCACAAGGCTCCTCGCGTTTCGTCACAATAGGCAAGGGGGAATCCCATCTCGATATTTGGGAGGAGTTGGGCAAAACCGAAGGCGACGGCCCGTTGACCAATATGACGACGCGATGCTTCGGCGTGGGAGAGACTTTCAAAGGGATCAACCAGACGCCGCAGGGGTATTGCGTGCATCGCGACGCGGACGGCGATCAAATCATCTACAAGACCGGAAATGAAAAGCACAATCAGGAACGCTCGGTGACGAGGGGATGGGGCCAGGCCATCCTCGGCACGGGAAAATACGAGGGCATTGTCGCCGGCTATGTCGTCACTTGCGAACAGAATGGCCCATCAAGCGGCTACAGCAGCGAGTGCAAAGGACAAGGCAGCTACATTTTGCCGTGAATTACCGTCCCCCGCCCCCGCCTCGCCAGCGCGACGCCTCGGCGCTAAACAAACCCCATGCCGCACATCCCGATTCGCATCCTCGGCGTCGATCCCGGCCTCAGCGCCACCGGCTGGGGCGTCATCGAGGCGTCCGGAACGCGGCTGAGCTTTCGCGCCTGCGGCTCCATCGTCTCCGGCCCGGACATGGCGCTTAGCCGCCGGCTTGCGCTCATTCACCAGGAACTCGCCGATCTCATCGCCGAACACGCGCCCGACGAGGGCGCCGTCGAGGAAACCTTCGTCAACCGCGACCCGCGCTCGGCGCTCAAACTCGGCCAGGCGCGCGGGGTCGCGCTGGCGGCGCTGGCGCTCGCCGGCTTGCATGTCGCCGAATACGCCGCCAATCTGGTGAAGAAAACCGTGGTCGGCGTCGGCCATGCCGAAAAACCGCAAGTGGCGATGATGGTGAGAATGCTGTTGCCGACGTCTCAAGCGCGCACCGCCGACGCCGCCGACGCGCTGGCGGTGGCGATCTGCCACGCCCAGCACCGCCGCGCCTGGAGCGCGTCGGCGTGATCGGTAAACTCAGCGGTCGTGTCGACAGCGCCGACGAGGACGGGCTCATCCTCGACGTCGGCGGCGTCGGCTATCTCGTGGCGGCGTCCGCCCGAACTTTGCGCGGTCTGCCGGGCGTCGGCGAGGCGGTGACGCTGCATATCGAGACGCAGGTGCGCGAGGACGCGATCCGGCTGTTCGGGTTCCTCACCCAGGCCGAGCGCGACTGGTTCCGGCTGTTGCAGAGCGTGCAGGGGGTTGGCGCAAAGGTGGCGCTTGGGATTCTCGGCGCGCTGCCGGGGGAGGCGCTCGCGCAGGCGATCGCGCGGCAGGACAAGGCGATGATGGCGCGCGCGCCGGGCGTCGGGCCGAAGCTGGCGGCGCGGCTGGTGCTGGAGCTGAAGGACAAGGTCCCGGCGTTCGCGGGGATGGAGGCGGGCGCGGCGGAGCCGGCGACGTTGCCGAAAGCGGCGGAGGATGCGGCGCTCGCTTTGACCGGCCTCGGCTATGGGCGGCCGCAAGCGGCGGCGGCGGTCGCCAAGGCGATGAAGGCGCTGGGCGCGGAAGCGGCCACCGCGGCGCTGATCCGCGCGGGACTGAAGGAGCTCGCGCAATGAGCGCGCCGCCGGCCCCTGCGCCGCTCGAAAGGCGCGGGTTTTTCCTGCCGATGCTGGGGCTTGTGGCGCTGTTCGCGGCGCTGGGTCCGGCGGTCGGCGGCGCCGTGTTCATCCCGCTCGCGATGCTGGCGGAGGCCGAGACCCAGACGGCGATGCATATCGGCTGGATCGCCGGGTTGATCGGCCACGCCTTCGCGCTGATTCCGGCCTATGTTTTAGGGGTCTTGCCCGCCGCCTTCACCGGCTTCGTCTATGCCCTGTACGACGCCTGGGCGCCGCGCGCGGCGCCGCGAGCGCTGGGCGCGGCGCTGATCGGCGCGGTGTTCGCGCATGGACTCTATCTGGCTCTGCTGTCGGCCGGCGCGGCGTTCGGCGGCTGGATCGAGACGGACTTCGGCGGCGACATGGTTTCCGACTGGGCTTCGGGCGAATTCGACGCCTCGCTCTATCACGCGCTGCTGGCGAGCGGCGCGATCTCGGCTTTCGCCTGCGCCGCGGCGGCGAGGCTGTTGGGTCTCAAAACCGGCCCCTAAGCGAATTTCAGCGCGGCGACGCCGGCCAGGATCAGCAGCGTCGCCGCCCCGCGCGCGCGCCGGAACGGCTCGCCGAGCGCCAGCACCCCGATCAGCGCCGCGAAGACGACCGAACATTCCCTGAGCGCCGCCACCTCGCCGATTTCCGCGCGGGTCATCGCCCAGACGACGAGCGCGTAGCCGATGAAGGCGGCGAGGCCCCCGGCGGCGGCGCGCAGCGGCTCGCGCGCCAACTCCGCCCACACGCCGCGTCCGCGCCACGCCGCGAGCAGGGGCGCGTAGAGGACGGCCGTGAGCCCGTCGGCCCAGGCGTTGTAGCCGAAGGCGTGCGGCGCGCTCGGCCCGGCGAGCCGCGCGCCTTCGCCGTCGATAACGGAATAGACGGCGATGACGGCGGCGTTGGCGAGCGCCACGGCGAGGCTGGCTCTGTCGATGCGGCCCTGGGCGAGGCCGCTCGCGCCCATGCCGATCACCCCCGCGACCAGCGCCAGCACCCCGGCGAGCGCCAGCGCGGACGGGCGTTCGCCAAGCGCGGCGTAAGCGACGACGCCGGCGATCAGCGGCGCAAAACCCCGCATCAGCGGGTAGGCGACGGAGAGATCGGCGGTGCGATAGAGCCGACCGACCCCGACGAAATAGACGACATGGATGATCGCCGAGGCGAAGACGAACGGCCACGCGGCGGCGGCGGGGGTCGGCGTCCGCGCCGCGACGGCGAAGGCGATCGCGCCGCACCAGAGGCAGACCCGCGCCGAGGTCATGAACTTGTCGTCGGCGCTCTTGACCAGCGAGTTCCACAGCGCGTGCATCAAGGCCGCTGCGAGCACCGCCGACATCACGATTGGAGACAAACCCTGGCCCCGCCGCGTCACAAAATCGTCGCGCGACGGATACGGCGCCGCGGCGCGCTTGACCAGCCATGCAGCGCGGCGCCCGTTTTTCAGGCGTCGCGGCGCACTGAGCGCGGCTTGCGTGGGGCGGCGAAGCCCGGCATTCTCCGGACTTCAGGAAGGGAAAGGCCGCCGATGAATCTGACGCCGCGCGAGAAGGACAAGCTGCTCATTGCGATGGCGGCGATGGTGGCGCGGCGGCGGCTCGAGCGCGGCGTCAAGCTCAACCATCCGGAGGCGATCGCGCTGATCACCGATTTCGTCGTCGAGGGCGCGCGCGACGGCCGTACGGTGGCGGAACTGATGGAAGCGGGCGCGCATGTCGTCGCCGCCGATCAGGTGATGGACGGGATCGCCGCGATGATCCACGACATTCAGGTCGAGGCGACATTTCCCGACGGCACGAAGCTGGTCACGGTGCACAACCCGATCCGCGGCGCCGACGATCAGCTCATCCCCGGCGAGACGCTGGCCGAGCCCGGCGAGATCGTGATGAACGTGGGACGCGCCACGATCACGCTCGACGTCGCCAACAGCGGCGACCGGCCGATCCAGGTCGGCTCGCACTACCATTTCTTCGAGACCAATCCGGCGTTGACGTTCGACCGGCCGCAGAGCCGGGGCTACCGGC
This sequence comes from uncultured Pseudomonadota bacterium, assembly GCA_963835115.1. GTDB lineage: Bacteria > Pseudomonadota > Alphaproteobacteria > Rhizobiales > Beijerinckiaceae > Roseiarcus. Next base: position 30,231 of record CAWIEP010000066.1, read on the forward strand.
TCGACATTCCCGCCGGCACAGCGACGCGGTTCGAGCCGGGGCAGACGCGGACGGTGCGGCTCGTCGCCATCGCGGGGCGGCGCGAGGCGGTCGGCTTCCGCGGCGAGGTGATGGGGAAGGTCTAGCTTGTAAGAGATCGCCGCCCTCCTTACTATGCGAATAGTAAGGAGACCCGACCCGTGCGAAAGAACTCTCTGGAAGCAATTGTGGATTTTGGCGAAACGACGGTGACGAGCAAAGGGCAGATCACCTTGCCGAGCGCCATGCGGCACGCGCTCAATCTTGCGCCGGGAGATCGGGTGCGGTTCGAGCGGGCTGCAGACGGCAAGATCGTCATGGCGGCTCGAAAACGCCGAAGCATCGTCGATATCGCCAAAGCGAACGCTTTCACCTTCGGCGATTCCCGTTCCGACCTCGAGAGCCTGATCGACGAGGCGGTCGAGGAAGCCATGATCGAGCAGGAGGAGCGCGTGCGCGACCGGGGAGCGACGTGATTGGGCTCGACACCAACGTATTCCTCCGGCTCTTTGTGGAAGACGACCCGGAGCAATGCGCTCGTGCGCGCCGCTTCGTCACCGCGGCGGTCAGCGAGAATGTTTGTTTCGTAAATCCAGTTGTGCTCGCGGAGTTCGCCTGGACGCTGGGGCGGCGCATGAAGAGAAAAAAGCCTGATATCGTTCGGCTTATCGAACAGGCGCTGACGGCGGACGATCTGGAAATCGCCCATCGCGCCGCCGCCGCGCGCGCACTCGACGCCTATCGGGGCGGCGGAGCCGACTTCGCAGATTATTATTTGGCGCAGATCAATCAGGAGTGCGGCTGCGCCACAACCGTTACGTTCGATAGCGACGCGCTCGAACTCGACTTCGTTTTCCGCCGTGCCCTGAAGGTTCGCCCATGACCCGCAACGCTCAGACCTCTTTGCCCCGCGCCGCCTACGCCGACATGTTCGGGCCGACCAAAGGCGACCGGATGCGGCTTGCCGACACCGAACTGTTCATCGAGATCGAAAAGGATTTCACCACCTACGGCGAGGAGGTGAAATTCGGCGGCGGCAAGGTGATCCGCGACGGCATGGGACAATCCCAGGTCACCAACGCCGAAGGCGCCGTCGACACCGTCATCACCAACGCCGTCATCCTCGACCATTGGGGCATCGTCAAAGCCGACGTCGCCATCACCGACGGGCGCATCGCCGCCATCGGCAAAGCCGGCAATCCGGATATTCAACCCAACGTCGACATCATCATCGGCCCCGGCACCGAGATCATCGCCGGCGAAGGTAAAATCCTCACCGCCGGCGGTTTCGACACGCATATCCATTTCATCTGCCCGCAGCAGATCGAGGAGGCGCTGATGTCGGGCGTCACCTCGATGCTCGGCGGCGGCACCGGGCCGGCGACCGGCACCTTCGCCACCACCTGCACGCCGGGCCCGTGGCATATCGCGCGCATGATCGAGGCCGCCGACGAATTCCCGATGAACCTCGGCTTCGCCGGCAAGGGCAACGCCTCTCGCCCCGCCGCGCTGGTGGAGCAGATCGAGGCAGGCGCCTGCGCGCTAAAACTGCACGAGGATTGGGGCACCACGCCGGCGGCCATCGACTGCTGCCTGTCGGTGGCCGACGATCACGACATCCAGGTGATGATCCACACCGATACGCTCAACGAGAGCGGTTTTGTCGAGGACACGATCAAGGCGTTCAAGGGCCGCACGATCCATGCCTTCCACACCGAAGGCGCGGGCGGGGGCCATGCGCCCGACATCATCCGCGTGGCGGAACTCGCCAATGTGCTGCCGTCTTCAACCAATCCGACGCGGCCGTTCACCAGGAACACGCTCGACGAGCATCTCGACATGCTGATGGTCTGCCATCACCTCGACGGCTCGATCCCCGAGGACCTCGCTTTCGCCGAGAGCCGCATCCGCAAGGAGACGATCGCGGCGGAGGACATCCTGCACGACATCGGCGCCTTGTCGATGATGTCGAGCGACAGCCAGGCGATGGGCCGCGTCGGCGAGGTCATCATCCGCACGTGGCAGACCGCCGACAAGATGAAGCGCCAGCGGGGCAGCCTCGATGGCGACAGCCGCGCCGACAATGCGCGCGCCAAACGCTACGTCGCCAAATATACGATCAATCCCGCGATCGCGCATGGCGTGTCGCGCCATATCGGCTCGGTCGAAAAGGGCAAGCTCGCCGATCTCGTGCTGTGGACGCCGGCGTTCTTCGGCGTCAAACCGGATCTGGTGATCAAGGGCGGCGCCATCGCGGCGGCGGCGATGGGCGACCCCAACGCCTCCATTCCGACGCCGCAGCCGATCCACTACCGGCCGATGTTCGGCGCCTACGGGCGCGCGCGGACGGCGACGTCGCTGACCTTCGTGTCGGGCGCGGCGGTCGCGCGCGGGCTGGCCGAGAAGCTGCGCGTGGAAAAGGCGCTGGTGGCGGTCGAGAACACGCGAAAAATCGGCAAGGCGGACCTCATCCACAACGGCGCGACGCCAAAAATCATCGTCGATCCCGAGACCTACGCCGTCACCGCCGACGGCGTGCTGCTGACCTGCGAGCCCGCGGACAAGCTGCCGATGGCGCAGCGCTATTTTTTGTTTTGACGCGGCGGGAGCCAGGCGCGGCTCATTTCGGCGGCGTCAAGGTCAGCCCGTAGCGACCGTAGATCGACGCCATGGTCCCGTCGGCGACCAGCTTGTCGATGGCGGCGTCGATCGCCGCGCGGAGCGCCGGGTCCGGCCGGCGCATCCCGATCGCGATGTTCCACGCCATGCCGTCCGCCGCGTCTTCGGGCAGCACGAAGTCGAGTTTTTGCTCGGGATGGACGAGGTTAAAATAGCCGGCGGAAGCCGGCGTCACCATCGCGGCGTCGGCCTCGCCGTTGGCGACCGCCTGCAACATTTCATCCTCGAACGCATAGGTCGTCAGTCCGACGTGACGCTGGCTCAGCACCATCGAGGTGATCGAACCGACCATCACCGCCACCTTGGTGCCGCCGCTGAGCTGCGCGATCGATTTGAGCCCGCGCGCCGGCCGCGCAACGAGCGCGACGCCGCTGCGATAGTATGGCTTCGACAAGACGAGATGCGAGGCGTGTTGCGCTTCCTCGTCGGCGATGACGTCCAGCCTCAGATCGCAGTTGGCGCGCAAAGCCTGGATCGGCGAGATCACCCATTCCTCTTCAAGGGAAACGCCAAGCTGCTTGGCGACAGCGTTCGCCACGTCGACCTGGAAGCCCCGGGGTTCGCCGTTGCGGCGGGAGAACGGCATCGCGTTCGCGGGGAGGCAGGCGCTGAGCGAGCCGGAAGACTTGATCTGTTCGAGCGATCGCGCCGCCGCCGTCCCGGTCGCCAGGATCATCAGCCATGTGGCGATCACCGTCATGCGCATCGAAAACTCTCCTCACTCGGGTTTCAGGGCGCGGATATAAGCGATGATGTCGTCGATGTCGGCGTCGGAAAACATGGCGCCGAAAGACGGCATCTTGCCGGCCTTGCCGTTCCTGATGCGATTGCGGATGAAATCGTCGCTGCGCGTCGTGTTCATCAACTGCGGGCCTTTGCCCGCCGCCCGCCCCGCATCCGAGTGGCACCACCCGCACGTGGTGGCGAAAAGCTGCGGCACGTCGAGCCGCTTGCGCGCCGCGGCGCCCGCGTTCGGCGCATCGTCGGCCCAGCAGGGCGCGCCGCATAGGGCCAGAACGCCCAGAAACCCCAGATGCCGTTTCAAGCTGCGATCTCGCGTATTCAGACATGCAACGGCCGGAGGCGGCGTCTCGTCGCTCCGGCCGTCGGTTGCTGGGGTCTATTTCAGCGTGTAGACGACGAGGATGCCCTCATCGCGCGGCATGCTCTTGTAGGGTTCGCCGAACGCCGGCCCGAAATCGTCGCTGACCATGCCGCCGAAGCCGGCCGTCACCGCGATATATTGCTTGCCGTTGACGTTGTAGCTGATGATGCCGCCCTGATGGCCGACGCCGTCGCCGTGGTTCCAAAGCTCGGCCCCGTCGCGCGCGTCATAGGCGTGCAAGGTTCCGCGGCTGTCGGGGACGAATACGAGATCGCCGCCCGTCGACAACACGCTCGCCATCGGCGGCTCGGGGAAGCGGACCTCCCACTTCTTCGCGCCGGTGATCGGATCGCGCGCGTCGAGATGGCCGTAGATCTCGCCGGTCGGCGGCTTGGCGATCTTGAAGTCGGCGCCGATGTTCAACTGAACCTGCGGCTCCGTCACCGGCGTGGTCTTGGCGACCGTCAAGGTCATGCACCATTCCTGGCCGATCTTGTAGTAGAGGCCGGTTTTCGGGTCATACGACCCGGAATTCCAGCTGACGCCGCCCGAAATATGCGGGCACAACACCCCGTCCACCTTGCCGGCGCTGAAGTCGCGCCGCCCGATCAATTCGCCGGTCTTGGGATCGATGCCTTTGACGAAGTTGTAGTTCGTGACGATCGGCCACACGTTTTCGATCTTCGCGTCGGCGCGATCGTAGACGAAGATGAACCCGCTCTTGTTGGGGTGCACCATATATTGCTTGCCGTCGCGATCGATCGAGACGAACTCGCCGGGGGCGCTGTCGAAGTCCCAGGTGTCGTGCGGCAATTCCTGATGATAGAACTTCAGCTTGCCGGTGTCGATGTCGAGCGCGATGACGGACGAAGTGTAGAGATTGTCGCCGGGGCGCGCGCCGGCGTGCAGGTAGTCGCCGCCGGACCAGTCATAGAGCGGCGCCGGATTGGCGGTGCCCCACCAGACTGTATTGGTCGCGCTGTCGTAAGTGCCTGGCATCCAGCCGCCGCCGCCGCCGACCCGCCAAGTATCGTTGCCCCAGGTCTTCTTGGCTTCGTCGCTGTCGCCGCCGGCGGTGTCGAACTCCCACTTCTTCTTGCCGGTCGCCGCGTCGACGGCGAAGATCGGACCCTTGTATGGCCATTCGCCGCCTTGCGCGCCAATGATCACCGTGCCCTTGGCGTAGAGCGGTGCGCCGGTGAAGCCGACCGTCAGCTTCTGGCTGTCGATGAGTTTGGTCTCCCACACAACTTTGCCCGTCTTCGCGTCGAGTCCAAACAAACGCCCGTCGACGGTGCCGACAAACGCCTTGCCCTCGCCCAGCGCGAGCCCGCGCGTGTAGGGCGAATGGGTCTGCCGCGACACCAGCGCGTCGTCGAGCTCGGGAAGGAACGACCAGACCAGCTTGCCCGTGGCGCCGTCGAGCGCGAAGGTTCGGCTGTACGAGCCGGTGTAGAAGAGCACGCCGTCGGCGACGAGCGGCATGGATTGCAGGCCGCGAGTGGAATGGCCCGGAATGTGCGTCCACGCGACTTCCAGGTTTTTGACGTTATGGACGTTGATCTGGTCGAGAGCGCTGTAATCCCAACCTTTATAGGTTCCGTGGTAGGTCAGCCAATCATTCGGATTCCCCGCCTCGATGCGCGCGGTGTCGACCTGCTGCGCATGGGCGCCGAAAGCCGTAAGCAGGCTTCCGAGCGCAACCGCAAGCGCAACTCCGCCTTTGCCAAAGGTGTGTTTCATCGGATTTCCTCCCCGCCAACGTCATCTCGTCGCAGATTTTTTGCGACTTCGAGTGTTTCTATGGACGTCGCTGCGACTGTTTGGGTCTGCGCGGCGCCACGTTGGTCGGCGCACTGTCGTCCAACCGCGCATCGCTTGTCAACATCAAAGAAACGCCCGCGGCGATTGTTTGAATGGTCATACCCCGCGACTTCGGCGGCGCAGCATATCGACGCGGCGTTGTTTGCTCGCGCGCAGCGCCGTTTACGGACGGCCGCGCGCCGCCGCGCCGAAAGCGGCGCCTTTCACCTGGTAAAATCGTCGGCGCGGCCGGGCGCGGCGCGCGGCGGCTCGCCGAGGCGCAGGACCCGCGCCGCTTCGCCGCCGACGTCGGCGGCCGGCGTCGCCAGGGCGGCGCCGGCCGAGGACGGCCGCGCCGCGAGCGAGGCGATCGCCCCCGCCTCCGGCCTCGGCGGCGGGGCGGGCGCGACCTGCGGCGCCGCCGGAGAGGTCAGGCCGGCTGGAGGCGCGAGGCCCATCTCGCGCCGAATCTGCTCGTTGATGTCGTCGGCGGCCTTGCCGACGTCGGGCGGGAGCGCGGCGATATCCTGCGACGGCGCTTCGCCGGGGCCGAGCGCCGCGAGAACCTCGACGTCGATGAAATGGGCGAGCTTTGCGCCGCCGGCGGCCGTCAGATGGATGCCGTCGGGGCCGCGCAGCCTCGCCTTCTGGCCGTCGATATTGGGGCCGAAGGCGTCGAAGCCGCCGCTCTGATCGGCGAAACCGTCGAAGACGTCGACGAATTTCGCCCCCGCCTGTTCGGCGTTGTCCTTGAACATCTTGTTGAGTTCGTCGATCATCTGCGGGTTGAACTTGTCGCTTCGCATCGGCGGCAGTCCGACCCAGATCACTGGCACGCCGGCGGCGTGAAACGGCGCGACCACAGCCTGGATGCGCTGCGCATAGGCTGCTTTCCAGCGATCGCTGAGCGGATCGACATAGTCCTTGCCGTCGCGCAGCGGCTGCTTGTCGTTGATGCCGAGCATGACGACGATGGCGTCGATCCTGGGCTTTTCCGGCTTTTCCGGCTTGGCGTCCTTGTCTTTCGGCGCGGGCGCCGCCTTCGGCGTGACAAGGTCGTGCGCGGCCTTCGGCCAATCGAAATAGTCGTCGCGCACCAGGCCGGAGGCGTCGCGGGCGCGGTCGACGACGCCGATGTCGGGAAGGGATTGCAGGTCGCCGACCATGCCGTCGGCGGCGGAAATCGCCAGACTGTCGCCGAGCACATAGACGAATTTGCTCGCCGTCGGCGGCGGCGTCGTCGGAGCGATCGGCTCGCGCGCTTCGTGCGTCTCACGCGACGCGGAGCGCTTATGCGGTTTGTGCGCGCCGGTCGATGTCGGGCGTGGCGCTACGTCCGAGGCCCTCGGCGCGGGCTGCTGCGGCTGCCCGCCGAACAGGTGCGTGAAAAACCCGCCGAGGCCGTTGTCCTCGGCGACCGCCGGACCTGCGGGGACTAAGGAAAACAACGCCGCGGCGAACAGGGCGCGCGCGCTCATGCCGGCGCCTTCAGGCGCTGCAGCAGCGCCGGGCTCGCATAACCGTCGGGCGTCAAGGCGTGGGCGAACTGGAATGCGCGGATCGCCTGTTCGAGTCTTGGGCCGGCCCGGCCGTCGACCTCGCCGATGTCGTAGCCCTGCGATTTGAGCGCCGTTTGCACCGTTTTCAACTCGTCCCGCGTCAGCGCGTGGTCCTTTGCCGGCCACGGCGTGCGCAGCCGCCCATTGGCGACGATGGCGTCGCCGAGCAGGCCCACCGCCAGCACGTAAGCGTTGGAGTTGTTGTAGGTCTTGATCACGTCGAAATTGTGCGTGGCGAGCAGGATCGGCCCGTGCACGCCGGCCGGCATGAACAGCCGGGCCGCGCCCTCCTTCGGCAGCGCGCTCGCATCGGCGGCGCGGGCGCCCTTCTTGGCGAAATCGGCGAATTTTTCTGTCCCGTCGAAATCGCTCGCCGTGTATTTGTAGTCGGCGGGCAGCGTGACCTCGATCGCCCAGGGCAGGTTCGGCGTCCAGCCGTGGACTTGCAGGAAATGCGCGATCGAGCCCAGCGAATCCGCCTTGCTGCGCCAGATGTCGCGCTTGCCGTGGCCTTCGAAATCGACGGCGTACTCAAGGAAGCTCGACGGCATGAATTGCGGCTGGCCCATCGCGCCCGCCCAGGAGCCGCGCATGGCGCCGGGGGGCACGTCGCCGTCTTCGAGAATGCGCATCGCCGCCAGAAGCTCATCGCGCCCGAGATCACCCTGGTAATGGATGTAGCCGAGGGTGGCGAGCGCGCTAAGGACGTTTTCGCCGCCGAAGAAGGCGCCGAACTCCGTCTCGATCCCCCAGACCCCCATGATTGCGTCGGCGTCGACGCCGTAAGTTCGTTTGGCGCGTTCGCAAATGTCGCGCACGGCGGCATATTGCTTGCGCCCCACGACGATGCGCGCGGGCAGGACGGCGCCGGCGAGATAGGTCCAGATCGGAACCGAGAATTCCGCCTGGACTTCGGTATGGGCGGCGATTTTGGGATCGTAATGCAGACCCTTGGTCGCGGCGTCGAAGGTCTTGCGGCTGACCCCCTTGGCTTCAGCGAGCGGCCACAGGTTCGCGACATATTTGGAAAAGCTGGCGGCGTCCGGCGGAGGATCCGCTACGGCCGGCGAGAGCGCGAGCATGAGCGTCAGCGCCAGCGCGCTCCGGCCGCTCGGCGGGCGCTGCAATTTGCGGAATTGTGACGCCGACGCCTCCATATCGCGCCGAACATTGGCGATCAGCGGGTCGATTGTCCACCTGCAGGCGTCGAAAGGCGACGGTTCGGGGTTGAAAAACGCTTTCCCCAGCGTCAAGCTGGAGCTGGCCGAGCCTCCCCAGGGGCCGCTCGGATGACGCCAACGAGGGTAGAAACGCCATGGTAACCCTGGACAACAGCGACGATGTGTATAACGGCTCCAACGCCGACATCACCGTCCTCGCCAACTCGACCGTTTCGATAAACGGGAGCGACAACACGATCTCCGCCGCCAGCGGCGACACCACGACCGTGACCGGCGGCGGCAATGTGATCCAGGCAGGCTCCGACACTTTTATCCTCGGCGGCACGGGCGCGTTGGCGGACGTCATCAGCGGAACCACCCTTGACATCACCCTCGACGCGGCTTCGCACCTGACTTTGAACGCCAGCGAGGTCAACCTGAACCTCGGCGTCCATTGCGTTGTCGTCGCCACCGGGGACAACTTCAATTTCACGGGCTCGGACGACAAGATTTTCAGCAGCCTGGCGCTGGTTGGAGGCGATGAGATCACCGGCAACAGCAACCGAAACATCGTCGCCGCCAATTCGTTGCTCGAGGTGTTCGGAAACAGCAACTACGTGCATTTGGGCGACAAGGCGTCGGTCGCGATTACCGGGACCGACGAGCGCTTGGTCGGCGCCGGCTTCTATGTCTCCGCGGCCGCCGGCTCGGATTTTTGGATCGGCGGCACCGGCGTCGGCGGCGCGGACGACCTTGTCACCGTGTCCAATTGCACGATCAGGATCGGCGCCAATTCCGATATCGCCTTGAAGGGCGACGACGACACGGTTGCGGTGCGCGGCGGCTCGCATGTATTCATCCAGGGAACCGGCCTGCTCGCGCATTTCGGCCGCAACGCTGTCGTCCTGGTCACGGGCGCGGGTCAGACAGCCAAGCTCGACACGGTGACCGGAGCTTATTTCACCGCCAACGTGAACACCTCGTCGAATGTGGAGCTGGCGACCTTCGGCGCCACTTCGGCCGTGGGCGCCGACACGACGCTGGCGGTGGAAAGATCGAACAACGTCATTACGGCGGGGCAGTCGGACACGATCTCGATATTGTGGGGAAGCGCCAACCAAGTCACGCTGGGACTGGGCGACACGATCTCCGACGGCGGCATCGGCTCGGTGTTCCAAGCCGGCGATGTCGGGGCGACGACCATCAACAATTTCGCCGCCGACCCCACGGGGATCATCGAGCTGCTCGGCGGCGTCGGCGGTTATGCGACGCAGAACGACGCCTATTCCGCGCTGAAGGGCGACGGGATGGGCGGCGTCTCGCTGTCGCTCGGCGCCGACGGCTCCATCGACTTCGCGGGAACCTTGGCGAACCAACTCAGCGCGGCCAACTTCAAGATCGGCTGACCGCCGTCGATCTCCCCGCTTTCGCCTCCGCAGCGCGCCAGACCGTAAGAAGCGCGAGAGGCCGCGTCTACGTCGGGACAAGGGGATGGCTCGTGGCGCATCTGACGCCCGAACCCCCCGACCCATCGCGGCGGTAGCGTGAGAACGCGGAGGCGGCGGTGCTCGAACTCTTTGCAAATCAGCGCGGGCTCATCAATCTATTGCTCGTTTTCGCCTGCGCCGCATTAATCCCGATCAATGCGATTTCGGTTGTTCGAAGGCAAAAGGCGCGCTTTGCCGTAACGAATCGCGCCGGGACGCCATTGCCGCAGATCCCCGCCATTAAGGCCAGCAACGAAGCCGGCGCCATCGGAGTCGGCGTCGTTTGGGCGGCCCTGATTTGCGTCGGCCCTACGTTGACACAGGTTTGGCGCGGCGACGGCCCCGTCTTTCCCTGGTTGGCGGCGTTGCTGTACACGAATTATTGGCTGTCGGTCAGCCGCGTCATCGTGCCGGACGATCGCACTCACATTGCGGTCGCGATGACCATCCGCTCTATCGTTTACGGCATATTTTTCGGCATGGCGCTGGCGGCGCTCAACAATTGGTGAGAGCTTTGACGCCGTTCCGCCACCGCAAGCGGGCGAAGTCATGGAGCCATCGAAGCGACTTCGTCTCAAAGTCCGCCGAACAGCAAATGTTCGGGCGCGCGCGTCTCACCGCTGCAAGCGCACGCCGACCATCACCGTGTCCGCGATGTAGTTCGACCCCGGCACGTTGGAGACGAATTGCTGGTGCGTCGCGCTCGCCTTCAGGACGACCTCGCGCGACAAGTGATATTCGGCGGTGGCGCCGAGCGTGTAGCTGCGGTCGTTCTGGTCGATCCCGACATAATTGTCGGTCGCGAAGCCGCCGCTGAGGCCGAGCTTGATGCGCTCGGTCAGCGCGTGATCGACGTTGATTGTATAGGTTCGGTTGATGTCGGCCGAGGCGCCGGCGACCACCGCGTCGCCCAATTGCGACGTCGTTTTCAGCGTGACCGTTGTCAGCGGCGTCACCGACCAGATAAGCGAAGCGTCGTTCAACGGCGTTCCGACATTGGACAGCCGCGGGTCGCGATAGTCGCGCACGCCGTAGCCGAGGCTCGCCTCGCCCGTCAGCATTTCGGAGAACGACAGCCGCAGGCCCGCCCTGCCGGTCACGCCGTCGGAGGCGCGGTCGTAGCCGGAGGCGTCGGTCGCGTCATCGTAGACCCGCACGTCGCCGCCGACCTCGGCGAACGGCTGCACCGCCTCGCTGAGGCGGTAGCTCGCCCTGAGCTTGAGCCCGTAGTCGTTGTAGTCGTCGGTCGCCAGCGACCCGCCGCCGCCGTATTGGACGCGGTCGATCGTCCCATGCAGACCGATAGTGAGATCGCCGAACTTGTCGGCGCCGCCGAGCGTCGCGCCATAAGTCGAGACGAGCGTCAATGTCTCCGTCGGCGCGCCGCCAAGGCCGAGTTGCGCATTGGTCTCGGTGGCGAGGTTGTAGCGCCCCTCGGTATCGAACGAGAGGTCGCGCGACGCGTCGTAGCGATAGTCGACGAGGCCGGAGCCATAGGGCGCACTGGCGCCGGGGGTCTGGAAATAGTCGTTGTAGCCGAGCTTGGCGGCGCCGCTCAGCGCATTACGGCTCCAGTCGGATTGCAGGCCGACGCCGATCTCGGTGGTTGAATACGCCGAACCCTGGGCGTTGTTGGCGGCGCCGAAGGGGTTGGTGGCGTAGCCGACGTCCTGTTCGAGATAGGGGGTCAGCTTGAGGTTGCCGACATAGAGCCCGACGGGATCGAACGGTTTGTCCTCGCGCCGGATTTTGCGGCGTGGCGGCGCGTCCGGCAATGCGGCGACGTCGGGCGCGACGGCAGCCGCGGAGGCGTCGGCGCCGCCGCGCAGGCCCAGCCGCTCCGCGCTGCGGTAAGGCGCAAGCGGCGGCAGATCCGCAGGCTTGCGGCGCCGGGGTTTGCCAGGCGGCCGCAGGCTCGGCGCGGCGTCCGCGTCGGGCGCCGCGGCTTGGCCGGGAAGCACCGGGGCTTGCGCGAACGGGTCCGTATCGGCGCCGCGCAGGCTGGGCTCTTCGGGCGGCGGCGCGGTCTGCGCGAGCGCCGGGGCGGCCGCCATGACGGCGGCCAGGGCGACTGACAGGCACGCGCCCGCCCATGGCCGTGGTTTGCGCGCCACCTCGAAAACCCCCGCGCGCGGCCGAGCGCCGCGACGTCGTCTTCCGGGTTAGGCGGACATGGTTAACGCCGCGCTAATTCGCCTTTCGCCGGGGCCGGTGATAGACGGTCGCGATGATTTACGACTCGGCCAAAGCGCTTCCAGCGGCGCGCCGCGCGATCGCCATCGAACGCAAAGGGCTTCTGGCGCTGGAGGAAGCGCTGGCGACTCCCGGCGACGATACGCTGGGGGCCGCGCTTCAGCGCGGCGTCGACATCCTGCTGGCCGCGCCGGGCCGGGTCATCGTCACCGGCGTCGGCAAGAGCGGCCATATCGCGCGCAAGGTCGCCGCGACCCTGGCCTCGACCGGCCAACCCGCCGCCTTCGTCCATCCGGTCGAAGCCAGCCACGGCGACCTCGGCATGGTGCAGAACGGAGACGTCGTGCTCGCGCTGTCCTGGTCGGGCGAGAGCGTGGAACTGGCGGCGATCGTGACTTACGCCAAGCGGTTCAAAATCCCGCTGCTCGCGATGACCTCGCAAACCGACAGCGCGCTCGGGCGGCAGGCCGACATCGTGCTTCGCCTGCCCGCGGCTCAGGAAGCCTGCCCCAACGGCCTGGCGCCGACGACCTCGACGACGATGCAACTCGCGCTCGGCGACGCGCTGGCGATGGCGCTGCTGGAAGCCAAAGGCTTTACCGCGCGGGATTTCCGCGACCTGCATCCCGGCGGCAAGCTCGGGGCGAAACTCGCCTTCGTGCGCGACATCATGCACACGGGCCAGGCGATCCCGCGCATCGGCGTCGGCTCGCCGCTCGCCAATGCGATCGTCGAGATGACCTCGAAAGGCTTTGGCTGCGTCGGGGTGTTCTCGGCCGACGGCGCCTTGGCGGGTCTCATCACCGACGGCGACCTGCGCCGGCACTTGCGCAAGGACCTCGGGCTCGAAACGCCGGTGGAGCAGGTGATGACTCGCCGGCCGCGGGTGATCGCGCCGGACGCGCTGGTGGCGGAGGCGTTGGAGGCGCTGAGCCACAAAATCTCCAACCTGCTGGTGGTCGAGCGCGGCGAAGTGGTGGGCATCGTGCATTTCCACGATCTGCTGCGGCGCGGGGCGGCCTGAACACCGAGCCCGATCGCCCTCACTCGGGCGTGGAACTGGCGTCGCCCACCTGGACCGCCACGACGCCGTCGATTTCGCTCAAACGCGCGGCCAGCTTGTTGAGCGACTTCGCGCCGCGAATCTCGAGCAGAAGGGTCACGATTCCCTTCGGCGGCGGTTCGGCCGCAGCGGTGAGCCCGTTTCCCGAGGCCTCGTCGTCGGCGCCTTTGCCGTGTCCCTTTTCGTCCTGAAAACCGGACCGCTCGCGACTCTTCTTCGGCTCCTCGACCTGCAACCGATTGACGGAAAACTCCTGCTGGGTGCAAGCGGCCAGCACCTCTCGCAAGATGCCGCGCCCGTCCCAATACGAAATGCGAAGCGACGAGGCGGCCCAGCGGGATTTGGGAAGCCGACGTTCGATCGCCGGAAAGACGCCGACCACGATATAGTGGCCGGCTGTCGCCGCGATGGCGAGAATGGGCAGCCCCGCGCCGCACGCCATGCCGACCGCCGCGGTGAGCCACACGGTCGCCGCGGTGGTGAGGCCACGCACGAGATCCTTGCGCACGAAGATGACGCCGCCGCCAATAAAGCCGATGCCCGAGACGATTTGCGCGGCGATGCGCGAGGGATCGAGGACGACGCGGCCCGGCTGGAGGATATCGTCGAAGCCGTATTTGGAAATGAGGACGATGAGCGCCGAGGAAAGTCCGACGAGCGTGTAGGTGCGCAAGCCCGCGCTCTTCTGGCGCAACTCGCGTTCAATGCCGATCAACGCCGACAACAAAAACGCCAGGCCGAGTTCGGCCAACTGAAGCCAGGTTTGTCCCAGCGGTTCCCCTAAAAGCCCGTGCATTGCGATGTTTTCTTCCGCGCCTTCATAAGGGAGTTTTCGTTATGGATCATAAGACTCCGCGGCGAATTGGAAATGGGCGCGAAGGCTGAACGCGCCGCTGCCAGGACGGCCCGTCGTCCTGGGCGCAAACTAAGCGGCGTTCAGCTCTCACACTCGTCGCGAGCGGGCAAGGGGGTTTGCGAATTTGGTCGGGACTTCGACACCGGGAGTCGGACGCCGAGTTCGAACAACAATTCCCTCTTCGCCGCCTGAAGCAAGCGCAAGTCGTACGCCCGTTGAGCGAACTGATCGCCCATCCGGCCGATCGCGCGCCAATAGGCCGAGCGCACGGCGGCTTCGCTGAGCGCGCCCGCCAAAGGCAGGTCCATGATCTTGCGTCGCCAGTCGGTCGTCATTCCGAGCGCGCGCGCCGTCGATGTCGCCGGAAAAGTCGCCATCAAGCGTCAGGGTCCAGAATGCGGCTCAAGATTTTTTCCTCAAGCGCGCCGAATTTCGGGTCGCTGCGATGGCGCGGGCGCGGCAGATTGACCGGCGCGTCGAGCGCGATCGCGCCTCGGTCGATCAGCACGATGCGGTCGGCGAGCGCGATCGCCTCGCCGACGTCGTGCGTGACGAGGATCGCGGTGAATCGCTCCTTCAGCCAAACGCGTTCGAGCAATCGCTGCATTTCGATGCGCGTCAGCGCGTCGAGCGCGCCGAGCGGTTCGTCGAGCGCCAGAAGGCGCGGGCGGCTGACCAGCGCGCGGGCCAGCGCGACGCGCTGCTTCTGGCCGCCCGACAGCACCGACGGCCATTCCTCGGCGCGGTCGGCGAGGCCGACCGCTTCGAGCGCTTGCAGAGCGCGGCCGCGGGCGTCGGGCTTGGCGCGATCGGCGCCGAGCCCGACTTCGACATTGGCGAGCACGCTCGCCCAGGGCAGCAGCCGTGGCTCCTGAAACATCACGCGCGCGACCGTCGGCGCCGCCTCTCCGCGTTCGTCGGCGAACGCGATGCGGCCGGCGTCCGCCGTCTCGAGCCCGGCGATCAGCCGCAGCAACGTGCTCTTGCCGCAACCGCTGCGCCCGACGATGGCGAGGAACTGGCCGGCGGGGACATGCAGATCGAGACCGCGGAGCACGCGCGTTGCGCCAAAACTCTTGGCGAGCCCGCGCGCAGTGACGGGCGCGCCGAGCGTGCTGCGAGTCTGCGCGAGGCGCCTCGTAGGCCAACGCGGAAAGCGACCGTCATTGGCGACGCCATCGGGCTCACACGTTCCTGTAGGTGGGGTGCCAGGACAGGCACGCGCGCTCGAGCGCGCGCGCGACGACGTCGGCGAGCTTGCCGAGCAGCGCGTAGATGAGGATCGACAGCACGACGACGTCGATCAGCATGAATTCGCGCGCCTGCATCGCCATGTAGCCGACGCCCGATTGCGCGGCGATCGTCTCGGCGACAATCAAGGTCAACCACATGACGCCCAGCGCGTAGCGCAGGCCGACGAAGATCGAGGGCAGCGCGCCCGGCAGGATCACGCGGCGAAACAGATCCGCGCGCGACATGCCGTAGCTCCGCGCCATCTCGATCAGCTGCGGGTCGACCGAGCGCACGCCATGCAGCGTGTTGGCGTAGATCGGGAAGAAAACGCCGAGCGCGACCAGAAACAGCTTCGCTTCCTCCTCGATGCCGAACCACAGGATGACCAGCGGAATCAGCGCCAGATGCGGCACGTTGCGGATCATCTGCAGCGTCGAGTCGGTGAGGCCCTCGCTGAGTTTCGAGAGCCCGTTGGCGAGCCCGAGCGCGAAGCCGATACCGCCGCCGACGACCAGGCCGGCCATGGCGCGAAGGAAACTGACCTCGATGTTGCGCGGCAATTCCCCGCTCAGCGTAAGCCGCCATCCCGCGGCGAGCACGGCCAAGGGCGACGGCAGCACGCTGTCGGAAAGCAGCGCCGTCGAGGACGCAATCTGCCAGGCGCCGATAAGGCCGAAAGGAATCAACCAGCCGGCGGCCAGATGTGAGAGGCGCGGAAGAGAGACGCCCGGCGTTTTGAGAACGCGAGGCAGAGCGCCGAGAGTTTCGCTCATGTCTGTTTGCTCATCGGTTGAAGTCTTGGCCAAGCGCCGTCTGCGACAGCGGCTATTCCGCCGCGGCGCGCGGCTTGTAGGCGCCGACGCCGAACTCGCCGGGCGCGCTGCCGTGGCTGAGCCGCGACACCGGTCCAATGCCGAGTTCCGGGAACAACAACTCCGCCACCTTGTAGGCCTCCTCAAGATGCGGATAGCCGGAGGCGATCACCGTCTCGATCCCGAGCGCCTGATATTCGCGCAAGCGCTTGGCGACCGTCGCGGGATCGCCGACCAGCGCCGTGCCGGCGCCGCGCCGGACGAGGCCGATGCCGGCCCAGAGATTGGGCGCGATCGTCAGCTTGTCGCGACTGCCGCCGCCGTGCAACGCGCTCATCCGTTTCTGGCCGACGGAATCGGAATCGTTGGCGAACTTCCGCTGCGCGGCGGCGATCGCTTCGTCGGAGAGATTGGCGATCAGCTTGTTGGCGACGCGCCCAGGCTTCCTCTTCCGTCTCGCGCACGATCAGATGAATGCGCAGCCCGAACTTGACTTCCCGCCCCTTGGCGGCGGCGCGGCGGCGCACGTCCTCGATCTTCTCGGCCGCCTGCTCGAGCGGCTCGCCCCAGGTCAGATAGACGTCGGACTGCGCGGCGGCGAGTTCGATGCGCCGGATCCGAGGAGCCGCCGAACCAGATCGGCAGGTGCTTCTGCACGGGCGGAAACAGCTGGCGCGCGCCCTCGACCTTTACGTATCTGCCGGAATAGCCGACCGTCTCGCCCGCGATCAGGCGGCGGAACACGTCGAGGAATTCGGACGCTTGCGCGTAGCGCTCGTCGTGTCGAGGAAGATGCCTTCGCCCGCCAGCTCCTTGGCGTCGCCGCCGGCGACCAGGTTGACGAGGAAGCGGCCGTTGCTGATGCGGTCGATCGCCGCGGCCTGTCGCGCGAAATGGGTCGGCGTCGCCAGACCCGGCCGCAGCGCGGCGAGAAATCGCAGGCGCTCGGTGAGCGGGCGCGAGCGCGGCGGCGACGATGAAGGGGTCTTCGCAATGCGATCCGACGGGGATCAGCGCGCCGCCGAAGCCCAGCCGGTCGGCGGCCTGCGCGATCTGCTTCAGATAGGAGAAATCGGCGGAGCGATTGCCCTTGTCGGTGCCGAGATAGGAGCCGTCGCCGCTGACGGGGATGAACCAGAAGATGTCGAGCGGTTTGTGTCAGCGCTCATGAGGTCGTACGATTCCTCGACTTCAGGCGTTGGGCTTCCAGAACCAGACGATGTCGCGCACGTCGATCGGCGCGGGGATGAGGCCGAGCCGCTGGAAGCGGTCGGCGACCGCCTGCTGTTCGGCGATCACCTTGTCCGTCATCGGGCCGAAGCTGAATTCGGCGCGCGCCACCGCGCGCTTCTGCGCCTCGATGTCGACGCCGCTGGCCTCGGAAAAGAGCGCGGCCGACCTCGTCGCGATGCGCGCGTCGCCCATTGCGTCGCCTTGGCGACCTCTTCGTTGATCTGCGGCGACGACGTCGGCATGTTCGGCGAGGAAATCGCGGTTGGCGAGGAAATAGCTGTTCTGGATCGTCGCCTTCGGATCGATCGGCAGCGGCCGCGCCTTCTGCTTCAGTTCCGCGATCGCGTAGAACGGGTCCCAGATCGACCAGGCGTCGATCGCGCCGCGCGCGAAGGCGGAGGCCGCGTCGGCGGGCGCGAGATAGACGGGGTTGATGTCGCTCCAGGCGATGTTCTCGGCTCTCGAGCGCCGAGACCAGCAGATTGTGGGCGCTCGATCCCTTGGCGACGCCGATCTTCTTGCCCTTGAGGTCGGCAAGCGTCTTGGCCGGCGAATCGGCGGGCACGACGATCGCCTGCCCGTAGCCGCGCGCCGGGATCACCGCGACATAGTCGATCTTGGCGTGCGCGGCCTGCGCGAAGATCGGCGGCGCGTCGCCGGTGTAGCCGTAGTCGACGGCGCCGGCGTTGACCGCCTCCAAGCAGCGGCGGCCCGAACGCGAACTCGACCCATTTGACCGTCACGCCCTGCGGCTCGAAACGCTGCTCCAGAAGCCGCTGCGCCTTCACGACGAGCGGGATCGCAGTCTTCTGATAGCCGATACGCAGCTCGGCCAAGGGCGCGGCGCTCGCGGCGCCGCAGGCGAGCGCGCCGGCCATCCCTGAGGCGCCAAAGAGAAATTGTCTTCTGTCCATCTGCAACCTTTGTTTGCGCAGCCACGAGGGCGGCTTCGCCTCTTGTCATCGCGCATCTTTTCCAGTAAGTCTACAAAAAAGATCGACGTTATGGATGTAGTCGTGGCCTGCGGGTTCGCAGACAAATCGCGCGCCGTGGAAGCCGCGCATCGCAAGGGCCACGCGCGAAGCCGCCTTCGACGAGGGCGCGGGCGTTCGAGGAGTCGCACATGAACACGATCGCAAGTTTGGGCGCATGGCTTTGGGGTCGGATCGCCGCGTTTGGCAGGGCCGTCAACCATGTTCTTACGCCGCCGCCACCGCTGGAAACCGACGAATTCGACAGGTCGCGCGACGACACGGTTTTTCAACCGCGCGATTTCTGACGAAACCGCCAAGTTTGGCCCGGGGAAGCGTAGCCATGAACGTTTCGGTCACAAAGATGACGCCTGACCTGACCCACGCCGCCGCGTTCCGACAGGCGATGCGACTACTCGCAAGCGGGGTTTCGGTCGTCACCCATGGCGTGGGCGGGGAGCGCACGGGTCTGACGGCGACCTCGGTGTGCTCGCTCTCGACCGAGCCGCCGAGCTTGATTGTTTGTGTCAACCGTACGGCCTCGCTTTATGCGCGATTGGGTTCGGGCGACTTGTTCGGCGTCAACCTGCTCGGCGCCGAACACGCAGAAATCGCCGAGCGTTTCGCGGGCCGCTCGGGGCTGAAGGGCTCGGAGCGCTTTCGCGACGCGCGCTGGATCACGACGCCCAGCGGAGTTTCGCTGCTTGCCGACGCCATCGCTTCGTTCGAATGCGAGGCTGAGGACGTGATAGAGCGGCACTCGCACGCCATCGTCATCGGCCGGGTGCGCAACGCCGCGTCAAAGGCGGCCGACGGCGCGCTCGTCTATTGGCGCGGCGGTTTCGATCGCATCGGTTGGAGCCCCGACGAAATTTTACGCGCCATCGGCGTCACGCCCTCAAAGGCGCAGGGGCAAGGCTCGGTCGTGAGGTTCTGCGATTGAGCGCGGGACGCTGCCAGGACGGCGAATGTCGGAACGCTTCAAAGGTAGTGCTTAATTTTCTTTTTCTTGGGGTCGGCGAGCGCGCGCATTTCCGCAAGCGTGCGGTTGTCCAACACGCTCGGACAGCGCCTCCCGCGCCTCCATCATCATGAGGCGGACCGCGCAGAGCTTCTCATTGCCGCAATCGTCGCAGGGGCGGTAGGCGGTGACGCTGGCGCAGGAGACGGGCGCCAGCGGACCGTCGAGGATGCGAATGATTTGACCGACCTTGATGACCTTGGCGGGTTTCGCCAGCGCATAGCCGCCGAGCTTGCCCTTCTTCGAATGGGCCAGGCCGCTGTTTCTGAGCCCCGCCAGGATCTGGTCGAGGAATTTTTTCGGAATTGCGCAGGCCTCCGCGATATCGGCGGCCTGCGCGATCTCGCCCGCCTCCAGCCCGGCGAGATGGATCATGGCCTTCAGGCCGTATTTTCCTTTGGCGGTCAACATCTTTCTTGACTTGCGCGCTCGAGTTCCGGTCCGGCGCCTATATCAAATGTGGGGAAAAGACCAAGGGATTTCCAGAGGAGACGCGATCTGCGCGCTTGGCGTAAGACCGCGGAGCGACATTAAAGCGACCAATTCGACCGGTTTGCCATACGTCCCGTTCTCAACCCGGCGCCCCTGGAGGTCAAACGACGTTTCGACCGTCGGCCACAGCAAGCGGCGACGCGTTTGCAAAGTTACGCTCTCGCCGGGCGGGACAACTCTTCCCAACGCGGGCGCCGCTGACTACCTTGACGCCATGCCTCACCTGAGGCGCATCCGACCCCGGACAGGAGCCGCACATGCCGCCATCCCGCCAAATAAAACTCGGGGCCTTCATGCGGCCGACAACCATCCACACCGGCGCCTGGCGCTATCCCGGCGCCTATCCCGACGCCAACTTCAACCTCGCGCATTTGCGGCGATTTCGCCGAGCGTCTCGAAGAGGCCAAGTTCGACGCGTTCTTCATGGCCGACCATCTCGCCGTGCTCAACATGCCGGTGGAGGCGCTGAAACGCAGCCATACCGTCACCTCGTTCGATCCGCTGACGTTGCTGCCGGTGCTGGCCGTCGCCACCAAACATCTCGGTCTGATCGCGACCGCGTCGACCACGTTCGAACCGGCCTACATGATCGCGCGCCGCTTTGCTTCGCTCGATCACCTCAGCGGCGGCCGCGCCGGCTGGAACATCGTCACGACGTCGAACCCGGATGCGGCGCTCAACTTCGGACTCGAAGAGCACATGGAACACGACGAGCGTTACGCCCGCGCCCGGGAGTTCTATGACGTCGTTACGGGGCTCTGGGATTCCTGGGCCGACGACGCATTTCTGCGCGACGTCGACAGCGGCGTGTATTTCGATCCCGAGAAGCTGCACGTGCTGAACCACAACGGGCGCTATCTCAAGGTGCGCGGCCCGCTCAACGTCGCGCGGCCCGTGCAGGGCTGGCCGGTCATCGTGCAGGCGGGCGCCTCCGAGGCCGGCCGGCAGCTTGCGGCCGAGACCGCGGAAGTCGTGTTCGCCGCGGGCTCGCGCCTCGCCGACGATCAGGCGTTCTATCGCGACGTGAAGGCGCGCGCGGAAAAGGCGGGGCGCGATCCCGACGCAATCAAGATCCTGCCGGGCGCCTTCGTGGTCGTCGGCGACAGCGACGACGAGGCGAAGCAGAAGCGTTTCAATCTCGACAGCCTCGTTCACTACGAGAGCGCCATCGCCTCGA
>CAWIEP010000067.1:0-15811 GCA_963835115.1 uncultured Pseudomonadota bacterium
ACCGCCACCCGCCCCTCCGCCTCAACGCCCGCTTCGCGCCGCGTCGAGGCCGGCTCAAGGCGCAGAACCGTCAGTCCCGCCGCCGCCGCCGCCTCGCGCAGATGCGCGTCGGAGTGGCGAAACCGCAGGCTCTCGCCCAGCGCAAACGGCGCCTCGCCGCTTTCCACTGTGAACGCGAACAGCCCGCGCAGCGCCAGCGCCGCCGCCGCGGCCGTGCAGACGGCCCGCAAATCGCCGAGATAGACAAGCGTATCGGCGGCGACCGCGAGGTCGGCGCCGCCCGTTTCGCGGGCGGCGAGAAACGCCACGAGATCGGCCGCCGCCAGTTCGTCATAGACGCCGGTCGCCCGCGCTTGCGCGACCATGCCGTCGGAGAGATCGACGCCGATGAGCCGCTCGACCCGCGCGCGCAGCGCGCGGCCCGCGAGCCCCGACCCGCAACCGAGATCCAGCGCGACCTGGAACCGCCGCCCCGGGGCAACGGCGTCGAGCGCCGTAACAATCAGCTCCGGCCCACGATAGCCTAGGGTCTCAGTGAGATGCCGGTCGAACCGTGGCGCGTAGTCGTCGAATAGCCGCGCCACATACGCCGGCGGCAGGGCCGCGATCTCGCGGTCCTCCAGCAGCCCCAGCCGCGGCCCGGCGCCGAGCGCGTCCCGTCGATCGGCTCGCAGCGCGGCGCCGAACGCCGCGGCCGCGCCGGCGCGGTCGCCAAGCTTTTCGCGCGCCTCGCCGAGCGCAAACCAAGCCGGCGCCCAATCCGGAGCCCGTTCGAGCGCCTGCGCAAAAATGTCGGCCGCCGCGACCCAGTCGCCGTCGCGGGCGGCGGCTTCGCCCCAGGCGTAGCGGCGCTCGGCCAGCGGATCGGGGCAGGCGAGCGGGTCCAGCGTCAGGGGCTCGCCGTCGGCGAGGGCGTAGGGGCGGGGCTCGCGGTCGGCGAGGGCGTGGGGGCGGGGATCGCCTGAAGTTTCGCCTCGATCGCGTCGAGCCGCGTCTGGGCTTTGTCGGCGGCGCGCGTCAGCGCGTCGGCCTTCGCATGCGCGTCGGTTTCGGCGGTCTTGGCGGCCACAGCTGAAGCGTCGGCGGCGCGCGCGGCGGCCTGAGCCGCCGCCAAGTCGGCTTGGGCTTTTTCGAGATCGGCGACGGTTGCGGATTTCTGGGCGGCGATGTCGGCGAGTTCGTCTTGCGCCAGCTTCAGGTTGGCCGTGGTGTCCTTCAGCAACGCCGTCTTCTGATCGAGTTCGTCGGTCTCGGAGGCCAGCGAAAGCTCGGTCTCGTCGACCTTGCGGGTCAACTCCGCGAGATCGCTCTGCACGCCAGTGCGCTGCGCCACCGCGTCGTCGACCGCCTTGCGGCCTTCGTCGAGCTGTTTGCGTAAATCCGACGCCGTGCCGACCGCGCGCTGCATCGCCTGCAGCTCGCCGACCAGCTCCTGGCGGGCGACCTCGGTGCGGCGCAGCGCCTCTTCGCCGTCCGCGCGCAGCGAGACCCCTTCGGCCCAGAAATAGATCGCCACCAGCCAGCCGACGGCCGCGATCGCCATCAGCGCCAGCGACGCCGGTCGCGCGAATTCGCTCCGACCACCTTCCATGCCCCGCACTCCTGTCCCAGCGGAATATTGACCCGCCGCGACCTTCCCCGCCAAGCGTTAAATTCGGCGCCGCATCACCTGAGTTGGGGCGGCCAATAAAGGATTGCGCGCGCGAGGGCGGCGGCGACCGGTTAAAACCCCCGGCGACCAAAACCTTTGACACGCGCCGCCGCGAGCCGACATACACCGAACCTGCGCCAAGCCTGAAGGGGAGCGCCGTTGAAATTTTCGTTCGCCAGCCTCGCAGCTCAGGCGCTTCGCGGCCACCGGGATTGGCCGGCGCAATGGCGTTCGCCGGCGCCCAAGCGCAGCTATGACGCCATCATCGTCGGCGCCGGCGGCCACGGCCTCGCCACCGCCTATTACCTGGCGAAAGAGCATGGGCTCTCCAATATCGCGGTCCTGGAGAAGGGCTGGCTCGGCGGCGGCAACACCGGACGCAATACGACGATCATCCGCTCGAACTACCTGTGGCCGGCCTCCGAGGGCATCTACGGACACGCCCACAAACTGTGGCCGGGGCTCTCGCAGGAACTCAACTACAACGTGATGTTTTCGCCGCGCGGGGTGATGCTGCTGGCGCACAATCACCACGACGAACAGGCGTTCCGCCGCCACATCCACGCCAACCGGCTCGCCGGCATCCCCAACGAATGGCTGACCCCGGAGCAGGCCAAAGACTTCTGCCCGATCCTCAACATCGATCCGGGCATCCGCTATCCCGTGCGCGGCGCGGCATTGCAGCGCACCGCCGGTACGGCGCGCCACGACGCCGTCGCCTGGGGTTACGCCCGGGGGGCGTCGGCGCGCGGCGTCGACATCATCGAGAATTGCGAGGTCAAGGCGATCCTGCGCGACGCCTCCGGGGCGGTCAGCGGCGTCGAGACCAGCAAGGGTAAGATCGAAACCCAGAAAATCGGCGTCGTCGCGGCCGGCCACACCAGCGTCGTGATGGCGATGGCGGGCTTGAAGATGCCGCTGGAGTCCTTCCCGTTGCAGGCGCTGGTCTCCGAACCGCTGAAACCGGTCATGCCCTGCGTGGTGATGTCGAACGCCGTGCACGCCTATATGTCGCAATCCGACAAGGGGGAGCTCGTCATCGGCGCCGGCACCGACGCTTACGTCTCCTATAGCCAGACCGGCGGTCCGCATGTCGCGGTTTCGACGCTGGAGGCGATCGTCGAGATGTTCCCGATCACGTCGCGCCTCAAAATGCTGCGCAATTGGGGCGGCATCGTCGACACCACGCCCGACCGCTCGCCGATCCTGTCGAAGACCGCCGTGCCGGGGCTGTTCGTCAATTGCGGCTGGGGCACCGGCGGGTTCAAGGCGACGCCGGGCTCCGGCCACGTGTTCGCGCATCTCGTCGCGACCGGCGAACCGAACGCGATCGCCGCGCCGTTCGCGATCGAGCGCTTCCGCACCGGGGCGCTCGTCAACGAGGCGACCGCCGCCGCCGTCGCGCATTGAGAGGGGGAAAGACGTGCTGCTGATCCGCTGCCCCTATTGCGAAAGGGAGCGTCCTGAGGTCGAATTCAAATACGGCGGCCAGGCGCATCTGACGCGCGAGCCCCAGACGGCGACCGACGAAGAATGGACGGACTTCCTTTACTTTCGCGACAACACGAAGGGCGTCCACGCCGAGCGTTGGCGCCATGCGGTGGGCTGCGGGAGGTTCTTCAACTGCCTGCGCGACACGGTGAGCGACAAGATCGTCGTCACTTACAAGGCCGGAGAGCCGCGGCCGTCCTCGCCCTGATGTTGGCGTGCGGAGCGGCGCCCGCCGACGAGGTGCGGCAGATCGCGCCGGAGCAGTTCTCGCCGATGTACAGCGATCCCCATGCGCCGCTGCATAAACTGCCGCCGCCCCGGCCTCCCGCGCCCGCGGCGCCGGCCGCCGTCGCCGAAAAGCCAGCGCCGCCGCCGAGCCTGATCCCGAGCCTCGAAAAGCCCTATGGCGCCTGTGCGCCCGAAGCTCGCGATTTCGTCGCCTGTCTCGGCGGCGCCGCCGAACTCGCCGATAAATCCGTCGAAGACGCCGAACATTTGACCGTTGCAAATCTCGGGCGGCGGCCCGGGATCAACCCTGTGGTCGCCGACGGGGCCGCCCGCGGCTTGCGCGCGGCGGGCGACGCCTGGCGGGTGCTGCGCGACCGCGAATGCGCGGACCTGCCGCTGATCGAGGCCGGCCTGACGGGCTCGCTCTACGAACGGCGGCTCGTCTGCCGAATCAGGCGCGATATCGAGCGGGTGGAGATCCTGCGCAAGCGCTATGGCGGGTAGGGCAGAGCGAGTTCGTTTTTCTTTTCCGCAGGTTTTACAGGGCAGAAGCGATGGCGAATCGTCTTGGCGGCATCGGCGACGCGTTCGCGGACAGAAATTTCAGGGTCTTCTCGATCGGTTCGATTACCTCCTGGATCACTTATTTCATCCAGGACATCGCGTTCTCGTGGACCGCCTGGGACGTCGCCAAATCCACCACTTGGTTGGCGATCGTCGCCGGCCTCACTACGCTGGCGACAATTCTGTTCATTCCCATCGGCGGCGTTTTTGCCGATCGCTACGACCGTTTCAACATGGTGCGAATCGCCTATGCGTTCGACTTCCTGAAGGCTATCGTCCTCACCATTCTCGCGGCGACGCACGCAATCAATTTGGCCGTTATCTGCGTCGCCGCCTTTCTGCACGGCCTCATCCATAGTTTCAGCATACCGGCGTCCTATGGAATGATGCCGCGTTTTGTGTCGAAGGAACGGCTGGCTTCCTGCATCGCGGTGAACGCGGCCTACACCCAGTTCGCGATTTTCGCGGGCCCGGCTCTCGCGGGCCTGATCCTGGTGCGCTGGGGCGTCGCCGCTGCGTTCTTCTCGAACGTGATTGGCTACGCGATCTATTTCACGAACACACTCTTCCTGGTGACGCCCAAAGGCTACAAGCAAGGAGAACGGTCGAGAAAGTCGATCCGCGAGGATGTGTTGGTCGGCGTTTCCTATGTCGCGACGCATAGGGGACTGTCGGCGCTGTTGCTGCTTATTTTGGCCGGCAATTCGGTCTCGGCCTCGATTTACAAATTGATGCCCGCCTATTCATCTCGCGTGCTGTCAATGGGCGCTGGCGGCCTGTCCGCGCTCTATGGCGCGGCCGGTTTGGGAGCCACATTCGCGGCGCTATGGCTGGCGCACGGCGGAGCCGCGCGCGCAACGCCGGGGCGCGTGCTTTGGGCGTTGCTCGGCCTCGCGGCGTCGGTATTTCTGCTCGCGGGCTCCATCAATCTCGCGATTTCGCTCGGCGCAATGTTGTTGTTTGGCTTCTCGCAGGAGACCCGACGAACAGGAACGGTTTCGCTCATGCAATCTTCAGTTGACGACTCTCAAAGAGGCCGCGTGTTATCCTCGATGTTTCTGTTTACGCAGGTCGCGGGCGGCCTTGGCACGATGCTTATAGGAATATCGGCTGCCGGCGCAGGCTTGAGATTGCCGCTTATAATCGCCGTGATGATGTTGACTGTCGTATGGGTCATAACTTTTTCGCGTCGAAAGGAAATTATCCAATCGTTTGTCCCAAAGACGGGGTAGACCTCCGCAGCGCCTCGCCTTCCAAAGACGAGCGCCGGCTGGTGAAAGTCTCGCCCTACAACTGTCCGCCGTGCTGGTTGAGCAAGGCCACGGCCGCGTCGGGGCTCTCCTTCACGCCTTGCGTCAAGCCGTCGGTCGCAACCACCGCTTTCACGCCGGCCACGTATTCGCCGGGTAGCGGTGCGCGCACCGAGGACACATCAGCGCCGTTGATCCAAACTGGCGATCCGTTCGCCCGGGTCAGGGTTGCGAAATTCTTGGCGACCTTCAATCGGGCCAGGAACGCGGGAACCGTCTCCTTGATCCGCAACACCCGTTTGGCGACGCCGTAGACGCAGGTGACCGCCTCGCCGGTCAACGCATCGTGGTCGGTGAGCGCCGAAACCGCTTTCGCCGCAAACGTGATTTGAAAGCCGTCGACAGTTGTCAAAGTCGGCATCGGGCAAACTCCTCAAAGCGGCCCCTTCAGTAATCCTTGAAGTCCCGCAACATCTCGGCGATCCGCGTCGGTTTCTCGCCCTTCGGCTGGGTCTCGATGTCGTCGACTTTCCAGTCGCCGTCCTCGCGCACGAAATCATAGACGTTCACGCATGGCGTTTTCAGATTCACGAACGAGACTGTCACGGTCGCCTTGTCGCCCTGCGCTTGCAGCGGGCCGACCTTTACGTGCGAGATTTCCCAATCCTGCCCGTCGATGACGAAGTCCCAGTCGAGCGCGCAGATCTGGTTGGATTTGCGCGAACAGTCCTCGTCGCGTTTGAACAAAGCCGCCAACGCCCGCGACGCGCGGCGCTCGACCAACTCGGTGGTCGCCTGTGGATCGAGCGCATGGTCGTTCTGGGCGCGCTGATAGAGCGCGTAGATCTGTCGGAGCCAGACGGCGGGATCGGCGCGCAGGTCCGGTTGCGCGGGGGCCGCGCTCGCCGCCAGAACAGCCGCCATCGCCCACACCAACGCGCCCATGCCCGCCTCCGCCGCCATTTTGCGCCGGCGCCCGCAGCGCCGGCAAGCACGCAAACGACGCCTATCGGGCGAGCGCGACCACGATCCACCGTTCGCCGCGCGCGAAATCCAGCCGCAGCGCGCGCCCGTCGCTGAGCCGCGCGACGCCGGCCCTGAGATCGACCTCGATGTCCTCGTATTCCGGCGCGGCGCCGTCGAGTGGGTTGAGCGCCTTGTAGACCGCCTCCTTGGCGGCGAAGACCGCGCGGGTCAGCGGCGGGTCTGCGGCGCAGGCGCGCCGCTCCAAGGGCAACAGCGCGATTTCGGCGACGTCCGGCGGCAATGCTTCGGCCGATTCGACGTCGACCCCGAGCGCCGCGATTTCTAACGTGCGCGCCGCGACGGCGACAGCGAACCCTCCGTCGTGCGCGAGCGAGCCGAGGAATCCTTCCGGCCAGATCGCAAAGCCGCGGGCGGACCGGCGCAGCGCAGCGTCGGCGGGGCCGCCGATCGCGCCGAGCGCCGCGCGCGCGGCCAAGCGGGCGGCGCCGCTGGCGCGGCGCCGGACTAGCGGCTCCGACGCCTCTGGAAAGGCGGCTTCGTCGCCAGCCGTTATCCGGCGCGTCTCGATGCTCACGCCTAATGCCGCGAGCCGCGCCGCTAGCGCGTCGACGGGCCGAGGGGCGTTGTGGCGCGGGCGCCCGTTGCCCCGAAAGCGGGGAGAGGGGATGGCAAGCGGCGTCGCGAACCTTGCCAAGCGCAAACTCATTCCGCCGCCATCGGCAGCGCGCGGCGCCCGACCAGCCGCGCGGGATTGCCGCGCCAGCGCGAATCCGCGGGCGTGATCTCGCCCTTCATCAGGAAAGCGTCGGGGTCGAGCCGCGTGCGCTCGCCCATCGTTACGCCGTAATGAACAAACGAACCCAACCCCAGCGTCGAACCGGCGCCGATGCGGATGAAGTCCGACTTGTAGGCGCCTTCTTCCAGCGAATGCGATTGCAGCATCACGCCCTGATTGAGCGTCGCGCCGTCGCCGATCTCGACCAGCGTGCGCTCGCTCATATTGGCGCCGTCGTCGTAGACGCAGGCGCCGACCTTCGCGCCGCAAAGCCGCAGCACCCAGGGCCGGAACGGCGTGCCCGCGAACACGCCGGTGTGCGAGCCCGAGCCCGACAGCTTCCAATAGCGCTCGACCTCCCAGAAGCTGCGTTCGTAGGCGGTCGCGACCAACGGCTTCATGCGCCGGAAGCCGTGGGAACAACGCTCGGCGAAAATGTCGAGGCCGAGAACAAAGACGGCGAGACTGGCAAGCGCCGCCGAAATCGGCGAGAGGCTCTGCCAACCATAGAGCTCGGCGGTCAGCGTCAAGACATAGAGAACGACGAATTCCGCGACAAAACCCTTGGCCAGCATCATCAGCATGGTGGCGACGTTGTGCCGGGTCTTCTCGGCGAGCCGCTTGCGGCGCTGGGCCGCGTCGAGGCGGCCGACGAGTTCGAGATCGCGCGCGGCGGCGCGGGGAATCTCGAAGGCAGGCGAGCCGAGCAGGCCGAGGTTTTCGCGCATGGGCCCGTCGATCGGGATCATGGTCTTGGTGCCGATCAGGCAATTGTCGCCGAGCCGCGCCCCGGGCGGCACATAAACGTCGGTGCCGAGAAACGAGTTGGCGCCGACGCGCGCTGCGCCGATGCGAAAGGCGTGGCTGGAGAACGTGACGTTGCCCATCGTCAGCCCGTCGGAGGCGACCGTGCCGGCGCCGAGGGCGCAGAAAAACGGGTTTTCGAACGACTGCTCGGTGCCGAAATTGGACCCGGTCGAGGGCGCGGGCGCGAGCTTCACGCCGGCAAGCCGCAGGTATTTGTCGATGAAAACGCTGTCGCCGAACAGCAGATGAAAGAACCCGGAGTTCGCGAACGCGCTGACGTTGCGCTGCAGGAAATGATGGAGGCCGTAGAGCCGATAGTGCCGTCCCTCGCGCAGGAACAGATTGAGGAAGCGCGGGGTGGCGTAGACCAGCGCCAGCCCCGTTGCGAGCGCGCCCGCGAACAGGGCGACGGCGAGGCCGAAGGCGCTCGGCAGCAGAGCGAGCGCACTATGGCCCGGCGCGGCGCTCAAAGCGCCGACGTCGGCGTTGCCCACCCACAGCGTCAGCGCCCAGGTCGCCGCCATGTCGGCGAGCGGGCCGAGCACGACGAGCGCCAGCACGAGCTGGCCGATGGTGAACAACGCACGCCGCCACGGACCCGTCGTCAGTTCATCAACCAGACGGAAGTTGGACGCCGTCTCCTCCGCCGGCGAGCCGTGATAGCGCTTGCCGTCCGGCACGCGCTGGCCGCGTTGCAGCGACGAGGCGTGGCCGAGCTGGGCGAAATCGCCAAGCCAAACGTCGTGGTCGAGCACGCTCGCCTCGCCGACATAGCCGCCCTTGCCGACGCGAATCGGCCCGAAGTGCAGGTCCTGCCCGATCGCGCCATAGCCCGTCGCGCTCACCCGATGGGCGATCACCGCGTCTTCGCCGACTTCGAAGAGGTCGGCCGCCACAGGGACGGCGGCGGTGGCGATCACCGCGCGCGCGCCGATCTTGGCGCCGAGACAGCGCAGAAACACGTTGAACAGCGGCTCGCCCGCGAACAGGAAGGCCGGCGCGATCGTGACGAGTTGTCGGGCCATCCAGAAGCGGAAATAGGCGGGGCTCCAAAGTTTGATCGTCATCGGCGCGGCGCGGCCGATCAGCGCCCATTTGGCGGCGATCGCCAGCAGATTGAGGCCGAGGAACCAGGCCGAGACGATGATCTCCGCGCGTCCCAGCAGCGCCGCGGGCGACCGCACGGCGGCGTAGGTGAAGGCGAAACTCCACTGCAGCGCCGCCACGCCGATCAGCCCCGCCACGGCGTAGAATGCGCCTTGCGCCGCTCCGGTCAGCGCATAAGCGAGCCGGCTCGGCGCCGACCTGTTCGCCTCGGCGTAAAACTCGACGGCGGGCTTGGCGCGCCCGAGCGCGGCGGCGAGGCGGCGCACGGTGGTGTGCGCGTAGATGTCGCGCATGGCCACTTGCGTCACCGGCGACATCTGGCGAATACGCGCGCAGAAGCGCGCCATCAGCAGCGAATGGGCGGCGTATTCCTTGAAGAAGTCGCCGTCGACCGAGACTTTGTCGAGCGCCAGCGCCGATTTCAGCGCCTCGCATAGCAAGCGTTCGAGCGGCGTTTCCGGCTCGGCGTCGGTGGCGCTGACCCGGATCGGCGCCGATTTCGGCTTCGGCAATTGCGCGCGGTC
Organism: uncultured Pseudomonadota bacterium; assembly: GCA_963835115.1. GTDB lineage: Bacteria > Pseudomonadota > Alphaproteobacteria > Rhizobiales > Beijerinckiaceae > Roseiarcus. Next base: position 9,385 of record CAWIEP010000067.1, read on the forward strand.
AGTCTTGTTGCTGACCAGCATCGGAATGAACGGCAGCCGCTCCAGATAGGCCGGAATCATGTAGGCCGGCAGCCGCGCCCGCAGATGCGCGAGAAGGACGGCGACGTCGGGCGCCGGCGCGCCGTGCCTGACCGAGTAATAGGCGACCAGTTCAGTCGCGCCGGGGACCGGCTCGAAGGTCGCAACCGCCGCCTGCGAAACGTCGGGATATTCGAGCAGCACCGACTCGATTTCGGTCAGTTCGATGCGATGGCCGCGTAGTTTTATCTGTGTGTCGATGCGGCCGAGATATTCGATTTCGCCTTTGGCGTTGATCCGCCCGAGGTCGCCGGTGCGGTAGATGCGGCCGGAGGGGTTGTTGGGCAAGCTGAGAAAATCGGCGATGAACTTGGCGTTCGTGAGTTCCGGCCGGTTGAGATAGCCCTCGGCGACGCCAACGCCGGCGATGCCGATCTCGCCCGACTGGCCGAGCGGCAAAACCTCCGCGCGGCTCGCGGCGAGGATGACGATAGAATAGGTTGGCAGCGGCCGGCCGATGGTGACCGGCTCGTCCGGCGTCATGCGCCCGAGCGTCGCGGTGACGGTCGCTTCGGTCGGGCCGTAGCTGTTGAGCAGCGTGCGCCCGGCCCGGCTCCAGCGCGCGACCAGGGCCGGCGGGCAAGCCTCGCCGCCAATCAGCAGCACGCGAAGGTCGGGCAGGTCGCGCTCGATCGAGGCGAGCAGCGTCGGCACGCAGCAGAAACAGGTTACGTGGCGGGCGTCGAGAAATTCCGCCAGTTCCTCGCCGAACAGGCTGTTGGCGGAAGCGTTGGGCACCAGCGTGGCCCCGGCGACAAGCGGAACCCAAAGCTCCTCGATCGAGAAGTCAAAGGCGATCGACATGCCTTGGTAGACGCGGTCGCCGACGCCGAAGCCGTAGCTTTCCGCGGCGACGCGCACGAAATTGCAGATCGAGGGATGCGCGACCGCCACGCCCTTCGGCCGCCCGGTGGTGCCCGAGGTGTAGAGGACGTAACAGAGCGAATCCGCGCCGGCGCCGCGCTCCTCGCCCCCGAGCGGCGCCTCCGAATGATCGGCGATCCGATAGCGCGCGCGGTCGAGCACCACGACCGGGAAATCCGCAGCGAACCGGTCGGCGAAGCGCTGGTGGGCGACCGCGAGCAGCGCCTGCGAATCTTGCAGGATAAAGGCCAGCCGGTCGGCCGGATGGTTGGCGTCGATCGGCACATAGGCGGCGCGCGCTTTCAGGAGGCCGAGCAGAGTCACATAGCTGTCGAGCCCGCGGTCGAGCAGTACGGCGACGCGGTCGCCGGGCTGGACGCCGAGTTCGCGGAACAGACGCGCCATCTGATTGGCGCGGGCGTCGAGTTCGGCATAGGTGATGTCGAGGCCGTCGAGGGAGACGGCGACGCGCTCGGCGTGGCGCCGGCACGCATCCTCAAGCACGTCTTCGAGCCGCTCCCCATAACGCCAGCGCAGCATGTCCCCGTCGGAGAGGATGGACGGCGCATCGCCCGGCGTCTGCAAATACGGCGCGGCGAGCGCTTCAGCGTCCTTCAACAGGGCTGCGGGGCGGGTCTGGGCGATCGACACGGGGGGCTACTCGGTCCTGCAAGACCGGCGCGAGCGGCGACGAATTCGAGGGAGCGAAAAACCAGCGGCGCCAGCCACGGTTACAACGCCCCCAAATCGCCGTCGCCGAATCTCGCGCCGGCGTTCAAGTTGCAGTTAAGCCGACGCCAAGGTGAACGGTGGCTGAATGAAGGTTAACGAAGACGGGATTCTGTAAACCTCCAACAATCTCGCACGCGGACTGTATTAAAAAGGGCACAATAACCAAGAAACTTAACGATGAGTTAAGAATGAATTCAGGTTGCATTCAGCTGGCGGGCGCGAAAACCGATGGGTGATCTGGCCGGAGACCGGTCGCTGCTATTTTGGAGCTGAACGTGATCAAGACTTTCGTTGCCGCTGCCGTCGTGACCCTGGCCCTGGCCTTCGCCCCCGTGACCGCATCCGCGGAGAGCGCGCATCATCATCATCATCGCCATCACCACCACCACCATCGCCACCACCACCATCGCCACCACCACCACCATCACCACCATCACCACCACAACATCATCATCATCACGCCCACAAGGCGTGAGAACGCCAAGACGCCGCGCCGTTCACGGTGCGGCGTTGTCTGGCGTACGGGAGATGGCGGTCGGTCCGCGCTTGCGTGGCCCGTCGTTCAAGCGATGATCCCCTGGCGCGGATCGTAGGCTTTCTCATCGCGCCATTTGCGCATCAGATCCGCAAGCGCCGGGTCTTCGTTAGGCGGCAGAGCGATTCTCGAGCGTCACGAACAGATCGCCTTGCGCATGGTCGCTCGACGCCGGCAGTCCCTTGCCGCGCAGCCGCAGCACGCGGCCGCTGCTGGTCCCCGCCGGCACGGCGATTTCGACGGCGCCCGAAAGCGTCGGCGCGCGCACTTTGGCGCCAAGCACCGCCTCGTAAAGCGTGATCGGCAGATCGAGCCGCAAGTCGCGGCCCTCGACCTTGAACAACGGGTGCGGCGCGTAGCGCACGCGTCACGATCGCGTCGCCCGGGCGGCCGCCGCGCGCGCCCGCCTCGCCCTGGCCGCGTAGCCGGATCGGCTTGCCGTCCTCGAAACCGACCGGCACGGCGACGTCGAGCGTTTTGCCGTTCGGCAGCGTCACCCGCACGTCGCCGCCGCTCGCCGCTTGCGCCGAGCGGCACGGTCACCGCGACGCGCGACGTCCTCGCCTTGGCCGGCCCGCGCGTGCGTCCGACGCCCGCCGCCGCCGAACAGTTCGGAGAAGATGTCGGGGTCGAATCCGCCGCGCCGCCGCCGCCGAAATCGAAATTGAAATTGCGGAGGTCCGCCGCCCCCGCCGCGGGCCGGCGCCGAAACCCTCGAATTGCGGCGCGCGCGGCTTGCCCTCGGCATCGATCTCGCCGCGGTCGAAGGCGGCGCGCTTCTTCTCGTCGCCGATGATCTCGTAGGCCTGGCCGATCTCGGCGAAGCGTTCCTTCGCCTTCGGCTCCTTGCTCTGGTCTGGATGATATTTCTTGGCCAGCTTCCGGAAAGCCGACTTGATCTCCGCGGCGCTGGCGGTCTTGGCCAGCCCGAGCACCGAATAGGGATCGCGCATCTGTTGCCCCGAACTCCCCGCGCCCGCTCAAGCGGCGCGCGACGATTTCGCTTTTATCTGGGTTCGACGGGACAAAGCTGCAAGAGCAGGGTGGATGCCGACGCGCCGGGGAACCGTCAATACACCGACGGCGCCCGCCACGCTTCCGAGAGATACGGCGCCGTTTGGGCCCTGAGCGCGCTTGCTCTACACGCCCCGCAGCGGCGCCGTGTCGGAGAGCGTCACGCCGCCCGCCTTTTCGCAGGCGTCGCCCTGCACGGCGCGGGTCTCGCCGTTCTCGGCTATCCGCGCGACGAACGCCCGGCAGGTCGCGCCGCTCTTTGGCGAAGCGCGCGCCGACGCCCACGACGACGCCGCGCCGTCCACTGTCGGCGTTGCTCCATTGGGCGGGATCGTCGGCGGCGTCGGCGCCGGATGGCGGCGAGCATCGCCGGCTCGGCTTTCGCCCAATCCTCCTGCGCGAACGGATAGGACGTCGATTTGACCGAGCCCGTCGGCGCTGCGTCGATAAAGCCGGGGATCGGCATCGAACATCCGCCGAGCCCCGCCGTCAGCGCGATCGCCCGCGCCACGGCCCCAACGCGCCCCTCGCATCGCGAGGCGAAACTCACTATGGTTTGCAAGGCCATCTCCCAGAGACCCGCATAGTGAACGATTCCAGCTTAAGCATTGGTAACCTCGACGACGCGGCGGAGCCTTTTCGCGCTGTTCGCGCAATGGTTCGACGCGGCGCGAACCTCCGAAATCAACGATCCCGACAGCATGGCGCTCGCCACCGTCGACGCCGACGGCCGCCCCGACGTCCGCATGGTGCTGTGCAAGGGCGCGGAGGCGGGCGGTTTGGTGTTTTATACCAATGTCGAAAGCGCCAAGGGCCGGCAGATCGAGGCCAAGCCGCAGGCCGCCGCCCTGTTCCACTGGAAGTCGCTGCGCCGGCAGGCGCGGTTTCGCGGATCGGTCGCGCCTGCTCGACGAGGCGACGGCCGACGCTTATTTCCGTTCCCGTCCGCGCGTTTCGCAAATCGGCGCCTGGGCGAGCCAACAGTCGCGCCCGCTCGAAGTCGCGCGCGGCGCTGGAAGCCAGCGTCGCCGACTATGCGGCGCGCTTCGGCGAGGGCGAAGATTCCGCGCCCCGCCTATTGGCGCGGATTTCGCCTCGACGCCGAGGAGGCGGAGCTTTGGGCCGACGGCGCCTTCCGGCTGCACGACCGGATCCGCTTTACCAGGACGGGCGAAGGTTGGACGCGGCGGCGGCTCTATCCGTGAGCGAGGCCGACGACCGGGTTTTTCCGCCGCGGCCGATCCTGGCGGTCTCGACCGCCGTGTTCCGCGACGGCCGCGCGCTGATCGCGCGGCGGGCCAAGGCGCCGTGGCGCGGCGCATTCTCGCTGCCCGGCGGCGTGGTCGAGATCGGCGAGACGCTTGAGGCGGCGGCCGCACGGGAACTGCAAGAGGAAGTCGGGGATCGAGGCCGACATCGCCGGCTTCGTCCGCCACGTCGAGCCGATCCATCGCGAAGGCGCGCGGGTGCGCGCGCATTTCGTCATCGCCGTGTTCGCCGCGCGCTGGCGCCGGGGCGAGCCGCGTTAAGCGCCGAAGTCGACGAGATCGCCTGGGTCGATCCGCGCGACCTCGGCGCCCGCCTGACCACACCGGAACTGCCCGACATCCTTCGCGCGGCCGAGATCGCCCTGCGATGAACCCCGCGGTCTGGGCGCTCATCTTCGCGCTCGCGCAGAGCGCGCCGGCCGTCAAGGTGATACCCACGCCCACGCCCAAGCCGGCCCCGAAGCCGGCGCCGACGCGGTCCGAGGCGCCGCCCTATGAGGCCGAACTGCTGCGGCTTTCCGAATTGATGGGCGCGCTCGCGTATCTGCGCGATCTCTGTCGCGACGGCGATGGCGCCGGGTTCCGCACCGAAATCGCCCGGCTGATCGAGGCCGATCCGAGCCCGCAAGAGGAGAAGGATCAACTCGCCGGCGCGTTCAATCGCGGCTTCGACAGCTATCGGCTGAGTTATCGCGTCTGCACCTCCAACGCCCGCGTGACGATCGCCGCCTATCTCACGGAGAGCCAGCGATTGGCCAAGGAAGTCGCCGCGCGATACGGCGGCGACTAGTCGCCGAAGGCGACGGGGATGAGCGCGCCGACGCCGGAGCGCGTCGGCCCCACGGCGGCGTAGGCGAACCCATGCGCGGCGCCGGCCAGGATCGTTTCATCGGAGTCGCGTTCGCCGGTTGGCGGCAAGTCCGGCTGCCCATCGGTCGGCGTCAGCATGAGCGCGGCGCGGCCGCCCACCGCGTCCTCGTAAAGCACCAGCGCGGCGGCCGAATTGAGCCCTGCGACGACGCGCACGCCGAGCAGCGACCAGCCGGGCGGGGCGAGCCGCTTCGCGTCGATGCGGGCGAAACGCGCGCTGAGCCAAGCCGAGACCGCGTTGGGGTCGTCGGAGACGAAATCGAGCCGGGTGTCGGCGAAGGCGGCGGCGGAGCGCAGCGCCGCATCGGCGCGCCGCATCAGCGCCTGACGCGGATCGTCGGGGCCGCCGCAGAACGAAACGGCCGCGACGGCGAAGACGAAGCCGCCGAGCGCCGTCGCGCGCCAGCGCCCGATCGGCCCCGGCGCGGGCGCGAGGCGCGGCGGCAGCGGCGCGCCGCTGCGCAGCGGTTCGCCTTTGTGCGGCGGGGCAGATTTCGGGGCGGCGTTGTTCTCGTTGGAAGGGCGCCCGACTGGCGAGACCTGGCGCGACCGCGGCGCGCCGCCGAACGCGAGCCGGATCGCTTCGTTTTGCGCCTCCCAGGATTCGACCCTGGCGCGGAGCCTGGAGTTGCGGCGCAGCGCCGCTTCGAACGCATCGCGCTCGGCGGGGCTCAAGCTGTTGTCGACATAGGCGTGGGCGTCCAGGCTAGCGTAGCCGTCGCTCATTTAATGACCTTGAGATGCGCCGCGCCGGACCAGCCCGGCGCCGTGGCGTCGACGTCGACGCCCATATGGGCGGCAAGCCGGCACCGCGCCCGCTCCAGCCGCTCTAGCAGCCGCGACAGCGGAATGTCCAGCGCCTGCGCCGCCTCGGCGTGGGTAAGGCGGGCGAGGCAAACGAGCAGCAGCGTCTCGCGCAGTTCGAGCGGCAGCGCCCGCACGCCGCTGACGACGCTCGGGCCGCGGGCCGGAGTCTCGCTCCAAGCGGCGTCTTCGTCGAGCGTCATCCGCCGCACATGCCGGCGATAGAGTTGCAAGAAGCGCGCATAGGCGCCGGCTCGTCCCT
>CAWIEP010000068.1:0-26877 GCA_963835115.1 uncultured Pseudomonadota bacterium
TGTATCGCGACACTTTGCAACGGCCGATCCAACTGATGATCGTCGACGAGGCCGGGGACGATTTCGTGAGCGAGATAATTGAACACCGTGGGATCGCGGAGGAAACTCGTGACGTTGATCAACATCTCCTGCGACAGCTGTTCAAGCTCGGCTTCGTCCCTGCGCAGCAACGCGACGTAGGATTGCTCGGTCTTGACGCCCGCCATGGCCATCCGCCGCTCGACATGGCGCTGCAACGTGCCGCGCTTGTAGAGTGTGAAGTCGTGCACCGTCTTCTTGCGCAAGAGCTCGATGATGTCAGGCAGCCAATAGTGAACCGGCTGCGGCGATTTGCCCGCCGCTGAGCCAATCTCCGCGCCGCGCTCGACGAGCCACGCGGCGATCTTAGCGGCCGTGAGAATATGATCGACGCCCCCGGTCGCGATCGCGCTGCGCGGCATGCCCTCATAACCAGCCTCGCCGGCCTCCTGGGCGAGAACGACGCCGCCCTTCGCCTTAACTGCCCGCAATCCCAAGCTGCCGTCGGCGCCCGTGCCCGACATAACGACGCAGACGACCCGGTCGCCGAAGGTTTTGGCCAGCGAGTTCAACAGGAAATCGAAGGGAAGCCGCGCCGCGTGCCGCGCCGGCGGCTTCGAAAGGCGCAAGACGCCTTTGTCGTCTACCGAAAGATAGGCGCCGGGGGGAATGATATGAACGCGGTCGCGCTCAATCGCCATGCCGTCGCTTGCCTGGACCACCAGCATCAACGTCCGTGCGCTCAGCAAGTCAACCAGCAGCGTGTCGCGACTCGGCTCCAGATGCTGAACGATCACGAACGCGATTCCGTTAGTTGCCGGCAAGGCGTCCATAAGTTTCTTGCAAGCTTCGAGTCCGCCCGCCGAAACGCCGATCGCGACAATCAAAAAATCTGCGCGCTTGGCCGCAGCAATCGCGACCCGGTTCCATGCCGGTTTGATGGCTTCGCCAGGCTGCGGACGCGTGGCCGCCATTTCGCTGCTTTCCGAATAAGTAGACCCTTGGCGTCAGGTCAATGGGGTCGCCCGATCCTACACGCGCACGAGACACAAATCCATAGTGAACGACTCCAGGAGTTTGTGTGTCGGGTCCGGTTCCTCAGTTCCGCGGCGAGTTCTACCTATGCTCGCGCCGGCCATCGCGGCGAGCGGTATGTGGCGGCCGCGGCCAAATCGAACGCTTGTCCACTCGCTCCGCGCGGCGACGGACCCTCGACCATCCGCCCGCGCGGGTCGAGAGACGGAAACTACTCACGCTTGCGAGACCCGCGACAGAGGCCGCGATCTGCTTGCGTAATTTCCGAGGCTGACGAGCACGAAAAACCGGGACTAGCCTCAAATGCGCGGGCGCCGCAGTCCCGCTTTCGCGGCGGGCCGACGCCTAGTCGGCGGGCGGCTTTCGAAAGCGTGCGTCGTCCGGACGCCGCCAGGCGCCCGGACTCCAAGAGTTTATCTTGGCCGGAGATCGAGCTTGCAAACAGCCGCAACAACGGGCGCGTCGCGACGGCGTCCCGCGGTGTCGAAGGCGCCCTCGCCGTGGGACGACGAGACTCCGATCCGCGAGGAATTGTTCAGCGTCGAACGGCTGGAGACCCACGCGCGCAGTCTCGCGGTCGCACAGCGGGTCGCGGATAGGCCGACGCGCGGGCTGCCGCTGTCGGCGCGGCTCGCCGACAATGGCGCGGTGCTGCTCTCCGCCTATCGCTCGATCGTCGCGGCCATCGTCGACGGACGCGCGATCACGCCGGCGGCGGAATGGCTGATCGACAACTATCATCTCGTCGAGAAGCAGATCCGTCAAATCGCCACGGATCTGCCGCCCGGCTATTATCGCCAACTCCCGAAACTCATTGAGGGCCCGTTCGCCGGCTATCCGCGCGTGTTCGGCATGGCCTGGGCGTTCGTCGCGCATACCGACAGTTGCTTCGACGTCGAGATGTTCGTCGCCTACGTCAACGCCTATCAGGAAGTTCAACCGCTGACGATCGGCGAGCTCTGGGCGGTCTCGATCACGCTGCAAATCGTGCTGATCGAGAATCTGCGACGGCTCGCGCAGCAGATCACGATGAGCCGCGCCGTGCGGCGCGAGGCCGACGGCCTCGCCGATCGGCTGCTCGGCGTCGGCGGGCGCGCGCCGGAGCCCGCGTCGACCGTGTTCGCCGGCCGGCCCGACGAGCCGCTGCCGGAAGCCTTCGCCGTGCAACTCGTGCATCGGCTGCGCGACCAGGATCCGAAGTTCACGCCCGCGCTCGCGTGGCTCGACGAGCGCCTTGCGAAACAGGACACGACCGCCGATACGGCGGTGCGCGAGGTCCATCGCAGCCAGGGGGCCGCGAACGTCACCGTACGCAACATCGTCACCAGCCTGCGCGTGATCGCCGAGGTGGATTGGAAGGAGCTGTTCGAGCGCTTCTGCCTCGTCGACGTGGAACTGGCGAAGGGCGGCCGCTTCCTGGAGATGGATTTTGCGACCCGCACGCTCTATCGCAGCGCGGTCGAGGAATTGGCGCGCGGCTCCGCGCACAGCGAACTCGATATCGCGCGTCTGGGCGCTCGCGGCCGCAGCCGCCGCTCCTGCGGATCTTGAGCCGACCGAGCGATCCCGGCGCGGCGACTCCGGCTATTATCTGGTCGCCGGCGGACGGCGCGAATTCGAGGCGGCGATCGGATTTCGCAGGTTCCGGATATGGCCGGCGCGCCTGAGCGCGGTCACGAATTTCGACGCCTACGCCGGCTCGATCGTCGCCGTACGCTGGTCCTGATCTTTGGCGCCGCCGCTATTCTGCATGGGCCAAATGGGCGTCGGCGCTGTCGAGCTTGGATTTCTGGCCGCGCTCGGCTTGATTTCCGCGATCGACGTCGCCGTCGCCGTGGTCAATCGCATCGTCACGCTGTTCGTCGCGCGCGCTGCGCGCTGCCGGGGCTGGCGCTGCGCGACGGCGTGCCCGAGGCGCTGCGCACCATCGTCGCCGTGCCGACGCTGCTGACCACGCAGGACGACATCGCGGAGCTGGTGGAGCGGCTGGAAATCCATCACCTGGCGAGCCCCGAGGGCGATCTGCACTTCGCGCTGCTGTCGGATTGGACCGACGCCGACGTCGAGAGCGCAGAGGGCGACGCGGCGCTCGTGCGCGTCTTGCGCGCGAAGCGGCATCGATCGCCTCAACCGGCGCTACGGCCCCGCGCCCGGCGGGCCCGCGCTTCCTGCTGCTGCATCGCCGGCGCGTCTGGAGCGAAAGCGAGCAGCGCTGGATCGGCTGGGAGCGCAAGCGCGGCAAGCTTCACGAGTTGAACCGGCTGCTGCGCGGCGCGACGGACACCACCTTCGTCGACGCTGCCGGACGGCGCGCGGCGCCTCCCGAAAACGTCCGATATGTCATCACCCTGGACTCGGACACGCGGCTGCCGCGCGACGCCGTGCGGCGGCTGATCGGCAAGATGGCGCATCCGCTCAATCGGCCGCGCCTCGACGCCGACCGCGGCGTAGTCGTCGAGGGCTACGCCGTCCTGCAGCCGCGCGTGACGCCATCGCTTCCCAAGGGCGGCGAGGGCTCGCTGTTCCAGCGCATCTTTTCGAGCGCCAGCGGCATCGACCCCTATGCCTCGGCGGTTTCCGACGTCTATCAGGACATGTTCGGCGAAGGCTCCTACGCCGGCAAGGGCATCTACGACATCGACGCCTTCGAGGCGGCGCTCGCGGGCCGCGCGCCCGACTCGACGCTGCTGAGCCACGACCTGTTCGAGGGAACGTTCGCGCGCGCCGGGCTTCGCCTCGGATGTCGAAGTCGTCGAGGAATTCCCGTCGCGCTACGACGTCAGCGCGTCGCGCCATCACCGCTGGGCGCGCGGCGACTGGCAGTTGCTGCCCTGGATTCTCGGCTTCGCCCGAAAGCCGAGCGGGCGCGAGCGCCGAACGCGAGTTCCCGCGGATCGGCCGCTGGAAGATGATCGACAATCTGCAGGCGGACGCTGTCGGCGCCGACTGCCGTGCTCGCGCTCGTGCTCGGATGGACGCTGCCCTTCTGCCCGCTGCGCTCGTCTGGACGGCGTTCATGCTCGCGACGATCGTCGTTGCCGAATCTCATCCCCGTGATTTCGGCCGTTCCGGCGCGGCGCCCCGGCGTTGCGGTTTCCGGTCACGTCCGCGCGCTCGGCGAGGATTTGCGGCTGGCCGCGATCTTGTCGGCCTTGAACGTCACGTTTCTCGCCGATCAGGCCTGGCTGATGAGCGACGCCATCGCGCGCACGCTGTGGCGGCTTTTCGTCAGCCGCCGCCATTTGCTCGAATGGACGCCCGCGGCGCAGGCCGACCGCGGGCAAGCGGCTCGATCTCGCGCGGCTTCGCGCTGCGAATGTCGGGGCGCTCGGCGCTCGCGGTCGCGGCCTTGCTGATCGCGCTGCTGTTCGGGCACGGGGCGTGGCCGCTCGCGGCGCCCTTCGTCGCGCTTTGGCTCGTCTCGCCCGCCGTCGCGCGCTGCGTCAGCCTGCCTCCGGGCCGCGCGAGCGGGCTCGCGATCTCCGAAGCGGAGACGCAGGTCGCTGCGGCAGACCGCGCGGCGGACCTGGCGATACTTCGAGACCTTCGTGACGCACGGCCGACAACATGCTGCCGCCCGACAATTTCCAGGAAGACCCGACGCCGGCGATCGCGCACCGCACCTCGCCGACCAACATCGGCCTCTATCTGCTCTCCGTCGTCAGCGCCCGCGATTTCGGCTGGATCGGCGCGACGCAGGCGATCGAACGTCTGGAGGCGACGCTCGCGACGATGAACCGCATGCAGCGCTTTCGCGGCCATTTCTACAATTGGTACGACACGCGCGATCTTCGCGTGCTCGATCCGAAATACGTGTCCTCGGTCGATAGCGGCAATCTCGCCGGACACCTCATCGCGCTCGCCAACGCCTGCCGGGAATGGCGGCAGATCGCCGCCGATCGGCGACGTCGCGGCGGGCCGGCGTCGCCGACACGCTCGCGCTGACTGCCGAAGAGGCCGTCCGTCTGCGCGCCGGGCGCAGAACCCAGACGGTGACGCCGCGCCAACTGGAGGATTCGCTCGCGGCGATGTCCAAGACGCTCGCGCAGCGCCGTCGGCGACGAGGAAGCGATCGCGGCCAACTGGGCGCAACTCGCCAACGACGGGCGCGATCCTCGATCGACATCGCGAGCGCCATCGCTCTCGAGCGCAGCGACGGCGCCGGCGTCGGATCTGCTTTACTGGTCGCAGGCGAGCCTGACGGCCATCGCCGCGCATCGCGACGGATCTGGCGTCCGTCGGCGGCCGCCGTCGCGGCGCGCAGACGCACGGCTGATCGTGCTTGGAGGACGCCTTCCGCGCGATGGCGATGGCGATGGAGTTCGGCTTTCTGTTCGACACCGAGCGGCAGTTGCTCTCGATCGGCTATTTGAATCTCGGAGTCCGCGCTCGATCCCAATTGCTACGATCTGCTGGCCTCCGAAGCGCGCCTGGCGAGCTTCTTCGCCATCGCCAAGGGCGACCTACCCGCCCGCCACTGGTTCCGGCTCGGCCGCGCGGCGACGCCGGTCGCGCGCGGCGCGGCGCTGATCTCCTGGTCGGGCTCGATGTTCGAATATCTGATGCCGCCGCTGGTCATGCGCGCGCCCGCCGGCAGCCTGCTCGAACAGACGGATCGACTTGATCGTGCGCCGGCAGATCGAATATGGCGCGAAGCTCGGGTTGCCATGGGGGATTTCCGAGTCCGCCTACAACGCGCGCGATCTGGAATTCACCTACCAATATTCCAATTTCGGCGTGCCCGGCCTCGGCCTGAAGCGCGGGCTTGGGCGAAAACACGCGTCGTCGCGCCCTATGCGACCGGCCTGGCGGCCATGGTCGATCCCTCGGCCGGCGTCGCCGAATTTCAAGCGCCTGGCGAAGATGGGCGCGCGAGGTCGCTACGGATTCTACGAGGCGGTGGATTTCACGCCGACGCGCGTTCCGGAGGGCGAGACTTCGCGCATCGTGCGCGCTTTCATGGCGCATCACCAGGGCATGACCATCGTCGCGATCGCCAACGCGCTGTTCGACGGCGTGATGCGCGAGCGCTTTCATGCCGAACCGATCATCCAGGCGACCGAACTGCTGTTGCAGGAGCGCGTTCCGCGCGAGGTCGCCGCGACGCGGCCTTGGGCGGCGGAGGTCAAGTCGGCGGCGCGCGCCAGCGAGGCCGATCCCTCCGGCGGGCGCAAGATCGTCTCGCCGCACCAATCCAATCCCCTCGACGTTGCTGCTCTCCAACGGCCGCTACGCCGTGATGCTGACCGCCGCCGGCTCCGGCTACAGCCGCTGGGGCGATATGGCGATCACGCGATGGCGCGAGGACGCGACGCGCGACGACAGCGGCTCCTATATTTTTCTGCGCGACATGCGCAGCGGCGCCGTCTGGTCGGCCGGCTTTCAGCCGACCGGCGCGGAGCCCGACGAATATTCCGTGCTGTTCAACGAGGATCGCGCGGAGTTCACCCGGCGCGACGGCGCGCTGACGACGACGCTCGACGTGCTCGTCTCCGCCGAGGACGACGCCGAGGTGCGCCGGGTCACCATCACCAATGCCGGAGTTCGCACGCGCGAAATCGAAATCACCTCCTATGCCGAATTGAGCGCTCGGGCCGCAGAGCGCCGACATCGCGCATCCCGCCTTCGCCAAGCTGTTCGTCGAGACCGAATATCTCGCCGATCTCGGCGCGATTCGTCGCGACGCGACGGCAAGCGCACGCCGACCGAGCCGGAGATCTGGGCCGCGCATCTCAGCGTCGCCAACGGCGAGGCCGTCGGCAAGCCGGAATTCGAGACCGACCGGGCGCGCTTCCTCGGCCGCGGGCATGGCGTCGACGCGCCGATCGCGATGCTCGACGCGCGGCCGCTGATCGAATTCGGTCGGCGCGGTGCTCGATCCGATCTTCGCGCTGCGCCGTCGCGTCAACGATCGCGCCCGGCGCGACGCGTCCGCGTCGCGTTCTGGACGATGGCGGCGGCGACGCGCGCGGCGCTGCTCGACCAGCATCGACAAGCATCGCGACGCCGCGGCCTACGAGCGGGCGACGACGCTCGCCTGGACGCAGGCGCAGGTGCAACTGCATCATCTCGGCGTCAAGCCGGGCGAGGCCGGGCTGTTTCAGCGGCTCGCCGAGCCACGTCATCTATCGCGAGCCCGGCGCTGCGCCCGTCCTCGGACACGATCCGGCAAGGTTCGGGCCCGCAATCCGGGCTGTGGTCGCAGGGCATATCCGGCGACCTGCCGATCGTGCTGCTGCGCATCGCCGAGATCGACAATCTCGACGTCGTCGCGCCAGATCCTGCAAGGCGCACGAATATTGGCGGATGAAGCAGCTCGCGGTCGATCTCGTCATCCTGAACGAGCGCCGGTCCTCCTACGTGCAGGATCTTCAGATCGCGCATCGAGACCCTGGTGCGCGCCAGTCAGTCGCGGCCGATTCCCGGCGTCGAGCGTCGACCCGGCCGGGTCTTCGTGCTGCGCGCCGACCTGATCGACGCGCCGAGCGCGGTCGCTGCTGATCTCCGCGGCGCGCGTCGTGCTCGCCGCGCAGCACGGCAGCCTCGTCCGATCAACTCGATCGCGTCGCAAATGCGCAGCCCGCCGATTCGCGCTCGTCGCCAAATCGCGCCGGCGCCGCGTCACGCCAGCGATCGCCGCCGGCGCGATCGCCCGAACTCGAATTCTTCAACGGGCTCGGCGGCTTCGGCTGCGGACGGCAAGGAATACGTGACGATCCTCGGCCCCGGCCAATCGACGCCGGCGCCCTGGATCAACGTCATCGCCAATGCGGCCTTCGGCTTCCAGACCGCGACCGAAGGCGGCGGCTACACCTGGTCCGGCAACAGCCGCGAGAACCAGCTCACGCCCTGGTCGAACGATCCCGTCAGCGACCCGCCGGGCGAGGCGTTCTATCTCCGGGACGAGGAGACCGGCGAGGTCTGGAGCCCGACGGCGCTGCCGATCCGCGACGCCGCAGGCGACCTATGTCGCCCGTCACGGTCGGGGCTACAGCCGCTTCGAGCACACGGCGCACGGCGATCGCCGCCGATCTCGCTGCAATTCGTGCCGCTCGAGGGGTCGATCAAGATATCGCGCCTGCGAGCTGACCAACACATCCGGCCGCGCCCGCGTCGCTCAGCGTCACCGCCTATGTCGAATGGGTGCTCGGCGCCGTCGCGATCCGCCTCGCTCGCCTTCGTCGAAACCGAGATCGACGCCGAGACCGGCGCGATGTTCGCGCGCAATCCCTGGAACACGGCGTTCGGCTCGCGCGTCGCCTTCGCCGACATGCGCGGCGCGCAGACGGACTGGACCGGCGACCGGCGCGAATTCATCGGCCGCAACGGCACGCTGGCGAACCCGGCGGCGCTGGCGAGCGCGGCGGCGCTGTCCAACAAGGTCGGCGCCGGCTCTCGATCCCTGCGCGCGCGATGCGCACCACGCTCGAGCTGCCGGCCGGCGGCGTCGGCCGAGATCGTGTTCTTCCTCGGCGACGCCGCCACGCGCGAAGAGGCGCGCGCGACTGATCCAGACGCTATCGCGCCGCCGATCTCGACGCCGTCGAAGCCGAGATCGCGCGCCTTCTGGGACGAGACGCTGGGCGCCATCGAGGTCAAGACGCCCGACCGGGCGATGGACATCATGCTGAACGGCTGGCTGCTCTATCAGACGCTCGCCTGCCGCGTCTGGGCGCGCTCGGCCTTCTATCAGGCCAGCGGCGCCTACGGCTTTCGCGACCAGTTGCAGGACGGCATGGCGCTCGCCGCGGCGCGGCCCGATCTGACGCGCGAGCATCTGCTGCGCGCGGCGGCGCGGCAGTTCGTCGAGGGCGACGTGCAGCATTGGTGGCTGCCGCATTCCGGCCAGGGCGTGCGCACGCGGATCTCCGACGACCGCGCCTGGCTCGCCTATGCCGTCGCGCAATATGTCGAAGCCACCGGCGACACGCTGCGTGCTCGACGAAGCCATTCCCTTCCTCGAAGGCGCCGCTGCTGGCGGCCGGACGAGACGGACAATTTCTTCCTGCCGACGGTCTCGGAAACGCAGCGCGACGCTGTTCGAGCATTGCGCGCTCGCGCTGGATCGACAGCCTCGCGGTCGGCCGGCACGGCCTGCCGCTGATCGGGACCGGCGACTGGAACGACGGCATGAACCGCGTCGGCGAGAAGGGCGAGGGCGAGAGCGTCTGGCTCGGCTGGTTCCTGCATGCGGCGCTGACGGCTTTCGCGCCGCTGGCGCCGGCGCGCGGCGAGACCGAGCGCGCCGGACAAATGGACGCATGCACGCCGACGCCTTGAAGGTCGCGCTGGAGCGCGAGGCCTGGGACGGCGACTGGTATCACCAGGGCCTATTTCGACGACGGCGCGCCGCTCGGCGCGCGCCGCAGACGAGCGAGTGCCGGATCGACTCCATCGCGCAGTCCTGGGCGGTGCTGTCCGGCGCGGCGACGCCGGGCGCGCGCCGCGCGGGCGATGGCGGCGCTCGATCGCGAATTGATCCGGCGCGACGACGGGTCTGGCGCTGCTGTTCGCGCCGCCGTTCGACAAGACGCCGCTCGATCCCGGCTACATCAAGGGCTATCCGCCCGGCGTGCGCGAGAACGGCGGCCAATACACCCATGCCGCGACCTGGTCGGTGATGGCGTTCGCCGCGCTCGGCGAGGGCGACAAGGCGGCGGAGCTGTTCGCCATGCTCAACCCGATCAATCACGCGCGAACCCGCGCCGACGTGCATCGCTACAAGGTCGAGCCCTATGTCGTTTGCGCCGACATCTACTCCATGCCGCCCCATGTCGGGCGCGGCGGCTGGACCTGGTACACCGGCTCGGCCGGCTGGATGCAGCGCGCGGGCGTCGAGAGCCTGCTCGGATTGCAGGTTCCAGCGGCGCGACGCTGCGCATCGATCCGTGCATCCCCAAGCGCTGGGGCCATTTCGAGGCGACGCTCGCTTACAAGACCGCGAGCTACGCCGTCCGCGTGGAAAATCCCGACGGCGTCAACCGGGGCGTGGTTTTCGCTACCGTGGACGGGGTCGAAATCGCAGAGCGGCCGGTCCGCGTGCCGCTGATGGACGACGGCCGCCGCCATGAGGTTCTGGCGCGATTGGGTTGAGCGACAGCGTCGTACAGCCGTGACCCTGTGACTTAGCGTGCGTAGATTCCGTGGCTTCCGCGGGAACGCTTCCTCATGCAAAGAGTTTTACTGAGGCGTCACCCGACGCTCACGAGCAACGAGACCGACGCGATGTCCAACGAAAGCCTTGTCGTCATTCTCGTCGTCGGCCTGATTGCGGGCTGGCTCGCCGGCCAGATCATGCGAGGCGCGGGCTTTGGACTCGTCGGCGATCTCATCGTCGGCATTCTCGGCGCCTTTATCGGCGACTGGTTGATGCCGCGATTGGGAATCTTACTTGGGACCGGGCTTGTGGCGGCGATCATCGACGCGACAATCGGCGCGCTGCTGCTCCTCCTTATCCTTCGCCTCGTTGCGGGCCGGAGTCGCTGGGGCGGCGGTTGGGGCCGACGTTGGGGCTAGCCTGGCGAAGAAGAACCATCATGTCGCAGCTGCGACAAGCGGCGGCGCAATCAGTAGAGGGCCCATAGATGCGCGCGCTGCTAGGTCTGATCGTGATTGTCTACCTTGTCGGCGTCGGGGTCGAACTCGCCCCCGCCCTCAAGGTTAAGGCGAATGAGGCCACAACCTCGCAGCTCTCCGAGGGGGTTGCGCAAGCGCTGCCCGGCGCCCTGGCGTGGCCGGCCGGCGTTTACCGAAGCCTGACGACCCAGAGCAATGCCGCGCCCAGCGTTGCGCCGGCGAAAAATCCTTAACGACCCTCGACCGCGTGCAAATCGACGTGTAACTTACGGGTTCCCACGAGTTCGTATGATCCTCCGCTGCGATCAGTCGGGCCCGGATGCGTCGTTGCCGCCGCGCTTGCGTAGTTTCCGGCTCTGGCGGGCGCGCTCGTCCGGCAAAGGTTCGACCCAACGGCCGGCGAACAGTCGGTAAATGTGCGTATAGGTCTTATGGAGCCGCGCTGTTGCGGCAGGAGTCGTCCCCAATGGCCGTAGCCGAGCGAGAGACTGGAGTGAAGCATGCCACGACGCCCGCTGAACGTTTCGGCTGCGCTCGCGATTGCGATTGAGCGGCAGGTCGAGGACATCATTGCGAACGCGAAGACCGAATGCGCGTTGCATATTGTCGAGTCGACCCGCAGCGGGCTCCTGGACCCGACGGTGGAGTCCGCCGCCTTCGCGCCGCAGTCGCCATTCGAAGTCCCCGAAACCGATGGCCATCTCGACGAGGCGGCGGCTTTATTTTGGGTCAGCCAAGACGGCCAAGACATCGACCCCCCACTGCAACCCCAAACCGATTTCAAGGAGCCGGCGCCCAGCGTCGGCGAGCGCGCACGCGGCGGCCGTCTGGACTTCTGGAAGCGCCTGCGCTTTCTATGGGCGTCTCGATCGTTTCGCGGTTGATCGGAGCCGTCGAAGCGAACGGAGCGGGTTCGCCATGTCGGAAGTCTCGCATCCCCCGCCGCCCGCGCCGCGGCGCGAAGATTACATCGTCGTGCCCGGCTCGCGCGGGGTTCGGCGCGATTTTCGCATCAGCGTCGGATTGCGCGAAGGTTGGGACGCGGAGGGCCGCGTGTTTGACGTTTCCGAGGCCGCGCGCACTGCGCGCGCCTGGATGAAGCGCCGGGTCGAGGCGGGGTTGCCAGCGCTGTCGGGCATGTTCGCGCGCGCGGAGGTCGCTTACGCTTGGCCGCGGCCCGACGGCACGGTCGGCTCGGACCGAGAACCGGTCGCCTTGTTCACGGGCGAGGCCGTCCACGCCTATCTCGGCCATCTCCCTGACGCCGCCATCGAGACGATGCTGAACGAACTGGCCGCCGAACTCGGCGCGGCGCTCGGCCAGGAGCGCATTTACGTCGCGTTCGGCGAACGCACTTGGATCCTCGACGCCGGCGATCGCGCGTCCGAGTGAACACCGCGACGGCGCAGATCGCCGAATGGCGGCTGGCTTACCCCGCGCCCTAACGCCTGGACCCGGTGCACAGTTCCCGAGCGGGAGCGATTTCCGGATGAAAATGCGTAGTTTCCGTCTCTCTCCCCACGCCCCATTGTCAGCTAACCTGTTTCGCAGGGCGACGTCTTCCGCCGCCTCGACGCCGCTCGCACGCGGGTAACACAAGGCCTGGCCATGCCACCGACCCACAGCGACTCGGGCGCCGCCGACCCCTTCACCGAGATATGGCGCGCCGTCGATAATCAACTTCGGCCAGTCGGGGCGCACACCAAGCGCGATTGAAACATTCCTCCGGCCGCGAAAGCCAAGCATATGCAGGCTTCTCCCGTTATCGACGAAGGCCCGAACGCTTCGTGGCGCGCCGGCGTCGTTCCCCGGCGAACACCGATCCGCCGATCGCCTTGCGGCGCGAAGACCGTGGCGAGAACGACAGCGAACATCGCCGCTGGGGTCAAATAATGAGACCGCTGCGGGTGCTGATCGTCGAGGACGATCCCATGATCGGCCCGCTGCTCGCGGAGGTGCTGGAGGATCTCGGCCACGTCGTCGTCGCGGTGGAAGTGGACGCGGACGCCGCCGTGGCGGCGGCTCGGAACTGCCAGCCCGATCTGATGATCGTCGATATCGGGCTCGGCGAGCGCAGCGGCGTCGCCGCGGTCAGGGAAATCATTCGCGACGGGCACGTTCCGCACGTGTTCGTCACCGGCGATATCCTCGGCAACCTTGCGCTCGGCCCGAACGCAGTGCTGATCCAGAAGCCGTATCGCAGACCCGATCTCGTGGCGGCGATCGAGCGCGCCATCGGCGGCGCCTCGATAGTTGACGCGGCCGCGCCGGCCTAACGGGACCGGGCCGCGCCCTCCCGCGAGAATCGCGTGGCTTCAGCTCGCCGCCGGCCATTTCCAGTTGCGAACCTCCGGCAAATCTTCGCCGTGCTCGTCGATGAAAAGTTTGTGCTCGATCAGCTTGTCGCGCATCTTCTGCTTGAGATAGGCGCCCTTGCCGCCCAGATGGTCGAGGTTATCGACGACATCCTGGACCAGATGGAAGCGGTCGATTTCGTTCTGCACACGCATGTCGAAAGCGGTGGTGATGGTGCCCTCTTCCTTGTAACCGCGCACATGCATCCGCCGGTTGGATCGCCGATAGGTGAGACCGTGGACCAGCGAAGCGTAGCCGTGAAAGTTGAAAATAATCGGCTTGTCCCTGGTGAACAGCGAATCGTAGTCCTTCTCGCTGAGGCCGTGCGGATGTTCGGCCGCAGGTTGCAGCCGCATCAGATCGACGACGTTGACGACGCGGACCTTCACATCGGGCAGGCGCTCCCGCAGGATCGAGACCGCGGCCAACACTTCCAGCGTCGGCGTATCGCCGCAGCAGGCCATCACCACGTCCGGCTCCGCGTCCTGGTCATTGCTTGCCCATTGCCAGATGCCGATTCCCTGCGTGCAGTGGATCGCCGCTTGCGCCATGGTCAGCCATTGCGGCAGCGCGTGCTTTCCGGCGACGACCACATTGACGTAGTGGCGGCTTCGCAGGCAATGGTCGAACACCGACAACAGGCAATTGGCGTCTGGCGGCAGATAGACGCGCACGACATCGGCCTTCTTGTTGATGACATGATCCAGGAACCCGGGGTCCTGATGGGTGAAGCCATTGTGATCCTGCTGCCAGACATGCGAGGCCAGTAGATAGTTGAGCGAGGCGATCTTGCGCCGCCAAGGCAGTTCGAGCGTGACCTTCAACCATTTCGCGTGCTGGCTGAACATGGAATCGACGATACGGATGAACGCTTCGTAGCTGTTGAAGAGACCATGCCGGCCCGTCAACAGATAGCCCTCCAGCCATCCCTCGCATTGATGCTCGCTGAGCTGGGAATCGACGACGCGGCCGGCGGGCGCGAGAAATTCGTCGCCCTCGATCTCCTCGGCGTCCCACTGGCGATTGGTGACCTCGAACACGTCGCCGAGCAGGTTCGACAGCGTCTCGTCGGGTCCGAAGATGCGGAAGTTGCGCCGATCCATGTTCGCGCTTGTGACGTCGCGCAGGAACGCGCCCAGCACCAGCGTGTCCTGCGCGTCTACGGCGCCGGGCGAGGGAACCTTGACCGCGTGAGTCCGGAAATCGGGCATCTTGAGGTCGCGCAGCAAAATCCCGCCGTTGGCGTGCGGGTTCGCGCCCATGCGGCGCGCGCCCTTGGGCGCCAGTTCCGCGAGCTCGGCCTTCAGCGTCCCGTCGGCGTCGAACAGTTCCTCCGCCCGGTAGCTCTTCATCCAGCTTTCCAGCAACTCCACATGATCGGGATGCTTGGCGTCGACGAGAATCGGCACCTGATGCGCGCGGAACGTGCCCTCGATCTTGAGGCCGTCGACCTCCTTGGGTCCGGTCCATCCCTTGGGCGAGCGCAGCACGATCATCGGCCACAGCGGACGCGTGGCGTCCTTGTCTTCTCGCGCGCGCTTCTGGATGGCGTGAATCCGGTCGATCGCGTCCTCCACGGTCGCCGCCATCAGGCGGTGCATGACCTCGGGCTCGTCGCCCTCGACGAACAGCGGGGTCCAGCCGCAACCCTCGAAGAATTTCTCCAGTTCGTCGTGCGATATGCGGGCGAGAATCGTCGGATTGCTGATCTTGTAGCCGTTGAGATGCAGGATCGGCAGCACCGCGCCGTCGGAGATCGGATCGAGGAATTTGTTGGATTGCCACGCGGTCGCGAGCGGCCCGGTCTCGGCCTCGCCGTCGCCGACGATGCAGGCGACGATCAGTCCAGGATTGTCGAAAGCGGCGCCGAAGGCGTGGCTCAGCGAATATCCGAGTTCGCCGCCCTCGTGGATCGAGCCGGGCGTCGACGGCGCAACATGGCTGGAAATGCCGCCGGGAAATGAGAATTGCTTGAACAGCCGCTTCATCCCGGATTCGTCCTGACTGATGTCGGGATAGATCTCGCTGTAGCTGCCTTCGAGATAGGTGTTGGCGACCAGGGCCGGTCCGCCATGCCCGGGCCCGGCGACGTAGATCATGTCGAGATCGTGCAGCTTGATTGTGCGGTTGAGATGAACGTAGATGAAATTCTGCCCCGGCGTCGTGCCCCAATGCCCGACGACCAGCGGTTTGACGTGCGCCAGTTTCAACGGCTCACGCAGCATCGGATTGTCGTAGAGATAGATCTGACCGACGGACAGATAATTGGCGGCGCGCCAATAGGCGTCCATCAGACTCAAGTCATGCGAGTTTAGGATCGAATCGTCGTTGGCTGCGGCCTGAACATCCGATCCGCGACTCAGCTCGTGGGAAGACACGTTAACGGTCATTGTTGTTTGCCTCCGGCCTCGCCGAGCGCTTGGCGCCGGCGAACTGCATCGACGTCGAGCGCCGCACTCGCGATTTCACGCACTGCGGCGACCATGTGCTTGGCGTCTTGGGCCGTCCTTGCGCTAGCGCAAAAAGGCTTTGGCGCCTCGAAAGGGGCTCGAAAAGCCGACGCGTTCCGAAATGCGCTGGCGCGAACAGCGGGGTCAGTGGCCCGCGTCCGACACCACCGAGAATTGCGCCTTGTCCGCGCCGTTGGCGCGCGCCGGCGTCGATCGATCCGCCTTCTCGAGCAGGTCGAGGAACGGCTTCATGATGTCGATCGGCATCGGGAACACGACGGTCGAATTTTGCTCGGCGCCGATTTCCGTCAGGGTCTGGAGATAGCGCAACTGCATCGCCGCCGGCACGCTGCCGAGAATCTTGCGCGGCGTTCACCAGGGTTTGCGAGGCCTGGAATTCCGCCTCGGCGTGGATCACCTTGGCGCGGCGGTCGCGTTCCGCCTCGGCCTGCTTGGCGATCGCGCGGACCATGTTGTCGGTCAGCTCGACGGTGCGGATTTCGACGTTGCTGACCTTGATGCCCCAGGTTTCCGTAGCGGAGTCGAGAATGCCTGCACGTCGGTGCTGAGCTTCTTGCGCTCGGAGAGCATCTCGTCGAGATCGTGCTGTCCGAGCACCGCGCGCAGCGTGGTCTGCGCAAGCATGTTGGTCGCCGGCATGAAATTCTGAACCTTGATGATCGCGCGCTCGGGATCGACGACGTTGAAATAGAGCACCGCGTCGACCTTCATCGAGACATTGTCGCGCGAGATCACGTCCTGGCTCGGAATTTCGATCACCTGAATGCGCAAATCCACCCGCACCATTTCCTGGACGAACGGAATCAACAGCACGAGCCCGGGGCCCTTGACGCGCTGAAAGCGGCCGAGGGTGAAGACGACCGCGCGTTCGTATTCGCGCAGTATCCGCACCGAAGCGATCGACCAACAGGATCGCCACGAAACAGGCGAGCGGAACGAGATAAGCTTCAAGCAGGAACATGGTCGCGGTCTTTCCGGGGTCGGGCGCTTGATCGCCTCGTCGAGGTGGCGAGGCGCAGTGTTGCCTCGTCGCGCCTGGATCCGACAGCCTCGGATTCTACCCATGCGTCGATGGAGCCGCCGCCGACGCCGTGTTCGATCAATCAAACGGCCGGCTTTTCTGTTTCTTCAGGTCGGCCCCGAGCCGGCTGTATTGGCGGGACGAGAGTCAGGATTGGCAGTCTCGGACGGAGCATGTTGCGCCTGGGGCTCCGTTCGCGGCCGCCGGTCCGGCCCCTGGGACGACTGCAACGAGACAAGCAGTCCAATCGCCGCCAAAACAGCGGTCGCGGCCAGGCCAAACCGCAGACGCCCGTTCGGGCGGCCGACAGCCGCCGCCATCGCCTCAGGCAACGGCGGAACGAGGCCGCGGCCCGCCGGCAGCAATGCGATCAGATCG
The DNA here is from genome assembly GCA_963835115.1 of uncultured Pseudomonadota bacterium. Classification (GTDB taxonomy): domain Bacteria; phylum Pseudomonadota; class Alphaproteobacteria; order Rhizobiales; family Beijerinckiaceae; genus Roseiarcus. The sequence goes on from CAWIEP010000068.1 coordinate 16,855, forward strand.
CCGGCGATGGCCTCGAGCGGCCGCGCCGGCGCGGGTTCGCCGGGCAACGCGGCGATCATCCGTGAAAGGCGTTGGGTCGCCGCTGGGAGCGACATCCGCGACAGCGCTATCGCCTCGCGCCAGGGGTCGAGGTCCGATCGCGCGAGCGCGGATATGACGCTGAGCGCTTGTCCGTGCCTGTCCTGGCCAATCGAAGCGTACAGGAACGGGTCGAAGTCGCGACCGATGCTGGGCGCGAGAGCGGGATGGGCCATGTCTTCAGCCAATTCTATCTGCGCGAGCGCGCGATCCAAAGCAAACGAAGGCCGCGGACGTCGGCTATTGACCCTATCCGCCGAGCGCCCCGCCGGACAGGTTCGGAAACTACCTATGCAACGGCGCTTGGTCTTTGGCGCGCGGCGATGGCGCCGCATCCGCGGCGAGCGCCGGCTTCACGGCATCACGTAGGTCGCCCGTCCCCGCCCCAGCAGCGCCGCTTCGATCGCGCCGGGCTCGTGCACCGAGAACACGACGATCGGAATCCGGTTGTCGCGCGCCAGCGCGAACGCCGCCGTATCCATCACCTGTAGATTGCGCTGGATCGCCTCGTCGTGGGTCAGGCGTTCGTAACGGCGCGCTTCCGGGTCCTTCTTCGGGTCGGCGGTATAGACCCCATCGACATTGGTCGCCTTCATCACCGCGTCGCACGACAGCTCCGCTGCGCGCAGCGCGGCGCCCGTGTCGGTGGTGAAGAACGGGTTGCCGGTGCCGCCGGCGAGCAGGATGACCCGGTGCTTGACCAGATGCGCCAGCGCCGCCTGGCGCGAATAGGGTTGGCATTGCGAGGGCATCGCCACGGCGGAAAGCACCCGCGCCGGCTGGCCGATCTCTTCCAACGCTCCTTCCATGGCGAGCGCGTTCATCACTGTCGCCAACATGCCGATGGAGTCAGCGCGCGCGCGCTCGATACCCTTCTCGGCCCCTTCGAGGCCGCGAAAAAAATTGCCGCCGCCGATCACCACCGCGACCTGCACGCCAAGCTTCGCCGCCGCCTTCAGATCGGCGGCGAAACGGTGCAGCGTCGCCGCGTGCAGACCGTGCGTCTCCGACCCCATCAGGGCCTCTCCGCTGAGCTTCACCACGACGCGTTTGAACAGCGGTTCGTTCATGCGAGGCTCCGGATGCGAAAAAGGCGGCCCGAGGGCCGCCCGCCGCTTAAACCTCTTCGGTCGGTTTTTCTATGCCGTCGCCGAGCTGGTAACGCACAAATCCCTTCAGCGTAATGGGCGCGCCCACCGCTTTTTCCGCCTCCTTGACCGCTTGTGCGACCGACTTCGAGGGGTCGATCACATAAGCCTGATCGACGAGGCAGACCTCCTTGTAATACGTCTTGAGACCGGATTCGACGATCTTGGCGAGCACTTCCGGCTTCTTTCCGGCGTTCTTGTCGGCGAGCACCGCCTTCTCGCGCTCGACGGTGGCGGGGTCGAGGCCAGAGGCGTCAAGCGCCGCGGGGCTGGCGGCGGCGACATGCATGGCGATCTGCTTGCCGAGCGCGGCCAGCGCAGCGTGATCGCCCTTCGAGTCCAGCGCCACCAGCACGCCGATGCGGCCGAGGCCGTCGGCGATCTGGCCGTGGACGTAATGGCCGATGGCGCCCTCATGCACATGCAGGCCCGCGGCGCGGCGCAGCGTCATGTTCTCGCCGATGGTGGCGATGGCGTTGGCAAGCGCGTCCGCCACCGTGCCGCCGCCTGGAAAATGTGAGTTCTTGATCTTCTCGACGTCCACGTTCGGCGCGTGGTCGAGCGCGACCGCGAGCACGCCGCGCGCCAGCGACTGGAAATCGTCGTTGCGGGCGACAAAATCCGTCTCGGAATTGACCTCGACGACGACCCCGAGATTGGCTTCGACAGCGACGCCGACGAGGCCCTCGGCGGCGACGCGGCCGCTCTTCTTGGCGGCCTTGGCGAGGCCCTTCTTGCGCAGCCAGTCGATCGCCGCCTCGACATCGCCGCCGGTCGCGGCCAGCGCGTTCTTGCAATCCATCATGCCGGCGCCGGTCTTTTCGCGCAGGTCTTTCACCAAAGCGGCGGTGATCTCAGCCATCTCGGGCTCCCGTGTTTAAAACAGAAAACCTCTCCCGCTCGCGCGAGAGAGGACGGCGCTTGGCGCCAAACGCAAAAACGGCGGATTATTCCGCCGCTATCAGCGCCTTGGCCTGATCGGCCCAATTGTCGCGGGCGATGCGGCCGTTGAAGCGCAAGTCGGCGTCGAGTTTTTCGGCCTCTTCGGGCGTCATCGCGGCGAGCTGCCAGTAGTGGAACACGCCGTGCTCGTTGAGCTTCTTGACGATCTGCGGTCCGACTCCCGTGAGTTTCGCCAGATCGTCGGGCGCGCCGCGCGGCGCGGAGAGCAGTTCGAACTGCTCGCTTAGCTCCTCGGCGGGGGCTTCGATCTCGGGCAGCACCTCAGGCGCCGGCGCCGCGCTTTCGCCGAGGTCGTGGCCGGCCGCGCCCTGGCTGCGCGAGATGCCGTCGATCGCCGCCTTGGCGACGAGGTCGCAATAAAGCTGGATTGCGCGGGCGGCGTCGTCGTTGGCGGGGATCGGCATCGCGACGCCGTCGGGATCGGAATTGGTGTCGAGGATCGCGATCACCGGGATTTTCAGGCGGTTGGCCTCCTTGATCGCCAGCGCCTCCTTGTTGGTGTCAATGACGAACACCAAGTCCGGCACGCCGCCCATGTCCTTGATGCCGCCGAGCGCCTTTTCGAGCTTGTCCTTCTCGCGCGTCAGCATCAGGCGCTCTTTCTTCGTGAGGCCCTTGGCGCCTTCGGCCAGCATCTCGTCGAGTTTTCGGAGCCGTCCGATCGAAGCGGAGATGGTCTTCCAGTTGGTCAGCGTGCCGCCGAGCCAGCGCGAGTTGACGAAATACTGGGCGCAGCGCTTGGCGGCCTCAGCGACCTCGTCGGCCGCCTGCCGCTTGGTGCCGACGAACAGCACGCGCCCGCCCTTGGCGACGGAGTCGGAAACCGTCTTCAGCGCCTGGTGCAGCAGCGGCACGGTCTGGGCGAGGTCGATGATGTGGATGGAGTTGCGGGCGCCGTAGATGTAGGGCGCCATTTTCGGGTTCCAGCGGTGCGACTGATGGCCGAAATGCGCGCCGGCCTCCAGCAGTTGGCGCATGGAGAAATCAGGCAGAGACACTGCGTATCCTTTCCGGTTGAGCCTCGGCGGAGCATGTCGCCGGAAGGCTAAGCCTCCCGACACCGGAGCGGGCCCTTGAAGCAGGGTCCGCAAAGCTCCGCCTGTGGAATGGGCCGGGCGTTAGCGGAATTTGGGGGGGATGGCAAGCGGGGCGCAGGGAACAACGCCCATTGCCGGACTTTGAAACGGGCGCGCCGCGCTGCGGGCGTGACGCTATCGAGAACGCGCCAATGGCGCCGCTGGCCCTAGCCGCGCCTTGCCGATCCGGGCGAGAATGCTTGGGGTGAAGGTCGCGTGCTTTAGGCCCGCAAATATGTCTCGTAAACAACGCTGGATCGGGTCGCTCCGCATCACCACCTTCGTCCCTGCAAAATCGAAGGCGAAAATCGTCATGTCGCGTGCGGCGCGCGTCAGGGTGAATGCGGCCTGTTGCAAATCCAAAGCGATCGCGGGGTCGGCGCCGCCATGCGCGGCGATATGTCGATCCTGCGCGCCGAGCAGGCTCAGGTAATGCGCGCGCGCGGCGCGCAACCGCCCGTCGTGCTCGCCAAGTCCGAACTGGACAAGGCGATCCTCGGCCAGCATTTCCTCTCCGACGAGACGGCGGGTTTTCGCCGCAACGCCCACGATCTCCGAAAGCGCCCGCGCGCCCACGCCGCTTGCGAAGGCCGTCAAGCCGACCTGGATCAGCCGTGCTGAATCCAGGCTTGAAAACGCGCTGGACGTCCCGGTTTGCGCGAGGGGATATTCGAAACTGCGGTGCGTCGGGACGAACTTGTCGGAGATCGTGTAGTCGATGCTCGCGGTCGCCTCGAGGCCCATCGGCCGCCAGCTTTCGGGGTCGCAGTCGACGTCCGACTTGGGCACGATAAAGGCGCGAAACCATGGTTTGCCGAAGCGATCCGGAAACCCTTCGTTGACGACGACCCAGCTCGCGAACGAGCTTCCCGATCCCCAGCCGAATCGCCCGGACACCCGGTAGCCGCCTGGCGCGGACGTCGATCGCGCGCCCTCCAGCAGAGTGGTCCAGAGCGCTACCGGACCCTCGCCGAACACTTCCTCGCTTCGCTTCCGGGCGCAGCCGCCGCCGAAACGACGAACGCCGCGGCCGCACAAACCGAAAGACACCAGCCAGCCGAACCATCGGCTTTGGCGATCGCCTCCACGGTCTCGAAAAATTCGGCTCGGCTCGTCTCGGCCCCGCCATCCGATCGGGCGACCAGCATCGAGAACAGGCCGGCGTCGAGCAAAGCCTGCGCCGCGCGGTCGGTCAAACGTCTCGCGAGCTCCCCTTCCCGAGCCTCGCCGCTGATGAGGTCATAAAGCGCCTTGGCTCGCTCCAAGGGGGTTGCGGCTTCCATCGGACCTCCGGCAGCGATTGTCGAAACTCGACGCCATGGGCACTAAATCGAAATCCAAAAGCATTTCGCTATTCATTCTGCTTTTCGCTAATCATGCCACGATTGCAGGGACGGCGGGAGCGGGCTCAAGCCCCTCAAAATTCGAGCTGAGACGCCACCCTATTGCTTGACGATCCCCGGCGCTCGCCCCCGCAGCACAATTTCTGGATTTTTCCCGTCGCCGTCTTCGGCAGCTCCGCCACGAACGACACCCATTGCGGGACCTTGAAACGGGCGAGGTTTTCGCGCGCAAAGGCCCGCAACTCCTCCTCCGTCGCGCTCGCTCCCGGCTTCAAAACCACGAAGGCGTGCGGCGCCTCGCCCCAGCGATCGTGATACATGCCGACCACCGACACTTCCTGCACGGCCGGATGGGTCAGCAAAACGCCTTCAATCTCGACCGACGAGATGTTCTCGCCGCCGGAGATGATGACGTCCTTGAATCGATCCTTGATCTCGACATACCCGTCGGGATGCACGACCGCCGCGTCGCCGGTGTGCATCCAGCCGCCCTTGAAAGCGGCTTCCGTCGCGGCAGGGTCGTGATAGTATCCTTTCATCACGACATTGCCGCAGACGCAGATTTCGCCGAGCGTCTGGCCGTCCGGCGGCACCGCCTCGCCGTACTCATCGATCACGCGGATTTCGCCCGAAGAGACCAGCTCCACCCCCTGGCGCGCCTTCACCGCCGCGCGCTCAGAGGCCGACAGCTTCTCGTGTGCGGGCAGCGGCTCGCACAGAAGGATGAGCGGCGAGGTCTCGGTCAAGCCGTAGACGTGCAGCACCTCCCAGCCAAGCTCGCGTTCGATGCGGTCGATGGTGTGGGCGGCCGGCGGCGCGCCGGCGGTCAGCAGCCTCACTTTCCGGCCCGCGGCTGGCGCGCGGGCGGATTCCGGCGCGTTGGCGACGCCGATGAGGACCGTCGGCGCCGCGCAAAGCGTCGTCACCCCCTCCTCGCCGACCAGCTTGAAGATGGCGCCGGGATCGACCTTGCGCAGGCAGATGTGCGCCGCGCCACGCGCCGTCGCCAGCCAAACAAACGTCCAGCCGTTGGCGTGGAACATCGGCAGCGTCCAAAGATAGCGGTCGGCCGGCGTCACATGGAAATGGGCGAGCGTGCCCATCACATTGAGATAGGCGTTGCGATGGGTGATCATCACGCCCTTCGGCCGCGCCGTCGTGCCGCTGGTGTAGTTGATCGTGAGGAGATCGTTCTCGTCGATGGCGACGGGCGTGAAATCTGGCGAGCCGGCCGCGATCTCGGCCTCGTAGTCGAGCCAGCCGGCCGGTCCGCCCTCCAGCGCGACGAAATGCTCGACGAGCGGCGCCTCCGCGCGGATCGCCGCGATCGCCTCGACGTAGTCCTTGTCGACGCACAGGATTTTCGCGCCGCAATGGTTGAGGATGTAGATGAAATCAGACGCGGCCAAGCGGTAATTGATCGGCACGAGCACAGCGCCGATTTGCGGGACGGCGTAATAGCCTTCGAGATGGGCGGGGATGTTTTGCGCGATATAGGCGACGCGGTCGCCGGGTTTGACGCCGAGGTCCTGGAGACGTTTCGACCAACGGTCGATGCGGTCCAGGAATTGCGCATAGCTGCGCCGGACCCCCTCGAACACGGTGGCGTCGCGCCCGGCGTAGATGCGGCGAGCACGGGCGGCGAAGGCGAGAGGCGTGAGGGGCGTTTCCATGACGGCGCACACTTGGGGTTGGCGTTGCGCGCGATGCTGCATGGAATGTCGGAGTTTGGCAACGCTCGCTGCTCATTTTCGGTTGCAGGTCGTTTGCGCAAATCCGCCCCCGCGCTGAAGGTCGAACAGGGCGCGGAACCGCCGCATCCGGGTCCGTCGCTCGCGGACGCCCTACGCGTCGAGGGTCCGCTGCACCACCCTCGCGAGCCTGTCCCCCCAGGCCTCCGCCGTCGCTTTCGTCGCCAACAGATCCTGCCGCACCTCGACCAGCACGTTGAGCAAACCGCGCGCGGCCGCCACCGCGTCGATCGTGTCGCCCTTCAGCCCGCCCGCGTAGGGCTCGTTGTCGCCGATCTCTTCCGGCGCCAGACCTTCTTCCGCCAGCGCGCGCAGAAACGCCCGCGCCAACCGCATGTCCTCGTCGTACAGCACCCCGACTTTCCACGGCCGCTGGAACCCGCGCCAATTGTCGGTGAAGCTGTGGATCGACACGATGGCAGGCGGCCGGCCGCTTGCCAGCATCGCCGCGGTCTTCGCCTGCACGGCGTCGCGATAGGGCCGCCAGTAGAGGCGGATGCGGCGGTCGATCTCGGCCTCGTCCACGCGGGCGTTGCCGGGAACTATGGCGCCGTCGGAATAGCGCATCACCAGGGTCGGATCGTCGGCGCCGCGGTTGGGATCGATCAACAGCCGCGAAAACGTCGACAGCACCGCAGGCGCCTGCAAACACGCCGCAAGCCGCAGCGTCAGCCAGCGCGCGCCGATGTCGTAGGCGATGTGCCGCTCCAGCGCTGCGCGCGGCAACCCGAGGGTTCCCGATTCCGGCGGCAGCGCGTTTCGGGCGTGGTCGCAGATCAGCAGCACGCCGGCGTCAAGCCGCCCGGCGATCTCCTCGACGGGATCGAAGGCGCCGGTCTCGGCGATGTCGGCCGCTGCGATGTCCATGGCTCACGCCCCTTGCCCCCAGCGTGCGGCGAGAATATGGACGCAACCCTCTCCGGAGGTTTGCCAAATGTCAGATGCCGCGTCGCCCGCCGCGGGCCGCGGCGCGGCCGCTTTCGCTGCGCTCGTGCTCGGCGCGCTGGCGATGGGCGTTTCGCCGATCTTCGTGCGGCTCGCCGATGTCGGGCCGTTCACGAGCGCTTTCTGGCGCGTCGCGCTCGCCTTGCCGGCGCTCTACGCCTGGATGCGGATCGTCGAAGGCAAGGCGGCGCCGCGGGCGCGTTTCTCGCGGCCGGTCGTGCTCGCCGGGCTCGCGTTCGCCGGCGATCTCCTGTTCTGGCACTCCGCCATCCTCCACACGAGCGTCGCCAACGCGACGTTTTTCGCCACCACCGCGCCGATCTGGGTCGTCGCCTTCGGCTGGCTGTTGTTCGGCGAGAAGGCAGGGCGGGAGACATTGACCGGCCTCGCGCTCTGCCTTGTCGGCGGCGCGGCGCTCATCGGCCAGAGCCTGCGGCTACGCCCGGAGGGCGCGTTCGGCGACGCCTACGGCATGGCGACGGGCGTGTTCTTCGGCCTGTATTTTCTCGCCGTCCAGGCGGCGCGACGGGAAACCAGCGCTGCGCGCGTCACTTTCGAGGCTTCGGTCGTCACGGCGGCGATCTTGCTCGCGGTCGCGCTCGTCGCCGAGCATAGGCTGGCGCCGGCGAGCCTCACGGGCGTGCTGGCGCTGCTCGGAATGTCCTGGGTCAGCCACGCCGGCGGCCAGGGACTTCTATCGATCGCGCTCGGCCGTCTGCCGGCGACCTTTTCGTCGCTAGTGATCTTCCTGGAGGCGATCGCCGCCGCGCTGTTCGCCTATCTGCTGCTCGGCGAGCCGATCTCGCTGGCGCAAGCCGCCGGCGGGGCGCTCATCATGGCGGGGATATTTATCGCCAGGCCGCGCCGGGGGGTTGACCCATGACGCTTCCAAGCCGGGGGACCGCCATGCTAAGGTGCGCAGCGACGCGCCCGTAGCTCAACTGGATAGAGTATCGGTCTTCGAAACCGGAGGTTGCCCGTTCGAGCCGGGCCGGGCGCGCCAATAATCTCAAAGAGTTAGACGGTTTTTTCCTCTTTCGCTTTTTAGGCTGGGCACTTTCTGGGCACTACGGCGCGACCTGACCCTCTACCGGCACGTCGCCGGATCGCAGCCGTCGGCTATTACAGGGCCGCTTTGTCATAGGCTCATCTGGGGGAACCGGCTCGAGCGAACCGGAACATCCGGCGGTCGCGGTGAGTTGAACGGCTGCCGGCAACCGGAGCTCGCTCGTGGAAACGGTCGCTAGGACGAAAGCGTTCGAAATCGAATGGACAATATCGACGCCGCGCCGCGTTCCGATCGCAGTACCCAGCGCAGTGTCAGCCGGGCATGTGCATCGAGTTCATCACTTGTATAAGGCGATGGGCCTCGGGTTGATCGTCTTAATCGTCGCCGTCGTCGCGGTGAAATGGTTTGTCGGCTAGCGGTCGGCCGCCCTAGCAAGACCTGCGAGTTTCATACGGAAATCAGGGCGACGCGCCCACAAGAAGGCGGGCGCGTCTTTTCCTTACGGCTTAGGCGTAGCTGCCGGCGTGGCAGCGGCGGCGCTAGGAGCGGTTGACGGTACGACAGGCGTCATCTTGGGCAACGGGGTTACCGGTGCTGTCGCCGGTGCGGGAACGTCTGTCACGGCCGCATTGTGTACGCCAGTTGCGCCCATCCAGCGGTCGTGTGTCAGATAGCCGATCCCGAACAGCACAACGACCACGACGACCAGCCCCGCGACCCACGTGCTTGTCGGCCAAGTGGCGCGCGGATTGGGGTTTAGGTCCGCGCCTCCGAGCGGGTTGTTATCAAAATTTGACATGTTTCCTCTCCTTAGAAATTGCCTAAATTTTGAAACGCGGAAAGCAGCGTCGGTTCCAGCTAACCAACCTGTGCGATTGGCCGCGAGGGAAGATCGAACAAGAGCGCCTCGAGCCGCACCTGGGACTACTCGGCCGCTCGCCAGCATTGAGAGAGGAAATCCCGCACATGCTAACCATGTGCGCGGAGCTTTGGAGATTTCCCATCGATTTCGCTGTCACCGCTGAAATTTTTCGGCTCGTGCGCGTTAGCAAGTCAAAGGAGTGACATCCTATGGCACACGACCAGACGAGCACGCTCGAGCTTTTGGAAGCAATGGACAAGGCCCACTTCGCAGTCAAGCAATTGAGAGAGGCGGTGGCGCTATCCGTGGACCTACACATCGGTGCGGTCTGCGGCAGACCGGCTTTGACATTAAGTGATGATCTAGCTAAGTTAGAAAGGCTTGTAGGAGATTTATTAATGAAACAGAAAGCATCATTTCAGGCGGGTCAATCTCCGCCGAGTGTTTTGCTGTTTGCTACGCCCTCCTCGCCGCTGACTACGGTCAATTGAAATCGAAAAACGCGCCCGGGTTATAGGCGCGCCTTGTTCTTACGGCTTCGGGGTCGTGGCAGGCGTCGGCATCGGGGTGAGCGGCGCTGTCAACGGCGCGGACGCGTCTATCGTTACAGGACGGTCTGTCATGCCGGTACCCATCCAGCGGTCTTGGAACACGATGGCCAGCCCGAGCACGATCATAGCCGCAACAGTCGCCACGCCGAACCAAGGGCTCGAAGCCCAATTCGACCTCCTCAGAACGCCATTCATGTTACTTTGATTGGGGGTTTTTTGCCAAAAGACATCGCTATCTCCTTGAAACTTCCTTTTATTTGAAACGCCCCGAAATACCGTCCGTTCCGGCTATCCGCT
>CAWIEP010000069.1:0-90629 GCA_963835115.1 uncultured Pseudomonadota bacterium
AAATAAATCGTTCCGACCCAACTCGTACAGTCGTGTTCGCTGTGGCGGTCTCTAACCCCAGCCAGGGAAAGAGATAAATCAGCTTGATCACATGAACGCTTATTTGAGTTGTGCAGCCGCCAAGCGAGAACCACACCGGCTTAGTGCCGTTCTCGAATTTGGCGCGGTTTGACGCAAGCGGATGGTTTGCTTGCCGAAGCTTATCTGCATCAAGGGACCTTGCAACCGGCATTCCGGCGATCGATGAAGCGATTGAGGCCAACAGGAATATCCCTGATGAACTGTATTTCGTTCCGAGAAATCTAGCCATCAAGGCCCAGATCATGGCGCGGCTAGGAAACAAGAAGGCATCAAATGGGCTATACGCAAAGAGTGCGGACCTTCTGGATGCTCTCCTCAGTAAGGTTCCGACGCCCACTGTCGAACGGCAACTTCTGAGTGATTTAAGAGTGGTTTCACTTTAAGACTGCAGCGCATCGACTCATATCAGCCGCACTGCCCCGTTCAGTTCCAGCCAAAGTGTTTTCGCACATCCCTCAACAGGGAAACAGGCTTGTCCACATCGTCGCTCTTGATTTCCAGGGCTTTGTCGGTTACAAATTGACCGACGGAAACGAACGCGCCTCCGACCGCAACTGCGGTTAGAGGGCCGCCTAGAAGTCCCAAAGCCACCGATCCCAGCAGGAATGCAAATTGGCTCCCTGTTCTTATGTGTTGTTTTCGAACTAGCGCCCTTTCCTCTTCGAGAAGATCGTCCATCTCCTCAACCGCATCTGAAACTGCTGCTGTGTCTGTAATTACTTCTTTGTCGTCATAGAAGCTACGTTGCCATCGCCAAAAACTGGCCCTCTTTCGCCGAAATGGCCGCTCCGAGGAGAGTTGGACCGCTTCTCGCAGCAGTTCTTTATAGGTCCAGCGGGGGTCGTTGGGAACAAGAAATTTATGACCGAGAATCGCGACCGTCTCTGCCATCTGCAAATGCGATGCTTCCGGCACGATTGGCGTCAGGCCCAGATCGCCCTGCAGATCGTCGAGCGACGTGTAATTCGCGACCGCCTGAATACCCGTCACATGTCCCGGTAAGCCCTCCGTTAACACGCCTCTGGTCGCAGCGAAGGCCCACTTACCAGTCTCCTTACTCAGCGACTTCCCGGCCTCATAGCGACTTCTCCAGCTTGCCTCGCGCGACGCATCCCACTTGACCGGAAAAGCCCGATCGCCCAGAATCTCCAGGATTGTATCCAACCGGGCCGGATCCCAATGCTGGCTATCCCATCGCGCTCGTTCTCCGGCGTCGGGTGGTATTGGGATGACCAGACGATCGTAAAGCATAACCTCCGCGACAAATGCACCCGGATCGCAGTGATCCTTCACTGAAAACGTTCCCCAAACTTGCTTTCCCATATGAACTCCCGTGAGGTCCCGTTGCATCGCATTCTTCAACGTATGGTGCGCCTGCGCGAGTTCCGTTTCAATAAAAGAAATCGTGGCTACTTCCGAGCCGTTGTGGGTTCCATAAACGACACCGTTGCCCTCGCCAGCCGTAAGAAAAGTAAAGAGATTACTCATGCGTGGAGTCTGAGGCCACACCTGTAGCGCGGGCCGCTAAATTGGCTTAAACTGCCTTCCACCTGGAGTCGACACGGCGAGTACACGGCAAACTATTCCGAACGGCATTGCTGGTTTGGGAGGCGACGCAATCTCTACGCCGGCTTCAAGTAGTTTTGCGAAGGTAGCTCAGGCTATGGTGTTGAAACATGCAGGCTTATATTTTGGCCCTCGGTATCCTCGCTGTATGGCGCGTGACGCATCTGCTGAATGCGGAAGACGGTCCAGCAGATATTTTCGTGCGCATTCGCCGGCTTGCGGGCTCAGGTGTTTGGGGCGGCTTACTCGATTGCTTTTATTGTCTGAGTCTGTGGATCGCCATACCCTTTGCAGTTCTTCTCAGCAAGCATTGGCTCGAGCGTGTGCTATTGTGGTTGGCATTCTCGGCCGGGGCCATCCTTCTGGAGCGAGCGACGCTTCGCGCTCCATGGCCACACTACTCAGAGGAACCGGAGGTGCATGGTGAGTTGCTGCGGGAAAAAAAGAGAGAGTCTGACACAGCGACCGAGCCAGCAGATTAGACCGCCGGCCCTCACCACCCGATCGCAGCCACAGGCCGCCGCTGGGTTGGTGGTCGAATACGTGGGTCCAACTTCTCTCCACGTTCGCGGGCCCGTCAGCGGCCAGTTGTATCGCTTTGTTAGCAGCGGCACGCGCGTCGTGGTCGACGGAAGAGATGCGCCGTTCATCCTCGCTATTCCAAACTTGCGCAAGCGTGTGCAAGGCTCCTGAACGTTGCCTAAATCAAACGTAACAGTGGCTCTGCTACCTCCGTTGGGAATTCTTTTCCGCAAAATGCAACCTAGGCTGGACTCAAGTCTTGACCTACTTTTGTTACAGGTGAGTTGTTTTCAACTGTTTTCTTCTTGACAGATTGTTCCGTCGGTCTAAAATCCACGCCAAGATTGTTTTTCGCGGATCCCGCGTTGATCCCACCTCCTGTAGCTCTACACTGCTAGCTTTGGGAAAGTCATTCCGAGAGGGCAAACATGCTGGCTTCGGCGCCTGCAATAGCAAAGGGCAGCGTATCAGAAGGCACGAATCCAAAGACTGCGCGCTCCGAACCTCAAGCATCGCCGGTTTCAGCACAGTGGGCTAACGGTTCCGTGAACGATCAGGCACGCCGGATACAACGGACCGCCGGCAATCAGGCGATGATCGGCATTCTTGGAAAGTCGCCGAACGACATTGGGAATAGAAGCGGCGCTCAGCAACCAGAGACGCAAAAGTTGCCGGAGGCGGTTCATCTGGGGTTGAAGTCTTCAGCCGGCGAGCCTCTGCCGAGTTCCATCGCATCCTCTTTCAGCAGGAATGCTATACGCATTTTGCGAAGCTCGCGGCGTCTCGCACGCGCGCTGCGGCAAGCTGATCGTCGCCGCTGATGAAAGCGAATTGTCGGGCCTGGAGGCGCTGGCGCGTAAGGGGGCGGACAACGGAGTCGAAGATCTTCGGCTGTCGTCGAGCGCCGAGGCGAGAGCGCTCGAGCCGGAACTGGCCGGCGTCGCCGCGCTGCTCGCACCCTCGACCGGCATAATCGATAGCCACGGCTATATGCTCGCTTTGGCCGGCGAGGCGGAGGGGACGGTTTTCGCTTTCCACGCGCCATTCCTGTCGGCGCGGCCGACGCGCGGCGGATTTGAGGTCGAGATCGGCGGCGCCGAGCCGACGCGGCTCCGGGTTGGCGCGCTCGTCAACGCCGCCGGACTTGCCGCCTCGCGCGTCGCGCGCGCGATCGAGGGTCTCGACCCGCGCTTCGTCCCCGAGACGCGCTACGCCAAAGGTAATTATTTCGCGCTGTCTCGCCGCGCCCCGTTCCGACGGCTCATCTATCCCGCGCCGCAGACGCACGGGCTCGGTGTGCATCTGACGTTCGATCTCGCGGGCCAGGCGCGCTTCGGGCCCGACGTCGAATGGATCGAAAGCGTCGACTACAGCGTCAACCCAGAGCGTGCGCGCGCCTTCGCCGACGCGATCCGGCGCTATTGGCCGGGTCTGCCCGACGACGCGCTGACGCCGGCTTACGCGGGCGTGCGCCCAAAAATCTCCGGGCCCGCAGAGCCGGCCGCCGATTTCCGCATTGACGGGCCGGAGCTTCATGGCGTGCCGGGTCTCGTCAACCTGTTCGGGATCGAAAGCCCCGGGCTCACCGCATCGTTAGCGATCGCCGAGGAGACGGCGGCGCGGCTTGGCTAAAGCACGCCGTGGAACACGAAGGCCAGGTCTTGCGTGAGCGCGCGAAATTCCTGCTGCAAACCCTTGTCGCAGCTTCGTAACATCGCCTCGAAATCGCCGCGCGGGCGCTGGTACATTTGTCCGAGATAGGGTTTGTTGGCGTTGACAGGCTCGCAGAGCTTGGACAAATCCGGCTCTCGCCGTTTGGCTAAGAATCCCGGCCGCGAAAATTTGCGGCAGATCCTCCGCCGCCCGCTCCAGGCGAATCGAGGCGCTCGGCCGGCGCAGCGCGATCAAGCGCAACCAATAGACATACGCCGCCAGCGCGCGCTCGAAATCGCTTGGGAAATCGTCGAGGTCGACTCCGAATGCGCGCCGGATCCAGCGTCTGCGGAATGCATAGGACTGGACGTTCTTCGCGTTTTCGAGTTGCAGCGAAAAGACCGCCTCGTCCGGCGAGCGCACGACCGCGATGGTCTGATCGGCGTGCACGAAGCGCGAGTTTCGCGCATAGAGGTCCGCGCCGAAGGGAAGATCGACGTCGTCGACGGCGAACATCCAGCTGCTGATCCCGTCGGTCCCCATGCGCTCGTGGCCGACGTCGAGACCGAATTCCGCAAGCGCCTGAGCCATGAACTTCGTGCCGCCGCGCGGCAGGCCGAGCACGACCAGCGGCGGCGTGAGAACGTGTTTGAGATGCCGGTCGAAGGCGGCCTCCGCCTCGAAACGGCTTTGCGCGGATAAACCCGGCGATTCCAACGCGATGCGCTTGGGGTGGATGCGCGAGGGAAGCGCCCCGGTCGAGGCGGAGAGTTCATAGGCGAGTGGCGGCTCCAGGCTGAAATGCTGCGCTTCGTCGGCGAGATCGAAATGAATGTAGACGTCGGCCGTGTGATAGATCTTGTCGAAACGCGCCAGCGCGAGTTCGGCGAAGCCGCGGTTGAAGGCGAAGCAGGGGTTTTGCGGCTGTTTTCGGCGCGCCACGAACGTAAACTCGCCATGGTAAGCCGGCGCGTCGCCGGCGAAAACTCCCTTGCCGAGACCGATCAGGCACGGCGCGTCCGAAGCCCAGGGCCGTCATTGCCACGTTATCGCGCCCGAACGCGGCCGCCGCGAGGACTAGCGCCCAGGGGTGGAACATCACGTCGTCCTCGACGACGAGAAAACTTTGCCGGCCCGAGGCCGCCGCCCTGGCAAATATTTTTTGGAAGCTGAGAAAGACGGCGACCTGCGGCGCGATCAGGACGTTGTTGCAGTCGGGGCGCCCGCAGCGGCCCGCCCCGCAGCGGAAGCAGGGCGGAAAGCGCTTCACGCTGCCGCGCGCGTAAGCGTCGCGCACTTCGTCCGACGACGCTTTGACGCCCTCGACGAATTTAAATCCTGCGAGGCCCACCCGGCAAAGCTCCGCCGAAGCGTGCCTCTGGCGCTCGACGTCGCCTTCCAGGGTGAGGCAATAGACATCCTCGAAACGCGCCCAAACCGCATCGTTCCGCATCCCGGCGCTCCCCGCGCGCTCACCCCGCCGGCGCGTTCGGCTTGAGCTTATGCGCGGCCAAGGTTTCGTAGAGCGGGCGCGCCTTTTCGGCGAGCTTCTTGAGCGCTTCAGGCAGGTCTTCGAAAGTCGGCTCGGGCCGCGGCGACGCGAAGCCGGTCGATCGCTCGACCGCGTCGTACCAGGCGGGCGCCCAGACCCCGTCCGTCGGTCGCCGTCCCGGCGGCCACGACAGCATCGCGGGATCGAAGGCGACGCCCAGGGCGTCGCACAGCGCGCCCAGCGTCCCCTGGGGGTCGGCGAGCACGTCCTGACCTTCGACGACGGGCGGCGTGTGTCCGAGTCTGTCGCCGGCGCGGAAGAACAGCTCCACCTGGGTCGGCAGACCGATCTCAGCCAGCGTGAAATCCTCGCGTTTGCGATGATAGGAAGCGAGCACCGCCTCCGGCGCGCGGATGAGGAAGGCGTTGGCGCAAGTTTCGATCCACTCGCGGCCAAATCCTTCGACCATGTGGTGGGTCATGTGTTTCTGGTACCAGATCGGCTTGTCGCCAGGGACAGGTCCGAGCATCGCGCCGGCGACCGCCTGCCATTGGGTGGGCTGCGCGGCGATCACGTCCTCGCGCATCGGGTGGATGAGCCCGGTGGCCTCGAGATAGGCGGCATAGAAAGGCTCGTCGGAAACGGCGCAATCGCCGCGATTGCCGAATGCGCGCATCATCGCCGTGGAGATGTTGCGGGGTCCCGACCACATGGCGATGCGCAGAGGCGCGCTCACGACCGCCCCCGCGCTTCCTCGCGCTCCAGCGCCTTGTAGAGCCCCCGCAGCCGCTGCGTCATCGGGCCGGAGAGATCGGCGGGATCGCGGCGCCCGCTCGCCAATGACGCGGCCATCGACTTTGCGCACCGGCGTCAGACCCGCAAAGGTGCCGGTGCAGAACGCCTCGTCGGCGCCGTAGACGTCGAACAGCGAAAAATCCTTCTCATAGGCCGGAATCCCCGCCCGCCGCGCCGCCCGCAGCACGGCGTCGCGGGTGATGCCGCCGAGGCAATAGCCGCCGGCGGACGTCCACAATTCGCCGTCGCGCACGATGAAGAAATGCGTGGAGTTGCAGGTGGCGACGAAACCGCGGTCGTCGAGCATCAGCGCTTCGTCGGCGCCGGCCTCCATCGCCTGGATGCAGGCCAGCATGCAGTTGAGTTTTGAGTGCGAGTTGAGCTTCTGGTCCTGCTCGGCGGGGCCGGTGCGGCGGATGTGGACGGTGAACAGGTCGAGCCCCTTGGCGAGCATTTCGGGGCGCGGAACCTTCCATTCCGGGATGATGACGATGGTGGCCGCGCCGATAGTGAGCCGGGGGTCCTGATAGGGCGAACGCTTGACGCCGCGCGTCACCATCAGCCGGATATGCACGCCGTCGCGCATGGCGTTGGCGTCGATGACGTCGAACAGGCGCGCCGCCAGTTCCGCCCGGCTAAGCCCGATGTCGAAGCGCAGCATTTTCGCGCCGGCCCACAGCCGGTCCAAGTGCTTGTCGAGAAAGGCGAGCCGGCCGTCGTTGAGCCGGAGGCCTTCCCAGACGCCGTCGCCGAGCACGAAGCCGGAATCGAACACCGATACTTTCGCCTCGGGCCGGCGTACGAGTTCGCCGTTGACGGAGATGAAAACCTCGTCGTTGCGGGGATCGCCGACATAGTCCTGACTGCCGGTTGAGGTTTGCGGAGACATGCGGCCTCGGGGTTGCCAGCCCAAGGGTAGGGCGCGGGCGCAGGCGTCGCAAGCCGCTTTGCCAGCCGCCATGGCCGGCGCTAGCGTGCCGCCGTCAAGAGAGGAAACGCATGAATTGGCCGCTGATCGTCATAGACTCCGACCCGCGCCCTTTGAGCGAGATTTTCGAGCCGGAGGTTTTCGCCCGGTTGCAGAACGCGGGCCGCCTCGAAATTCACGACGGCGCGGGCCGGATGCCGGCCGAGCGGCTCGATGCGCTTTTGCCGGAAGCGGAGTTGCTGATCGGCCAATCCGACATGCCGCGCGCGCGGCTCGACCGCGCGCCCAAATTGCGCGCGATCATCAACGTCGAGACGAATTTCCTGCAAAACGTCGACTACGAGACGTGTTTCGCGCGCGGCGTTCACGTGCTGGCGCCGAGCGGCGCCTTCGCCAAGCCGGTCGCCGAGATGACGCTGGGTCTGATGATCGACCTCGCGCGCGGCGTCACCGCGGCCGACCGCGCGATGCGCGAGGGCCGCGAGAAATGGCTGCTCGACGGCGCGGCGGGCTGCTTTTCGCTTTACGGCGCCGACGTCGGGCTCATCGGCTTCGGCGATCTCGCGCGCGCGTTCGTCCCTTTGCTGGCGCCGTTCCAGGCGCGGATCAAAGCCTTCGATCCCTGGGTGTCGGCGCATCACATGGCCGGGTTCGGCGTCGCGGCGGCCACGCTCGACGAGATTTTGTCGGGCTCGCAAGCCATCGTCGTGTTCGCGTCGGTGACCAGCGACAACCAGGGGTTTCTGGGCGAGCGCGAGTTCGAGCTGATACGCCCGGCTCGATTTTCTTGCTGATGAGCCGCGCGGCGGTGGTCGATTTTCCCGAATTTCTGCGTCAGATCGAGAGCGGCCGTTTCCGCGCCGCCACAGACGTTTTCCCTGCGGAGCCGGCGCCGCGCGACGATCCCGCACGGCGCGTCGAAGGCCTGCTGCTGTCGCCGCATCGGGCAGGGGCGATGGTCGATGCGCTCTACGAGATCGGCCGCCAGACGGTCGCCGACGCCGAGCTTATCCTGAAGGGACTGCCGCCGCTGTCGTGCCGGCGCGCGCAGCGCGAAACCGTGATGCGGTCGCGCTCAAAGCCGGTCGAGCGGAGTTGAGGCGACACGCTCGTGCGATCCCTTCCGCTTAGTTAGGTAGATCACACACCCAGGTGTTAAAGCGCGCGCCCTCAAGGAGCCGCGCCATGTCGACGACAAAGGTCCACGCCATTCAGACTGGCTCAGTCCGGGTGAAGACGGCGCAGGTGGCGGGGAGAGGGCGCGGCTTGGCTCGCCAACTCGCGATTTTCGCCGATCGGGCCTGGACGGATTGGCTGCCGACCTATGCCTGGGCGATCGAGCACGACGAAGGCGTCATCGTGGTCGACACGGGCCAGGGCGCGCATCTCCTAAGGTCGGGCGCGGAGCTGCATCCCTTCGCGCGCTGGGAGGTCGCGTTTCGGATCGAACCTGAACAGGAGATCGGCCCGCAGCTGACGGCGCTCGGGATTGGCCGCCGCGATGTGCGGCGCGTGGTCCTCACCCACATGCATATGGACCACGACGGCGGCCTGGCTCACTTCCCCAACACCGAAATCCTCGTCGCACGCGCAGAACTGGATAAGGCGCGCGGCTGGGCGGGGCGCGCACGCGGATACCTGCCCCACCGTTGGCCATCCGGATTCGATCCGACGCCGCTCGATCTGACGCCGCAGGCCCACGGGCCTTTTCTGTCGAGCAAAAAGTTGACCGCCGACGGAAATGTCGTCGCCGTCGCAACTCCCGGTCATACCGCCGATCACATCTCGGTGCTCGTCCAGATGGATCAAAACGTCATATTTCTGGCGGGCGACGCCTCCTATTCGGAGGCGCTTATGCTCGGCGGCGTCGTTGACGGGGTGAGCGCCGACGAGAAAGTCGCGGCGGCGACGTTGGACGCCATTCGCCGTCTCGCGCGCGAGCGTCCAACCGTCTATCTTCCCACTCACGATCCTCGAAGCGCCAGTCGTCTGGACGCGATGGCGTTCGCGGCAGAGGCTCAGCCCGCTCCTTCCTGATCGAGATCGCCGAAATGGGGGTCGGCGGTCGAGGTCCGAAGCCGGCCGACCGCGCCTAGCGTCGCTGCTGCGCTTTCTGCGGCGGGTCGTCGGGCTCGACCCTGAGATAGCGGCGACGCAAATAGGCCCGCGCGCCCGCGCGCAATTCCGGCGCGTCGATCTCCGCCGGCGGACTGCTGTCCGAAGTCTTGAGAAAGGCGTTGGCGATCGTCACCCTCTCGATTTCGCTCAGATAGGCGCGCGCGAGAATTCGAGCGCGGGCGTCCTCGAATATATATTCGAGAAAGTTGTGGCGCTCTCCGAGCCTGTCGCCGAACCACAATTCTTCGCAAAGATGTTCGATGGCGACAGGTTCGACCAAATCTTCGTCCACGGTTCGAAAATTCTTCTGCCTGACCCTCTGCGCCCTTGCTTTTGCTCATCCGGCCTCCGTCGCGTGAGAACGAGGCTCTGTACCTTGCTGCGCGAGCGGCGCCTAGGCAAGTCGCTGGGCTGATTGGCTCCTGGGTCTGCAATAGCGCAGGCGGCTTCGCGCCTGGCGCGACATCTGTAAAAAGGCTTCGAACGCGCCCGCTCTTCAAAGGTAGCTCATGCCCGAACCCTTCGTTCTGACGCTGCTGCTGGCGATGTTCCTCGCCGTCGCGCTGCTTTCGGTGCTGGCGCAACCGGCTGCATGCGAGCTCGCCGGTGGTCATGCTGGTCGCCGGCATCGTGCATCGCGCTGCTGCCCGGCGTGCCGCCGATCACGCTCGATCCCGACCTGACGCTGCTCGCGCCTGCTGCCGCCGCTGCTCTACTCCTCCGGCGTCGGCATGAGCTGGCGCGGCTTCCGCTCCAACCTCAGGCCGATCCTGTCGTTGGCGATCGGCTGCGTGCTGTTCACCGCCTCGCGCCGTCGCGGCGGTCGCGCATTACTGCTTGCGGCTGACCTGGGCGGCCGGCTTCGTGCTCGGCGCCATCGTCTCGCCGCCGGATTCGGTCGCGCCCGGCCTCGCTGCGGCGGCGGTTCAAGCTGCCGCGCCGGTTGTTGATGGTTCTCGAAGGCGAGAGCCTCGTCAACGACGCGACCGCGCTCGTCGCCTTCAGCCTCGCGTTGCGCGCGGTCGAGACGGGCGCATTTTCGCCCGTCGCAGGCGCTGTTGCGGTTTCTGTCATACTGTTCGGCGAAGTCGGCTTCGGCTGCGCGCTCGGCTCGGCGATGCTGCGGCTTCGCCACGTCGTCAACGACCCGCGCGCGGAAATCCTCATCGCGCTGGCCACGCCGTATCTCGCCTTCTGGCCGCCGCATGAACTCGGCGGCTCCGGCGTCGTCGCCTGCTTCGCCGCGGGGCTCTACGTCTCCTGGAACGGCCGCAACTACATCCGGCCGGCGACGCGCCTGCAGGGCTTCTTCATCTGGGACCTTGTCACCTGGTGCGTCGAGGCGCTGACCTTCCTCATCTGCGGGCTGCAGACGCGCGAGATCGTCGGCCGCCTGACGGGCGAGAGCTGGACGGCGTTCTTGGCCGCCGGCGTCGTAGTCAGCGCGACGGTGATCGTCGTTCGCTTTCTTTGGGTGTTCCCGGTCACCTATCTGCCGCGCTGGCTGTGGCCGCCGCTGCGCAAGCGCGAGCCGATCCCAAGCTGGCGGCCGCCGTTTCTCATCGGCTTCGCGGGCCTGCGCGGCGCCGTCAGCCTCGCGGCCGCGCTGTCGATCCCGCTATGACGTCGGCGCGGCGCCGTTCCCGCATCGCGATCTCATCCTGTTCACGACGATTTGCGTGATCGTCGCGACGCTGGTCGGGCAGGGCGCGGCGCTGGGGCCGTTGTCGCGATGGCTCGATCTCGGCCGGGTCGCTGCGCGCGAAACCGCCGCCAACGCGCGCGCGGAGACGGTCGCGCGGGCCAAGGCGCTCGAACTCGGTGCTCGCGCGGCTCGACGCCCTGGCGCACGAGCCGAGCGCGCCGCGCTCCGCCGTGGCGGCGCTGCGTGAGCTGCATGGCGAGCGGCGCGCCAAATTCCTCGCCGACCTCGATCCCGAGCTGACCGGAAGCGAGGCCGATCTGGCGACGTTGCGGCTCGATCTGATCGGCGTCGAGCGCGCCTCCATCGGCGAGGCGTACGAGAACAACCTCATCACCGACGAGAGCCGGCGCCGGCTCGAACGCGCCTACGATCTCGAGGAGGCGAGCGTTCGCCACGCGCTCGGCGAAGCGGCGGCGGACTGACGAGCAGGCGCTATCTAACGACGCCGCGTTCGGCTTAAGCTGACGCCGAACGGAGCGCCAGATGGCCGAAGAACAGAAGATCATGCTGCTGACCGGCGCGAGCCGCGGCATCGGCCATGCGACGGTCAAGGTTTTTCAGGAGCGCGGCTGGCGGCTCTTGACCGTCTCGCGCCAGCCATTCTCGGAGGAATGCCGCTGGCCGGCGGCGCGAGACGCGCATGTGCAGGCCGATCTCGCCGATCTCTCCGGCATCGAGGAGGTCGCGGCGACGGTGCGCGCGCGGCTGCCGAATGGCAAGCTGCACGCGCTGGTCAACAACGCCGGAATTTCGCCAAAGGGGCGAGGCGGGTCGCGGCTCGGCGTCCTGGCGACCGACGCGACGACGTGGACGCATGTGCTCAATGTCAATCTGGTTTCGATCGCGCTGCTGGTGCGCGCGCTGACGCCGGAACTTGCGGCGGCGAAAGCGTCGATCGTCAATGTCGCCTCGATCGCCGGCTCGCGCGTGCATCCGTTCGCGGGCGTCGCCTACGCCGCATCGAAGGCCGGGCTCGCCGCGCTGACGCGCGAACTCGCCAGCGAGCTTGGCCCCCGCGGCGTGCGCACCAACGCCATCGCGCCGGGCGAGATCGACACCGCCATTCTGTCTCCGGGAACGGACGAACTCGTGAACCGCGAGGTGCCGCTGGGAAGGCTCGGCATCCCGCGCGAGGTGGCCGAAACCATCTATTTCCTGTGCAGCGAGGCGTCGTCTTATATCAACGGCGCGGAGATCTACGTCGACGGCGGTCAGCACGTCTGATTGCGGGCGGATGGGCGATGGGGGCCCCTCGCTGGAGGAGAGCGAGGGGCCGAGCGCCCTGATCGCTCTCTTTAAAAAGAGCTTCTCGCGCCGCAACATGAGTGTGCGCGCGTTCGGGGCTATTAGGCAAGATCGCGCCCGTTCAAAAACGCGTCAGAACGCCGGCGACGCGCGCCGCCTCAACTGTCGGAGCAGTCCTTCAGCGCCTTGTCGACCGCTTGGCTGAACCCGGAAAGCGAATAGGTGTCGGTCGTCCGACCGCCTTTTTTGGCGGCGGCCTTGATGATGAGATCGGCGCCCTTGCGCATCTCCTCGATCACCTTGCCCTCTTCGGCCGGATTTTTGATCCAGAGATCGCTGCCTTTGGGCGCGAGATCGAATTCCGCGTCCCCAATGGCGACAGTTGGGGCGACAAGCTCGGCGGCGTCGGCCTTTTTCGGCTTCTTGGCCTTTTTCTTGTCTTTGAGGTCGCCCGCGGCGGCGACGTCGAAGCCCATCACGAATGAGATTTCGTTGCGGACATGCTCGGCCGGGCGCTCGGAGATGAAGGCGTAGGCCTGCTGACGATCGGAGTCTTCGGGATCGCGCTTCTTGGGTTGCGCGAGCAGGTAGCAGATTTTCGATTTGCCGGCGGCGCTATGATAAACCTTCCAATCGCCGTAGCTGCCGACCAGGGCGGGTTTGGCGGACACGTCCTTGCCCTTGTCCTTATCCTTTTTCGCCGCCGAGGCGTCGGCCGCGCTGACAATAAGCACGGCGCAGGCGAACAACGACGCAGCCAGCTTCATTTGGCGAGCTCCTCAACTGATTCGACCCGTCCCATGCGCCGGGATACGGGCGAAAATCGGATCGATGCGGGTTTCCTCCCGCGCCACGCCGCGTTAGCTTGAGGCAGGTTAATAAAAATTGAGTAAAGCTGGTGAACGCCTGCAAAGCTTTGATCTGCGAAGCCCCGGGTCCGCCTTCCGCCTTGCGGATCGTCGAGGTTCCGGAACCGGCGCCGGGAGCGGGCGAGGCGATCGTCGACGTCGCATTTGTCGCGCTCAATTTTTTCGACACTCTCATTATCGAGGGCAGGTATCAGACAAAGCCGGCGTTGCCGTTTTCGCCGGGGGCTGAGTTTTCGGGCCGGGTCGCCGCCCTGGGACCGGGCGTCGAAGGTTTTAGGGTTGGCGACCTCGTGTTCGGCAGCATGCCCTACGGCGCCGCGCGCAGCCGGGTCGCTGCGCCCGTCGCGCGGCTTGCCCATGTGCCCGAGGGGCTGCCGCTCGAACAGGCGGCGGGCCTGTCGATCGCCTACGGCACGACAATGCACGCCTTTGCGCAGCGCGCGAAGCTGCAACCGGGCGAAACGTTGGTTGTCCTCGGCGCCTCGGGCGGCGTCGGGCTTGCGGCGGTCGAGATCGGCGCGCTGATGGGGGCGAGAGTGATCGCTTGCGCCTCCTCGGCCGAGAAGCTGGCGCTGGCGCGGGCGCATGGGGCGACGGAGGGGATCGATTATGCCGCCGCCGAATTGCGCGCCGAATTGAAACGGCTCGCGCCGGGCGGGGTCGACGTCGTCTTTGACCCCGTCGGCGGCGCCCAGACCGAGACGGCGCTGCGGGCGCTAGCCTGGAAGGGCAGGTTTCTGGTCATCGGCTTCGCCTCCGGCGAGATTCCGCGGCCGCCGCTCAACCTCGCGCTGGTCAAAGGCGCCGACATTCTCGGCGTCGAATGGGCGAAGTTTATCGCGCAGGATCCCGGGGAAAATCGCGTCAACATGTCGCGGCTGACGGCCTGGGCGGCGGCCGGCAAACTCGCAATCCACATTCACGCTATCCACGAACTCACTGATTTCGAGGCCGCTTTCTCCACCATCTCCGCGCGCCAAGCGTTGGGCAAAGTGGTTTTGCGGTTTCATCCATAATTCACGCCCGTGGAATAATCTTGTCTTTCATGTTGCGGCGCACAATATGCCGCCTGGGAGGCGCCCTGGACCAAGCCGGGAACGCGCAATGACTGTTTCGACGACGACCCCAAACGTCCGCGCCGCCGACATCCGGCGGTTATGGCCCTCCGACCTGCCCGCCTTCCGCGACCATATGTTGCGGCTTGACGAAACCTCGCGCCACCTTCGATTCGGCGGCGGCGTGTCCGACGCCTTCATTCGACAATACGCTGAACACTGCTTCGGCAAAGGCGATCTCGTGTTCGGGGCCTTTCTCGACGGCGGCCTGCACGGGGCGGCGGAATTGCGCTCCAACGTAGCGATCTGGACCGAGCAGGCGCCGCTCGACCGCCACATCCACGCAGAGGCCGCCTTCAGCGTGGAAAACGACTATCGGAAGCGCGGGTTAGGCGAAAAGCTGTTTCGCCGCATCACGGAAGCCGCGCGCAACCACGGCGTCGAAGTGATCGACATCGTCTGCCTGCCCGAGAATGTCGCGATGCGCCGGCTCGCGGCGAAATTCAAGGCGGAATTCGTCTTCGACAGCAATCAGTTGCTCGGCAAGCTGACGGCGCGCCGGCCGACGCCGCTGTCGATGTTGCGCGAGGTCGCCCACGACGTCGCCGATTTCGGCGGAGCGATGTTGGACGCGCAACTGCGCGCGCTGAAGGTTGGCGACGCGGCCTAGGGGCCGTAGGGCAGCGGCGGGGCGCGCACGAGGTCGCGCCCGAGCGTCAGATCTAGCACGCGCTCGGCGCGGCCGTCTCGACCGACGGGCAGTACGCCCAATGGCTGCACGGATTCGAAAAATGGAGTAACGTCCGCGCTTTGGCCGTTATCTTTGGCGCGAATGATGAGCGCGTTTTGTCCCAGGCGGCGCGCCGTTTCGCAGGCGAAGGCGAAGCCGCGGGGATCGCCGCCCATCGCGCAGATCGGAATTTGCGGGCCCAGCGCGACGCCGATCCGGCCGCCGAGTCGCCAGTTCTCGATCAGCGCGAAATCGGCGCCCGAGCGGGCGAACGCCGCGCGCAGCGCCGGCGCCGGGAAATCGAACATGCCGCGGGTCGGATCGCGGACGCCGCGGATGGAGATCGGCCCCAACAACACGGCGCCGAGAAATGCGGCGAATAGCGCCAGCGACAGCGCGCTGACGAGGCCAAAGAACCGGTCGAGGAACCGCCGCGTCCGCTCGGCGAGCCACGCGCCGGCGAGCGGAAAGGCGAACAGCCAGCCGGAATTGAACCAATGCGAAATCGGCCGCTCGCCGAGCAGCGGCATCAGCGTGAACAACGCCAGCGGCGGCGCAGCGAGCCAGAGCAGGAATTTCTCGGGACTGTCGGCGCCGCCCCGGAACGCTCGCGCGAGGCCCGCAACGAGCGGGAGCAGAATCCACGGCGTCATCGAGGCCGCCTGTTCCCCAACGGAAGCCAGGATATTTCCGAGCGCTTTCCCGCTAAAACTGAGCTGACTCGCCGCGCGCCCGGACTGGAAAGCGAGCGACACCCAGCGGTGTTCGGCGTTCCAAATCAGCGCCGGCGTCAGGCAGACGAGGGCGAGCGCGGCGGCGAGATAGGGGCGCGGGTCGGCCAGCCAGTGTCGGCCTCGGCGCGAGTTCAAGAAGAAGCCGAGCAGGCCCAGCGGCACGAAGATCGCTGAATATTTGGCGAGCCCGGCCAGGCCCAAGGCGAGGCCGAGGCCAAGCCAGAGCGGCGTCTCGCGCCCCGGCGGCCCGAAGAGGATTTCCGCCGCCGCCAGGACGCCGAGCGCCGAGAACGCCAGCAGCGGCGGGTCCGGCATGATGTAGCCGTCGGGATAGACGAGGAAATAGGCGCTGGCGCTGAAGGCGAACACTGTCCACCACGCGGCGGCGGGCGAGAACAGCCGGCGGGCGAGAAAGAACAAAGCCGCGCAGGTGATAAGGCTGAAGCCGAGAAACGGCAGCCGCGCCGCGCGGCTCTCGCCGAAGGCGGACGTCCAGGCGGACAGAACCCATTGGTGCAGCGGCGGATGGTCGAAATAGGACAGGGCCGGCGCGCGCGAGATCGCGATCACATAAGCCTCGTCGTCGCAATAGCCGGTGGCGAAGATGGCGACGAGGCGCAGGACGAGCGAGGCCGCAAGAAAGGCGAGGATGGACGTGGAGAGGGCGCGGGGCGAAGGCGGGGTGGACATCTGCGAGCGGCCTAGCGAGGCTGCGAGGGCGTGGCAACTCAGGAATGGACTACACCTGCGAGCCGTCATCAGCCGTATGCCGCCGCGCGAGCCCTCGTTGTCGCCCTTTCGCCCGCTCTCGGACGATCGTGGAATCCGTCCGCCTTTTCGCGGTTGTGTCAGGAGAATACAGCGTGTTACCCAAACGTCGTCGCGATTCTTGGATCCGTTCGCTGCGTCGGGCAGCGATCGTCGCGTGGTGGGCCCGGTTCATGTCTCCTGATATTGTGGCCCTGCCGTACACGCCGACGTCCGACTTCAGCGCATGGTTTTGGGCGAACGCCACGGGCCCGGAATGCGTTCGGGTTCTGGAAGCGGGGACCTTGCAATCCGTCCCCGGCCGCTCGACCCATTCGATGGCGTCCTTCCCACACGTGGAAAGCGCCAACTACGTTCGCCTGGACCTGGCGCCGGGCGCCGACGTCGACGTGGTGGGAGACCTACATGCGCTTCCGCAAGATTGGACCGGCAAATTTGACGCCTTCCTGGCGAGCGCAGTGTGGGAGCACCTCGAGCGGCCTTGGATTGCCGCTCACGAAGTGGCGCGAGTGTTGGCGCCAGGCGGCAAGTTCCTTATCGTCACCCATCAAACTTTTCCGCTTCACGGTTATCCCAGCGACTATTTCCGATTCAGCCGAGAAGCGCTTCGGCTGCTCTTTGAAGACGCCGGGCTCATCGTCGAGGCTTGCGATTACAATCACCGCTGTCTGATTGCGCCGATGCCGCCAATCCTGGCGCGAGAATACATTGAAAGCTGGAACCAGACGTACCCCTCCTTTATTCTTGTGGGGGCGGCCGGCCGCAAGCCCGGGTAGCCGTAGGCAGGCCACAGCGCCGTTGTTGCGCGACAGAGAATGCGCGTGATATGTGCCGACCCGCTCCGGCGGATGTACTTCGTAGGTCCGCCCGCAGTTCCCGTTCTCCAAGCAAGAAGGCGCCATGCCGCAAAACACGTCGTCCTGGCTAGCGACCAGTCTCTTAGAGACGCCAAAGGCGCAGGAGAGTTTGCCGGACCCCCGAGCGCTCTACGAATTGGCCGCGCCCTCGCATCAGAACGCGATCAATCTTATGCCGGGCTGGGTGACGGCCTTTCCACCGGACTTGCGGCTCACGGCCGGCCTCGCGCATCTTTATAGCGACTCCCGGGTTGAATGGGCGGTCGAACGATTCGGCTCCTTGGCGGGCAAGCGCATCCTCGAACTGGGGCCGTTGGAGGGTTCGCATACAGCTATGCTGGAGCGTCTCGGCGCCCGGCGCATCGACGCCGTCGAAGCCCACAAAATTTCGTTTTTGCGCTGCCTCGTGGCGAAAGAGATCTACGATCTGAGGCGCTCGCATTTCCATCTCGGCGACTTTGTCGAGGGCTTGCAAGCCCGCACCCGCTACGACTTCATTTTCGCTTGCGGCGTCCTTTACCATATGGCCGACCCTCTCTTGCTGCTGGAACGGGTCGCGGCGCGCACCGACAATCTCTACGTCTGGACGCATTATTTCGACGAACGGGAAATGCCGCCCGGCGACGTGCGCCGCCAAGCCTTTCGTTCGCCCGTGGCGCCCTACGCCGAGGCGACGAAAACCGTGGAGTTTCACGGCGTCACGATGAATTCTTCACCAGCGCAGCTATCACGAGGGATGGAAGAAAACGGCTTATTACGGCGGCCCGGTGGATCAGCATTTTTGGTTGGAGAAGGGGCAGATCGCGGACGCGCTGCGCGCGCTCGGTTTCAACGATCTCGCCTTCGCCCACGAGGCTCCCGACCATCCCAACGGCCCCGCGACGTCGATCTACGCGCGTCGCGTTTGACGAAGGCGGCTCGCCCGCGCCGTCGCTACTTCTCTTCCAACGCCAGCGTCGCGCTCCAGCCTTCCGACGGCGCCTGCGCCTCCAGCGCGCTGAAGCGGCGGATATGAAAGCTGTAGAGGCCGCGCACCTCGGTAGGGGCCTGCGCTTCGAGCTGGCGCGCGAGCGCGCCTGCGGCGGTGAATTCGCGCCCGCGATAGAGCGCCATCATGCGCTCGTGCGCCTCGCTTAAGGTCGCGAACTCCGGGCTCGCCGCCGTCGACGCGTCGCCGACCAAAGCGAACACGCCGACCGGGCGCGTCTTGTTCTTGAACACCACCGAATCAACCGCGAGCCAAGCAAAGCCCGGCGCCTCGGCGCGCGTCGCCTCGCTGGCGACGATATCGACGCCGAACATCTTGCTGGCGCTTTCGAGCCGCGAGGCGACGTTGACCTCGTCGCCGATCACCGAATAGTCGAAACGCCGGAGCGATCCGAGATTGCCGACGCAGGCGAGCCCGGTGTTGAGCCCGACGCCGAAGCGCACCGGCCGATAATCCTGTCCTTGCGTCTCCCGCTCCCATTGCGCGTTGAGCGCCGCCAGCGCCGCGCGCATGCCGAGCGCAGCGGCGACCGCGTGTTCGGCGTGGCGCACGTCGTCGAGCGGCGCGTTCCAGAACGCCATGATCGCATCGCCGATGTATTTGTCGACGGTGCCGCGCTGCTCGAGCACGATGTCGGTCATCGGCGTCAGATATTCGTTGAGGAAACGGGTGAGTTCGGTGGCCGTTTTGCCCTCCGACAGGGTGGTGAAGCCGCGCAGGTCGGAGAACATCAACGTGACCCGCCGCTCCTCGCCGCCGAGCCGCAGGACGGTAGGGATCGGCGGCGAGTTTCGCCACCACCGCCGGCGAGACATAGCGGCCGAAGGCGGAGCGGATCTCGCGCGCCTCGCCTTGTCTGCGGGCGAACAGCGCCACCACGCCGCAGACATAGACGGCGCCCGACGCCAGCGAGGGCATGATCGGGTCGAGCAGCAGACCGTGCCGCGTATACGCCCACCAGCTTGCGAAGGCCGAACCGGTCGAAGCGACGAAGCCAATCAACGCGCCGCCAATTGTCGAGAGAAACGGCAGGGCGACCGCCAGGACCGTCGACAGCGCCACCGTGTAGAGAAATTCGGCGCCCGGCGCCCAGTCGGGTCGCGCTCAAATGGTCGTTCATCAGCAGTTGGCCGACGATCTCGGCGTGTTGGCGGACGCCTGGCGCCTCGGGCGACAGCGGGGTGGCGACGATGTCGAAAAGTTGTTGTGCGCTGACGCCGATGAACACGATGGCGCCGGCGAAGGTTTTCAAGTCAGGATCAGGCTCGAACAATTTCCAGGCGGCCACGCGCAGCCGCGGATCGTCGATGGCGAAATGGATGCGGAAATCGCCGCGCGGGCCCGTCGCGGCGATGAGGTCGCCGTTCTGGATGGCGACCATGCCGGTATGGGCGCCGAAACTCGCCTCGCCGCTGCCGTTGGACGACTTGATCGTGTAGCTCGATGCGCCTTGCGCGACCCGCAGCGCCTCCATGGCGAAGCTCGGCGCCAATTTGTCGTCGGCGCGGAGCACCAGCGGCACGCGGCGCACGACGCGGTCGAGGTCCGGCAGCCAATTGAGGAAGCCGACGCCGGCGGCGGCTTTGGCGAAGGCGGGCAGGGGCGTCATCGCGCCGCGAAACTTGAAGGCGAAACGGGTGGGATTGTCGCCGGCGAAGGCGAAGCCGGCCTTGTCGGGCAGCCGCGGCGCGTTGCCCTCATTGGTGAAGATTTCGCCGAGCACGACCGGGCGGCCTTGAATGGCCGCGGCGAGCCGGGCGTCGTCTTCCGGATCGCCGGGATCGTAGAGCAACAGGTCGAGCGCCACCGCCGCCGCTCCGGCGTCGGTGATCTTCTCGATCATCTCGCCGAGCCGCGCCCGCGGCCACGGCCAGCGCCCGAGTTTGGCGATCGACTCGTCGTCGATCTCGACGATCCGAATCGGCGGCGGCTCGGCGTAGACGCGCGGGCGCCAACGCTGGAACTCGTCGAACAGCAGGTTCTGCACCGCCATGCGCTCGCTCGAATTGACGAGCGTCCACGGGGCGGCGACGACGATCGCGAACGTCACCACGATCCAATAGGACAGCCGCGCGCCCAGGCGGCGCAACCGCTGGCGTTCGGCGGTTCGGTCCCGGCCGCCGCTATTCGTGACGCTGTCCAGCATGTCCTTTTGTCGCCTCGCCGCGCGGCGACCATAGCAAAGCCCCGGGGACGGCGGAAATTTCGATTGTGTTCTTGCACGGATTGGGCCGCCGCCACCGGCTTTGTCGTCAAAGCGTCGTGAAACTTCTGTCTGAACGCGGAGCGCCGGGAGGCTTACCCGGCCGGCGCGGCTCGGCGCGCCGCGAAATCCATGCTTTGCTATCGTTTTTCGGTTGCCAAACCGCCGCGCAATGTGGTTCCCGATGGACTTCCCGATCGGTTCGACCGACTCCCGCGCTGGAGTTGAGGTTATGGGCGCTGGGGGTCCGTCGATGTCGCGTCTCTACGCGTTCGCCGCTTACGGCAAGCGCGCGCTCCCCAACCATTGGGACGTGGTGGCGTTCGCCGCCGTGATCGCCGTGCTGGCGGCGATCGGGCGCGCCTATCACGGCATTTCGGCGCCGCTGCCGCCGGCAAACCAGCCGGCCGTCTCGCTCGACTACTGCGCTGTTGCCCTATTACGCGCTGCGCACGACGCTGCGCATGTTCGCCGCGCTCGTCTTCTCGCTGATCTTCACCTTCACCTATGCGACGCTCGCCGCCAAAAGCCGTCGTGCGGAAATGGTGCTGATTCCGCTGCTCGACATTTTGCAGTCGGTGCCGATCCTGGGCTTCCTGTCATTTACGGTGACGTTTTTCCTCGGGCTGTTTCCCGGCAACGTTCTGGGCGCCGAATGCGCGGCGGTGTTCGCCATCTTCACCAGCCAAGCCTGGAACATGGCGTTTTCGTTCTACCAGTCGCTGCGCACGGTGCCGAAGGACCTTGACGAGGTGGCGCGCGGGTTTCGCCTCACCGGCTGGCAGAAGTTCTGGCAGCTCGAAGCGCCATACGCCGTTCCGGGGCTGATCTGGAACACGATGATGTCGATGTCGGGCGGCTGGTTCTTCGTCGTCGCTTCCGAGGCGATCACCGTCGGCGACACCACGATCACGCTGCCGGGGGTCGGCTCGTTCATCGCCAAAGCCAACGACGCCGGCGACTGGAAGGCGATCGGCATGGCGGTGCTGACGATGGGCGTCGTCATTCTGTGTTACGATCAGTTGCTGTTCCGGCCGGTCATCGCCTGGGCGACCAAATTCCGCGTCGAATTGTCGGCGGGGCAGGAGGTCGAGAGCTCCTGGATGCTGCGCCTGCTGTTGCGCACGCATTGGGTGCGCGGCTTGCTGGCAGCCGGTGGCGCAATTTGCTGCGCACGATCGCCCTGTTGCGGATCGGCCGGCCGCCCTCCGCCCGCTCCAAAGCGTTTTTGACGTTCAAGCGAATGACGCGGGCCCTGGATTGGGCTTGGTACGCGGTCGTCGCGGCGACCGCGCTTTACGCGATCTATAGCGTCGTCGCCTATATCGCGACCGAGCTCGGCTGGGCCGACGTCGGCGAAGTGCTGCTGCTGACGTCCTATACGCTGCTGCGCGTCGTCGTTCTGATGGCGCTGGCGAGCGTGATCTGGGTGCCGATCAGCGTATGGATCGGCTTGCGCCCGCGTTGGGCGGAAGCCGTGCAGCCCGTCGCGCAATTTCTCGCCGCCTTTCCGGTCAATCTGCTGTTCGGCGCGGCGGTGAGCCTCGTGCTGACCTTCCATCTCAACCCCGACATCTGGTTGAGTTTCCTCATCGTGTTCGGCACGCAATGGTACATCGTGTTCAACACGATCGGCGGCGCGGCGGCGTTCCCGAACGATCTGCGCGAGGCGAGCGCCAATTTCCGGGTTCGCGGCTGGGCGTGGTGGCGCGACGTGATCCTGCCGGGCGTCGCGCCCTATTATCTCACGGGCGCGATCACCGCCTCGGGCGGCTCCTGGAACGCCTCGATCGTCGCCGAATGGGTCAGATGGAAGGACCAGACCGTTTCGGCGCACGGCGTCGGCGCCTATATCGCACACGCGACCGACAAGGGCGATTTCCCCCGCGTCGTGCTCGGCGTCGCCATGATGTCGATCGTCGTCACCTTGTTCAACCGTCTGTTCTGGAGAAGGCTCTATGCCTACGCCGAACGCCGCTTCGCCTTCTGAGACGCGCCCATGCTCGACCTGACCTCTCCGCCGCTGCTCGACGTCGCCCACGTCAGCCAAAGTTTCGCCAAGGGCTCCGGCGAACAAGGCGCGCCGATCCTCCAGGACGTTTCGCTCACTCTTCGAGCGGGCGAGATCGTCGGGCTGCTCGGCCGCTCCGGCTGCGGCAAGTCAACCTTGCTGCGGCTGATCTCGGGATTGACGCGTCCGACCGAGGGCACGGTGACGCTCGCCGGCAAGCCGGTGGAGGGGCCGGCCGAAGGCGTGGCGATGGTTTTTCAGAGTTTCGCGCTGTTTCCCTGGCTCACCGTGCTCGACAATGTCGAGATCGGCCCGCGCGCCATCGGCGTCAACGAGATCGAGACGCGCAAGCGCGCGCTCAAGGCCATCGACACTATCGGCCTCGACGGCTTCGAATCGGCCTATCCGAAGGAACTGTCGGGCGGCATGCGCCAGCGCGTTGGTTTCGCGCGCGCCCTGGTCGTGCAACCGAAAATCCTCTTGATGGACGAGCCGTTTTCGGCGCTCGACGTGCTGACGGCGGAGACGCTGCGCACCGATCTGCTCGACCTTTGGCACGAGAAGAAGCTCGTCATTCAGTCGATCCTGATGGTGACGCACAATATCGAAGAGGCCGTGCTGATGTGCGACCGCATACTCGTGTTGTCCTCCCATCCCGGCCGCATCGCCGCCGAGATCGCCAATCCGCTGCCGCATCCGCGCGACCGGCTCGATCCCGACTTCCGCAACCTTGTCGAGAAAATCTACGCGCTGATGACGCAGCGCCCGGAGCCCAAGCCGTTGCAGACCGGCCTCTCCGGCCCCAACCTCGGCATGGCGCTGCCGCGCGTTTCCACCAATTCCATCGCCGGCATGATCGAAGAGATCGCCGCGCCCCCGTATAACGGCCAGGCCGATCTGCCGCATCTCGCCGACTCCCTGCAATTGGAGATCGACGAGCTGTTTCCGCTCGGCGAAACCCTGCAATTGCTCAAATTCGTGGAGTTCGCCGACGCCGACATCAAGCTGACGCCGCTCGGGCGGCGCTTCGCCGACATGGACGTTGACCAGCGCAAGAAAGTGATGGGCGAGCAACTCATCGCCAATATCCCGCTCGCCGCCCACATCAAGCGGGTGCTCGACGAGCGTCCGAGCCACCGCGCGCCGGCGACCCGGTTTCGCGAGGAGATCGAGGACTACATGTCCGAGGATTACGCCGAGCGCACGCTGAGGGCGATCATCAACCTCGGCCGCTACGGCGAACTGTTCGCCTATGACGAAGACGCCCAAACCTTCTCATACGAAAATCCGACCTGAGCGCGCCGCGGCAAAGTTCGCACAAGCCCCGGACCCAACGCTTGTGGTTATAAAATCGGCTTGTTTCGGCGGCGCCGATCCGTTAGCCCTATTGCAGCGCACAATCGTCCCCGTCCTCCGCCCGAGGACTTCAAGGAGCGACTCGATGGCCACGTCCCCCGCCACTCTTTCCGTCAACGGCAAGACTGTCGAACTGCCGATCAAGACCGGCACGATCGGACCGTCCGTCGTCGATATTGGCAAGCTCTACGGCCAGACCGGCATGTTCACCTTCGATCCCGGCTTCACCTCGACCGCGAGCACGGAATCGAAGATCACCTATATCGACGGCGACGAAGGCATTCTGCTCTATCGCGGCTATCCGATCGAGGAGCTCGCCGAGCACGGCGATTTCCTGGAGACTTGCTATCTCCTGCTTTACGGGGAGCTTCCGACCGCAGCCCAGAAAGCCGACTTCGACAACCGGGTGACCCGCCACACGATGGTGCATGAGCAGATGTCGCGGTTCTTCCAAGGCTTTCGTCGTGACGCGCATCCGATGTCGGTGATGGTGGCCTGCGTCGGCGCGCTCGCGGCGTTCTATCACGACTCCACCGACATCAGCGATCCCTGGCAACGCGAGATCGCGTCGATCCGCATGATCGCCAAGCTGCCGACGCTGGCGGCGATGGCTTTCAAATATTCGATCGGCCAGCCCTTCGTCTATCCGAAGAACTCGCTCGATTATTCGAGCAATTTTCTGCGCATGTGCTTTGCGGTGCCGTGCGAGGATTACGAGGTCAACCCGGTGCTGTCGCGCGCTCTGGATCGCATCTTCATCCTGCACGCCGACCATGAGCAGAACGCCTCGACCTCGACCGTTCGGCTCGCCGGGTCCTCGGGCGCCAATCCGTTCGCTTGCATCGCCGCCGGCATCGCGTGTCTGTGGGGTCCCGCGCACGGCGGCGCCAACGAGGCGGCGCTGAAAATGCTCGGCGAGATCGGCAGCGTCGACCGCATCCCTGAATTCATCAAGCGCGCCAAGGACAAGAACGATCCGTTCCGCCTTATGGGTTTCGGACACCGCGTCTACAAAAACTACGATCCCCGCGCCAAGATCATGGCGCGTACTTCGCATGAGGTGTTGAGCGAACTCGGCCACAAGGACGATCCGCTGCTCGAAGTGGCGATGGAGCTTGAGCGCATTGCGCTCCACGACGATTATTTTATCGAGAAGAAGCTCTATCCAAACATCGATTTCTATTCCGGCATCACCCTGAAGGCGATGGGCTTCCCGACCTCGATGTTCACGGTGCTGTTCGCGGTCGCCCGCACGGTCGGCTGGATTGCGCAGTGGAAAGAGATGATCGACGATCCCGCGCAAAAGATCGGCCGGCCGCGCCAGCTCTACACCGGCGAACCGAAGCGCGAATATCTGCCGGCCGGCAATCGCTAAGGTTTTGCGGCCGCCGCGCGCGCTTTTGATGGCGCGTTAAGCGTCACCCCGGCCGCGTCATCGCGGCCGGATCGACCCAGGCGTCGAAATCCTGCGCCGACACGAGCCCCAACTCCTGCGCCGCCTGGCGCAGCGTCTTGTTTTCCGCCAGCGCCTTTTTCGCGATTTTCGCCGCGTTGTCGTAGCCGATATGGCGGTTGAGCGCGGTCACCAACATCAGATTGTTTTCGAGATGTTCTGAGATCACCTCCCGGTTCGGCTCGATCCCCGCCGCGCAATGCGCGTCGAAGGCGCCGATGGCGTCGCCGATGAGCCGCAGGCTCTCCAGCACGTTGTGGGCCATCACGGGCTTATAGACATTGAGCTGGAAATTGCCCTGGGAGCCGGCGAAGGCGACGGCGGCGTCGTTGCCGTAAACCTGGACGCAGACCATAGTCAGCGCCTCGCACTGGGTCGGATTGACCTTGCCCGGCATGATCGAGGAGCCGGGCTCATTCTCGGGGATGTGGATTTCGCCGATGCCGCAGCGCGGGCCGCTCGCCAGCCAACGCACGTCGTTGGCGATCTTCATCAACGCCCCGGCGAGCGTGCGCAATGCGGCCGAGACGTTGACCAGAGCGTCATGGGCGGCGAGCGCGAAGAACTTGTTGTCGGCGGAGTGGAACGGCTCGCCGGTCAACGCTGCGATATGCCGGGCGCAGGCGGCGCCGAACGCTGGCGGCGCGTTGAGACCGGTGCCGACCGCCGTGCCGCCGATGGCGAGATCGTAGACCCCCTCCATCGCGCCGGCGAGCGTGCGCTCGGCGAAGTCGAGCGCAGCGACCCACGCGGAAATCTCCTGGCCAAGCGTGATCGGCGTCGCGTCCTGGAGATGCGTGCGACCGGTCTTGACCACGTCGGCGAACGCCTCGGCCTTGGCCGCGAGGGTTTCGCGCAAGGCGGTCAGCGTTGGGGCCATGCGCCGCCATTCGGCGACGACGGCGATATACATGGCGGTCGGAAAGGTGTCGTTGGAGGATTGGCTGCGGTTGACGTGGTCGTTGGGATGGATCGGGGTTTTTGAGCCGAGCGCGCCGCCGAGTTTTTCAATCGCGCGGTTGGCGATCACCTCGTTGGCGTTCATGTTGGTCTGCGTGCCGGAGCCGGTCTGGAACACGACGAGGGGAAACTCCGTGTCGAGCCGGCCGTCGATCACTTCCTGCGCGGCCTCGGCGATGGCGTCGCCGAGATCGGCGGGCAGGGCGCCCAGTTCGACATTGGCGAGCGCGGCGGCCTTTTTCAGCACGCCGAAGGCCCGGATCATCGGCGCGCGCCAGGTGTAGCGGTCAGTTCCGATGGGAAAATGTTCGATCGAGCGCTGTGTCTGCGCGCCCCAGTAATGTTCGGCGGGCACGTCGACGGCGCCCATGGAATCGGTTTCGCGGCGGGTGGTCGGCATGTCGTTTCGCGCTCCGACGAAAGATTTCGCGCTATGGGATCGAAAGCGCGTTGGCTTCGAGAAATTGGGCGAATTCGGTCTCGCCTTCCTCTCCGGAAGCCAACGAGAGAACGTTTCGTACGACCTCGTCTTGCGAGGCGAGCACTCGCCATCCATTCAATCTGAGGAACAAGTAAGCGGCAAGGAAAGCCGTTCGCTTGTTGCCGTCAACAAAGGGATGGTTTTTGACGATCGCAAAGGCATAGGCGGCCGCCAGGACAAACAGGTTGAGTTCGCGATAAGCCCATCAATTCAGGGGGCGCGCCAACGACGACTCCAGCAATCCCCTATCGCGGACGCCCGCGGCGCCGCCGTGCTCAGTTATCTGTTCGTCGTGTATCGCCTCCACGACTGTCGGCAGCAGCCAGACAGGCGCGGGATTCACTTTGCAAGTTCAACCAAGGCGTCGCGATATTCGCGCATCCCCTCGCGCGCAAGGCGCAACTGCTCTCCGTAATCTGGGGACGCTCGAACTATTCGTAAGGTTCCGTTTCCATCTTCGGAAACCACAAGGGCGTCGCCGGCCTTTAATTCCAAACGGTTGAGGATGTCAGAAGGGAGCTCGATTCCCAGGGATTGGCCAACGGGACGCAACGTGATGACGGTCATGGTCGCTCACCCCCCGCCAAAAATATCGTTGGTCTGCGCCGTCACCCTTACGAAGGTGGTGCGCTTCGACACTTCCTTGAGTTGAGTCGCGCCGATATAGGTCATCATCGAGCGCACGCCGCCCATGATCTCGTCCATCGTGTGCTCGACCGGCCCGCGATAGGGGGTTTCGACCGTCTTGCCCTCAGCGGCGCGGTATTTGGCGACGCCGCCGGCGTATTTCTTCATCGCCGTCTGCGACGACATGCCGTAGAAACCCATCGCGACGGGCACGCGCTCGCCATCGTGCTCCTCGTAGCGAATTTCGCCCTCGCATTCGTCGTGGCCGGCCAGCATGCCGCCGAGCATGACGAAATCGGCGCCGGCCCCGTAGGCCTTGGCGACGTCGCCAGGCGACGTGCAGCCGCCGTCGGCGCAAACTTGGCCCTTGAGGCCGTGCGCGGCGTCGGCGCATTCGATGATGGCGGAAAGCTGCGGATAGCCGACGCCGGTCACCCGGCGCGTCGTGCAGACCGAGCCGGGACCGATGCCGATTTTCACGATGTCGGCGCCGGCCAGGATGAGCGCCTCCGTCATGTCGCCGGTCACGACATTGCCGGCCATGATCACCGATTTCGGGTTCTCGTCGCGCACCCGCTTGACGATGTCGAGGAAGCGTTCGGAGTAGCCGTTGGCGACGTCGATGCACAGAAAGCGCAGCGGCGCGCGTTTGCGCACCGCCGCCAGCTTTTCCAGATCGCCCGCGGTCACGCCAATCGAATAGAACGCGTGCCCGCCGTCTTCGCCGGCAAAGAATTCCGCGAGCTTGCCCTCGGGATAATGCTTGTGCAGGGCGGTCAGCGCGCCGCTCTGGCCCAGCGCCCGCGCCATCGCCATCGTGCCGGTCACGTCCATATTGGCGGCGATGAGCGGAAAGCCCTTCCACTCCGAAGACGTATGGTAGAAGCGGAACGTACGGTGAATGTCGACTTCGTTGCGCGAATTGAGCGTCGACCGTTTGGGACGAATAAGCACGTCTTTGAAGTCGAGCTTGACGTCGGTCTCGATACGCATAGGCGGTCCAGAATGGGGTTGCGAGCGATTGTAACACGGCGGCGACGAGGTGACGAGGGGCGGCGGCCTCAGACCGCCGGCGGCGCCAAGGCGCGCGCGACCGCGTCGCGCCAGCCCCGATAGCGCCGCTCGCGCGTCGCCGCCTCCATCTTGGGGGCGAAGCGCCATTCGAGCCGCCAATTGGCGGCGAAAGCTGGTGGATCGGGATAGAGGCCGGCCTGCCAGCCGGCGAGATAGCCGACGCCGAGCGAGGTCGTCTCTGTGACGGTCGGGCGGTCAACCGGCGCGTCCAGCATGTCGGCGAGGAACTGCATCGTCCAATCGCTCGCAACCATCCCGCCGTCGACACGGATCACCGCGTCCTCGCCAAGCGGGCCGGCGTCGGCGCGCATCGCCTGCACGAGGTCGCGGGTTTGATAACCGACGCTCTCGAGCGCCGCCCGCGCAATTTCCTTGCGCGTCGCGCCGCGGGTCAGCCCGACGATGGCGCCGCGCGCCTCGGCGCGCCAATGCGGCGCCCCGAGCCCGGCGAAGGCGGGAACGAGATAGACGTCCTGCTCGGGATCGGCGGCGGCGGCGAGCGCGTCGCACTCTGACGCCGCGCCGATGATTCCGAGCCCGTCGCGCAGCCATTGCACGGTCGCCCCGGCCGAAAAGATCGAACCCTCCAGCGCATAGGCGCGTTCGCCGCGCCATTGGTAGGCGATGGTGGTCAGCAGCCGCTGCGAGGAGGCGACGGCCTTGGCGCCCGTGTTGAGCAGCAGAAATCCGCCCGTGCCGAAGGTGGCCTTGAGCGCGCCCGGCGCAAAGCAGGCTTGACCGATCGAGCGCCGCCTGCTGGTCGCCGGCGACCGCCAAAATCGGCGCGGAGACCCCGATGATATCCGGCGTCAGCGCGCCGAATTCGCTAGCCGTGTCCTGCACCTTGGGCAGCATCGAGCGCGGGACCCCGAACAGCCGCAGCAACGCATCGTCCCAGGCGCCGGCGTGGATGTCGTAGAGCAGGGTGCGCGAGGCGTTGGTGGCGTCGGTCGCATGCACGGCGCCGCCGGTCAGCCGCCAGATCAGATAGGAATCGACGGTGCCGAACGCGAGTTCGCCACGCTCGGCGCGACCGCGGGCGTCGGCGACATTGTCGAGAATCCAGGCGATCTTCGTGGCGGAGAAATACGGATCGAGCAGAAGGCCGGTGCGCGCCTGGACGAAATCCTCGGCGCCGTCCGCTTTCAGGCGCGCGCAGGCCTCGGCGGTGCGACGGTCCTGCCAGACGATCGCGTTATAGACGGGTTCGCCGCTGCGCCGGTCCCAGACCAGCGTCGTCTCTCGCTGATTGGTGATGCCGAGCGCGACGATATCGCCCTTCGGCGCCTTGGCGACCGCCCTGCGCAGGGTTTCGAGGGTGGTGCGCCATATGTCTTCGGGATCGTGCTCGACCCATCCCGGGCGCGGGTAGAGTTGCGTAAACTCCTGCTGCGCGATGGCGAGCGGCGCGGCGTCGGGGCCGAACACCATGGCGCGGGTCGAAGTCGTTCCCTGATCGATGACGAGGATATGCGACGGCACGGCGTTGCTCCCCGTTTCAGGCGCTTCTTCGCCCATTGTCCGCATGGCTTAGCAACATATGCGATCGGGCTCAACGGCGCCGCAAGACTCTTCGCCGCTTGATCTCGGCGCCGCGACGGGGCATGAAACGCGGATGGTTAAGGGCGCGTTCTTACAAAAGATATGTGCGAATAAGGCGCTTTTCGCCTCGGCGCTGATCGCGTCGGGGTTGGCCGGGTGCGCGACGACGCCGCAAAGCGCGACCTCTGCGGTCGCCGAGGCGACGGCGCAGAGCCCGATGGACCGAAGCATCGCTCGTTACGCGCAGCTATACGATGTGCCGGAGGCGCTGATACGCCGCTCGATCCGGCGCGAGAGCGGCTACAATCCGAAGGCGCGCAACGGACCCTATTGGGGGCTTATGCAGATCCGCTACGACACTGCGCGCGGCATGGGCTATCAGGGGCCGGCGAAAGGATTGCTCGACGCGGACACCAACCTCAAATACGCGGTCGCCTATCTCGCCAACGCCTACGTTGTCGCCGGCCACGACGAGGATAGAGCGATCGCGCTCTACGCGGGGGGCTATTATTACGAAGCCCGCCGCAAGGGTCTGTTGGACCGGCTGACGGTCGCGCAAGCGGACTAGCGCCGCGACGTGGGACGCCAGCCGCTCGACCCTTTGCGGCCCGCGACTGGCTACCGCCCGCCGAACCGGTTGTTGCGCGCAGGGCGCGCCGCAGCGGTCGGCCGGGATTCCGGACGGTTGGACGAGCGGCCGGGATTCCCGCCCCTCGATCCGCCGCGCCCATTTCCGCCCTCGAAGCCGCGGCCTGAATTCGCCGCTCGCGGAGCGTAATCGCCGTGCGCCGCCGCGGGGACGTGGGTGCGCCGATCGGTCATCGGCAGCGTTTGCCGCGTGAGCTTTTCGATCTGGCGTAGCAACTGCCGCTCGCCATTGTCACAGAGCGACACGGCTTGACCGGACGCGCCGGCGCGCGCCGTCCGGCCGATCCTGTGGACGTAGGATTCGGCGACGTCGGGCAGTTCGTAATTGACGACGTGCGTCACCCCGTCGATGTCGATGCCGCGGGCCGCGATGTCGGTGGCGACGAGGACGCGAGTCTGTCCGCGTCGAAAACCTTCGAGCGCCCGCGTGCGCTGATTCTGGCTTTTGTTGCCGTGAATCGCCTGGGCGCCGACGCCTGATTTTTCCAAGTGCTGCGCCACCTTGTCGGCGCCGTGTTTGGTGCGGGTGAACACGATGGCCCGCGTCACCGCCGCGTCCTGCATCAACTCGACCAGGATATCGCGCTTGTCGGCGCCGTTCACCATCACGACGCGCTGGTCGACCCGTTCAACCGTGGTCGCGGCAGGGGCGACGGACACGCGAACGGGATCGCGCAGCAGGTCATCGGCGAGCCCGGCGATCTCCCTCGGCATGGTCGCCGAGAACAACAGGGTCTGCCGCGCCTTCGGCAGCATCGCGACGATGCGGCGGAGCGGCACGATGAAGCCGAGATCCAGCATGTGATCGGCTTCGTCGAGCACGAGAACTTGGGTTTGCGCCAGCGCCGAGCGGCGCGTCGAAAGATGGTCGAGCAAGCGACCGGGCGTCGCCACGAGCACTTCGACGCCGCGAGCGAGCATGTCAGCCTGCGGGCGTTGCGCGACGCCGCCGACGATCACGCCGACCTGAAGCGCCGGGCGCAAGAACTGCCCGTAGACGCGGAAACTTTCGGCGATCTGCGCGGCGAGTTCGCGCGTCGGCGCCAGCGCCAGAACGCGAACCGTTCCCGGCGCCGGGGCGCGACGATCGGCAAGAATGCGGCGTAAGGATCGGCAGCGCGAAAGCGGCGGTCTTGCCGGTTCCGGTCTGCGCAATGCCGAGCAGATCGCGGCCTTGGAGCAGGGCGGGGATGGCTTGGGTCTGAATCGGGGAGGGCGCGTCATAGCCCTCGCTGGAGAGCGCGCGAAGCAACGCCTCGGGAAGTCCGAGATGCGAAAAAGAGGTCAATGATATTACTTTCGTAGGCGAGCCCGGGATCGGGCCTCGCCGAATAGAGAGCGGCCTGCGTATCGGACCGCTGCTCGAACGGATGGGGAGGAAAACCGGCTAGTCGGCTAGGGGGCCGATCTACGCTACCGAAGCGCCTCATGTCGCTGTGCGACGCAGCGCATATGGCCGCCGCGGCGAACAATGTCAATGACGACGCGGCGGCCGCGTGAAGAAGGGCGCGTTCAAATGGCGAAAGGACGCGCAGACGGCTTGCGTGCGCTTCAGCTATCGCTGAGCAGCTTGAGCGGCGTGATCTGCGGCGGCTTCGCCCACATGTCCTTGAGCTTGGGGATGAGAGCCTTGATATCAGGGGTGACCATATGGGCGTCGAGCGCCCCTTTGTCGGCCCAGACCTCGAAGGTGTAGAGCTGGCCGGGCTTTGCGGGATCCTCGAGCAGCGCATAGTGCTTGCAGCCCGGCTCTTTTCGGACGTTGGCGGCGAAATCGCTGAGCAGGCGGCGAAATTCGTCCGCCGCTTCCGGCTTCGCCGCGAGGTCGGCGATGACATGGAGGTCCGTGTCAGCCGCGTAAGCGGCGCGCTGGCTTGCGAAAGCGCCGGCCGTTGCGCTCGCCGCGAAGGCGCTCAAAATTGTGCGTCGGTCGAGTGGCATTGTTCCTCCCAGACTTTTCTGACGGCGCTTTCCTTGGACTGCGACCGAACCAACATTGCGACAACGGACGCCGGTTGGCTACCGCGAAAAATGTCGCCTTACGCCCGCAGCCCCGGTGCTTCGTGGCCGGTCCGGGCGACGTATTCGCTGTATCCGCCGCCGTATTGATGGACGCCCTCCGGCGTCAGCTCCAAAAGCCGGTTGGACAGCGCGGCGAGGA
The DNA here is from genome assembly GCA_963835115.1 of uncultured Pseudomonadota bacterium. Classification (GTDB taxonomy): domain Bacteria; phylum Pseudomonadota; class Alphaproteobacteria; order Rhizobiales; family Beijerinckiaceae; genus Roseiarcus. The sequence continues at coordinate 32,623 of CAWIEP010000069.1, forward strand.
AATGGCGGTCGTGCGAGACGAACAGCATGGCGCCCTCGTATTGCGCCAGCGCCCGGATCAACATTTCCTTGGTCAACAGGTCGAGATGGTTGGTCGGCTCGTCCAGCACCAGAAAATTCGGGGGATCGAACAGCATTTTGGCCATCACGAGGCGCGCTTTTTCACCCCCCGACAGCACCCGGCACTTTTTTTCGACGTCGTCGCCGGAGAAGCCGAAGCAGCCGGCGAGCGCCCTGAGCGACCCTTGTCCGGCTTGCGGGAATGCGTCTTCCAGCGACTGGAACACGGTGCGGTCGCCGTCGAGCAGGTCCATCGCGTGCTGGGCGAAATAGCCTAACTTGACGCTCGCCCCGAGCGCGACGGCGCCCTCGTCGGGCTCGGCCGCGCCCGCTACAAGCTTGAGCAGCGTCGATTTGCCGGCCCCGTTTACGCCCATCACGCACCAGCGCTCGCGCCGCCGCACCTGAAAGTCGAGCCCCTCGTAGATCGCCTTCGCGCCGTAGCGCTTGTGCACGGCTCGCAGGCTGGCGACATCCTCGCCGGAGCGCGGCGCCGGGGGGAAATCGAACAGAATCGTTTGGCGACGGCGGGGCGGCTCCACGCGCTCGATTTTGTCGAGCTTCTTCACGCGGCTCTGCACCTGCGCCGCGTGCGAAGCGCGAGCCTTGAAACGCTCGATGAACTTGATTTCCTTGGCCAGCATCGCCTGCTGGCGCTCGAACTGGGCCTGCTGCTGTTTTTCGTTCTGAGCGCGCTGCTGCTCGTAGAATTCGTAGTCGCCGGAATAGGTCGTCAGCGCCCCGCCGTCGATCTCGACAATCTTGTTGACGATGCGGTTCATGAAGTCGCGGTCGTGCGAGGTGATCAGCAGCGCGCCTTCATAGGCTTTGAGGAAGCCTTCGAGCCAAATCAGGCTCTCGAGGTCGAGATGGTTGCTCGGCTCGTCGAGCAGCATGGCGTCCGGCCGCATCAGAAGAATGCGGGCGAGCGCGACCCGCATTTTCCATCCCCCCGACAGCGCGCCGACATCGCCGTCCATCATGGCTTCGGAAAAGTTTAGCCCCGCGAGCACCTCCCGCGCCCGCCCCTCGAGCGCGTAGCCGCCCAACTCCTCAAAGCGGTGCTGCGCCTCGCCGTAGCGTTCGAGGATCGCCTCCATGGCGTCTGCTTGTTCGGGATCGACCAGGGCGGCTTCGAGTTTCGCGAGTTCCGCGGCCGCAACGCTCACGGGGCCGGCGCCGCCCATCACCTCAGCCACGGCGCTACGGCCCGCCATCTCGCCGACGTCCTGGCTGAAATAGCCGATGGTCATGCCGCGATCGACCGAGACCTGTCCCTCGTCGGGCGGCTCCTGGCCGGTGATCATGCGCAGGAGCGTGGTCTTCCCCGCGCCGTTGGGTCCGACCAGGCCGACCTTTTCACCCTTCATCAAGGCGGCCGAGGCCTCGATGAACAAGAGATGCTGGCCATTCTGTTTGGAGATGTTTTCAAGGCGTATCATGCGCGCGCGGAATCCCGGTGTTCGGACGCCGCGCTTATGGCATGGAACGCGCGGAGGCAAAGAGGGCGCGCGCGAGTGGACGCCGGGGAAACGGCGTTCATCCTAAGTCTTGGGGAAAACCTGAAATTGTGAGCGGTGGAGCGGGTGAAGGAAATCGAACCCCTGGGTGTGGTTGCTAGGCCGTGCGTTATTTTGTGAATCGCCCTTATTTCCTATGTTTTCGCTTGCCGGGCATTGCCTTCGTTTGCTATCGTTTCCGGCCCGTTTGACCCGTTCCACGATGGGAAGGCCGAAATGTGGGAATCTCGCTGCTGGGCATTGGCAGTTTGCGCGGTCTCTCTCGCTTTTTCTTCTTCCGCCATCGCAAGGCCCGTCACCACCAACGATTTGGCCGGAAAGAAAATATGCTGGGTCAGCTCGTATAACGGAGCAGGCACGGCCGTTTACGGTCCAGGAAACAAGGTGACGGATTCGTGGTACGGCGTCGGAACCTGGGAGGCCTCGGCTGTCGGTGTCACGCTGAACAACAACATATTTGACACCATCGCGAAGATTCAAAAACTCTCCAACGGAACCTTCACCTCCGACATTTCCGTCTCGCTCGGCGGGAGCGACAACGTCTTGGTGCACGCGACCGGAAAATATTGCAAATGATCGCCCCGTAGGGCTTCCGTTCATGGTCCCATTTTTGGGTTGGAAAAGCCGGTATAGGTATGCGGGGATGTCATATCGCGCGCCTGCGGAGGGGCCGCCCCTCACAGCGAACTCTTCCCGACGAGGCCGCGATCGATCGAAAGGGGATGGGCGTCGGCGTTGTTTGCGACTGGCGCCGACGAAGCGCCGGCGCAACCCAAGTTCATCCCGCCGGAAGCTATGTGGTAGCTAGCAGCTTTTCACGCTTTGCGCTTTCCTACGTAAGTCTTTGAGATCATTGGCGCGCCCGAAGGGATTCGAACCCCTGGCCTCTGCCTTCGGAGGGCAGCGCTCTATCCAGCTGAGCTACGGGCGCCTGTTTCCGGCATAGCCGATTTTCGCGGCAATTCAAACGGCATTCGCTCAGGCGCGAAAAGTCGCAAAGCAACCCGCGGGCGGGTCATCGCTATGGTTCGCGGGGCCGGCGCTTGCGCAGGTCCCGGCGGCGGCCTAAACCCGCGAGCGCAGCGGCAATCCAGGGGAAGCGGCATGGCGCGCAAGATACTCGTGGCGCAGGGCGGCGGCCCCACGGCCGTCATCAACCAGAGCCTGGTCGGCGTGGCCCTGGAGGCGCGCCGCTTTGCCGGAATCAGCCACGTCTTCGGCGCGCTGCACGGCGTGCGCGGAATCATCAACGAGGACTTGATCGATCTCGGCCACGAGAGCGTCCATAATCTGGAAGCGGTCGCCGCCACCCCCGCCGCCGCGCTCGGCTCGACGCGCGACAAGCCCGACCGCAAATATTGCCAGGAGATCTTCAAGGTTCTGCGCGCGCACGAAATCGACACGTTTCTCTACATCGGCGGCAACGATTCCTCGGACACGGTCCGGATCGTCGCCGAAGAGGCCGCCGCCGAAGGGCAGGGCGTTCGCGCCATCCATATCCCCAAAACGATCGACAACGATCTCGTCGGCTCCGACCATACGCCGGGCTTTCCTTCTGCGGCCCGTTTTGTCGCGCAGGCGTTCATGGGCGCGAATCTCGACAATCTGGCGCTCCCTGGCGTCTATTGCGCCGTCATCATGGGCCGCCACGCCGGGTTTTTGACCGCCGCCAGCGCGCTCGCCCGCAAATATCCCGACGACGGGCCGCATCTGATCTACATGCCCGAGCGCGATTTCGTGACCGAGAAATTCCTCGGCGACGTCAAGGCGGCGTACGAGAAGCATGGGCGCTGCATGATCGCCGTCTCCGAGGGCGTCCATGACGAGAGCGGCGCGGCGATCATCACCAAACTTTCGCATACGGTCGAGAAAGACGCGCACGGCAATGTCCAGCTTTCGGGCTCCGGCGCGCTCGCCGACCTGTTGTGCGAGGAGATCAAGACGAAGCTTGGGATCAAGCGCGTGCGCGGCGACACTTTCGGCTACCTGCAACGCTCGTTCGCTGGCTGCGTGTCCGACGTCGACGCCCACGAAGCGCGCGAAGTCGGCGAAAGGGCGGTGCAATATGCGGCGCTAGGCGCCGAGAACGGCTCGGTGGCGATCCGCCGGGTCGGGGATTACGCCACCGACTATCCGCTGCTGCCGCTGGAACAGGTGGCCGGTAAGACGCGTGTGATGGAGGATCATTTCATCAACGCGCAGGGTAATGGCGTGACCCCTGCGTTCCACGACTATCTGCGACCGCTGTTGGGGGCGGATATGCCGCAGGTCGCCCGGTTACGCGGGCGCCCGGTGGCGAAGAGGGCGAGTTGAGCGGGGCAGGGTCGTCCCTGCCCGCGCCGCCCTTGGGATCGTCATGACCCTCATCGACAGCCACTGCCATCTCGACTTTCCCGACTTCGCCGACGAACTCGACGAGGTCGTCGCCCGCGCGACGGCGGCCGGGGTCGAGCGGATGGTGACGATCTCGACCAAAGTTGCGCGCGGGGCGAGTTACCAGGCGCTCGCCGAGCGTTTCGCCGAGGTCTATTTCACCATCGGCACGCACCCGCATCAGGCGGCCGAGGAGCCTGAGACCGACGCCGCCGCGATCCGCCGGTTCGCCGCGCATCCGAAATGTGTCGGCGTGGGCGAGGCCGGGCTCGATCATCACTACGATTACGCGCCGCGCGACGTCGCCGAGCGCGTTTTCCGCGCCCAGATCGCACTGGCGCGCGGACTCGACCTGCCGCTTGTCATCCACGCGCGTGAAGCTGACGCCGACGTCGCGCGCATCCTGCGCGACGAGATGCGTCAAGGGCGCTTCGCGGCGCTACTGCACTGTTTCACCTCATCGCGCGCGCTTGCCGAAACCGGGCTCGAACTTGGCCTCTATATCTCTTTCTCCGGCGTGCTGACGTTCAAGAATTCGGGGGATTTGCGGGCGATCGCGCGCGATGCGCCGTTGGATCGGCTGCTGGTCGAGACCGACGCGCCCTACCTTGCGCCGGTTCCTCATCGCGGCCGGCGCAATGAGCCGGCGTTCGTTCTCGACACGGCGCGGATGCTGGCGGAGGCGAAAGGCGTCAGTTTTGCAGAGATTGCTTCCGCGACGCGCGCCAACACGCTGGCAATATTCAAGAAAATGAGCGAGGGGGCGCCGTGAGCCTGCGCTTCACGATCCTGGGCTGCGGCTCCTCGGGCGGCGTTCCGAGGGTCGCCCAGGGCTGGGGCGCCTGCGACCCCTTGGAGCCCCGGAATCTTCGCCGCCGTTGCTCGGCGCTGGTGGAGCGAGTGGGCGCGGACGGCGTTACGACGGTGCTGGTGGATTTATCGCCGGATCTGCGATGGCAATTGATCGACGCCGAGGTTTCTCGCCTCGACGGCGTGCTGATCACCCATCCGCATGCCGATCACACCCACGGGATCGACGATCTGCGTCCACTGGCGATCGCCGCGCGGCGGCGCATCGACATCTATATGGACGCGCCGACATCGGCCGATGTGCGCGGCAAGTTCGGCTACGTCTTCGCTACGCCCGAGGGCAGCTCCTATCCGCCGATCGCGCGCGAGCATCGGCTCGCCCCGGGCGAAACGGTCGCCGTAAACGGGCCGGGCGGCCCAATTGCCGCGACGCCGTTCGAGCTGGAGCACGGCGACATCCCCGCGCTCGGCATTCGCTTTGGCGACCTCGCCTATACCCCCGATCTCAACCGCGCGCCGGAGTCCGCCTTTCCGTATCTCGAAGGCCTCGAAGTCTGGGTGATCGACGCCCTGCGCTACAGCCGGCATCCGTCGCACCTGAGTCTTGCGGAGGCGCTGGCGCTTATCGAGCGGTTCCGGCCCAAGCACGCCGTGCTGACCAACCTGCACACCGACCTCGACTACGCGACGCTCGTTGGGCAATTGCCGCCGAACGTGGTCCCCGCGTTCGATGGAATGCGGATCGAGGGTTTTTGACGGCTCCCGCCCACGGTGCGCGTCGGCTCCGGCGAACAGATCGCGAAACATGCTTCCGTGGCGCGCGGCGCGGCCGCCGGACTGCGCACAGGAAGTGAACGGAACGCGGTCGCCGAGCGGACGAGGTGGGAGATGGCGCACAAGCTATTGAACACGCTTATATTCTCGAATCGGCTTCTAAGTTCCATAATATACATTATGCGAATTTGAGGCTGGAGCACACTTTGGGCCCTCTTCCGACGCTATTCGTTCCGCGGTCGTTTTCTGCTGGATTTTCCGCCGTTCGGTATTGCACGACCACCGGCTGACGATGTCCGAAGGCGCGATCGCCCGAACTTCATCAAGACTGCAAAATGCGGGAGCCTTTTAGGGCGAGCGTGCCGGCTGCCTTAATCGTCACGTCGCGCTCGGCTGCGGCGGTGATCGACCCAGCCTGGATGGCGTAGTTGGACGCCACCGACTCGGTCAGATTATTGCCAACGGCGACGTCGAGATTGCCGCGGACCGAGACGGATGTTGCGCCGCCGACGGATACCGCTGCTCTTTGTGCGTTCACCGATAAAATATGGCCAGAAATAACCGACATCGAGGTGGCTACCGAAACGGTGTATGACGCGCCAAAACTGGCGTTGAATATCCCGCCGACGTTCAGAGTGCCGGACGAACCGATATTGACGGCCGCGGCCGCGCCGCTCGACAGCGTGAGATTGCCGCGGATGCTCAAATCGAGGTTGGAGCCCGCGGAGACCGTAAGATTTGAGCCTGCGACGATGGTCAGATTGCCGGGCGCGACGATTGTGACCGAGGTCCCGCCAGTTTGGACTACGGCCTCCAAAGCCGCAATCCGCGCGCTAAGCGCGGCGAGCGACCGCTCGAATTCTGCGACCTCCCTTTCGGCCATGAAGATCGCCTCAGCTCTCAACGTCAGCCGCTCGTTTGGGGATCGTCGAGGGGCCGGACATTTTGCGACGATTTCACGTGGCCATCAAGCCGTGTGCGGCGATAGTGGTGAGCCGATGCGAAACGTCGAGGCGAGCGCGTAGGCGCCGTGTCTTTTTTTATGATTTCAAGGGGTAAGTTGGCGCGATTTCAATTTGCCTTCGCTGTAGGTGAACAGTCCCGCTATTTGGAATCCGAGCTGGAGCAAGTCGGCGCATGGGCAACAAATAATGTATGTGTTACAATGAGTTACAGCGATGGACAACGAACGACAATTCGCGACAGTTTTGGATGGAGTTGTGCGGGTGTCGACTACGCGCGTCCGACCAGAGCGCTCAGCAAACTTTCAATTGTGCGCAAGGCGTCGATGGCGCCTTGGTCGACCGAGAGGCCGAATACTGCGCCTTTGTTTCATGTCGGCGCGCCGTGGCTCGCTTTGAGCACGCGGCGGTGTATTGTCGCGCCTCTGGCTCAGCCCTCAGGAGGTCACGTGACATTAGCTCATTTCAAATTGCTTATCGGCTTTCTGATTCTCTGTGCGCCCACGTTAGCTCAGGCCAACTGTTTCAAAACTGTCCGTGAGATCAAAGTGAACAATGTGAAAACACGGTGGCAGGAGACGACGGAGAATGATGGCAAGCCAATGACCATTTCCATTGCTAACGGCGCTGGCGGTCTTGTCTATTCGGCCCAAAAAGCTGGCCAGTTGTGGTTGAGTGGTAACATATCCGTCTGCCGTTCGGGCGGCGACACAGCAATTACGATGAAAAACACGAAAACGACGCCAAATGTTCCGATGATTGCTAGAATGGCTTTCCCTCGCACGCAGTCGGCTCAGATCGTGGGTAATCGGATCACGTTGACGGGGGGAGGATGGACAGGCAGCTTCGTCGGTAAATGAGCCTAAGCGACCGCTAAGGTCTCCATCGCCGTGCTTCTCAAACTGCCAGTCGCGCGCCTGCTCGTCATTGCTCTCGTTCAAATCCTGGACCGGGCGGGTGTCAGTTTGAAAATGGGCTGACTTGACGAGCGTGGAAAACAAAGTCGCGACGCCAAGTCCGGGTCGATCAATCGGCCGCGCCCGCGGCAACTCCGGTGGTCAATCGGTGGTCACACAGGCAAAAACATATCACCGGCAGATTTTGCGTTCCGCCATTATTCTCTAAGATTTCACTGAGATAAGTGGTCGGAGTGGCGGGATTCGAACCCACGACCCCTAGTCCCCCAGACTAGTGCGCTAACCGGACTGCGCTACACTCCGACGCCGCCGCTATAGCGAGCCCGCGTCCCGCTGACAATGCGGAATTCTTAGCTGCGACGCGCCGATTCCAAAAGCCGGGCCGCCTCCTGCAAATCGACCAGCGCGTCACGCAGCTCGGCGATCGCCAAGGCCGGCGGCGACGTCGCTTCTGTGAGGGGCGGGGCCTCTGACGGGGTCGCCCGCGCATCGCCGCGGACCGCCTGAGCGCCCTGCTCGCGCAGCATTTTTTGAACCCCTTTGATGGTCAGGCCTTCCTCGTAAAGCAGGAAGCGAATGGAGCGCAACAGCTCCACGTCGTCAGGCCGATAGTATCGCCGCCCGCCGCCGCGCTTGAGCGGCTTGATCTGCGAAAATCGCGTCTCCCAGAACCGCAGCACATGCTGCGGCAGGTCAAGGTCGTCCGCGACCTCGCTGATCGTGCGGAACGCCTCTGGCGCTCTTGTCGTCGGCTCGCGCGTTTTCGACGCTCAGCTTTCCGCCTCCGCGTCGCCGCCGTTGATACGCGCCTTCAGAACGTTCGAGGGCTTGAACACCATCACCCGGCGGGGCAGGATCGGCACCTCGACGCCCGTTTTCGGATTGCGGCCGATGCGCTGACTTTTCGAGCGCACCACGAACGAGCCGAAAGACGAGAGTTTCACGGTCTCGCCGCGTTGCGCCGCCGCGCAGATTTCCTCGAGAAAGCTTTGCACGAGTTCGGCCAATTCCGCCCGCGACAACCCGACCCTGCGATAGACCGATTCCGCCAAATCCGCCCTCGTGATCGTGCGTCCCGTCTCACCGTTGCGCGGGGCCGCAGCTTGCGCATTTGTTGACGCCGACATTTTTCCCCTCGCCGCTCTTCCCAACGCCGGTTTCCCAAGCGTCGCCCCGGGGCAATATACAACGTCCGGCGCCACTGAACAGGGGCTAAACGTCGAATGGCTCGCCATAGAATTGCGAGCGAGTTGTTGTTAGGCGAGAGCCCCGCCCTTCGCGGCGTCAGGAGAATGTCATGACCGACCCGACCGCCGCAGCCCGCGTCGCCCTCGTCACCGGCGCCTCGCGCGGCATTGGCCGCGCAGCGGCGCTGGCGCTGGCGGCCGAGGGCGCGCATGTGATCGCTATTGCGCGCACCCAAGGCGCGCTGGAGGCGCTCGACGACGAGATCCGCGCCGCCCGACCCGGCGCCTCGGCGACGCTGGTTCCGCTCGACCTCGCCGACCACGACGCGCTCGACCGCCTGGGGGCCTCGATCTACGAGCGCTGGGGCCGGCTCGACGTTCTGCTCGGCAACGCCGGCCTGCTCGGGCCGCTGTCGCCGTTGTCGCACCATTCGCCAAAGGTCTTCTCCGAAGTGTTCGCGGTCAACGTGATGGCGAACTGGCGGCTGATCCGCTCGCTTGATCCGCTGTTGCGCGCCGCGCCCGCGGCGCGCGTGGCGTTCGTCACCTCGGGTGTGGCGAGCCGCGCCGAAACGCGCGCCTACTGGGGCCTCTACGCCGCCTCCAAGGCCGCGCTCGACCTTCTGGCCCGCACCTATGCGGCGGAGACGGCGACGACGCCGATCAAGGTGATGCTGGTCAATCCCGGCAAGATGCGCACCCGCATGCGCGCCGCGGCGATGCCCGGCGAAGATCCTCGGACGCTGCCGACGCCGGAGGAGTTCGCGCCCAAGCTCATGAAGCTGCTGTCGCCGGAATGGACGCAGACGGGCAAGCTCTACGATTTCCCGAGCGACCGCACGCTGAGCTTCCGCGATCCGGCCTGACGAGCGGCTGACAATTTTGCTTGCGTAATGTCGACGCTCCGCTATACGGGCGGCTCTTCGGACCGTCCCGCTGGGGGCTGAACGGAAGGCCGCGTCGGCGGCAGAAGGTTGCGCCTCGTCTTCCCGTGTCTCCGCCTTCGAAGATACCTTGTTCGAGCCGCCGAGGCTCGGAGGGCTCCGCGCGGGAGGGTCGAGACGAAAAGGACGTGGCTCAATGGCTCTTTACGAGCATATCTATATCGCGCGCCAGGACGTGACCGCCCAGCAGGTCGAGGCGCTGACGGAAAAGCTCAAGACGCTCATCGCCGGCCAAGGCGGTTCAGTCTCCAAGGTCGAGGCCTGGGGCCTGAAATCCCTCGCCTACCGCATCAAGAAGAACCGCAAGGCGTATTTCACGCTGATGAACATCGACGCGCCGTCGGCGGCGATCGTCGAGCTCGAGCGCCAGCTCGGCCATAACGAAGACGTCATCCGCTTCATGACCGTGCGCGTCGACGAGCATGAGGCCGGCCCGTCGGCGATGCTGCGCAAGCGCGACGACGCCGACCGCGACGATCGCGGCGGCTTCGGCGGCCCCGGGTCCGCGACCGCGCTCGCCGCGTGGCGACCGTCCCGACCGCCCTCCCCGTCGTCCCCGGGATGACGCCCAGGCTGGAGCCTTCTGATGTCGACCGCCCCCCGCCGTCCGTTCTTCCGCCGCCGCAAGTCCTGCCCGTTCTCCGGCCCCAGCGCGCCGAAGATCGACTACAAGGACACGCGCCTGCTCTCGCGCTACATCTCCGAGCGCGGCAAGATCGTGCCCTCGCGCATCACCGCGGTCTCCGCCGCCAAGCAGCGCGAACTCGCCCAGGCGATCAAGCGCGCCCGCTTCCTCGGCCTGCTGCCCTACGTGATCCGCTAAGTCCCACGGCCCCGCGTCGATCGCGGGGCCCGTTGGGCGGGGCCTGCCCCGCCCTAACCGCGCTTCAAGAGCTGCGGGACAGCGATGCAAACTCAATTGACGGATACGCCGTCGGCCTCGGGTCCGGCGCCGCCGCGGCCCTGCTGTTCCTGGCGGCGATGCGCGGCGCGCCGCTGGCCGTGGCGCTCGCCTATCTCGGGCCGCTGCCGATCATGATCGCCACGCTCGGCTGGGGTTTCGACGCCGGTCTTCTGGCGCTGTTTTCCGCTTGCGGCGTCGCGGCGGCCGGGGCGCCGGGCTATGCGCTGGCCTACGGGCTGCTGGTCGCCGGTCCGGCCTGGGCGCTGGCCGCCTTCGTCGGCGCGCCCGCCCTTTACGTCAAGAAGCCCGTGGACCCCGCCGGCGCCCCGCATCTATCCGGGACCTGGCGCAGCGGCGCTGTTGGCGGCGGGCCTGTTCATCGTCGCCGGCGCCGCGCAACTTTCACTCATGTGGTTTGGCAACGGCGGCTACGACGGCGCGGTCGCGGCGCTGTCCTCAGAAATCCGCGACGCGCTCGGCGCCAGCGGCGCCGACCGCGCCCTGCCCCCGGACATGAGCGCCGACGACCTCGCGCAGGCGATCGTGCAATTCGCCCCGGCCGCGATGTCGATCGGCGCCACGATGATGCTGCTCGTCAACCTCTATGTGGCCGCGCGCTCGGTGCAGCTTCGCAGCGGCTGAACCGGCCCTGGCGCGACATTCCCAGCGGCTTCGTGCTGCCGCGCTGGCTGGCGGCGCCGGCGGCGATCGGCGGCTGGCGCTCGACGCTCGCCGCGCCCTCGCCCGCCAGCGACTACGGCTTGTCGCCGCCGCGCGCTCGGCGCGCTCTTCGCGTTGCAGGGGCTGGCGACGCTGCACGCGCTGTCGCGGCGCGCCGCCGCGCGGCCGTTCATGCTGGCCGCGCTCTATTTCGCCTGCGCCGTCGCCGCGCGAGTGGGTCTGCCCGCGCTGGCGCTGATCGGCCTCGCCGAAAGCTTCGCCGAGCTGCGCGGCCGCGCGGCGCGCAGTCGTCAAGACCTGACCGTAACCTGAAAGGAGACCAACATGGAAGTCATTCTGCTGGAGCGCGTCGGCCAAGCTCGGCCACATGGGCGAGACGGTGCGCGTCAAGGACGGCTACGCCCGCAATTTCCTGCTGCCGCGCGGCAAGGCGCTGCGCGCGACCGAAGCCAACAAGAAGAAGTTCGAGGGGCAGCGCGCCGAGCTCGAGGCGCGCAACGCGCACGCTGAAGGCGGACGCCGGCGACAAGTCGGCCAAGCTCGACGGCCAGAGCTACGTCATCATCCGCCAGGCCGGCGAGACCGGCCAGCTCTACGGCTCGGTGTCGGCGCGCGACATCGCCGACGGCGATCGCCGCGGTCGGCGAAATTCGCCGTGCACCGCAACCACGTCGCCCTGCTGCAGCCGATCAAGACGCTGGGCCTGCACAAGACCGCCGTGCATCTGCACCCCGAGGTCGAGGCGCATGTGACGGTCAACGTCGCCCGTTCGCCCGAGCAGGCCGAGCGTCAGGCGAAGGGCGAGGATCTGACGGTGCGCGAGACGACGTCGATGGACGATCTCGGCCTCGAAGTCGGCACAGGCGCTGGCCGAAGCCGGCCCCGGCGAGAGCCTCGGCCGCGAGTGACGTTTCGCTCGCGAGATCGCAGAGCTGCCCGCCGATCCGGCGAAACCGGGTCATGACGGCGCAGCGGCGCCTCGATGCGGCGAACGACTTCAGCGCGAAAACCGGAACTCGCTGATGTGCCGGTATTCCTCGTCCGGGCGCAGCACGCGTGTCGGTGAAATGCCGGCGGTTCGGCGAATCCGGGAAAACCTGCGGCTCCAGGCAAAGGCCGGCGTGCGCGCCGTAATGCGCGCCGTCGAGCCCGGGAACCGGGCAATTGAGCTTGGCCGCGTCATAGACCTGCACGCCGGGCTCGCTGCTGTGCAGCTCCAGCGTCAGGCCGTTTTTCGGCGAGCGCACCGTCGCGACTAAGCGCAAGGCCGTCGGGGCCCGGCGCGCCGCGCGGCGACGAAATTGGTGTCGTAGGTCACGCCCTGCGGCGTTGCGGACCGTGCGCGGCTGTGCGGAAATCGTAGGGCGTGCCCGGCGACGGCGCGAATTTCGCCGGTCGGAATCAGTTCGGCGTCGGTCGGCGTGTAGAAGTCGCAGCCGAGCTCCAGCTCGTGGTCGAGAATGTCCGGCGGAGCCGTCGAGATTGAAATAGGCGTGCTGCGTCAGGTTGACGATCGTCGGCTTGTCGCAGACCGCGGTCGAGTTCGACGCGCAGCGTCGCCGGCTCGACGAATCGATAGACGCAGGTCGCGCTCAGAGTTCGCCGGGAAAGCCGGCCTCGCCGTCGGGCGAGACGCAGCGTCAGCGTCGACGGACTGCGGCCGTGCGTTCGCCGAGCTTCCAGACGCGCTTGCCGAAACCTTTGGGGCCGCCGTGCAGCGTATGCTTTTCGCCGGGCTTGCGGTCGAGCTTATAAGCGACGCCGTCGAGCGTGAAGCGGCCGTTGGCGATGCGGTTGGCGAACCGGCCCGGCACGGCGCCGAAACTCGGCGAATGCTGCGACGTAATCCTCGATCGAATTGAGGCCGAGCGTCACGCGCTGCAAGCCGCCGTCGAGCGGCACGACGAGATCGCGCAACACCGCGCCCCAGGTGAGGATTTTGGCGCGCGCCCCGGCCTTCGAGCCGATCTCGATCTCCAGGACGGGGGACTCGCCAACTTGGCCGAAGGGTTTTGCGGTCATCTCACCTCCCCGTTCGAGCCTACCCGCCCGAAATCGATTCGCGTTCCGGAAGGGCTGCGTCGCGCGCTGCGCGCAAAACCTTGCGGAACATCGCGGGCGTCAACACCCCGGTGTTGGTGTTGTAGCGGGAGCAATGATAGCTGTCGAAGAGTTTTGGCTGACCATCGCCGAGATCATGGCGCGCGCCATGTGCGAAAGGATGGGCCGCGATCCGAAGCCCCAGCGCGCGCACGACGCTTTCATGGGCGATGCGGCCAAGCGCAAGGATCACCGCCACCCTTGACAGCGCGTCGAACGCGAGCCGCAGATAGGCGCGGCAATTGCCGATTTCGGCCGGAGTCGGCTTGTTCTGCGGGGGGACGCAGCGCACCGCATTGACGATTGCGCAGTCTCTGAGGGTGAGCCCGTCGTCTGCACGACGCTCATATCGCCCCTGCGTTAGCCCCAATTCGCCGAGCGTCGCGTAAAGCAGATCGCCGGCATAGTCGCCGGTGAACGGTCGCCCGGTGCGATTGGCGCCCTTGAGTCCCGGGGCGAGCCCGACAATCAGCAGCCGCGCGTCACTTGTTCCCCAGCTTTCGACGGGAGCGTTGGCGAAATCCGGATATTGCAACTTATTGGCGGCGCGAAAGGCCGCCAATCGCGGACATAGCGGGCAATCGCGCGGCGGGCTGACGTCGAACGCCATTTCGGCGCGAAACGCGTCCTACTCGCGCACCGGTTCTTCGCTCGCCGCGCCGGCCGTCGCCGGGGCGTGGCCGTAAGCGTGCGCCGCGCGGCTTAGCCGCGCTGCACGTTCGCTCGGGTCGCGCCCGATTCGCGGCATCAGGGTCACCAGGTCGATGAATTCGTCAGCTTGCCGGCGCAATTCGTCGGCCACCATCGCCGGCTGGGTGGATACGGTCGAGACGACCGAGACCCGCACGCCCTTGCGCTGTACGGCCTCGACGAGCGAACGGAAATCGCCGTCGCCGGAGAACAGAACCATGTTATCGATATAGCTGGCCATCTCCATCGCGGTTACGGCCAATTCAATATCCATGTTGCCTTTGACTTTGCGCCTGCCCGTCGAATCGACGAACTCTTTCGTCGGCTTCGTCACGACGGAATAACCATTGTAGTCGAGCCAATCGACCAGAGGTCGGATCGACGAGTATTCCTGATCGTCAACCAGGGCTGTGTAGTAAAAGGCCCTAATCAGGCGGCCTTTTGCTTGAAATTCCTTCAAAAGACGCTTGTAATCTATGTCGAAGCCGAGAGATTTTGCACTCGCATAAAGATTAGCGCCATCAATGAAAAGAGCTATACGTTCGGGGTTCGACATCCGCTAGGCTTTTCTTTTTAGACGCCGGACCACAATCCGGCAGGGTTGCACGATATGGATTTTTTGGAAGTGTCGTTCGATCGAGTCTGGTTGCGGACCGACGGCAAAGCCGCCGTATAAACTTATCTGTTAAGAAACATGTTTGCTTGCGATACGTCAAGAGGAGAAAACAGTCATTACATTAATTTTCCGTCAACATGATAGTCAATTCCCAATCAGTAACATACCCCTCGCGAGCGGCTGACACGGCAGGCCACGCAACGACTTACGCGTTTTCCTTAGGGTCCGCTAGGCTTTGCTTTGCGCGCATCGGGCAACCCTCGTTTGGCATGGAAGTCAGAGGCCGCAGACTAGTGAAACGACTGCCGGCGACTTTTGCCCTGGGGCCGCGACGCCCGTACGGCGCCGCCGCTCAGGGACCTCGAACCCCCAGCATCAGTTCAAGATTTTGCACCGCCGCGCCTGAAGCGCCCTTGCCCAGATTGTCAAATTTGGCGACCAAGACCACTTGGCGGCGCGGTTCGTTGACGAAAATGTGAATTTCGAGATCGTTCGTTCCATTGAGCAATTCCGGCTCCAATCGCCCCGTCTTCGGCCCGGACATCACGCGGATATCGGCGTTCCGCGCGTAATGCGCCGCAAGCGCGGCGCGGAGGTCGGCGCCCGTGGGGCGGGAAGGCAGCGCGTCAAGCGCGAGCGGGACGCTGACAAGCATCCCCTGTCGGAAATTGGCGACCGAGGGCGCGAAAATCGGCCGCCGGGTCAGACCCGAATACAGGCAAATTTCCGGCATGTGCTTGTGTTCAAGGCCGAGCGCGTAGTGCTCGAATGCGGGCGCGCCGCCGCTCTCATAGGCCTCAATCACGCTCCTGCCGCCGCCGGAGTAACCGCTGATCGAACTGATGGATACGGGAAAATCCTTCGGCAGCAGCTGCGCCTCGGTCAACGGCCGCAAAATCGCGATCGCCCCCGTGGCGTGACAACCGGGATTGGCGACCTTGCGGGCGGAACGGATGAGCTCGCCCTGCCCCTCTGTCATTTCAGGGAAACCATAAACCCACCCGGGCGCGACGCGATGGGCGCTCGAAGCGTCGATCACCCGCGGAGCCTTGTCGCCCATGGCGTCGATCAGCCCGGCCGCCTCCTTGGCGGCCTCGTCGGGCAGGCAGAGGATCGTCAAATCCACCCCCGCAAGCAACTCGCGTTTGGCGCCGGCGTCCTTGCGCAGGCTCGAAGGCAAGCTGACGAGTTCGATGCCGGTTTCGCCGGCGAGTTTCTCGCGGATTTGCAGGCCCGTGGTGCCCGCCTCGCCGTCGATGAAGACCTTCGTCGCCATGCCTGTCTCCCTGGCGTCCAAATGACAAGGGCGGCCGGAGCCGCCCTGCAAAGCTCGGGTTCTTGAAGCGATCAGCGCTTCGAGAACTGGAAGCTGCGGCGAGCTTTCTTATGGCCGTATTTCTTGCGCTCGACCACACGCGAATCGCGGGTCAAGAAGCCTTCCTTCTTCAGAGAAGGGCGCAGTTCCGGCTCGTAATAGGTGAGAGCCTTCGCAATTCCGTGCCGCACCGCGCCAGCCTGTCCCGAGAGGCCGCCGCCGGCGACGGTGACGATCACGTCGTATTGCGTCGTGCGGTTGGCGATCACGAGCGGCTGATTGAGAATCATGCGCAGCACGGGACGGGCGAAATAGACGTCGAGCGGCTTTTCGTTGACGGTGGTCTTACCCTTGCCAGGCTTGATCCAAACGCGGGCGATCGCGTTCTTGCGCTTTCCCGTTGCGTAGGCGCGGCCGAGGGAGTCCAGCTTCTGCACGTGTATCGGGGCTTGCGTCGCTTCGGCGGCGACCGCGGAGCCGCCGAGTTCGGCGAGGGAGGAGAGGGTCTCGGCCATGTTCAGGCGCTCCGGCTGTTCTTGCGATTGAGGCTCGCGATGTCCAGCGGCGCAGGCTGCTGGGCCGCATGCGGGTGGTCAGGCCCCTTGTAGACGTGCAGGTTGCTGAGTTGCTTGCGACCGAGAGGGCCGCGCGGCAACATGCGCTCGATCGCCTTCGTCACCACGCGCTCAGGGAATTTGCCGTCGAGGATCGCCTTGGCGGAGCGCTCTTTGATGCCGCCGATATAGCCGGTGTAGTGATAATACACCTTCTGCTCGCGCTTGCGGCCGGTGAGCACGACCTTGTCGGCGTTGACGATGACGACCTTGTCGCCGTCGTCCATATGCGGGGTGAAAGATGGCTTGTGCTTGCCGCGCAGCCGCATCGCCACCAGCGAGGCGAGCCGGCCGACAACAAGCCCCTTGGCGTCGACCACGACCCAGTTCTTTTCGATATCCGCCGTTTTGGTCGAGTGGGTGTGTCCGAACATGACGATTTCCAAACTGCCGATTTCTAAACCGCAAAGCCCGCCGTAAGGCGGGCCTTTCGCGGGCTGCATAGCGGCGCCGGCGTCGCAGGTCAACGGAAAGTCGCCGATTTCCGGGGCTTTTTTTGAGTTGGTATCAGGATACCGCTCAGCGCGGCGGGAGCGAGTAGGTTCCAACGGCGTGGGCGACGACCTCCTGGCCGACGGCCGTTGCGATCGCCACCTCGCCGACCGCGAGCCTTTTGCCAAGCTTCATCAGCCGCGCCTCGCCGATGAGGTCAACGGGCTCGGGCCGGCGCAGGAAATTGATGTTGAGGTTAGTCGTCACCGCCAGCGCCACCGGGCCGATATTGGCGAGAATGGCGGCGTAGAGCGCGACGTCGGCCAGGCCGAACATGGCCGGTCCTGAGATCGTGCCGCCGGGGCGTAAATGCCGGTCATGAAAGATCAGCCGCATTCGCGCCCGCATCGGCCCGACATCTTCGACGGCGTAGTGGCCTTCGATCTGCGGAAATTCGCGGCCGAGAAAAGCGCGGACGTCGTCAACGGAGAGAACGGGCATGGCGGCTCTGAGGATGGCGCGGTCTCGATAACCCCGGCGCGCCGGATCGACAATGGCGCTGCCGCAATCCCTACGGCCGCCGCAGATCCGAGCGGCGGCAGGCGGCTCGCGTTCGCTCCGGGACCTTCGCCGAAATGGACAAAGGTTTTGAGTCCGTCCAGAAAGCGCCGGGGTCAGGCGAAAAAGGAGCCTTCTCCGCCGACCGGGCCGAGGCTCGTTGCCGTTGGTTCGACAGAAGTCAGGCGGCGAACAACGGGAGAAGCGCAGTTGAGTCAGACGATCTCCACGCAATGCTGCGTCGCTGGCGGCGGGCCCGCCGGCGTCATGCTGGGGTTCTTATTGGCGCGCGCCGGCGTGCGGGTCGTCGTACTGGAGAAGCACGCCGACTTTTTCCGCGATTTCCGCGGCGACACTGTCCACCCTTCCACTCTGGAATTGATGAATGATCTAGGTCTCATCGATGATTTTCTTAAAGTTTCACATCAGAAAATTGAGACCCTCAGCGCGTTGATCGGCGAAGATCGGATTCAGCTGGTCGATTTCCGCCATCTGCCGACCCGCTGCAAGTACATTGCGCTGATGCCGCAATGGGATTTCCTCGACTTCCTCGCGCGCCAGGGCCGGCGCTATCCCACCTTCGACCTCCACATGAACGCCGAGGCGGTCGATCTCATGGAAGAAAACGGCCGCATCGTCGGAGTTTCCGCGGCGACGCCCGACGGCGCCCTCGCCATCCGCGCGGATCTCGTCGTCGCCTGCGACGGGCGGCATTCGATTCTGCGCGGCAAGGCGGGTTTGACCGGCGACGACTTCGGCGCGCCGATGGACGTGCTCTGGTTTCGCTTGGCTCGCGAGCCGACCGACGACGCCGAAACTTTCGGGCACGTCGAAGCGGGCCGGTTTCTCATCATGATCGACCGCGGCGACTACTGGCAATGCGCCTTTGTTATCGCCAAGGGCCGCTGGGAGGCGATGCAGGCCGAGGGTCTGCCGGCGTTCCGCGCCCGCTTGCTGGAGATGTCGCCGTTCCTGGGGCGCCGGGTCGAGGCGCTGACCCAATGGAGCGACGTCAAGCTCTTGAGCGTCCAGGTCGACCGCTTGCGGCGGTGGTGGCGACCAGGCTTTCTTGCGATCGGCGACGCCGCGCATGCGATGTCGCCGATCGGCGGCGTCGGGGTCAATCTCGCCGTGCAGGACGCCGTCGCCGCAGCGAACCGGCTCGCCGGCCCGCTTCGCGCGGGCCTGGTCGCGGACGAAGATTTGCAGGCGATCCAAGCCCGGCGCGAATGGGCGGTGAAGCTGACGCAAACCGCACAACTGATCATCCAGAACCGGCTCGTGGGCCCCGTGCTCGCGAGCGAGCAACGGCCCAAGGCGCCGGCGCTGCTAAAACTGTTCAACGTTTTTCCCGTCCTGCGGCGGATTCCCGCTCGCTTGGTCGGCCTCGGCGCGCGTCCCGAGCATATCCACACACCGGAGGCGCCGACGCCGTGAAACGCCCGTTCCGATGACCGGATCCGCGTCGCTTTGGGAGGTCCGCGCGTTGCAAGTCTGCGTCGCGCTGGGCGGCTGCGTGCCCGTCGCGGCCGGCCTCGCCGGCGTCGCGTTGGGGCCTAGTCTGGCGGCGGGCGTAGATGCCGCGTCGGTTCCGCTCGACAGCCATTTCCGCTACCTCTCGGGGCTCTTGGCGGGGCTTGGCTTCGGCTTCTGGTCGACGCTGCCGCACATCTTGCAACGCGGCGCCCGCTTCCGCCTGTTGACGGCGATCGTCGTTGGCGGCGGCCTCGGCCGGCTGATCTCATTGTTGCGCGTGGGACCGCCCGACGCGCCGATGCTGTTCGGGCTGGCGATGGAGCTGGGGGTCACCCCGGCGCTTGCGCTGTGGCAGGCGCGGCTCGAACGCCGCGCCCTGTTGGCGGCGCGGCTTGGTCCGCATATCTAGAGCGAACCGACGGGGCTATCTCAATGACGCGCCAATTGCCGTTCAGACCCGTCGCATGCAACAGCGGCGTCGCATCTTCCAGGAGCTCGCGATGACGTGGCCGACGGACGCCGACATTCGCCGGATCCTGACGAGCGTGAAGTCGATCGCGCTGGTCGGCGCCTCGGCCAATCCGGCGCGGCCCTCCTATATCGTGCTCAAATATCTGTCGGGCGCGGTTACCGTATGCTGCCGATCAATCCGGGGCTCGCCGGCAAGCCGATTCTGCGGCGCGATGGCCTACGCCTCGCTTGCGCAAGCGCCCGGCCCGATCGACATGGTCGAAATCTTCCGCGCCTCCGAATACGCCGGCGCCGTCGTCGACGAAGCTCTGGCGCTCGATCCGCTGCCCCGCGTGATCTGGATGCAGCTCGGCGTCGAGGACGCCGCCGCGGCGGAGCGCGCGCGCGCGCGAGGCGTCGAAGTCGGTGATGAACCGCTGCCCGAAGATCGAGTGGGGCCGGCTCTCCGGCGAGATCGGCTGGCACGGCGTCAATTCGCGCATCATCTCCGCCGCGCAAGCCGCTGGCAGGCGCCGGATTTCAGCGCCTTTCGCTGGAGAAGCGGGATTGAGCGGCCGCGCCGCCGCTACGGCGCCTGTGCGCCGCGCGGACGGAGCAATTCATTGACTTTTGCTTGTATTCACCTATATGCGCCCCACTAGCGGCGGAATATCGAATAGCCGAATGGCTGAGCGACGCCGCTTTGCCCGCCTTCATTCCCCGGCCGACGAGGCCTTAATGGGACGCGCGCCCCTCTTCCTCTGATGTGAGACCTAATGAAATTTGATGAACTCGGCCTGAGCGAGAAGGTGCTCAAAGCCGTCCAGGCGTCCGGCTACGAAACGCCGACGCCGATCCAGGCGGAAGCCATTCCCCACGCCCTGCAAGGCCGCGACATCCTCGGCATCGCGCAGACCGGCACCGGCAAGACCGCCGCCTTCACCCTGCCGATGCTGTCGCGGCTCGAACAGGGCCGCGCCCGCGCGCGAATGCCGCGCACGCTGATCCTCGAGCCGACGCGCGAGCTCGCCGCCCAGGTCGAGGAGGCCTTCGTCAAATACGGCGTCAACCACAAGCTCAACGTCGCGCTGCTGATCGGCGGCGTTTCGTTCGGCGACCAGGAAGCCAAGATCACGCGCGGCGCCGACGTGCTGATCGCCACCCCCGGCCGCCTGCTCGATTTCGCCGAGCGCGGCAAGATCCTGCTGACCGGCATCGAGATCCTCGTCATCGACGAGGCCGACCGCATGCTCGACATGGGCTTCATTCCCGACATCGAGCGCATCTGCAAGCTGGTGCCGTTCACCCGCCAGACCCTGTTCTTCTCGGCCACCATGCCGCCGGAGATCACCCGGCTGACCGAGCAGTTTCTGCAAAATCCGGTGCGCGTCGAGGTGTCCCGCCCCGCCTCCACCGCGGTCAATATCGTTCAGACGCTGGTCAAGTCGGGCGTCAGCCCCGAGGAGAAGCGCGCGACGCTGCGCCGGGTCGTCCGCAGCGCCGAGAATTTCAAGAACGCGCTCATCTTCTGCAATCGCAAGCGCGACGTGCAGGTCGTCTATCGCAGCCTGGAGAAGCACGGCTTCTCGGTCGGCGCGCTGCATGGCGACCTGGACCAGCGCGCCCGCATGGCGGCGCTCGACGCCTTCCGCAACGGGGCGTGCAATTGCTGGTCTGCTCCGACGTCGCGGCGCGCGGACTCGACATTCCCGACGTCAGCCACGTCATCAATTACGACACGCCGCATCACGCCGAGGATTACGTCCACCGCATCGGCCGCACCGGCCGCGCCGGCAAGACCGGCGTCGCGCTGACGATCGCCACGCGGCTCGACGCGAAGGCGATCGACGAAATCGAAAAGCTGATCGCGCGCAAGATCGAGTGGGCGCCCGGCTCCGCTGAGATTGACGACGAGGCCGCAGCGCCGGCGCCGCGAGAGCGCGGCGGACGTCGCCGCGAGGGCGAGCCGCGCCACGCCCGCCCCGCCCCGCGCGGTTCGCGGCCTGAGGCGGACGCTCCGCTGCAGCCCGCGGCCCGAATGCCGACGCCGCCGCTCCGCGCGGCCGCCGGCCAGAAGCGCCCGCCGCGGCCGCGCCGCCTGCGCCGCGTCGGGGGTCTCGCCAAAATCACGACGACGCGCCGGTGGTGGGGCTTGGCGATCACGTGCCAAGCTTCCTGCTGCGGCCGACGCGCTTGCCCCGCGCCGTCGTGGACTGAAAACGTCAGACCGCTCTCCAGTCGGCGTTCGAGAGCCGGACGATGTTCACAGGCATCATCACAGATATCGGCCAAATCATTGAGATGTCGCGCAAAGGCGACATCGCGCGCATGGTCGTCGAATGCGCATACGAAGCGGCGGGCGTCGCGCTCGGCGCATCGGTCGCCAACTCCGGAGTGTGTCTTACGGTCGTGGCGATTCCGCCCGCAACAGCGGTTCGCGACTCGCCTTCGACGTCGGCGCGGAGACTCTCGCGGTCTCGACGTTGGGCGCGTGGGAAGCCGGCCGGCGGGTCAACCTCGAACGTTCGCTGAAGGTCGGCGACGAACTCGGCGGCCATCTCGTCAGCGGCCACGTCGACGGAGTCGCGGAGATTGTCGCGCGAGACGATTTCGAGGGCATGGCGCGTTACCGATTTCGCGCGCCCGCCGCGCTCTCCCGATTCATCGCCAGCAAGGGGTCGGTGGCGCTCGACGGAACGTCGCTGACCGTCAATGCGGTGGAGGGCGACGAATTCGAGACGCTGCTGATTCCGCACACGCTTGCCGTCACCACATGGGGCGAGCGCAAGGCCGGAGATTTCGTCAACCTCGAAGTCGACCAGATGGCGCGCTACGCGGCGCGGCTTGCCGGGCTCGACTGAACGCGCGGCCTTTAGCTCACCGCAAGAAACGTCCAGCCCGCTCCCGGCGATCCCAGCGTGTTGACGGCCGCCACCGTCGTATCGTTCATCGCCCAACTGACGTATTGGTTGGTCGCGGTGTTGTAGAACAGGATCGAGGCCAAGTGATTGCCGTTGAGATCGGCGATCCCCTTGAAAACGAGGTCGACGCCCGGCGTGCCGATGGCGCCGCCGCCAATCAGCGTCGAGCCGCTGACGTCCCAAGTCGAATAGAGCCCGCTGCCGTTGACGAATAGCAGGTCGGCTTTGCCGTCGCCGTTGAAATCGCCGACGCCGAGATAGGTCAGGCCCGCGCCCGGCGATCCCAGCACGCCGCCGCCCGGGATCACCGTGTCGTCTCCCACGGCCTCGACCATGAACTGTCCGCCGGTGTTTTCCAAGAGAATGTCGCTGCCGCCGTCGCCGGTGAAATCCGCCGCCGCCAGCGTGGTCCAGCCCGCGCCGGGGTTGCCGAGATTGACCGTGGACATGACTTTCGACCCGTTCATGTTCCAGATGATGTCGTCGCCTTGCGTGTTCTCAAACAAGAGATCGGCGCGCCCGTCGCCGTTGAAATCGCCAAGCCCTTTGAATTGCAGGGAAGCTCCCGGCGTCCCGATCGTGGCGACGGCGGCGAGGCTTCCGTATTCGGTGCGCCACAGCGAGTAGAACTCCGCTCCCACTTTCGAACACGAGATCGGGCTGGTGGTCGCCAAACATATCGCCGACGCCGAGCAAGGTTTCGCCCGCGCCCGCGGCGCCGAGCGTGGACGTCGCGCCGCCGACGTTGCCGCTCAGCGTCCATTCGTGCACGACGCCGCCGGAGTCCTCGAAAAAGCCGAGCGCCGGCAATTCCGGCCGGGCGGCCGGCGCCTTAACGACGAGACTCCATTGCGCGCCGGCCGATCCGTAGTCGACGACGCTGGCGATCGACGCGCCGTTCATCAACCAGGCCCAATATTCGCCCGTGACGACGTTCTCGAACAAAATATCGCTGCGCCCGTCGCCGTTGTAGTCGCCGATCGACTTGAATACGAAATCGTCGGAGGGCGCGCCCAGTTGATAGTTGGCGACCACGGCGTTGTCCGTCAGCGCGTACATGGTGTAGGCGCCGGTGACGACGTTGTAGAACAGCAAATCGCTCGTTCCATTCCCGAAGAAATCGCCTGACCCTTCGTAGACGCTTCCGGCGCCGGGCGTAACGAGGTTCATCTTGCCGCCGACAATCGTCGTATTGTTCATCAGCCAGGTCGCATATTGTCCGCTGGCGTTCTCGAACAGCAGATCGGTGTCGCCGTCGCCATTGAAGTCGCCGTCTCCGACGAGCATCCATCCGGCCCCCGGATTGCCGATGACGCCGCCGCCGATGATGAAATGCGCGCTAAGGTCCCAGATCGACAGGTCTCCGGCGTTGTCGCGGAGCAACAAATCGGTCTTGCCGTCGCCGTTGAAGTCTCCGGTTCCAACGACCCGCCAGGTTCCTCCCGGCGCGCTGATGAAGAAATAGCTGGTGACGCTCGCCCCGAACATGCTCCAAAGCGAAATCATTCCTGTCTGCGCGTTGGAGAAAAAAACACTCGCATAGCCCTGCCCGATCGTGTCGCCGGTTGCGACCACGCTCTGCGCCGCGCCCGGCGCGCCGAGGCCGCCGCCGCCGTCCAGGACGGCGCCTTTGATTTGCCAGGTGGCGAGCGATTGGGCGCCGTTCGTAAACAGCAGATCGGAATAGCCGTCGCCGTTGAAATCGTTGGGCGCGTCGGTCGGGAAGCTGAACGTATAGGCGGGGTTCAGGGGCGCAGAGGTTGCGATTTGCGCGGTGTCGGCGGGCGCGCCGTCGATCGACCACGCCGCCAGGCCGCCGGCGGCGTCATAGCCGGCGACGATGAGATTGGTCCCCGATATTCCCAGGAAATAGGGGGCGACTCCGGTCGCGCCGACCGGCAAGGACAAAACCTCGTTCGTGCCCGAGACCGTGCCGTCGGACACCCAGACGCCGTAATCGCCGTTGGAATCCGTGCCGACGAAAGCCAGCCGAGCCCCAAAAGCGGTGAGATTCTGCGGCACCAGGGTGTAGGCGCCCTGTTTACCGGAAGTGAGTTCGTAAGTGCCGGCGGCGCTGGCGTTGGTGGTCCACACCCCGACCTTGCCGGTCGCGTCGGTCGCCAGGAAGAACACGCGGAAGCTGATGACGTGGATCGCCGACGGCGACAGGCTGTAAGTCCCCTGCTTGCCGGTCTCGATCTCCTTGGTGCCTCCGCTCGTGCCGTCGCTCGTCCAAAGTCCGAGATTGCCGGTCGAATCGGGAGCGACGAACAGAACCCGCGCGCCGTAGGCGGTGAAATTCGGCGCCGCGATGTTCTGGTTGAACAGTCCGGCGACAACCTCACCCGTGCCGCTGGTGGTTCCGTCGCTCCAGAACAGTCCGTAAGCGCCGCTGCTGTCCCTGCCTTCAAATGCGACGACGGATCCGTCGGAGGTGATATCGGTCGGCGCGAGCGCGGGACCGCTGGCGTTGTAATAAACCTCGATCGTACCGGACGACGTTCCGTTGGTGACCCAGAGCGCTTGTCGCCCGCTGGAGTCGTAGCCGGAGAAGAAGCCCCGGTTTCCCGCGAGTGTGAGGGCGGAGGGTTGCAGGGCGTAAAGCCCCTGTTTGCCGCTCAGCAATTCCTGATTGCCGCCGGTCGCGCCACGGACCGCGTACAGCCCGCGGTCGCCGGTGGAGTCGGTCGCCTCGAACAGCGCGTTTCCGCCGACATAGGCGAAGGCGAAGTCGTCGTCGAAATCGGACGCCGTGGCGGAGGTCGCGATTACCGAGGTATGCGCCGCCGTCCCGTCGGTCACCCACAATTGCGCCGATCCCGCGACAGCGGATGTCGCCAGGATGGCGAAATTGCCGAACGTGGTGAGGAGGTACCGAGGCTGGTCAAACTCCAGCAGAATTTGGGCGACCCCGCTCGCGTCTGTCGACCAGAACGCCTGATTGCCATCGCTGTCGCGTCCTTCGAACAGCGCGTTCGAGCCCACGACCGTGAATTGCTGCGGGCTAAGCGCGAATGCGCCTTGCTGTCCCGAGATAAGTTCGACCGTGCTAATTCCGGTCCCCTGCGTCACCCATACGGCGACATATCCGGTGGGGTCTTGCGCCGCGAAGATTTCGTCGTCGCCCAGGGTCACAAAGCCATCGGGCGTTTGCGTTCCGAAATTTTCCGTTCCGCCGAATATATTGTAGGTGCCCGCCGCCGTGCCGTCGGTGGTCCAGATTACGAAGTCACCGTTGGCGTTGGGCGCCGCGTAATAAAGTTTCGACACGCAAAAGCTCCAGCCGATACCCCAGTTGCGAACCAGGACGATCAGAATTCAGTCGCAGTTGCGGACTCGTCGGCGCGACCTGCCACGAAGTTCCATGTTCCTCCGGCGCGAGGTTGCGCGCCCGCAACCATCTGCCGCGATAACTAATCTTTAACCCCACTCGTTGTCACGCCATTTATCGCCCATTTACGATGTAAATGGTGGGAGGTTACGAAGAGGGTTAAGGCGCAGCGGGGAATCCCGGAGAGGTTCGGGAAAGGGAACGGGCGCGGCGGCCCACAGTTCGGCGAGGTCTCCGGCGCGCGAGTGGCGACTCCGGCAGGGCTCGAACCTGCGACCTGCCGCTTAGAAGGCGGCTGCTCTTATCCGACTGAGCTACGGAGCCTCACGCGCTCAATGCGACCAAGGCGCGAGCCGGTTGTAACGGAAATTGTCGGAATACGAAATGACCTTGCGGCTCGATGGCTTCGGCGCCTCGACCCTGTAGGCGATCCCGTTGCGCTCGGCGTAGGCAATGGCCTGCTCCTTGGAGTCGAACCGCAGCGTCACCTGCGCTTTCATGTCCGAAGAACTCGTCCAGCCCATTAGCGGTTCGATTTCCCGTCGACGCTCCGGCGCGTATTCGAGAACCCAACCGTCTTTCGCTTGTCCCGACTGCATCGCGGAACGGGCGGGAAGGTAAATGCGCGCCGTCATGCCAACCTGCATCTCTAACCGTTGCCGGGGAACGACGCTATGACGAACGGGCGCCGGATCAGCGCTCCCGGCCTTCGCGTCGCGGGTTCCCCTTTCTCGCATTTACGCGAAGCGCCCACTTTCGACAATGGGTCGTTCGGCTTTCGGCTTCGTCTCGGTAGAGCCTGAAACGCAAAAAAGCCCGCCGGCCGTTACGGCCGGCGGGAACTCAAAAAGGACAAAGGACTACGGGGCGCTCAGTTTCACACTGCCAGGCGATGACGATGCGATAGTTGTCGCCGTGCGCAAGCGCGCTGTCTCCGGGGTGTCACCATCTATCAAATAGCCGCTGGGCGACGCCTTGCCCCACCACGGCGCGAACAACCGCGTCGTGTTGATCGGCATGGCGGCGCCGGTTGGCGTCCAAACAAACCCCGGCGACGCGGAAACCCTGCGCCGCCATCGGCGCCGCATCTTGCTCCGGGCTTCTAAGTTCGCTCTACGGTCGCCTTGATCGCCTGACCGTGGTAAACGGTGACGACGCCGCGCAGCGGGTCGAACTGGCCCCATTTGATGACCGTGTAGAGATCGCCGTCGTCGAGCAGGTCGACGCCAGTCACGATTGCAACCCTCGGCGACCGCGAGCGGACCCTTTCATCGAGGCCTTCAAAGAGCGCCACCGCCTTCTTCGGCCATACGTCGCCGTGTCGTTTGCCGTAGATCCAGTCGGACGGCTCGTCATGCAGCAATTCGCTGCGCATTTTCGAATTGCAGTAGAGATATTGCCCCTCGGGCGAAATCGACCACTTGAAGAACGGCTCTTCGTAGACGAGGCCCTCAAGCGCCTCCATCTTCAGCTGCATCGCAGCCATTTTGAACTCCAGCTCCTCGATTTTCGCTTTGTAGCCGGATTCAAGCGCCAGCATCCTGCCCGCATAGTCGTCCGCCTGTCGCCGATACGATTCCACGAGGTTCACGAAATTCTTCGAGAAATATTGCTCTTGCCGCGACCGTTCGTCCTGACGCGCTCTCTCGCGTTCATTGCGGCGGCGCAGTCCGGTGGCGAAAATCGTACCCAGCGCCGTTACGAACGCGCTCAAGGCGGAGCTGATCGCGATGATTGGCAATTGGCTTGAGTTGGGGGCGTGAGGATCGATCTTCGGCTATCTTCCGCGATAAGGTCCCGGCCCTCCGCCCGGAGGAAAGGCGGCGGGAATTCCGCCCGCAATCTTGAACGGATTCGGGCCGACGCCCGCCGCGTCCAACAGGAACTGCAAGCCTTCAAGCGCAAGCTCGACTTCGCCCGCCGTGATCGCCCCCGGCGGAAAGACCGCGGCGACAAGCGCCGCGGCGCTTTCCGCGAGTTGGAGGCCCGAGTCCACCGTTGCACGGCCTTCGATCAGGTCGATGAGGGCGCCGACCGGCAATCCGCCCAACAGTTTGGCGAGCGCGTCGAAATGAGCGGACGAGAGAGGGAGAGCCGCATTGGAGGGAGCGACGGCGCCGAGGAGCGCCTCGCCCAATTGGCGAACGAGATCGGCGAGCGCCATCGCATCAACCCTCAGGCGCCGGACTTCGACGCGCTCGCCGGCGGCGCCGGCTTGGCGACAAATTGGTTGTAGATCTCAGCCGCGATCGCGGCGGCGGCCTGAGCGACGCCGGCCCAGACGCCAAGGTTCGAATAATTGGCGCCCGCGGCGCTTGTCACCGCTGCACCAGCAGCGGCCATGCCGATCTGCGCGCCCAAATGGATCCAGAAGTCTTTCATTGGTCAGATCCCCGTAAAGGCGGCCGTCGGGATGCGGCTCACGGCCAGGCGGCGAAGGCCGTCTGGCGATCCCACGCGCGTTCCGACGACCGCCCAAAAGCGAGCCGCGCGCGCGGGAAATAAGGGAAAAGACTTAGTCCTGACGCCCTGCGCCATAGAGGGCGAGGCAAACTGCAACGACCGCCAGCGTTGCGGACACGAAATAGGCGAACTCGGTCACGGCGACTTCGCGCCGTCGACCGCGGCCCAGGTTTTCGGTCCCAAGCGACCGTCTACGAAAAGCCTGCGCCTACCTTGAAAGTCGGCGATCGCCGCGCGGGTGAGCGGACCGGCGAAGCCATCAACCCCGAGCGGCGGCGCTGCGCCGTTCTGGTTGAGCCGCCATTGCAGATCGGCGACCGATCCGTGCGGATAGCCGGAATCGGTCGGATGCGGCGCGGGTGTTTCCCCAGGATCGATCCGCGCCGCGCCGCCATGAGAGGGCGTCGGCGTGACGTCGGGCGGCAACTCGACCTGATGAGGGTTCGGCAGGCCGTGCAGCGCGAACGCCGGCGGCAGGCCGTTGCCGAAACTGTCGTAGGCGTTTGTGACGAAGTCCATGAACTTGCGCCACGTCGGGCTCCCCAGGCCGCAAGCGTCGCGATGGCCGCCGCCAGCCGCTCCCAGATCGACATGCTGGCAAACGCCGCGCCCCCGTCCGCCTTGCGCCCAAACCGGCGGAATGGCGTAGGCGCGACAAAGCCAGGCTACGATCGAGGCCGCCGCCTGCGATGTTTGATCCGGCAGACCCTGCGCGGTGAATCCCTCGATCTCGAGCGAGACGCCGTTCGCGTTGAATGCGCACTGCGCCCAGGCTTTCAGGCCAAGCGGGACGAGTTGCGCGACTTCGGACCCATCCGCCTTCATGACCAGATGCGCCGAAGCGTTCGCGCGTCGATCGCACAACCATGCAACGGACCCCGCATAGCTGCCTTCGCAACGATGAACGAAGACGTTGTCGTGCCTGATCGGCGTAAGCGAATAGTTCGGCGAGACGACTTGTCTCACCGACGGCATGGCGAAACTCATTGTCGTTCTCTCAGATGCTTTTGTCGAGATCGATCAGAATGGCCGTTACGCTTGGCGAGAGCCCCATTTTGCCGCACGCTTTGTCGCCTTCGACAAAGACAACGGCGCTCGCGCCGTTGTCGAATATCGCCATAAAGGCCTCGTCGCCGGGCGGGTAAGGGCTGACTGGTGGCGAAGCGACGAACAGTCCACGCGCGAAATTCAGCTGCTCATGCGACAGCGGTTTCAATTTGCCGCCTCCGTCCGCGACGATCTCGCGTCGCGAGTCCGCAAGCGGCTTGCAATCCGAGGTATCCGCCCGCGCGTTGGCGACCAGCAACAATAGCCCAAGCGCCGCGCCGCCAAGCGCAAGCGCCACAAGAATGCGGTTTGGCATGATCAACCTCAAATTCAGAATCGGCGCTATTGGCGATTTAGCGACGGATGCGAGATAGGTTGACCGCACCCGCGCTCACGATCGCCGAATAACCGAGGGCGTTCGCATGCAGTCCGTCCGCCGTGTGCGCCCCGCCGGCCACATTCCAAAGTAGCAAATCGCGCGCGCTCATGGTCTGATCGGCGACGTCGAAGTATCCGCTGACGCCGCCGTTGCCGCCGCGGATCGCGTCGTTGACCGCGGCCAAATAGGGTCCGACGTTGCTGTTGATCGTCTGATTTGTCGTCGTCGTCCAACTGTCGGTCGAGCTGGTCACGGGAGAGATCGTCGACTGAAAGAACGGTTTGTTGGAAAACAACGCCCGCACTTGCGCGAGGCTCGTCAATGCCGCCGTCCCGGTGTGCCCCAGGACATACATATCGTTGATCCCGTATTCGCTGACGATGTGGGTCGCATATTGCGCGATGGCGAGCCTCAGCGAATTACTGGCGACAAATGTCGCCGCCTTGTCAGCCGGAACGCCGAAGTTGCAATAAGCGAATTTATGTCCGATCGAACGGCAGATCTCGCCGCGGTCGCCGCTTAAGTCGTTTGCGTCGTTGACGCCGTAGCAGCGGCTGTCGCCAATGCAAAATGCGCTCGGCGCCGTCGTCATTCCCACAATGGCGAGCGGGCGAAAGCCATATTGATAAGAGTTGGAGTCGGGGACGGACCCCGACATCGTCAGATTGGATAGGCCGGACATCGCGACCTGCAACGCTTCGCCGACCGACGATATTTCGTCATTCGAACCGCCGACGGTCGAAGTGAAGTAAAGAATGCCGCTCGCGTTCGAGCCAAACATGCGAACGTAAAAAAAGGCGCCCGCGGGGATGGATACATGGCACCAGTCCGACGTCGCTTGCGCGCCCGAGGCGATCGCCACGCTCGCTGACCCGGAAAAGGTGAGCTGGTAAAATGTCCCCGTCGGATATTCGATGGAGGCATAAACCATCGTGCTCGATGGGTTCGCTGACTCGGTGAAGCCGGGGTTCGAAACGTACCAGTTCGGCACGACAATCTTGAGCGCGGAGACGGGAACCGCCGCCTTGTGATAGCTGCGCGAATTGAATTGCCGGTTGTTGGTCGTGTATGCGTTCGGCACGCCGCTCCGCGTCGCGACCAAGCCGAGGTAGGGCGCGTGGCCGCCCATCAAGACCACGTCCTGCGCGCCCGTCACGGCGCCGGCGGCGCGCGGAAGCAAAGCCGCCCCGGCCCCCGCCAGGAGCGCGCGGCGCGACAGACCGGCGCGCATTACTGCAGGGTCTCCGCCGTCAAGGTGAACACCTTCGACGCGCCGGTGACGCCGCTGCCCGACGCCGCTTGCAGCGTCCAATAGATCGCCGATCCGCTTGCAAGCTTCGGAACCGAAATCGTCCCGACCGTCGGCGCGCATTCGGCATAGGCCCCGTCGCCGTATTCCACGCTCATTGTGCAGGAATAGGCCCCGAGATGGGACCCCGAGCCGGTCGCGATCGACCAGCTTCCGCGATCGCCGTTTACGAACGCCGGCGCGACAGACCAGAGGTCGACTTGAATTGACGCGCCCCCCCACGCGGTCGCGGTCGCATCGTTGGTTGTCAGCCGCAACCGCGGGATGATGGCGCTGCCCGGCGATTGGATCGCAAAGCTGGGCGCCGCTACGCTCGCCGCCGTCGCGCTGTTGGCGATCAACTGCCCAGCCGCATAGGCTGTCGTCGACGAGGGCAGCGTCAACGTCGAGGTTGGATTGCTGACCGCAGCGGCGACGGCTGGGATGACCGTGCCGCTCGCATCGACGTGAGTCTGCGCAAGCGTCGCCGAGGAAAAAGGCGCGAGCGCCAACGCTCCGGCGAGGAGCCAGTGTTTCGTCATAAGAGTGCCCTTGTTGGAGAAAGCCGCGTCAGGACGTCGGCGGCGTCATGCTGAGATACATGACCGCAAGACGCACGGCGCCGCCCGTGAAACTGCCGCCGGCCGCTGTCACTATGACGTTCGTCGCAGAATAGAACGGGTTCGGCCCAATCATGCCTTCGTTTGTCGATCCCACCGATATGCCAAGCGCGGATCCGAATGCGGAGGTCGAACCGGTATAGCCAACGGAAAACGAGGTCGCGCCGGCGATCGCGGTCGTCACCCGAACGGAGCAGGCGACAACCAACGCGCCAGCGGGAATGGCGTTGGTCGCCGTGACCGACGCGCCGGAAAGGCCGGTCAGCGGGATCTCGGAGACGTTCATTTTCACCGCCGATCCATTCGGCCCCACCGCGCCGCCGGCTTCGATAAGCCTTGCCGCGGGCCAGCCGCCGGCGGTCGAGCCGTCGCCGACGACGACCCGGTTGTTGGTGACGTCGACAATCAGCTCGCCCTGGGCGGGCGTGAATGTGGAGATGTTCGTCGCGCTGTCGCGGCGATGTTTGACTTGGACGCTCATGAAGTGACGTTCCCGAGATCAATAACGGCGATCGGCGCATTCGTGACGTAAGGCCCCCAATCGTCGGCCTCCGTGATCGGCGACGTGACGTTGCCGAAATCGAGGCTGGTCCCGATCTGTAGGGCCTGCGTCACCGGCCCGAGCGCCGACGCCCCGGTCGGCGTGTAGGCGTAGGCCGTGCAGCTCGCCAAGCTCTGCGCGCCGCCGCCGAACACGTTGAACGACTGGAACTTGAAATAGAGCGTCACGCCGATCCATGGGCTCGGCAAGTTATAGGGCAAGACCGCCGAGTCGAGCCGCGCGAACGGCGCGCCGGACGAATGCGCCGCCGGCGTCGTACCGGCGTAGCCGCGCTGCAAGCCCGTCAGGTTGTAGGCGTTGGCGCCCGTCAATGTCGCCGTCTCGTAGGCCATCAGTTCGCCGTCGACGAGACTCGAGCGTCGCCGCCGGATTGCGCGCTCGCCGCGCTGGTGCCGGACAGAACGCCGCCGCTCTCGGCGAGGTTGACCGACAACGTGTCGATCGTGTCCCATCCGCTGGCGTTCGCCAAGTTCGCCGTCAGCAGGCCCTGGCGTAACGGTTGTGTGATGGCGCCAATCTGCGAGTAGGTGGTGTTGTCGACGCTCGCCCATACGTACGCGCCGCCCCAGTTCGGGTCAGCCGCGCCGACGGACCCGCCGCTCGCCCCGACCCAGACCTGCGCGAGGTTTGCCGTCAAGGCCGGCGGCGGCTCGTAGATCAGCGGCGGGTTGATCGAGGCCGGCGTCGCGCCCTGGTTGGGCTGGAACGATGTCGAACCGCTCGACGGATTCGCGCCCGGCGTGGAGACGCCGAGAACAAGCTCCTCCGCAGTTACCGCCAACAGCCCCTTGTCGTCCTCCTCGATCGCAGCGATGCGCACCGGATATGCCGACAGCCCAAGATTGGCGTCGGTGATCGTCACGATGTCCATGGGATCGAGCAGACAATATTCCAAGGACAGCTTGAACGTGAACTTGGCGCGGACATAGAGCCCGCGTTGCAGGATCGTCTGCGCGACGATCGGGCCGATGACCACCTCGTCGCATATTTCGTGCGCCTGGATCGTCGAGCCGACGCGGACGCCGTAAAGCTCGATTTGGCTCTGGTCGCGCGCCTCGACCGGCGTCGCGCCATATTGGTTGGCGCGCGACAGACATTCGATGCGCTGGATCGTGGCGAGACTGAAGGGGTCGGCGCGCTCCACCTGCACCGGGTCCTTGTTGCCCCGCTCGTCGATGAAATCGAGATCGGTCAGCGCGTAGACCGGCGTCGTGTTGGGCGCGTAGGCCGCCGGCACGTTGACGGTCGCTGTGATCGTCACCGGCGAGCCTTCGTCGCCGACATGAAACAGGTAGGTTCCCGCCGGCGCGATCCCGTATTCGCCTGGCGAGCTCGGCGCGCTCGCCCCGATATAGCTCAGCGCGACGCCCGTAAACGTGTAGACCACTCCACCGTCTGCGACAAAATTCGCGCTTGTTGAAACGACGATGGCCGGCGGCGGATAGGCCCCGTTGCTCTCCTGCGCAGGAATCGGGACCGCCGAAGTGATCGCACGCGCGACGTTGCCTGAGGCGATCGGAAGATCGCCGTAGGGAATGAACTTCAATTCGCCGCCCGACCAGACCGCGGCGCAGTTAAGGAGTTGCAGCCAACGGGTAAGCGTGCTCGACCCCTGCTCCGGGCTGGAGAGCAGCGGCGAGAGCGCAATCCCCATCGCCTTGCAGTAGGTCTGCAAAGAGGCGTCGCCGCCGGCTCCGTAAAGCGTAGAAAGGTTGATCGAGGCCGGGTTGAAGCCGGCGCCATATTGCGCGTTGGTCAGGAAGTCGTAAATCACCTGCGCGGGGTCGGCGTCGATCCCGTTGACGCCCGTGCCAGCGAGGGCGCCGATCACTTCGAAATTGTGGTTGCCGATTTCCGCGGCCGAGCCGAGCTGGTAATTGGCGGCGCAGACATAGGCGGTTCCTTGATAGGCGAGCGCCTCGGTCGGATAGATGGTCGCCAGATAACTCCACACCGTCTGCGGCGTCGTGCCCTCGAACAGCGTCAGGCCGAGGCTGGTCAGGGTGAAAGTCGACTGGTCACGCCACACGTAGCCGACGCCCGAGATTGGCCCCTCGCACAAAGCCAGGATGAGATCGGCGGTGTAGTTGTAACCCGCCGTCGCGCCAGCGCCGAACAGGCCGCCCTTGCCGCCGCTCTTGACCGCTTGGGCACGGAAGTTTGAATAGAAGACGACGTTCGGCGCCAGCTTTTGCTGGCCGTAGCAGATCGGGATGGGCAGTGAGGAGACGGAAGTCTGCAATTGCAGGCCCGTGTAGTCCGGCTTGACGCCCGGCTGCGAGCGGCCAAATAGCGCGGCCATGTCACGCGCCCCAGTGCGAGAAGAACTTTGCGCCAGCGACCCGCGTCGAGAGATCGGCGTTGCGCCGAACCTCTTCCTCAATAACGCAGGCCGCCGGCGCGTAGGCGTGCAGAAGGGTCAATGGGTCTGCTTTCGTCACGATTCCCCCGTGGGCGTAGCAGCGGCCGATGCGAAACAGCATCACGTCTCCGGGCGAGGGCGCCTCGACCGCATGCGCGGAGGCGAGCAGGAAGGCCAAATATTTCTCGTCGTCGCGGTGCAGCATCCAATCCCTCGTGTAGGGCCTGGGATCGAAGGGAGTCACGAGCGCGAGGTCACAGAACACCCGCACCAGGATCATCGCGCAATCGACGCCGACACCCGGCAGGTCGGCCATGTGATGGTAGGGCGTGCCGAGCCAGCGCCGCGCCTCGACGAGCACGCGCGCCCGGCTTTCGTCCGCCAGGCTTGTCACGTGAGGGTGTTCACGTCTTCTTCGCGCGCTCTCAGATAGCGGTCGAACGCGCGCTCCAAGTCCGGTTTGTTTCCTGCAAACTCCAGCACGCCATAAGTGTTGCGCTTGAGATCGACGAGCGGATCGAAGCCATGTTTCAGAAACATCGACCAACGACTCTCATAACCTCGGTCGCTTTTTCGGCCGTGGAAGGGATGCTCAATCGTGCCGTGGACAAAGCCAAGTTTGCCGCTGATCTCGGCCGCTGCGCGCGAGGCCCAGGAGACGACGGCGTTACGATAGGCGGCGGTCACGCCGCCGGGCAGCGACGCCTCGGGCAGGCCGACCATGCCTAGCGCCATGTGATGGTCGCCCGAGCCCATGCCGCCGAAATCGAACAGGCCGCCGATGCGGTCGAGCGCGCGCCGTCGCCACGCCCAAGCGTAACCGGGGTGCGGATAGTCGTAGCGACCGCCGGAGAATTTCCAGTAGCCGGCGGTTGGCGCCACGACCGGCTGTCCGGCGTGCCAGACGCTGGCGAAACTCCGGTGGGTCTGGATATGCTCGTCATGCGGCCCGAGATCGTATGCGGCGTCCCACGGCTGCACGACGGGATAGAGATCGAGCGCGGCGAGCGTGTCGTCCGCCCAATGCGGGCGTCGGAACGTGACGTCCACGTCAAGCGTGGCGATCTTTTCCGCGTGTCCCGGCAGCCTCGAAACGCCGATGTTGAGCAGGCATTCCTTCGACCAGGCGAGCGTGGTCGCGCGCACGCCGACATGGGTCACGCGCTCGCCGGCCAAATCGGCGAAGGCGAAGCCGCGCGAACCGTAAGCGGCCTCGACCAACGTGATGGAAACGGGGTCGGCGCGCAGCCAAGACGCGATCGCCCGACGCGCGAGCAAATCCCGGCTCGTCCAGCGCAGCGGGTTCGCCACGCAGGCAACAACGTAAAGGGTTTCCATGCGCAACCCCTCAGTAGGCGATCTGCGGCGGCGGCACGAACGGGAAGCCCCGGAAGTTCACAAGGTTGTTGAACTTGCCCTGGCAGGTTCCGCGCGTGTGGTCGCAGCCGAAGGCGACCGTGAACGCATCGCCATTGGCAGGCGTCGAAGGCAGCGGGTACATGAGCGACAGCGAGGCGCCGGCGATGGCGCTTTTGACCGTCGCGCGGACGTTCGCATTCACGCCGCTCATAAACACGAGCGATCCCTGAACGTGGCCGGCGAGCGCGACGCCCGTGTTGATGAGGCTCGCCGTCGAGCCGGCCAGAACCGTTCCGCTCGCGCTGAAAGTTCCCCGGATCACTCCACAGCCGGAGTCGTAGAGCGTGTGCACGCAGGTCGGCGAATAGAGATTGTGCGGCATGTCGTAGTCGAGCACGACGAGATCGCTGGCCACCGTGATCTGCGCTTGCGTGCGCCCGACGCTGTCGACGGTGGAGACGCGGCCATGAAACAGCGTGACGCCGCCGATCACCGTCCCGCCGATGGCGGTCAGGAACACGCGGTCGCGCTGGACGGTCGCGCCGTCGAAGGCGCCTTCGCGGATGGCGTTGAGGACCGGCGAACCGGAGATGAGGTCGGTTGGCCGCGCGGCGATGACGATCTGTTGCTTATCGACCGCGAGGCCGACGCTGGCTTTGTATTTGAGGCCGGAGACGAGCGGCCCGGTCGCCGAGAATGTCGCGCCGCCATATGTGACCGCCAAGTCGACGTTGGTCCACGTCAGCACCGTCCCCGTCGCAAGCGTGAAAGTGAAGCACTCGGCGAAGGCGAGCGCGGCGTCCGGCGCCGCGCGGGCGGCGTTGATCGCGGCCAGGACCGCCGTCGTGGTCGATTTCATTGCGGGCGCAGGCTCCGAAACTTGACGCTCTGCGCACGCCAGAGGTTCGACATGAACTGTTCGAAGTCGAGATCGTCGCCGTCGAAGCGACAGACGAAGGCGTAGGAAATGCTCGCAGTGATCGGGACGCCGCTCGATGGCGCCCCGGCGAAGGTCAGCAAATTCGGCGTCGTCAGCGTCCAACCCGTGGAGTTGGCGGCCGGAGGGCCTGCGCCGCCGACGAGGCCGGGGTTCGGCTCCTGCCACGCCGTTCCCAAGAGGATTGGCGAGGAATTCTGCTTCGTCTCCGTACCGGACGAGGTTGAAACGTAAACGTTCCAGCCAATCACGCCCATCGAGGTCGGCGGCGAAGCGACGCTGAGTATATGAGACGCCGCCACGGCCAGCGACGCCTCGCTCGACGGCGTCGTCTCGCCGGACGCTGTGACGTATGTGATCCTCACGTAGTAGGTGGCGCCGGCCTGTGATCCGCCGGCGACGGAGGAAAGCGACGCCGCCGCCGGCGCTGCCGCGCCTGCCGAAGGCGTGGAAACGCCATTGAGAAAGACGCCCGTTACGCCGGTCACCCAGCCGACGGGTTCGGTGAACGCGCCCAGCGTGCGCGCGAACGGGAACGCGGTCGTCGCGCCGTCGCCCGTCGCAAGCGCTTGGTTGGCGACGGCGTTATCGGAGGGATCGGTGAACAGGAACGATCCATATTGCCCCTGGCACTGTAGGAACAGGCCCATCAGGCTTTGCAGCGACTGCGCGCCGAGACCGCCGTATTCGCTGGTCACGGCGCCGTCGAGACCATCGAAGGTGAGCTCGAACCGCCAGATCGGATTTGCATACAGCGCGTCGCGCACTTCGCGCCCCGAGACATGGTTCGCGACGATTGTCGAAAATGTCGGCTTCTTGTGGACGCTCCAACCCTGTCCGGCGAGAACGGGAAATGCGGGAGGCGTGCTCATCGGCGCCGCCTCTGTCGCCAATCGGCGCTATGTCTCGGTCGAAAGGTCATGGCGATCACGGCCTCACCGTTTGCAGTTTCACGCTTCTAAAGCGCCAGAGCAGCGTCATAAAATTTTCGAGGTCGGCGACGTCCTCAGCGAAGCGGCAAAGCCAAAGGACGCCGAAGTCCGCGCTGACCACCGTCCCGGAAGCCGGCGCCGTCGCGAACACGATGGCGGGATAGAAGCCGGACGTGACGCGCCACCCCGCGCTCTGCGCTACGTTATTGAGATAGACCGCCGAGACGCCGCTCGCGGCTTGCACAGGCTCGGAATAGCCGAACACGCTGCGCGTCAACGGAAAGGCCGTCGTTACGCCGTCGCCGCTCCCGAGCGTCTGGCCGGCGATGATCGCGAGGCCCGGCGGGGCGATCCAGAACGCGCCCGCTCTGCCGCCGCTCTCAGCGTAAAACCCGGCGATGGCCTGCAGCTCGGCGTTGGCGTCGGCGCGCAGCGCGTCGTAATTCAATTCGATATCGAAAATGGCGAGCGCCCGCGCCGGCGTCCGGGTCTCCCGTCCGCTGACGTGCTCAGCGATTGCAGTGGCAAAGCGCGGCCTGACATGCGCCGACCAGCCGAGCGTCGCCAGCGCCGGGAAACTCGGATAGGCGCCGGGGAGCGGGTCCGGCGATCCTGTGACGGGCGGCGCCGGCGTTCGCCCGGCGCTTTGCCAATCGCCATAGGCCCAATCCGCCGCATCGCCCCAAACGCTCGATAGCTGCGGGAACCATGGGAACGGCCGGGCGTCCCAGTTCCAAACACAGCAGAACGCCCATTGAATCATCGACACGCCGGCGGCGCTGGCGTTGTTGGCCTGCCAATAGGCATAGATGGCGTCGAGCGCCATCGCCGAGATCGTGTCGTCGCGCAGCGGCGCCAGCTCATCGCCGGCGGCGCTCACCCAGATCGACCAATACGGCGTTCCGCTTTGCACAGAGCTTGCGGAATAGAACAGATTCGGCTGGTTCGCGCCCTTATCGACCG
The DNA here is from genome assembly GCA_963835115.1 of uncultured Pseudomonadota bacterium. Lineage (GTDB taxonomy): Bacteria > Pseudomonadota > Alphaproteobacteria > Rhizobiales > Beijerinckiaceae > Roseiarcus. The sequence goes on from CAWIEP010000069.1 coordinate 71,169, forward strand.
AAGGAACGCCATATTCGAGGAAAACAATCGGCTTTGATTGGACGACCCATTCCGTTTGCGGCCCCTGCGGAACCCAGCCGGAGCCGGTGTCATAGACCGCATAGTGCGGGTGGCCCCACCACCAGCGAAGTTGCTTGTTCGCCAGGATCTGTTGGTTGGCGTAGTAGATTTGCCGATCCTGCGCGAGCCGGTCGCCTTCGGGCCGCGAGACGATGAGCCCGGACCCATTGGGATCGTCGCCCGCTCCGTCGTTGTTGGAGTCGTTGTAGAACCAGTCGAATTTCTCGCCGCCCTCGATGTTCGCTTGCAGATAACTTTGCGAATAGAGCGTCGGCGCGCCCGTGAGGCCGAAACCGCGGGCGTCGGGCGAAGCGACTGGCCACGAGGCCGGCGGCGGCGCCTGCCAGTTGGCGGCGTCGAGGCCGCCGGTCCCCGTCGTCCAATCGCTGAGCGGCAGGTAGTTGTCGAACGCGACGACGTCGATGTTGCTCGACGCATAGAGGCTGTCGAGATGCGGCCATTGCCCGCTTTCGCTCGCGTGCTGATAGCCCATCCATACCGACCAATCGGCGGAGTAGGTGACGAGGTTCGACAACGTCGAGAGGTTCTTCGTGTAGCCCGCGCCGTCGAATACGCTACGCACGTCGTTGGCGAGCGTCACAAGCCCGGCGACGAACGGATAGTCCCAGACCGCATGGCCCGAGCCGTCCGTCGTCCCGAGCTTGGTCCAACCCGGCCCGCGCACCGTCTCAAGCCCGCGCAGCTCCGAGCCGATGACGAACAGATTGACGCCGCCCGCAAGCACGCAAAGGTTGGCGTAATGCAGGATCATCCGCCGATAGGTCCAATCGGTCGTCGATCCCGAATAGGCGACGGTCAGATTGGTCGCATCGCGGGTGAACTGCGAGGTCGCCGCCGAGCCGAGAAAGGCGCTGACCGCCGTCGTCGCCGCGCTTGAGAGATCGGGCGAATAGGTGATCTGCCCGCGCCAGGGAAGCCCGGCCGCCGTCATCAGAATGAACGGGTAGAAGATGACCTTGAAGCCGCGCGTCTTCAGATCCTCAATGCAGCGCACGATCGACTGGTCGCTCGGAGTGCCGCCATAGACGAAACCGCTGGCGTTGGTCGGCAGCGCGATCAGGCCGGATGAGGCTTCGGTCAGGCCTGAGCAGCGCCAGTGATCGACCCCGCCCGCGGTTTTCTGGAAATTGCCGCCGATATAGGTCGTCGTCGGGTAGACGCGGCACGATCCCGCCGTCAGCGCGTCGCAGAACCATGCGCAGACCACGGAAACGGTCGCGCATTCAGGATGCTGCGCCTGAAGCTGATTGATCGAGATGGAATAGTCAGTTGTGACGCCGCCGCCGGCGAAGGCGTTTATCGCCGACAGCGTCGGTTCGGTCACGCGCTGGCCGAGATAAGCGACGGTGTCATAGGTGAATTCGCCCGTTGCAGGCAAAAGGTGGACGCCGGTCAAGGTTGGCAAAAGTCAAGCCTCGCCGTGCAAAGGGGTCTGGGAAAACTCAGTCAGGTCGGGTTGGCGAGCGCGGCCGCGCGCCGCAGAACTGTTGCGCTTGCAATATCCGCGGAGGCAAACCGCCGGCCCGGCAAAGCTCTGATCGGATGAATGCGACTATAGCCAATATCTTCGGAAACGGCGTAAGCGTCAAGAAAAAATTTCTATTTTTCTGAATCAGAATTCGGCATCCGCCGGGCAGTTTTCATACCCGGAGGATGGGCCACGCCGATACGGCCGCGCGCCAAACAGCGCGACAGATGGCTCAATGCTTGATCACAGAGGGCTTGCGTTGACTGGTCGGGGCAGCAGGATTCGAACCTGCGACCTGAAGTTCCCAAAACTTCCGCGCTACCGGGCTGCGCTATACCCCGCTCCTGCCGGGAACGAGGCGGTATCACACGCCGCCCGCGCGAACAAGCTGCTTAGGCTTCGCCGAGGAGCCGCGCGCGCGCAGCGTCCAGCCTCGCCGTCGCCGCGCCAATTTCAAATCGCTCCGACGCCCGCGCGCTCGCGCGCGCCTGCAAGTCTCGCCGCAAGGCCGGATCGTTCACCAGGCGCCTCAGCGCCGCGGCGAACGCGTCGACGTCGCAGGGATCGACGAACAGCGCCGCGCCCTCGGCGATCTCGGGCAGGCCGCCGCGCCGGCTCGTCACCAACGCGCATCCGTGCGCCATCGCCTCCATCGCCGCGCGCCCGAACGGCTCCTCCCAAAGCGACGGCGCGGCAGCAATCTCGGCCCGCGCCAACAGATCCATGGCCTCGGCGTGCGACACTTGGCCGAGCAGATCAACGCCCTCGCCGCGAAATCCCGCCAGCAAGCCGTCGGGGTCGCCGCCGGCGATCGCGAGCCGCCAGCCGGCTGGTCGAGCGGCCGCGAACGCTCGGGCCAGTTCGACAACGCCTTTTATCGCGGCCACGCGCCCGGTGAAGGCGACGATCGGCGCCTTCGGGATGCGGGTCTGCGGCAGCGGAACGCCGTTCAAGATCGCTTTTGTCTTGCCATCCTTGTCCGCGACCCCCTCCAGAAAACGGCCGCGAATGAACTCGCTCACGCAGTAGACGGCGTCGCAAATCGTCAGCAGGCGCTCGCGCTCGCCGACCGTTCGCGATCCGTCCATGGATTGCGGATCGTTGTGCAGGTGCAGCGCCAATTTGACCCCGGGCGCCCGACGGCGCAGGTTGGTCATCAGATACGGCCGGTTCTGCACCTCCACGAGCGCATAATCCGTGGCGACGGCGGCGATGGCTTGCGCATAGGCGTCGCGGTCGCGTCGCCACCAGCGCCGCCATCCGTCGAGCCGCCGGTAGGCGACATCCGCGTACTCGCAGGGACCGGCGCCCAAGATGTCGATGCGGTCGGCGAAACGGCTGAAGCGCGCGAAATCTCGCGCGCAAAGCGCAACCGCGCCGGATTTTAACTGCGTGAAGGTTTCCCGCGAGGGTAGCACAACGCCGATACGGCGAACGCTCACCATAACGTCGTCGGCCAAGCGTAGGATCGGGAATGCGGCCGCCGGAACAGCGTGTCCTCGATGAAGGCGGCGACCAGTCGCTCGTTGTAGGCCGAATGCGCCTTGCGCCAGCCGGCTTCTGCAATGCGCCGACGCGCCGCATCGTCGCGCTTGAAGCGAAGCGCGGCGTCGCGCATCGCCTCAGGCGAATCCGCAAACGCCATTTCGCGCTCCGCCTCAAACAGCTCCATCAACTTGTTGGCGCCAAACGAGAGCGTAAGCAGGCCGCAGCCGAGAAGTTGCGAGACGCGATCGGAACTGTAGAGATAAAGCTCCTCCTCCGGCGCTTGCCGCTCCTCGGTTTCGCCGCGGTCGGAGTTGAGGTTGAGACCCATCCGCGCCTGCCCGAGCTGTTCGAAATAGGCCGCTCCGTAAACTCCCGGCGCGCCGTCGAAGCCGTGAAACGCGCACACGAGTCCGGCTTCGGCGGCGAACAGCCGCGGGGTCGCGCGGCGCACGTCGTCGCGCCTATCGCCGCCGGCGTTGGCGGCGAAGAATACGTCGATGACAAGATCGTCGCGCGCGAAATTGCGGAGATCCTCAATTGAGGGATCGACCGGGTTGGGAATGAAAGCGGAAACATTGTTCGACGAGGCAAAGCGCCTCAGCGCTACGCCGGCGGTCGTGACGAAAGTCGCGTCGGTCACACCGGCGCGGTCGGCGAGGAAATCGACATTCACCGACCGAAACAACGGATCGACGCACACTTGCGCGATGCGCGGCCGTGCGGCGCTGGATTTGGCGTCGGCCAAGCTTTGCGTTGAGACAAGGCTGGCGTGGGCGAGCACGATGGCGTGCGGCGCGAAATTGCGCACAGCCTCCAGAAACTTGGCGTTGGCCGCACCGCGCCCGGCCCGCGAGGAGCGCAAAATCGTCCCGGCGCGCGCGACGTCGCGATCGCTGAAGAACAGGACGCTGTGGCCATTGCGCGTAAACCCGTTGGCGAGCTTGCGCTCGACGCTGTAGTAGCGCCGCCCCGGCTCGCGCTCGCCCGCATTGCCGACCACCAGAACGCGCATCGAGACGACGTATCCTCAAGCCCAGCGCGGGCTATGGCTTCGCCGTCTCGTTTTGGCAAGGTTCAGGGCGACCGTCGCCGCCCGCCGCGCCATAGACGCGCGCCGTCAGCCAGCTCCGCCAGCTGGCCTGCCCACCGCGCTTGCCAAGGGGACCCGCGCCGGGTTTAACGCCGGCGTGACCGGCCGCGCGCTGCATATCGTCAACGCCATGTTCGGCGCGAAGCTCGGCGGCCTGGAGCAGGTCTTCGTCGATTACAGCACGGTTCTTGGCGAGCGCGGCTGCCGCCTGAGCAACATCGTCATCCCTGACTCCCTTTCCGCCGCGCCGTTGCGGGCTTTGAGTCAGACCGTCATCGAAATCGGCAATTTCAACCAATGGGACCCGCTCGCCGTCTGGCGCCTCCGCCGCGCGCTGCGGCGCCTGAAACCCGACGCCGTCATCGCCCACGGCAACCGCGCCATCAACCTTTTGCGCCCGGCGGCGCGGGGACTGGCGCCGCTTGTCGCCGTCAACCACAGCGTCAACGTCAAACGCACGATCGGCGCCGATTTCGTCATCGCCATCAACGACGACATGCGCGAGCGGCTGATCGAAGCCGGCCAATCGGCAACCCGCGTCGCAAAGCTCTTCAACATGATCCGAAGGCCAGAAACGCTGCCCGCTCCCGCCCCGCCGCGCGCGCCGCCGGTCATCGGCGCGATGGGCCGCTTCGTGCCGAAAAAGGGCTTCGACGTGTTCCTTTCGGCGCTGGCGCTTCTGAAAGCGCAGGGACGCCCGTTCCGCGCCCTGCTTGCCGGCGCCGGGGAACTCGAGGGCGCGCTGAAGAGCCAGGCCGCCGCGCTGGCGTTGGACGATGCGCTGAGTTTTTCCGGCTGGGTCCACGACAAGGCGGCGTTTTTCCGCGATATCGACGTGTTCGCTTTCCCCTCCTCGCACGACGTCTGTCCCGTCGTGCTGTTGGAAGCTTTCCTTTGGGCGAAACCCGTGGTCTTGACGGATTGCCCCGGTCCGCGCGAAATCTCCGCCGACGGCGTCGACAGCCTGCTGTTTCCGGTCGGCGACGCGAACGCGCTGGCCGAGAGGATCGGCCGCGTGCTCGACGACCCGGGATTGGCCGAGCGCCTCGGCGGCGCGGCTCAGGCCAAGATACTGGCCGAACATACCTTCGAACGGGCCGGCGCGCGCTTGGAGGCGATTTTGAAACACGTCGTGGAGGCCCAAAAATGAGAACTACGCTCGCATTCGCCCTTTGGCTATCGACTTGCGGCCTCGCCGGGGCCGACACGTGCGCGCTGAACGCTTGGGGCGCGCCGAAACATGCGCTGACCTACCCCGGCGTGGCGCGCGGACCCGCCACAAAGAGTGAAATCAACTCGCAGACGGCGATCGCCGTCTCCCGAGCGCGGGCGCCCCTAAGCCCGAAATACGCGGATATGCCGCGTGCGTTCGTCTATTTCCAAATGGGCGGCAAGCGCCGCGGCACCATCGCCGCCGTTGTCGATGGCGTAATGCCCAAGCCCGGCGAGGCGGTGACGTTGGTCGAACGCCACCGCGACCCCGACGTCCCCTGCGCCTTCGTCCCGTGGACGATCACGAAGGAAACGGCGGGGAAGCCGACGACGTGAACTAAGGCGTCCGCCGCATCGGTTCTCGCCGCTGCGCGGCGCCCTCACGTCTCCGGCAAGTTCACCCTGAGATGCAACTCCCGCAACTGCTTGTTCGTCGCCGGGCTCGGCGCGCCCATCAGCAGATCCTCGGCGCGCTGGTTCATCGGGAACAGCGCAACCTCGCGCAAATTCTGCTCGCCGGCCAGCAGCATCACGATCCGATCCACGCCCGCCGCCATGCCGCCATGCGGCGGCGCGCCGTATTGGAAGGCGCGGTACATGCCGCCGAAACGGTCGATCACCGTCTGCTCGCTGTAGCCGGCGATCTCGAACGCCTTCACCATCGCCTGCGGGCGATGGTTCCTTATGCCGCCCGAGGCCAACTCGTAGCCGTTGCAGGCGATGTCGTACTGGAACGCCTTGATCGTCAGCGGATCCTGGTTTTGCAAAGCCTCCAGCCCGCCCTGCGGCATCGAGAACGGGTTGTGGGAAAAATCCACCTTCTTGTCCTCTTCGCTCCACTCGAACATCGGGAAATCGACGATCCAGGCGAACTCAAAACGCGTCTCATCAACGAGCTTCAGCTCCTGCCCGAGTTTCGTGCGCGCCAAACCCGCGAACTTGGCGAATTTTTCCGGGTCGCCGGCCACGAAAAACGCCGCGTCGCCGAAATCCAGTCCGAGCGCGCGCCGGATCGCCTCGACCCGCTCCGGCCCGATGTTGTTGGCGAGCGGGCCGCGGCCGCCGACGCCCGTCGCGCCGGGGGTTTGCTGTTGCGTCGTCTCGTCCTTGGCGCGGTCGAAGAACAGGATATAGCCGAGCCCCGGCTGGCCCTCCCCTTGCGCCCAGGAATTCATGCGGTCGGCGAACGTGCGCTGCCCGCCGCCCGGCGCGGGGATCGCCCACACCTCGTTCTTCGCCGTCTCCAGCAGCCGCGCGAACACCTTGAACCCGGAGCCGCGAAAATGCTCGGAGACGTTCTGCATGACGATGGCGTTGCGCAGATCGGGCTTGTCGGAGCCATATCTGCGCATCGACTCGGCATAGGGGATGCGCGGCCACGGCGACGGGGTGACCGGCTTGCCCCCGGAAAATTCCTCGAACACGCCGCGAATCACTGGCTCCATCGCCGCGAACACGTCCTCCTGCTCGACAAAACTCATCTCGACGTCGAGCTGGTAGAACTCGCCGGGCAGCCGGTCGGCGCGCGGGTCCTCATCGCGGAAACAGGGCGCGATCTGGAAATAGCGATCGAAACCCGCCATCATCAGTAGCTGCTTGTATTGCTGCGGCGCCTGCGGCAGCGCGTAGAATTTGCCGGGATGGATGCGCGAGGGCACGAGGAAGTCGCGCGCGCCCTCCGGGCGACGAGGCGGTGAGGATCGGCGTCTGGAACTCGGAAAATCCCTGGCGCTTTCATGCGGGTGCGCATCGAATCGACGACCTTGCCGCGCAGCACGATGTTCTTGTGCAGCTTTTCGCGCCGCAGATCGAGGAAGCGGTAGTGCAGCCGCGTGTCTTCGGGATAGGGCTGGTCGCCGAACACCGGCAGCGGCAGGTCGCCGGCGGGGCCGAGCACCTCGATCTCGCGCACATAAAGTTCGATCTCGCCCGTCGACATGTCGGCGTTCTCGGTGCCCGCGGGGCGCTTGCGCACCAGGCCGTCGAAGCGCACGACATATTCGGCGCGCAGCTTTTCGGCCGCCGTGAAGGCGGGCGAATCCGGGTCGACGACGCATTGCGTCATGCCGTAATGGTCGCGCAGATCGATGAACAGCACGCCGCCGTGATCGCGGATGCGGTGGCACCAGCCCGAGAGCCGGGCGTCGCGCCCGGCTTCGGCGAGCGTCAGGGCGCCGCAGGTGTGCGAGCGGTAGCGGTGCATGGTCACGTTTCGATCTCGTTGCAGCTTCTGAGGGCGCGCTGCCTAGCCGAAAAGCGCCGCCGGGAAAAGGCTTAGGCGTTCTCGCTATCGCGTCGCCGCCAATTCCGCTATCCGGAGACCGGCCTTGCGGGGGATTCTGGCTTGCTGACCATCCACGATTTCGCCAACGCCACTTATCAGCCCTGGCCGGGCCGCCGTCGACGTGCCCGAAGGTGCGACCTGGATCGACGCCAATCGCCGACTGCGGAGGAAATCGCGCTTCCTCAAGCGCGCGCTCGGCGTCGAACCGCCGAGCCTCGAGAAAATGTCGGAGATCGAGTCGTTCGAGCCGGCTCTATCGGCAGGGCGATGCGGTCTGCGTCACGCTGCCGCTGCCGAAGCGCGAGACCGACGGCTCGGTCGGCGCAGCATCCGCTGGCGCTGATGGTGACGCCGAAGGCGCTGCTGACCGTGCGCTACGAACATCTGAAGCCCTGCGAGCCCCAACATTTCGAAGCGATCGGGCGTCGACCGTTCGCAGCCCAGCGCGCTGGGCGCCGCCGATAGCCCTGTTGGAGGGCATCGTCGACCACCTCGCCGACGAACTCGGAGTTGCTGACGTCGCGGCTCGACGACTATTCGCGCACAGATTTTTGCAAAACCCTCGCGCGAGCGGACAAAAGCGATGCGCGGCTCGATGCTAAAAGACGCTCATCCCCGACATCGGCAGGCTGCGGGAATTCACCTCGCTGGTCGAAGAGACCTTGCTGACCCTGTCGCGCGCCGCCCCCTACCTGCAATCCGAGCTTTCGGCGCGATTGACGCCGGAAACGCGCGGGCGTCTGGAGAGGATAGACCGGGACGTCCAGTCGCTGAGCTCACATGAGGGACGGCTCTCCGACAAGATGCAGTTTCTGCTCGACGCCAGCCTCGGGCTGATCGGCGTCGAGCAGAACGACATTTTCAAGGTGCTGACGATCGTTTCGGTGATCGGCATCCCGCCGACGCTGATCGCCAGCATGTACGGCATGAATTTCAAGAACATTCCCGAATACGACTGGCCGTGGGGCTATCAGTACGGCCTGACGCTGATCGTGTTCAGCGCCTTGCTGCCGCTGGCATGGTTCAAGTGGAGAAAGTGGTGGTGAGCGGCGCCGTCTTTTCGGACGCGGCGCTCGACCGCGCCCGCGCGCTGCTCGAGTTTTGCCGGTCGCGCGGCCTGAAGGTCGCAACGGCGGAATCCTGCACCGGCGGCCTGGTGGCGGCGCTGTTGACCGAAATCGCCGGCGCCTCCGACGTCGTGGAGCGAGGCTTCGTCACCTATTCCAACGACGCCAAGCACGAGCTTTTCGGCGTTCGCCGCGAGACGCTGGAAGTTTTCGGCGCCGTCAGCGCGGAGACCGCGCGTGAAATGGCGGAAGGCGCCTTGCGGGGCTCCCGCGCCGACATCGCCGTCAGCATAACCGGCGTAGCCGGGCCCGGCGGCGGCAGCGCGGAGAAGCCGGTCGGGCTGGTGCATTTCGCGTGCGCATCGCGCGGCGTCGTCGTCGTCGCGGCGGAGCGCCGGTTTGGGCCGCGCGGACGGGGCGCCGTTCGATGGGCCTCGGTTGAGGTGGCGCTTGAGATGATCGAGGCCGCTGCGCGCGCGTTCCCCTGACACGCGGCTCACGAGCTATTGAACGTGGTTTGGGGCCGAACGACCCTGGCCGCGAAACCACCGCACATTAGATAGCGTTTGCATCGTAGGAGCGGCCTTGTCGCGCTCGCGCGCGGCAGCAGCGCAGGAGATGGACCAATGCGATTTTCTTACCTGGCCGCGGCGCTTGCCGTTTCGCTTTTGGCGGCGGGCGCGATGGGCGGCGGCGCCGCTCACGCAGCCGGCTATAGCCAAGCTTGCGCGCCCGGCTATCACACGGACAGTGAGGGCAATTGCCAACCCAATATCGCGCAAACGAACAGATATTGCGCGCCTGGCGAGGTCTACAACCCGTTTCCGGGCGGCTGGTTCTGCGCATCGCCATCGGGCCGCACGTACTACAATTAGGCGTCCTTTGTCGGGGCGGCGACGTTCTTGCCGTATATCTTATCGGCCCGCGCCTCAAAGGCGCTGGCGAAGGTTCTGAACACGGCGTCGAACATTGAGCCCATCACCACAGCGAGAAAACGTGAGCGAAACTCGTATTCGATGTAAAATTCGACTTTGCAGCCGGCGTCGTCGGCAAGAAAATGCCAAAAGTTGCGTAAGCGGCTGAATGGGCCTTCGACATACTCGACAGAAATCTTGAGCGCGTTGCGGTCGAGCGTGTTGCGGGTGGCAAAGCGCTCGCTGAGCGCCTTGTAGCCGACCTCCATCTCTGCGAGCACCACAGGATTTCCGTTGGCGTCCGGTCCGCGCTGCCGCGTCTTCATCGCGACGCAGAACGGCAGGAACTCTGGGTATTTGTCGCTGTCCGCGACCAGATCGAACATCTGTTCGGGGCTGTGCTTGACGACGCGCGCGCTGCGGAACGATGGCAAGTTTCAGCCCTCGTAGGCGACAAACGCATAAACCGCAGCGAACAGAACCGCCGAAACGACCGTTGTGGCCAACAGCTTTACGCCAATCCGTGGGTCGACCGGCGCGCCGGCGTCGGTCCCTGCGGGACGCTCAACGCCGGCTTCAGCTTGGCTGCGAACGCCGAACGGCAGCACCGCGAACAGCACCACCCACCACATCGTGAAAAAGATGGCGAGCGCGAGCGGCCACGTCATCGCAGCCGCGTCACTTCGAGGGAGCCGGCGCAGGCGCAGCGGGGCCGCCGCCGCCCTTGAGTTGGTCAAGCAGGTTCGGCTCCGCCGGTTTTTCCGTCGAGGTTTTGCTGGCGGGCTCGTCGATGATCGAATGCGGCGCGCGGCTCCAGCCGGCGAGGATCGACATCAGCAGCGCCGAAGCGAAGAACAAAGTTCCCAGGATGGCGGTGGCGCGAGACAGCGCATTCGCCTGGCCGCGCCCGGTCATGAACCCGCCGCCGCCGCCCGTTCCCAAGGCGCCGCCCTCGGATCGCTGCAACAGCACCACGGCGACCAACGCGATCACCACCAGGAGGTGGATGACGATGAGTACCGACATCATCGACTTAAATCTCCGCCGGACTCGCCGGCTTGCCTAGCGCCGCAACGGCGCCTTCCTCAATTCGGCGCGGCCCTTATCATGGGCGGGTCCGCCCGTCCACGATCACTCCGGCTTGACGCGAGACGCCCGCTTTTTCGCGGCGCGGACGGGCGCCGGCTGAGCCCGCTTAGGCTTGGCGGCCTTGGCCGCCGCTGCGCGCCGGGCCGCCGCGAGTCCAAGCGCCGCCCAGCGCTTCAGCGCCTCGGGATCGTCGTAGGCGTCCTCGACCAGACGCCAGTACGCCATCGCCTTGGGCTTGCCTTGCATTTCGTAAACGAACGGCGCGGATCCGGCGGCCGCGAAGACGTTCTGCGTCTCCGGGTCGCTCTTGATGTAGACCTCGCCGCGCGACTCGATCGCGAAGCAAAGACCATCCGCGTAAATTCCTGCCCCGCCGAACAAACGGCGAACGGTCACTGCCCCGAAAGGCGCGAACAGCTCCCTTAAAAACTCGCCGTCCATCAGCCGTGGGCTGCGAACTCTGCGGGATCGGCCGGCGTGAGCGCGACGCTTTCGCCGCAGCCGCAGGACGAGGTCTCGTTCGGGTTGCGGAACGTGAACGAGGAGCCCAGCCGATCGCCCTTGAAATCCATTTCGGCGCCGAGCAAAAACAACACCGCCTTCGGGTCGATCAGCACCTTGACGCCCTTGTCTTCGATCACCTCGTCGAGCGGTTCGACGCGGTCGGCAAGCTCCATCGTGTAGGACATCCCGGCGCAGCCGCCATTGCGGACGCCGACGCGCAGCCCCACGGCCGGCGTTTCCGCGTTACCCATGATCTCCTTGACGCGCGAGGCTGCGGCCTCGGTCAAGCTCATCAACTTCCTGCGCGCCAGTCTCGAAGCCATCTCGTTCCACTCCGTGCGCCGGGTTCAAGGCCCGGGACGTCGCCCAACGATATAGCACCGCAGCGATCACTTTTACAGTCCGCCTCGCGCGCGCGCCGCCTTTATGGCAAAGCGGCGGCGATGACCGATTTTTCGACCCTGACCCTGATCTCCCGCATCGCCGAAGCTTTGGAGCGGTTGGCGCCCAAGCCGCCCCCGCCGCCGGATTTCCGCGCCGCCGACGCCTTCGTCTGGCGAGCCGGCGACGAGACCGCCCAGCCTGTCGACCGCGTCAATCGCGTCGACATCGCTCTGCTGAAGGGAGTCGATCGCGCCCGCGACATTCTCGTGGAGAACACCGCGCGCTTCGCGCGCGGCCTGCCCGCCAACAACGCGCTGCTGTGGGGCGCGCGCGGCATGGGCAAGTCATCGCTCGTGAAGGCCGCGCATGCCGCGGTGAACGCCGCGCGAGGGGCCGAGCGGCCGCTGAAATTGATTGAAATCCATCGCGAGGACATCGAGAGCCTGCCGGCGTTGATGTCGCGCGTGCGCGGCGATCCGCATCGCTTCATCGTATTCTGCGATGATCTCTCCTTTGACGGCGGCGACGCCTCCTACAAATCCCTAAAGGCGGCGCTCGAAGGCGGAGTCGAGGGGCGTCCGGCCAACGTGCTGTTCTATGCCACCTCGAACCGCCGCCACCTATTGCCGCGCGATATGATGGACAACGAGCGCTCGACGGCGATCAATCCCGGCGAAGCCGTTGAGGAGAAAGTGTCGCTCAGCGACCGCTTCGGCCTCTGGCTCGGCTTCCACAAATGCAGCCAGGACGAGTTTTTGGAAATGGTCCACGGCTATTGCTCCGCCTACGGCCTCAGCGCGCCGCGCGATGAGATCGAACGCGACGCGCTCGAATGGGCGACGACCCGAGGGTCGCGCTCCGGCCGCACCGCGTGGCAATTCGTGCAGGATCTGGCGGGGCGGCTCGGCGTCCGCATCGAGACTTAAGCGCCGCCGACTTGACATATAGTTCATATGTAAACTAATAGCCCCGCGCGTTTGCGCGGAGCTCTGTTTCTGTTATCGGGCATGACGCAAGCAGAGGAGTTGCGTCCATGGCCGGCGAGACAGAGTTGCCCGCCCGCGAGGCGATGGATTACGACGTCGTCATCGTCGGCGCGGGACCCGCGGGTCTGGCGGCCGCGATCCGGCTCAAGCAACTCGATCCTGAACGCAGCGTCGTCGTTGTGGAAAAGGGCTCCGTCGTCGGCGCCCACATTCTCTCTGGCGCGGTGATCGACCCCATCGGCCTCGACCGTCTGCTTCCGGACTGGCGCAAGGACCCCGAACAGCCGCTAACCACGGAAGTCTCCGAAGATCAGTTTTATTTGCTCGGGCCCTCCGGCGGCGTGCGCCTGCCGAACTGGCCGATGCCGAAACTGATGAACAACCACGGCAACTACATCGGCTCGCTCGGCGCCGTGACTCGATGGCTGGCGGCCCATGCGGAAGGGCTCGGCGTCGAGATTTACCCGGGGTTCGCGGCGGTCGAACTGCTTTATGGCGACAAGGGCGAAGTCGTCGGGATCGCCACCGGCGACATGGGCGTCGGCCGCGACGGCAAACCCAAGGACTCATTCACGCGCGGCATGGAGTTGCGCGGCAAATATACGCTGGTCGCCGAGGGCGCGCGCGGCTCGCTCGCCAAGCAGCTGATTGCGAAATTCGCGCTCGACGCCGGCCGCGATCCGCAGAAATTCGGGATCGGGCTCAAGGAAGTCTGGCAAATCGATCCGAGGCAGTTTCACAAAGGCCGGGTCCAGCACAGTTTCGGCTGGCCGCTGACCTCCGGGGCGAGCGGCGGCTCGTTCCAATACCATTACGGCGAGAACCTGATGGCGGTCGGCTTCGTCGTGCATCTCAACTACACCAACCCGACGCTATTCCCGTTCGACGAATTCCAGCGGTTCAAGACCCACCCGATGATCCGCGACGTGTTCGAAGGCGCCAAGCGCATTTCCTACGGCGCGCGCGCGATTTCGTCGGGCGGCGTGCAGTCTGTCCCAAAACTCGTCTTTCCTGGCGGCGCGCTGATCGGCTGCTCCGCGGGCTTCGTGAATTTCGCCCGCATCAAGGGCTCGCACAACGCGATCCTCTCCGGCATGCAAGCCGCCGAAGCCGCAAACGCGGCGCTGGCGGAGGGCCGCGAGCATGACGACCTGGTCTCTTACGAGAACGGTTGGCGCGGCTCGGACATCGGCCGCGACCTGAATTTGGTTCGCAACGTCAAGCCACTGTGGACGCGCTTCGGGCTTGCGTTGGGCGTGCCGCTCGGCGGCTTCGACATGTGGACCAATGAATTGTTCGGCGTCTCGCTGTTCGGCACGATGGCGCACGGCAAGTCCGACGCCGCAGCGCTGAAGCCGATCGACGAGGTCAAACCGATCGTCTATCCCAAGCCGGACGGCAAGATCACGTTCGACCGGGCCTCCTCGGTGTTCGTCTCCAACACCAATCACGAGGAAGATCAGCCCGTGCATCTGCGGCTGGCCGACCCGTCGATCCCGATTCGCGACAATCTGCCGCGTTACGGCGAGCCGGCCCGTCTCTACTGCCCGGCCGGGGTCTACGAAGTGGTCTATGCGGATGAAGCGAGCAAAGCCGATGCGCGCTTCGTCATCAACGCGCAGAATTGCGTGCACTGCAAGACCTGCGACATCAAGGACCCCGCGCAAAACATCACATGGGTCCCCCCGGAAGGCGGCGGCGGGCCCAATTACCAGGATATGTGATGTTCAGCTCGGCGTGCTGACGATTAGGCCGCCGTCGAGATAAAGCGCGCCATCCGCGATCGGCGGGAGCGGCCCCACCAGCGGGGTTTCGGCGTGTCTGAGCAGGCGCATTGTCGCCTGTGCGGCCATCTCTTGCGCGGATGTCAGGCCCTGCACGAACGGGCGGCTGGGCAACAGGAAGGGCGCGGCGAGACAATAGACCCTGTCGACGGGATTGACGCCGGGGGCCAACTGGAAGTCGTCGGTGACCGAAAGTTCGGAAACTTTCTTTCCCGGCTCGGCGATCATCTGATTGGCGAGGATCTGCAATCTGAGCGTCGGAAACGGAATTTCGCGCGCATCGGCCGCCTTTTCCCCGCGGGCGTCGACCACGAGATCGTAGGTTTGCGTCCTTTCCTCCTCGACGACGGCGACGCCGCCTTCGACCCGATGCAAGGCATACTGGTGAGAGATCCTTCTTAAGCTCAAACAACCGGCGTCGTGCAAGGCGAGCAACCGTTCGACCGATTGCGGCGGCACAGCGGCGTAATTGTCCACGAACACCCGCTGCAAGCCGCGCCGGAACCGTTCGCGATCGCGCTCCGACAGTTTCGGGATCAACTCGGCGAACGCCTCATGGGCGCGCAGGATGACATAGCGATAGGCCGACTCGCGCTTAGCCCTAGCGTTCTTCCGCACTTCGGCGAGGTTGCGGCGCGCCGCGGCGAACGGGTCGCCGCCGGCTCGCAGCGCGAAATAGGCGTCGGTGAAATCGTCGGCATTGCGCTGATCGAGTCCAATCCGCTGAGCGAAATCGGGGTCTTCCACCTGCAATTCCGCGCGGAACAGGGCGAAGGCGAGATCGAGCCGGGACCTCGGCGCCCAAGCGATCTCCCGCATCGCCTCGACGTGGCAGAATTGCAGCGGTCGATAGGGATAGGGAAAATAGAAGTCTGCCTCTGGAAGCACGCCGCGGCGCGACATCATTACGATGTGCAGGCTCGCCGCCTCGGGACGCGGACGGTACGTGCCGGCGGCGAACTCGCCGCGATCCAGCGCCATGGCGACCGCCACGTCAATCGCGGTGAGCGAGGCGCCGAGCACCCCAACGCGCATGGGCCTGTCGGCCGGGACCAATGGCGCCGGATAGGCTGGGGTCGTCAGCGCGCGGCGCTTGCGCGGACGGCTGCGATGGCCGGTCGCCAGGATCGCGTAATCGAAATTCCCAACCTGAAGCGGCCCCCCGCGCGAGGCGTAGCTGACGCGGACGCGGCCCGGCGCGCAGCTCACGTCGACCACCTGGATCTGCGCACGCAGCGTCACGGTTCGTCCGGACCTTCGCGCTTCGGCCGCGAGCGCGCGATACTGCGCCGTGAAATAGGCGCCGAGAACGACGCGGGGATAGAATGCGGTCTCGCTGACCTCCGTCACCCCCAGCCTTTGCCGCTCCGCGCCGGAAAGGCCGCCCAACCATTCGGCGAGGGTCTCAATCACCGGCGGAAGCTCAAAACTCGCGATATTCGCGAGGAGGCTCCGATGGTTGCCGATGGGGTCGTAGGGCGTGCCGAGCCCCGGTTCGTCGGAAGATTTCGAACAACGTGACCGCGACTGGTTCCGACGCCCGCAAAAGGTCACGCAGCGCGTACAGGCCGGTCGGCCCCGCTCCAACAATCGCCACATCCAACATGAATTCGCTGCCACCTCGGACAAATGCCCCGCCCGTCAACGCGACATTCGGGTTCGGGTTCCTCGTCAGATCCCGAGCAGCGAGCCATAGACCGCGACCGTCTCGCGCGTCATTTGCTCCAGCGAAAAATGCCGCTCGACATGGTCGCGCGCGCGCCGCGCCAACGCCTCGCGCGCGCTCGCCCCGAGACTCAACGCGGTTTTGAGCGCTGCTGCGAGCGCGTCCACGTCGCCGGCGGGGACGCGCCAGCCGGTGCGCGCCTCGGGCGCCGCGTCGGGCGGCGCCAACACCGTCTCCGGCACGGCCCCGAGGTCGGAGACGACGACCGGCGTCCCCATCGCCTGCGCCTCGACGGCGCTGCGCCCGAACGCCTCTGGCTCGGTCGAGGGCACGGCGACGACCGAAGCCGCCAGAAACGCCGCCGGCATATCCGCGCAATGGCCGACGCGGCTGACTACGCCCTTGAGCCCATGCGTCTCGATCGAACGGTCGAGCTCCCTGACATAGCCGTCGCGGCCCTGGGCATCGCCGGCCAGGACGAACCGCACCCCTTCGAGCTTCAGCTTGGCCGCCGCTTCGATCAGAACGCGTTGTCCCTTCCAACCGGTCAGGCGCGCG
Source organism: uncultured Pseudomonadota bacterium (assembly GCA_963835115.1). Classification (GTDB taxonomy): domain Bacteria; phylum Pseudomonadota; class Alphaproteobacteria; order Rhizobiales; family Beijerinckiaceae; genus Roseiarcus. The sequence goes on from CAWIEP010000069.1 coordinate 87,744, forward strand.
GCGAGCAACACGATGCGTTCATGCGCGGCGACGCCCCAAGCTTGGCGCAGCGCGGTGACGCGCGCGGGATCGACCGCGCTCGGCGCGAACACGCTCGAGATCGGCGCCGCGATGGATCACCCGCAGCTTTTCGCGAGCGAAAGGATAAGTGCTTGACGATCGTCTCGGCGGTGAAGTGCGAATTGGCGATAACGGCGTCGCCGCGCGCCATCACCGAATTGTACCGCAGCTTGAGCGAGGAGCCGCCGCCATAGGCGCCGTGATAGGTGGTCACCAGCGGCCGCTCGACGATGCGCGCTGCGCCCAGCGCGACCCAGGCCGGCGCGCGCGAGCGCGCGTGCACGACGTCGACCCGCTCCTCGACGATGAGGCGCGCGAGCTTGCGCACATTGAGCGGCATTGCTAGCGGATTTTTGGCGCGGCGGGAAACGGCAGCCAGACGCCGCCCAGCGCCTGCAATTCGCTGACCAGCCGGCCGCCGTCGCAAGCGACCAGCGCCCGGCCGCCCGCGTGGACGAGCGCCGCAGCGACGTCGAGCGTCGTGCGCTCGGCGCCGCCGGCGTCGAGCCGCGGCAAAATTTGCAAAACGGTGCGTCCGGCGAGACTCTGCTGGGTCTGCGACGAAGGCGCGCAGGTCGCCGGGATCATGCCCGCGCCAAAGCTGCGCGCTTGCAGGGGGCTGGCGGGCGACGGCAGGTTCAATCCGGCTCGATCTCGGGGCTGAGTGCGAATCATTGGGGACATGAAAGCGTGAATTCGGAAGAACCGCAATTTCTCGACGTCGGCGCGGGCGACGACTATGCGCCGAATTGCTTACCGATTTCGCGCCGCCGCCGGCTCGAAGAAACCCGGCGTCGTATGGCTTGGCGGCTTCAAGTCGGACATGGAATTGACCAAGGCGCTAGCGCTCGACGCCATGTGCGCGCGAGACGGGCGCTCGTTCCTTCGCTTCGACTATTCCGGCCATGGCGTCTCCGGCGGCGATTTCGAGGCCGGCAGTATCGGGCGCTGGCTGGAGGAGAGCGTCACCGTCATCCGCGCCGTGTCCCAGGTGCCGCAGGTGTGGGTCGGCTCCTCGATGGGCGGCTGGATCGCGCTGCTGGCCGCGCGGGAGTTGGCGGCGTCGGGCGAGACCGAGCGGCTCGCCGGCATGGTGCTGATCGCGCCCGCCGTCGATTTCACCGAGGCTTTATTGTGGCCGCGGTTGCCGGAGGAGGCGCGCACGGCGATCCTGCGCGACGGCCGCTTCGAGCGCCCCTCTGCCTATTCGCCTGAGCCCTATGTTTACACAAGGAAGCTGATCGAGGACGGCCGACGGCATCTGTTGCTGGGCGGGATTGTGCGCTCCTTCGCGCCGGTGCGCATCCTGCAAGGCATGAAAGACCCGGACGTGCCCTATCAACATGCGATGACCCTCGTCGAGCACATGCCGATGGACCCGGTCGCGCTGACGCTGATCCGCGACGGCGACCACCGGCTGTCGCGGGAGGAGGACATCCGGCTGCTGATTGAGGCGGTGGAGGGGATGGGCTGAGCGGCCCGGGCCTCGTTGGACAGCCCTCGCTTGAATTCTTCCAGCGGCTTCGGCGACAGATCCCGCCAGAGCTCACCCGAAGACGGTGAAAATCACACACTTGACTAGCTAACTAAAGTTAGCTAACACCGGCACATGAAGATAGTGACAATTCACGCGGCGAAAACCCAGCTCTCGCAACTGCTGGCCGAGGTCGAGGCAGGCGCGGAGATTGTGCTCGCGCGAGGCAACAAGCCTATTGCGAAACTCTCGCCCTATTCGCCGCCCTCGGAAGCGCGCGTATTCGGAGCGATGAAGGGCGAACTTAACGTGGGCGACGAAATCCTTGAGCCGCTTCCCGAGGAGGAATTGCGGGCCTGGGAATAGTCCGTGAAGCTGCTGCTGGACACTCACGCCCTGCTCTGGTGGCTTTCAGGCAATACGGCGCTCTCGGCAACTGCCCGCGACGCAATAGCCGATCCCGCGAACACTGCCTATCTCAGCGCGGCAACCGCGTGGGAAATTGCAACCAAATATCGGCTTGGCAAGCTGTCCAGCGCGGCCCCGATTGTCGGACGGTTTGGCGAACTGCTTAGGCGCTACAGGTTTTACGAACTGCCGATCACGCTCGGTCACGCCGAAAAGGCGGGTTCATTGCCCGGAGAACACCGCGACCCCTTCGACCGCATGTTGATCGCGCAGGCGATAGCTGAGAAAATGAGCTTCGTCTCGTTGGACTCCAAAGCTGACGCCTTCGGCGTCCGCCAACTCTGGTGAGAGTTATTCGCCGATCACGTGCCCCGCTACCTCCCGGCGATGCGGCTTGCGCCGGTGCTCGAACAGAAAAATCCCCTGCCAAGTCCCCAGCGCCATCCGGCCAGCGATGAACGGTATCGATAGGCTGACCCCCGTCAGCGCCGCCCGAAAGTGCGCCGGCATGTCGTCCGGCCCCTCGTCGGCGTGCTCGTAAAGGCCAGGCGCCTCGGGCGCGAGCCGCTCGAACGCCGCCTCGAGATCGACGCGCACGTCCGGCGAGGCGTTCTCCTGGATCACCAGCGACGCCGAAGTGTGGCGGCAGAACAGGGTCAGAAGCCCGGTCGCGATTCCCTGCCGCCCCAGCCAATCCGCGACGTCCCCAGTGATCTCGACAAGCCCGCGCCCGCGCGTGTCGACGCGGAAAATCTGCGTCGCCTGTTTCATAGGGTCAGATAGCGCGGCAGCTCGCGCTCGAATTCCGGGAAATAGCGCGAAATAACGCTGAGATCGAAGCGGCCGAGGATCGCCTCCTTCGGCTCGCGGTCCAGCAGAAACGCAAACGCCGCCTCAAGCAGCGCCGCGCCGCCCTGCTCCGGCGCAAGCCGCGCGAGTCCTCA
>CAWIEP010000070.1:0-121638 GCA_963835115.1 uncultured Pseudomonadota bacterium
AGATCGCCGGAACTCCAAGATCGCCCGCGTGATCTCCTCGACAAACAGAGGAACACCCTGCGACTTCGTGGCAATCTGTGCGACGATCGCCTCCGGCAGCGTTTTGCGGCCTGCCGTTTTGTGAATGAGCTCGACCACCTGGCTTCGTCCCAAGTGGTTTAGGTTCAATAAGGTGACATGTCCAAGGTCCAGCCATGGCGGAGTGAACTCAGGCCGATAGGTGGCAATAATCATTACCGGTAGGTCCACGACTCGGCGAATAATCCCGTCCATCAACGCGATGGACGTCGGATTGATCCAATGCGCGTCCTCGAATAGAACCAGCACTGCATCCCGCCGCGAGAGTAGTGCCAGTTGCTCTTCTAGCAATTCCATAGTCCGTTGTTTCTGGACTGCCTCGGTGAGATTCAGTGGCGGATAGCGTTCGCCGAATGGAATCGACAACAGGTCGGCCACGAGCGCGGCGCTCTCGATTTTACCTTCCGCAGAGCCCTCCAGAATCGCCTCTAGCTTGTCGAGTTTCTGGGGCCCGGTATCCGCACGAACGATGTCCGCGGCCCATTCGAGCTGCCTGATGAAGGGGTAAAACGCACTGTTCACGTGAAAGGGGGAGCCAAAATATCGCAAGCAAATAACAGGAGAACCGTCGAGATGCTCCCGGAATGCTTGTGTCATGCGCGACTTGCCGAAACCGGCAGGCGCCGAGAGAAGGATGAGCTGGCCGTCGCCGGCCTTCGCGTCTTCCCAGCGACGAAGGAGCAACGCGATCTCCTCGGCCCGGCCGACCAGCGGCGTAAGGCCTCCGACAACCCTGCTGTCAAAGCGTCCCCGCGCGGTGCTTTCACCGGCGACGCGCCACAACCTCGCCGCATCAGTGAAGCCCTTGAGTTCGTGCAACCCGAGCCCCTCATAGTCGAAGGCGGCGCCGGCAAGACGATGGGTCAACTCGGATACAACCACGGAATCGGGAGATGCGACAGCTTGAATCCTAGCAGCCAGGTTCAAAGTCTCTCCGACAGCGACTCGTTCCTGCGCGCCGCCCTGTCCGATCAGCTCACCCACCACCACCAGCCCGGTTGCGATCCCAACCCTGGCCTGCGCGCGTAGCGGAACGGATAGTTGCATCGCCGCCATTGCGTCTATCAACGCAAGCCCGGCGCGGACGGCCCGTTCGGGGTCGTCCTCGTGGGCTTCCGGATAACCGAAATAGACGAGCGCTCCATCGCCCATATACTTTGCGACCGAGCCGCCAAACCCGGTCACGGCGCTGACGCACGCCTTTGAAACGCGCCGATGACGTCGCGCAGTTCCTCGGGATCGAGCCGGGTCGAAAGTGCGGTCGAGCCGACGAGATCGCAGAACATCACCGTCAACTGCCGCCGCTCGGCGCCCCCCACCGGCGGCGCGACCGGAGCGGGCGTTGCGGACGAACTCGACAGTTCCCCGATCGCCGTCAATATCTTGCGCCGATGGCCAACGATAGCGACCCCAGAGATCCTCGTAGGTCTTCCGCCGTCAGCTTCGGCAGAATCTCGCCGTCGATTTCGTTCTCGCAAAACGCGGCCTGGTATTGTTCGAGGCCCAGACCTCGTAACCACCCCCCGATATCCATGGTCGCATATCCGCATTGTCTGGATTCGATAGTGGTGCACGCGAGACCCGGTGTCGAGAGCGTCCCGATAGACGGCCGCTTCGGGTCGAAAGCGGTCGATGACGGCGGGTCGCAGCGTTAGGCTCGACCACGCTGGCGTTGCCGGCCGACCCCGCTTTCTGAGCATTGGCGGCGGGCGAAGTCGCGGTCTGACGCGGAAGGCGGTCTAAAGCACCTTCTAAGTCGGCAGCCTCGGGGCCTCCCCCCGGGACCCAAACCCATCTGATCCCAAAATGGCTGCGGCCGCCTCGCAAAACGCGCGACGTCCTGCCGTGGGCCGATCTCGCCGCAACGCGAGGTCGCTCGCTCGCGTTGGACATCCGGTGCCGCGTTGCCACTTCAAGGCCATAAGCGGCCCGTGGGCGGCCATCTCGCCTCGGAGCTGTTCTCCCCCCCGGGGGCCGGAATTCTTCGCGAGCGTCCGCGGGTCCCTACTGGGGCCTCCGAAGCCATGCGCAGCGGCGGCAGGCCGAAAAAACGCTAGCGCGCGCATCGAAATTCGGCTGCAAACGCATGCACGGCCGGGCTAACCGTGCGACCTGCTTCGGCCTGAATTTGTTGGTACTTCAGCGGATCGTCGGCGTGCTGTGCGAGCGATGTGCGGCGGATGGCTGCACGCAGGCGAGGCGAGCGACAGAGGTCGAAGTCGATGAGCCGCATCGATCAAGCAGCGGCGGTGCTCGAGGCATCCGATGACTTTCCGCCGAGTTCGGCTCGAATGCGTGCAACGAGGTCATCGACTTCGACCACCTCTTTTGCCTGCGCGATCTTGAAGGCTATTCGCGCGACGTCCTGACGGCGATGAGCCATCGATCGGACGCCAAGTGCAGGGTCTGTCGACACGATGTCTACAGCCCGGCTGATGGCGTCGAGTTGATTAGGAAAGAAGACCCCAAGTGACATGGCGCTCCTCCATCGACAGGCGGGAGCCGAGGGTCTCTCGTTACGTGAAGTCCAGGGCGAACCGGTCCGTGCGCCCCGCTTGACCTCTCAGTGGCCGCGAACGCCGCTATACGGCGCGCTGACCGGGCAGTGGCGCCGGAGCTGGCGTTGCACTAGCCTCGCGCCATGGCGAAGCGCACGGCAATAATCGCGGGGGCGACCGGTCTGGTCGGCAAGTCGATCCTGCAGGGGCTGCTCGATGATCCCGATGTGGTCAGGGTCTACGCGCTCGGCCGCCGCGCGCCGCCCGTCGCTCACGGCAAGCTCGACGCGCGCGCGGTCGATTTCTCAGCGTTGCCGACCTTGCCGGAGGCCGACGAGGTCTATCTGGCGCTGGGAACGACAATCAAGCAGGCCGGCACTCAGGTGGCGTTCCGCGCCGTGGATTACCACGCCAATATCGCGGTCGCCCGCGCCGCGCTCGCCGCCGGCGCGAAGCGGGCGGGTCTGGTCAGCGCGATGGGCGCCGATGCGACGTCCCGCATCTTCTACAGCCGCGTGAAGGGCGAGCTTGAGGCGGAACTCGCCCGCCTGTCCTTCACCGGGCTAGCGATAGCGCGCCCCTCGCTGCTGGTCGGCAGCCGGGAGGACTTGGGGCAGCCGGTTCGGCCCGGCGAGCTATGGGGTGTGAGGCTGAATCGGTTCCTGGGTTTCCTGATCCCAGCCGATTACAAGCCCATCGCCGCGAGCGACGTCGCCGCGAAGCTGCTCGCGACGGTTCCCACCGTGACAGGAACGAACGTCATGCTTTCCGGCGCGATGCGCCCGGCCTAGTGGCGCCAACCCAGCGCTTGGCGCCCTGCCAAAGAATCTCGCTGATTGGCAAAACGCACGCCGGGCCCGCGGGGGGGTGCAGAAAACACTGGCGTTCCTTCGCAAAGGAAGCATTGGTGTCGTCGTCGCCTGTGTTGATTGAGGTGCGACGAGACGGGCGCCCCGCCGATCGCATCGATCCGGGGCTTGTCTCAGTGAGGGGCCAGATTGCCTGGTCTCCACAGAGAACGCAGGTTCAAAGATGTCCAAGACAATCCCGAATTTGATGTCGGCGAAGGCTAAGCTGACAGATGCGCAGATGGCGATGCTGAACTCGGCGTCGCGACGCGAGGATCGCTGCCTGACGCCGATATCGTCGCTGCGCGGTGCACAAATTGTGAAGACCGGCGAAAAGCTAATCGCGGCAGGTTTGGTTCGAGAGGTCAAAGCCAAAGGGTCGATCCCCGTCTGGCGTCGTGACGGCGAGACCGGAACGACGTTCGCGCTTAAGCTGACGGCCGCCGGCGCAAAGGCGATCGTGGTGGAAGGCGAGGCGCTCGCCAATAAGACGGCGGCCACCGTGGTGAGTGAAACGCCGGCGCCATTGGCGACCCCGTCCTCAGCGCCCTTGGCGAACACAACTCAAGAGATCGCCGCGCCTGGGTCCATCGAACGGCGCGAGCGCGGCGAGCCGCGTGCGAACAGCAAAATTGCATCGGTGATCGGATTGCTGACACAATCCGGGGGCGCGACGCTCGCCGATCTCATCGCGGCTACTGGGTGGCTTCCCCACACGACGCGAGCCGCCCTGACCGGGTTACGCAAGCGCGGATATGCCCTGACGCTCGATCGATCGGATCGCAATCGCGCCTCAGTCTATTCCATCACATCGAAGCCGGCGGACGGCGCGGGTGCGGCAACGGAGCGCGCCGCCGAGGCCGCATGATGGCGAAGCGGGGCAAACCCTCTGAGATTGGCGCGCTCTCAACAAGCGCGCCGATCTCGGCGTCCGATCGAAGCGCCATCGCCGGCCTCGTCGCGGAACTCCCCGATCTCGATCAAGCGCAGCTTTGCTTGCGCTGGCGAAACCATCTGGGCGGGACCGCTCCCGCCCACCTCCCGCGCTGGCTGATGGCCCGCGTTCTCGCCTACCGCCTGCAGGCGGTATGCCACGGCGATCTCGATAGGGCGACCCTGCGGCGGCTGCGGCGATCTGGAGGTGGCCCCGAAGGCGCCGAACCTTTTGCCGCTCGTGAACCCGCCACCCGGGACGGCGCCAGCCTCAGGCCGGGCGCGCTGCTGGTTCGGGAATGGAAGGGGCAGATGCAGCATGTGATGGTTCTGGAGGAGGGTTTGGCCTGGAACGGCGCCTCCTACACGAGCCTGTCCCAGGTCGCCAAGGCCATCACCGGCACGAACTGGAACGGCCACCGCTTCTTCGGACTGAGGAAGGCCGGCGATGCGAAGTGATCCCCGTGGCGTTCCGAAACCAAGCCAGCGATGCGCAATCTATACGCGCGTGTCGACCGACAGCGGTCTCGAGCAGGATTTCAATTCGCTCGATAACCAGCGCGAGGCGTCGGAGGCTTACATCAAGAGCCAAGCCCATGAAGGCTGGAAGCTGGTTCGCGATCGGTTCGACGACGGCGGTTTCTCCGGCGGCTCGATGGAGCGACCGGCGTTGCAGAAACTGCTCGACGCGATCCGGGCGCGGCGTATCGACGTGGTCGTCGTTTACAAGGTCGATCGTCTCACCCGCTCGCTGGCCGACTTCGCCAAGCTCGTGGACCTGTTCGACGCCCATGAGGTGTCGTTCATTTCGGTGACGCAGTCCTTCAACACGACGACCAGCATGGGGCGGCTGACGCTGAACATGCTGCTGTCCTTCGCGCAGTTCGAAAGGGAGATCACGGGCGAGCGCATTCGCGACAAGGTCGCCGCCTCCAAGCGCAAGGGCATCTGGATGGGCGGCGCGGTTCCCCTGGGATATCGCGTCGAGAACCGGGCGCTCGTGATCGTCGAAGAGGAGGCCGAGTTCATCCGAGGTCTGTTCCGGCGGTATCTCGAACTCGGCAGCGTAGTCCGTCTCAAGGCGGCTCTCGACGCCGAGGCGGCGGTTACGCCGATCCGCGTCAGCCGGAGCGGACGGACCTCGGGCGGGCGTCCGTTCTCCCGGGGGCATCTCTATTGGATCTTGTCGAACCCAATCTATGTCGGCCGGCTCAGCCATAAGGGACAGGTCCACGAGGGACTGCATCCGGCCATTGTCGATGGCGAAGTCTGGGAGACGATCCAGAAGCGGCTGCAGGCGCAGACCGTCGCCCGGCGCGATCCGCAACCGGATTTGCATTCCTTTCTCGCCGGCAAGCTCTACGATGACCGGGGCCATAGGATGGGGGCGACCTACGCCTGCAAGGGAACGACGCGTTTCCGTTATTACGTCTCGCGCCCGGCGCTGGTCGGCGACGCCAAGCTCGCGGGATCGCTGCCGCGCATTTCGGCGCCAGAAATCGAGGGCGCGGTTATCGGCGCTGTCCAACGCCATCTGGCCTCCCGCGCGCGACCGAGCGACGATCGAGATCGAAAGCACGGGCAGGGGGCTCCCCAACCGTCGCGAACGCCGTCGAGTTTCTCGCTGTCCTCACCTGCATCGCGGGACCAACAATCGATCGTGGAAATCCGTGCCGTCATCGACCGCGTGACTGTCCATGCCTCCGAGATCGAGATCGTGCTGAACGAGGCTCGCGTGACCGAGGGGGAAGTCCGAACGCTGACATTGCCCTATGCGCCAACGCCCACCCGACGAAAGCGGCAGATCGTCCTGCGGACCGAAACCTCGGGCGAGCCGTCGCGAGCGATGCGGGCGAAGGCGCGGTCGCACTTCACGGTCGCCATGCGCGAGGCTCGGCAATGGCTGGACGAACTCATTGCTGATCCAAGTCAAACGATTGAAGCGATCGCCGCGCGCGAACACAGGAGCCCCCGCTCCCTCCGCATGACGCTCTCGCTTGCCTTTCTCAGTCCCGAGTTGGTCAAGGCCGCAATTGAAGGACGCCTTCCCCGCGGCCTCAACGCCAAGCGGATGACCGAGATGCCGATGCTCTGGTCGGATCAATGGCGGGCGCTCGGAATTCAATCCCCCGCCGCGGCCGACGCATAAGCGGCTCATCCTTCTGCCAAAATCCGAGTCGAACCGACTGGCCTCGTGGAAGCCCGCGCCGCCGGCCCATCGCCCAATCCGTGAAACCGAATTTTGCGCGCAGAGACTGACGGCCCCATGGGCGCGCAATAACCCCAAACAGCTCTGGTTTCCCTCTCGGAGACCGGAATACCCGCCGCTAAACGTCGAGAACTTCGAGGATTTTCGGAAGCCGGAAACCACGCCGGTTCGCGCGGACTGCATGGTGGGCGATACAGGGATCGAACCTGTGGCCCCTCCCGTGTGAAGGGAGTGCTCTACCGCTGAGCTAATCGCCCGGTCACGCCCGTCTAAGCCGCAGGCGCCGGTCAAGTCAAGGCGCGCACCGCCGCGTCAAGCGCATCGAAATGCGAGATCACCCGGTCGGGTCCAAGCTCCGAAACCGGCACATCGGTGTAGCCGAAATCCACCGCCATCACCGGCATCCCCGCCGCTCGCGCCGTGCGGATGTCGGTGAGCGAGTCGCCGACCATCACCGCGCGCTCCGCGCGCCCGCCGGCGCGCGCCACCGTCTCCAGCAATGGCTTCGGGTCGGGCTTGGCGACGCCAAACGTGTCCTGGCCGCAGACGAAGGCGAAGCGGTCGCGCACGCCGAGCTTTTCCAACAGCAGGTTCGACGAATATTCCAGCTTGTTGGTGCACACCGCCAACCGCCAGCCCGCGTCGCGGCAGCGGTCGAGGCAAGCCGCCGCGCCCGGAAACAGCGTCGATTTGTCGGCGATGTGGGCGTTGTAGAACGTCAGGAAATCGCCGAACAGCGCGTCGAGCCGCGCTTTCGTCAGCGCTTGCCCGGCGCGGGCGTAGCCGCGCTCGATGAGCGCCCGCGCGCCGGCGCCGACCAGCGAGCGCGCCGCTTCCAGCGGCACGGGGGCGAGGCCATCCGCGCCCAGCACATGGTTGAGCGCATCGATGAGATCCGGCGCGGTCTCGGCGAGCGTGCCGTCGAGATCGAAGACGACGGTCAGCGCCATCAGCGCAGCGACGCCGTAAAAGTCTGGATCTTCTTGCAGGCGGTCTCGAGGTTGGCGAGCGAGGTGGCGTAGGAAACCCGAAGGTTGGGACCCTGGCCGAACGCCGAGCCGTGCACCGCCGCGATCCCCTGCGCCTCCAGCAACTCGCCGACGAAATCCTCGTCGGTCTCGATCACCTTGCCCGACGGCGCTTTGCGGCCGATAGCCTCGGCGCAGGAGGGATAGACGTAGAAAGCGCCCTCCGGCTTCGGACAGGTCAGGTATTTGGCCTGGCCAAGCATGGAGACGACGAGATCGCGCCGCTCCTCGAAGGCCTTGCGGCTCCTGGGGATGAAGTCCTGCGGGCCGGTGAGCGCCTCCACCGCCGCCCACTGCGCGATGGTGCAGGCGCCGGAGGTCTGCTGGCCCTGCACCATATCCATCGCCTTGATAAGCTCGGCGGGGCCGGCGGCGTAGCCGATGCGCCAGCCGGTCATGGCGTAAGCCTTGGAAACGCCGTTCATCGTCAGCGTGCGCGATTTCAGCGCGGGCTCGATTTGCACCGGGGTGGAGAACTCGAAGTCGCCATAGACCAGATGCTCGTACATGTCGTCGGTCAGCACCCAGACATGGGGATGCTTCATCAACACCTCCGTCAAGCCCTTGAGTTCGGCGCGCGTATAGGCGGCGCCGGAGGGGTTCGACGGCGAGTTGAGCACGACCCACTTGGTCTTCGGCGTGATCGCCTTTTCGAGCGCCTCCGGCTGCAGCTTGTAGCCGTCCTCGATCCGCGTCGGCACGATTCGGGGCTCGCCCCAGTTGATCGCCACCATCTCGGGATAGCTGACCCAGAACGGCGCCGGGATGATGACCTCGTCGCCGGGGTTCATCGTCACCAGAAAGGCGTTGTACAGGATCTGCTTGCCGCCAGTGGCGACAATGGTGTCGGAGGCCTTGTAGTCGAGGCCATTCTCACGCCGGAATTTGGCGGCGATCGCCTCGCGCAGCGGCGGAATGCCGAGCACCGGCGGATACTTGGTCTCGCCGCGGCGGATGGCGTCGATGGCGGCGGTCTTGATGTTGTCGGGGGTGTCGAAATCCGGCTCGCCGACCGACAGCGAGATGATGTCCCGGCCTTTGGCTTTGAGATCGCGCGCCTTCTGCGTGATGACCATGGTGGCGGAAGGCTTTACGCGATTAAGCACATTGGCGAGGAAGGCCATAGGGTTGTCCCGTGAACGGCGCCGGGATCGGCGCGGGCGGGGCATAAACCCGCGAGCGCGGGGGTTCAAGTGCAGGCGGAAAAGATTGCGGCTGTCCAACGAACGACCGTCCGAGCCTCGCCTTCGCCCAAGACGTAGTGGATGGACGCGCGTTCAGCCTACTTTCGCCCAGGCGGTGACGACGCGGGCGGAATAAAGCGTCCGATCGCTCGACACGGCGTCCTCGCGGAGACGGTCGGCCAAGCTGTCGATGTCGATTTCCTTGGCGTCGAGCGCGCCAGTCTTTTCCAGAACCGGCAGCAAGCTCCGCAGCACCTCGGTCAGGAAGTCGTAGAACGGCGTATCGGGACCGCTCTCAACCCGGCCCATGCTGATCATCTGGGGGCGAGGCAGGCCGGCGTTCAGAAAAGTGAGCGGGAGCCGGGCGCCCATGTCGTGAACCGAACCGGTCGCCTGAAACGCCGAAGCGATCCACGCCCTCACCTTGCCGAATAATTCCGAAGACGGAATTTCAGTCGCGGCGGAATTGTCGACTTCCTGAAAGATGACCACGCCGCCGGGCCGCAGGCATTTCTTGAGGCGGGCAAGCAAATCGCTGCGAAAAGCCAAATATTGCAGGATGAATTGCCCGATGACCGCGTCGAATTCGTCTTCGATCTCAAAATTCGCGAGGTCCGCATGGATAAAAGTCACATTGGCGAGGCCGCGTTCCTCGGCGCGCGCTCGCGCCTTGTCCAATGACGGCGCCCATCGATCAATCCCGATAACGGCGCCTTCCGGCCCCACAATACGCGCGGCGAGGAAAGCGACGTCGCCTATTCCGGACCCTAGGTCCAGGACGCGCATACCCCTAGCCAAACCGCCGCGCCGGAGACCGTCTTCGAGAAATTCTTCGCTAAGCTGGGCTTGCCACTCCAATCGCTTCGCTTCTCGTTGAGAATAACCTAACGCGTACTCGTTTTCGTCAACCATTGCTTAACTTTCAAGCCACGTTAGACATTTGTGCGCGGTGATGGGCGTCTGTCCCCAATTGCTTGACGATTTCGGACGCTATGATCTCGGCGGCGCGTTCCCAGTGAAGATCGATCATCATGTCATGACCGACTTCAGGCACATAAATCGGCTTCCGGCCGTAGGCGCTGGCGGTGGCGTCAACGTCGTCAGCATCGATCATGTGATCCTCGGAGGCGCCGAAAACCAACATCTGCGTGTTAACCCTCGAAACATTTACTAGATCCAAGAACAAATAGTCAAGAAGCCCGATAATCATATCATCTTGTAGGCGATCGACGCAGTTTTTGACAATATAATCCGGGGTATTTGTGTTAAAAAGTAGCGCCCTCACCTTATCCGCGTTCGAAAACAACGGTCGGAGACTGAAGATCAAATTAGAGCGAAGGACATCTAGAGGCTGTCGGCGCAACAGGCTCTTCACCATGCGGAATCCGCCGCGCGGGGGAATGCTTGCCAAAAGAACGCCAAGACGCGCCGAATTTTTTTCCAAATATTTTTGAACGACAAAGCCGCCCAGCGAATGTCCGACGAGGATGGGTTCCGCGCCAATGGAGGCGATCGCTTCCTCCAAATCCGCGACGAAATGGCGAACCCGGCAAAAGCGCACATCCCTGGCGCCCTGGCTCGCCCCGTGTCCGCGAAAGTTCAGGGCGTAGCAGGCGAAGCCGAGATCGGCGAAATAGTCGAGGAAGTGGTCTTCCCAGCACCAGGCGCCATGCCAAGCGCCATGGACAAAAACGAGCGGCGGGGCTAACCGAGGCTTGGACGGCAGCCGCGAGATGACTTCCAATCGCGAAGACACAAGATGGGCTTCGGCAAGATCAGAATCGGCTTTTGACATCACCGGCTCCTGGGTTTTGAGGTATTGTTTGCGGCGCGACTTTTTAAAATTCGCATAATTCAAGTTCAAATTTTCTAAATCGCCGTGCGGAAAAACGAGTTTAAAAGCCAAAACTTTGCGGACATGGGCGCTTCCGGCGTCACTTCGCGCCCCGCCGACTTCCCGCTAGAAGGTGGCGGTGAACGAAATCGAGCGGTCATCTCGAATGGATTTTCGGTCGTTTGATCTGCTCGTCGTCGGCGCCGGATTCTACGGCGCCACCATCGCGGAACGGATCGCCGCGAAATATCGCAAGCGCGTTTTGGTGGTCGAACGCCGTCCGCATATCGCCGGCAACGCCTATAGCCGGACCGACGCCGCCACTGGAATAGAGATCCACGAATACGGCGCGCATCTGTTTCATACGTCCAACGAGACGGTATGGAACTATGTTCGCCAATTCGCCGACTTCACCAATTATCAGCACCGCGTGTTTGCAAAGCACGCGGGGCAAGTCTACGCGATGCCGATCAATTTGCTGACGATCTCACAGTTCTTCGGCCGCGCCTTCACGCCCGAGGAGGCGCGCGCGCTGATCCGCGCGCAGTCCGAGGAGCTTGGCGGCCGGTCGCCGTCGAACCTCGAAGACAAGGCGATCTCGCTGATCGGACGCCCGCTCTACGAAGCCTTCGTGCGCGGCTACACCGCCAAGCAATGGCGAGTCGATCCGCGTCAACTGCCGGAGAGCATCATCACGCGCCTTCCCGTCCGCTACACCTTCGACAGCCGCTATTTCAACGATCGTTTCGAAGGTCTGCCTTCGCTAGGCTACACGCGTCTGTTCGAGCGGATGCTCGAACATCCCAACATTCAGGTCATGCTCGACGTCGATTATTTCGACCTGCGCGCGAGCCTCCCCGAAAACACGCCAGTCGTCTACTCGGGTCCGATCGACCGCTATTTCGATTACGCCGAGGGAAGGCTCGGATGGCGCACCGTCGATTTCGAGCGCGAGGTTCTCGACATTGGCGATTTTCAGGGCGCTCCCGTCGTCAACTACGTTGACGAAGACGTCCCGTTCACGCGCATCCTCGAGTTCCGTCACCTTCATCCGGAGCGGAATTATCCCAGCGACCGCACCGTCATCGCACGCGAATACTCGCGCTTCGCGCTCCAGGACGACGAACCCTATCTATCCCATCGGCGCCGCGGCCGACGCCGCGCGATACCTGCGTTACAAGGCGCGCGCCGAAGCGGAGGCCCACGTTCACTTCGGCGGCCGCCTGGGGACCTATCGCTATTGGGACATGCACCAGGCCATCGGCGCCGCGCTCAAGGCGGCCGACGGCGAGGTGGCGGCGATGCTCACGCAGTCGCGGGGTTAAGTCGCGCTGAGTTTTCACACAGCAGGGCCAACGCGCGCTCGCGGCGTTTTGGCCCCGCCGGCGGCTCCGCGCCGGCGTCCTCAGGGGCGGCCAGCAGCCGGATTTCCGCCGGCGCATCGGCGGGCGCGTCGAGCAGCGCGAAGATGTGTCCCTCGTGCCAGTTCCATTGCGCCGGCGCCGGCCGTCCGTTCACTTCCAGCAACCAAGACCCTTCCGGGTCGGTTGTGAGTTCGCGCACGACCGGCAGGTAGACATAGGCCTTCGTCGCGCCGTCGCCGTCGATGCGGCGCCGCCAACGCGCCTGGTCGCCTCGCAACTGGCGCATCAAGCCGGAATGGATCCTCCGCGCCTCGCGCCAGGTTTCGTCGTCGCCGACTTCAGGCGCTTCGAGGCGGCATTCGCGATAGGGGCCCATCAATTGGCCGCCGAGGTCGGGCCCAAGCTCCAGGGCGAGCTGCTCCACAGCCTCGACCAAAACCTTGTCGTCGCGGGCGCGCGCTTCGTTGACGCGCTTCGTCAAGTTGATGAGGCGTTGCGCAGTGCGTTTGCCCGGTTGCAGCAAAAGCGCCTTCGTCCTGCGTAGCCAGGACGTCGTTTCGTAGACGGGGTGATAAAATTTGATCGCGGGAGCGGCGACGAAGCCGGCGCCCATCGGCAAGCCAAATCCGGGCGTCTCGATCATCATGATCGATCGATCGTAGCATCCCGCCATCACGGCGTTGAGATCCGCGCAGACGAATCCTCCCGCAACCGCAGCGGAAGCGGCGAACACTTCGCAATGCATGACGTCGGCCGGTTCGGGGTTTCGCACCGCCTCGATCAACCGCTGCGAATACAGATAAGCGCACAATCGCTTGGAGAATACGACCATCGGGAAGCGGGCGAGATGGGCGTTTTCGGCGCCATAGACGTCCCACGACGTACGCCCCCACACCTGCGTCCTGTCAGGCCGGAAGATGACGCCGACAAAATCGAGCGGGGCGCCCGCGCCGTCGCTCAACGCGCGGCACAGTTCGTTGACGGGGCCCGCGTCCTCGCCGCAAAGTTCGACATCGTCCTCGATCATCACGTAATGCGCATATTTCGGCTGCTCGCGCATCGCGACGTAGAGCGGCATGTCCCCGCATCTGTAGAGCAAGACGCCGTGGCGCTGGGTCAAACCCATTTGGGCCAGCAGTCCCAGCGAATGCCAGACCACTGGCCAGGGCCCAGGATCCGGGCGTCCACGGGTTTCGTCGACCAAGGCGAACAAGTCGAACCCGCTTCGATGCGCGCTCAGTTTCCGCATCAACGAAACATATTTTTCGTCGCAGAGGTGAGTCCTGACAAATACGGCGACGGAGTTTTGCGGCGACGTGGCCTTGGCCGGCGCGTGAACGGGCAGGGCGACGGCTGCAGGCAGGTCCGGCAACGACACCAGCCGATGGATGATGTCGCCGCGCGAGAGCAGAAAGGGGCCGGCCATCGTCAACGCGCCGCCGGGCGCGTCCGGGGCCTTGCGAAAACTCGCGCTCAGGCGCCCGTCAGCGGCGTAGAAGTTGAGAACGATCTCAGCGCCCGCGACTTGCACGCCCCACTTGGATTCGTTGGGATGTCGGACGCCCTCGATCGTCCCATCCGCGCGAAGCCGGAGCCGTTGAGCGATCACCGAACCGTCGCCGCGTTCGAAACGGAATACGCAGCCGCACAACAACGCCGATACGATATCCAGGTTCAGGACATCTGGACTCATGTCTGTTCGTCGTCGCCTTGCAAGCAATCGAGGCGAATGACGGAGCCCTCAATTTTCATGGGCTACGCCCACCCTAGGAGCTCCCGCCGCGCCACCGTCTCCAGCACGCCGAGGCCCTCGTCGGAATCGTTCAGGCACGGGATCGCCGCAAATCTTTCGCCGCCCGCCTGATGAAAATATTCGGCGTTCTCGACGCCGATCTCTTCCAGGGTCTCCAGACAATCCGCCGCAAAACCCGGCGTCAGCACGGCGAGGCGCTTCACGCCTTCCTGCGCCAGCGACCTCACGGTCGCGTCCGTGTACGGCTTCAGCCACTCCGCGCGGCCGAAGCGCGACTGGAAGCTCATGCGCAGGCGCTTCTCGTCGAGTCCCAGCGCCTCGCGCAACAGCCGGGTCGTTTTCGCGCAATGGCAGTAATAGGGGTCGCCTTTGTCGAAATAATCCCTGGGGATGCCGTGAAAGGAGGCGAGCAATGTCTCCGGCTCGAAATCGAGTTTCGCCAGCGCGGCGCGGGTCGAGGCCGCGAGCCCGTCGATGTAGGCGGGATCGTCGAAATAAGGCGCCGCGACGCGCAGCGTCGGCTGCCAGCGCATCGCCTTCAGCGCATCGAACGCCTTGTCGCACACCGTCGCCGAGGTCGCCGCGCAATATTGGGGATAGAGCGGCAGCAGCAGAATGCGGTCGCAGCCGGCCTGTTGCAGCGCCGCCAGGCGGCCCGCGATCGACGGCTTGCCGTAACGCATCGCCCACTCGACCACGAGCGGGCGCAGGGTCGGGCGGCCGCTCAGCCGTTCGCCGAGCTTTCGCGCTTGCGCCGCGGTGATCGTCTTCAACGGGCCTTCGTTGAGCTCCTTGTTCCAGATCGAATCGTAGTCCTTGCCCTTGGCGCCCGGGCGCTTGGTCAGGATGATGAGGTTGAGGATCGGCCACCACAGCCAGCGCGGCGTCTCGATGACCCGGCGATCGGACAGAAACTCTTTGAGATAGCGCCGCATCGACCAGTAGTCTGTCGCCTCCGGAGTGCCGAGATTGACGACCAGCACGCCGACCCGGCCGCTGGCGACGTTGGGGTGGCCAGCCGGTCGGGCGTCGACGAATGCGTCGGGCGGCGGAGCGTTCACGCGCCCGCAGCCGGCGTAAAATTCGTCGCCACGCCGTTGATGCAATAGCGCAGGCCCGTCGGCGGCGGGCCGTCGGGAAACACATGGCCGAGATGCGATCCGCAGCGCGCGCAATGCACCTCGGTGCGCGCCATGCCCCAGGAGCGGTCGGTGGAGGTTTCGACCGAGCCGGGCAGGGGATCGTTGAAGCTCGGCCAGCCGGTGCCGCTCTCGAATTTGCGGTTGGATTCGAACAGCGGCTGGTCGCAGCCCGCGCAGGTGAACACGCCCGGGCGCTTCTCCCAGTTCAGCGCGCAGGAGCCGGCGCGCTCGGTGCCGTGCTCGCGCATGATGTGATATTGTTCGGGGGTGAGCCGCTCGCGCCACTCGGCGTCGGTGTGGGTGACGGGATAGGTGTTGGCGTCCATCGCGGGTCTCCTCTGTCGCCAAGATATCGTCAGGCGCGCGGTCGCCCTTCAACCGGCGATCGTCGTTTTCGCGCCCGCTTGCGCCCGAGCGAGCCCGGCGAAGAGCGCCGTCGCGCGGCCGACAAGCGCTTCGAAGCTCCCGCCTCCACGATACGTCCGCGCTCGAACACCAGGATCACATCGGCGTTACGGATTGTCGAGAGGCGATGGGCGATGACGAAAGTCGTGCGGCCGCGCCGGGCGCTCTCCAGCGCCGCTTGCAACCGGGCTTCGGTGGCGGCGTCGAGCGCGCTGGTCGCCTCGTCGAGCACGAGGATCGGCGGGTCCTTCAGCAACGCGCGGGCGATGGCGAGCCGCTGGCGTTCGCCGCCGGAGAGGTTGCGCCCGCGCTCGCCGACGTCGTCGCAGCCCTGGGAGTCGACGACGAAATCGCGGCCTGCGCGAGCGCCAGCGCTCTGGCGATCTCCTCGCGCGTCGCGTCGGGCTTGCCGATGCGCAGGTTGTCCTCGACCGAGCGGGCGAGCAGGTAGGGCTCCTGCAACACGACGCCGATATTGTCGCGCAAGCTGGCGAGCGTCATGGTCGCGGATGTCGGTCCCGTCGATCGTCACTCGGCCCGCCGCGGGATCGAAGGCGCGATACAGCAGCGCCAGCGCCGTCGATTTGCCGGAGCCGGTGCCGCCGACCAGCGCGATCGTCTGCCCGGCGCCGGCGTCGAAACTGACGTCGGCGCAGCGCCGGCGCGCTCGCCATAGGAGAACGCCGACGCCCTCGAAGCGCACGTCGCCGTCGAGCCGTCCGACCGTCGCGCGCGCCCGGGCGGTCGGCGACCGCGGGCGGGATCGCCATCGTGTCGAAATAGAGCGTCAGGTCCGCCGCCGCGCCGAAAATGCGGTAGAGGAAGCCGTTGATCTGATCGAGCCGGCCAATCAGCCCGCTCGCCAGCCCCATGAAGGCGACGATCTGCCCGACCGTGGTCTCGCCCCGCATGTCGAGCCAGATGCCGAACAGCGAGCACGCCGATCAGGGTCAGCGTCGCGCTGGCCCGCGTCGCAATGGTGGCGATCGCCCACCAGGCCAGCACCGGAAATTGCGCGGTCAGATAGCGCTGGCGCCCAGCCGCGGTAGGCGTCGGCCTCGTCCGCCGTGCGCGCGAAAGATCTGCAGCATCGGCAGGTTCGGCGAGCGCGTCGGCGACGTGGGCGGCCATCGCGTGATAGTACGCCGTCGGCCGCGCCCTGATGGCGTTTCGTGCCGCGGATCACGTAGTTCATCGCCACGCCGAAGAAGGCGACGAGCGCCGATCAGCACGCGGCCGAACCGCCAGTTGACCGCCAAGCGTCGCCGGCAGCGTGACGAACAGCGCGACGAAAGCCGCGCAATGCTCGCGGAAAAAGGTCAGCCAAAGGCCGAACATCGCGTTCGGCCCGTCGAGCATGATCTTCGGTCAGCCGTCCCGAATGGGTCTCTCCGTGAAAGCTCGCGGGCAGGTCCATCAGATGGGCGAAGAAATCCGCCATCGCCGCCATGCGCCGGCGCTGCGCCAGCCGGTCGGAATAGAACGCGACGAGACGCCGGCCAGGATTGTGAACACCCCGAAGCCGCCCCAGGCGGCGGCGAGCGGCGCGATCGCGCGCCAATCCGGCGCGCGCGCGGCCCCTTGCGCGGCGGCGAGCTTGTCGACGACGCGGCCAAGCAGCAGCGGCTCCGCGAATTGCGCAAAGGCGACGGCGACGTTGGCGAGGACCAGCGCCAGCGCCAAGGCGCGTTCGGCGCGTGAGCTGGCCGAGCACGCGGGCGTAGAGCTTGAGATAGCGCATGGGCGCCGTTTGGCAGGTTCGCCGCGGCTTTTCCAGCGAACGGGGGTCGATGGGGTCCGGACGCGGCCCCGATCTCCCAGACCGTAACCCGACAGCAGTCGCCCCGCGGCGACACGCAACGGGAGAACGTCATGTCCGCTATCGACAAATTTGCCGCGGTCTGCCTTTTGGCTTTCGCATGCGGCTTCGTCGCCGTAGCCGCCGAGGCGGCGCCGACGCCGGCCCCTCACAGCCAAGTCGCGTTGAACCCACAACCCCTGCCGCCTTTCGTCGATCGCGATTTCGACGGCTTCGACGAAGGCTGACGTGCGCGAGCGCGGAACCGCCAGCCGTCCGCCCTCTATCGCCTAAAGCGCGAAGAAGGCGCCGGCTATCACGGCTCCGCGCCAGAAAACTAGGCCGGAGCTAATTCTGCGCCAGCACATTGGCCTTTGCGAGATACCGCGCCGGGAACAGTCGCTTCAAATTATCGATCTTCGGCAGGTCGTTAAAGGCGATATAGGGCTCGTAGGGGTGCAGGGTGGCGTAGTTCTGGTGATAGCCCTCGGCGGGATAGAACGACGCCGACGTCTCGACCTTCGTCGCTATCGGCCGCGGAAACACCTTCGCGGCGTCAAGCTCCGCGATATAGGCCTTGGCGAATTGCGCCTGCGCCGGATCCGCGGCGAAAATCTCCGAGCGATATTGCGTGCCTTCGTCCGGACCTTGCGCGTCGACTTCGGTCGGATCGTGCGCCACCGAGAAATAGATCTGCAGGATGTCGCCAAGCCCGATCCTGCGCGGGTCGAACGTCACCTGGACGGATTCCGCATTGCCCGTGGTCCCGGTCGAGACCTGGTCGTAGGTGGGTTTGGCGATCCGGCCGCCGGCATAGCCGGAGACGGCGCGGTCGACGCCGGCGACATGCTGGAACACCGCCTGCACGCCCCAGAAACAGCCGCCGGCGAGCGTGATCGTCTGCGATGCGGCGGTGGATTGTGGGGCGGCGATTTTGGGCGCCGGCGCCAGCACCGAGGTTTCGGCGGACCCGGATAAGGTCGCGGCAGCGATGAGCGCCGCCGAGGCGCTAAACGCCAGCAGGGGCATGACGGCGAATTTTGGCATTTTCTGTTCCTTTGAGCCCGAGGACTCTGGGGGGCATACGTGGAGCGCCAGGCGTTCGTTTCAAGGATTCACGGAAAGTTCAGCCCTCGCGTAAACGGCGCCTATTCCCGGCCGCAGTGGCGTTCCTCCGCCTGAAGCTTTACATGGTGGCCGCTGTAGAATTTATTTTGCGAGCCGCGCTTGACCGAATTTTCCGCCCTCTCCCGCCTGGCCCCGACGCCGCGCTTGCCGACCTTGTTCGTCGGCCACGGCAATCCCATGAACGCCATCGAGGACAACGCCTATAGCCGCGCCTGGAACAAGATCGGCGCGGCCTGCCGCGGCCGCGGGCGATCCTGTGCGTCTCGGCGCATTGGATGACGCGCGGCGGTTCGCTCGCGCATATCGGCGCCAGGCCGAAGACGATCCACGATTTCGGCGGTTTTCCCGCCGAACTTTATCGGCAGCAATACCCGGCGCCCGGCGCGCCGGGCGTGGCGGAAGCGGCCGTCGAACTCGTCCGCTCGACCCATCTTGAGCCGGATTTGGAATGGGGCCTCGATCACGGCGCCTGGTCGGTGCTGATGCATCTGTTCCCGGACGCCGACGTTCCGGTGTTCCAACTCTCGCTCGATCTCGGACGCAGCCCGCAAGCCCATCTCGAACTCGCGCGCGAATTGAAGCCGCTGCGCGAACGCGGCGTGCTCATCATCGGCAGCGGCAATCTCGTGCATAATCTGGGGGCGCTCAACCCCGGCGGCCTGCCCTACGACTGGGCGCTCGGCTTCGACGAGACCATGAAGACGAAGATCGGCGCCGGCGACGCCGAGGGCGTGGCGCAAGCGCTGAACGTCTCTCGCGTCGCGCGGATGGCGCATCCGACGCCCGAGCACTTTCTGCCGGTCCTCTACCCGATGGGAGTCGCCGACGAAAACGACAAGCTGAGTTTTTTCAGCAAGTCGATCGATCTCGGCTCGATCTCGATGCGCTCGTTCCTGCTCACGTGAACGCTTCGGCGCTTGTCGTCGGCGCCGGCCCCGCCGGGCTGATGGCGGCGGAGACGCTCGCTGCGGCCGGCGTCAAGGTGACCGTCGCCGACGCCGCGCCAAGCCCGTTGCGCAAATTCCTGCTGTCCGGGCGGGGCGGCCTCAATCTGACCCACACCGAACCGCTCGAGCTTTTTCTGACCCGCTACGGCGCGTCGCGCGAGCGCCTCGCCCCGGCCGTCCTGGCGATGCCGCCCGCGGCGCTGCGCGACTGGGCGGCCGGTCTCGGCGAGCCGACTTTCGTCGGCTCGAGCGGGCGGGTATTTCCCAAAAACTTCAAGGCGACGCGGCTTGCGCGAGCGTGGTTGAAACGCCTGGGCGAACTCAACGTCGAATATCGCCCTCGGCGCCGCTTCCAGGAACTCCAGGGCGGGGTCCGTTTCGCCGGCCCCCTGGGCGAAGAGACGCTCAGCGCCGACGTCGTCGTGCTGGCGCTGGGCGGCGGGTCGTGGCCACGGCTTGGCGGCGACGGGAGTTGGGTCGAAGCGCTGGCGGCGGCGGGCGTCGAGACGGCGCCGCTCATGCCCGCCAATATGGGGTTACTGGTCGACTGGTCGCCAGCCTTCGCCGAGCGCTTCGCCGGGCAGCCGGTGAAGGCCGCGCGCTGGTCGCTCGGCGAAATGAGTTCGCGCGCCGAGGCGGTGGTCACGTCGCGGGGACTGGAGGGCGGCGCGATCTACGCCCTTTCGGGGGCCGCGCGCGACGCGCTTGGCGCCTCGGGGGTCGTCTTGAGCGTCGATCTGAAACCGGATCTCAGCGAGATTTTGCTGGCGGGCAAGCTCGCGCGCCATCCGCGCGCCTCGCGAGCAACCAAACTGACGAAGGCCGGACTTTCGCCGCTCGCCGCCGGGCTCATGCGCGAAGCCGGGGCGCTTCCCGCCGATCCGCTGGCGCTGGCGGCTTTGGCGAAGACCTGTCCGGTGCGGGTCGTCGGGGTTGCGGGTCTGGAGCGGGCGATTTCGAGCGCCGGCGGCGTGCGCTGGTCGGCGATCGACGAGCATTTCATGCTGCGCGCGGCGCCCGGCGCGTTCGTCGCCGGCGAAATGATCGACTGGGAGGCGCCGACCGGCGGCTACCTGCTGCAAGCCTGCTTTTCAACTGGCGCGGCGGCGGGGCGCGGGGCGCTGGCGTGGTTGGGGCGGTAGCCGCGCAAGCGGCTGGGCGCCTTGGGGCGCGGTTGGTCTTTGAGGCGGGTTTCAGCAACGGTTGAACCGTGGACGACGCGCGGATCCCCAGCGCGTGCGAAAGTCGTGGAGTCTGCGCGGAGCAAAGGTCGGCATGGGCGGGGTAGCGGCCGGCCGCAATGAAGAGGCCGAGGATTGGGGCTTTTGAGACAAAGCGGCGCGTGCGAAAAGACCGCATGCGCAGCCTTGGCGCGGGGTCGAGGTCCGACGCTCGAACTGAAGGAGCGAAGCCATGCCAGATACGCCTTTGGCCGATCTAAAGCTGCAAATTGACGGGCTCGTGCCGCCAGGCGAGCTGTTTCACCGACGAGTGCTGTTCGAGGGCCTCTACGCGTCATTCCCCAGGGACCCACAAGCAAAAGTGCAAATCTACACGGCGGAGATCGCGCCCAGGGGCTGGACCAACTATCACTGCCACAATGGCGCGACGTTTTTCCTCGCGCTGCAGGGCGTTTTTGAAGCCCATTTTGAAGATGGCGTTCTTGTCCGCGCCAAAGCGGGTGACGTTTATTCGGAGCCAATTGGCAAGATGCATCGCGGGCACAATCCGCACGATACAATTCCTTATCTGTGTGTGGCGTTTTGCATCACCGCGCCGGACCGCGATCATGTCACCAACGTTGTTCGGGCCTTCTGAACCCTCGTCCCGCCGAGCGCAAAAGTCACGAAAGTCGGCGCGTCCGCCGATCTCTCAAATCCTCACACGTTTTTGCCCATTTTAGCTTGACGCAGAATTGCATGAATTTTGCAGTTGCGGACGTCTGCGACGGGTCGAAAGCATCGCTTCCGGAAGCCCTCGCCTCGGGTTCCACGCGGCCCCAAAACCGCCTTTGATTGGCGGCAGACTTGGCGTCGTCGACTGGGCGCGGCGCCTCCGCGAGCCGCGCTGGCGCTTTCAGACGCATCAGCGCCGCCGGGGCGCCAAAAAGACAGGGCCCGGGCCGGGCGATTCACGGTTTGGCGCCTATGCCCTTGAAAACGCTCGCAGCCACCACGGAAATGGCGCCAAGGGGCGTCGCCGGACCCCCTACAGCATCCCCGGCAGCACACGGTCAGGCGGGCGGTGGCCGTCCAGGAACGTCTTGATGTTGACGATCACTTTCTCGCCCATGTCGTTGCGGCCCTCGTGGGTCGCCGAGCCCATGTGCGGCAGCAGCGTCACCTTGGCGGATTTCGCCAGCGCCACCAGTTTCTCCGACACCACCGGCTCGTGCTCGAACACGTCGAGCCCGGCGCCGGCGATCTCGTCGGCTTCCAACATACGGATCAGCGCGTTCTCGTCGACGATCTCGCCGCGCGAGGAATTGACCAGGATCGCCTCCGGCCGCAGATATTTGAGACGGCGGGCCGACAGAAGGTGATAGGTCGCCGGGGTGTGCGGGCAGTTGATCGAGATGAAATCCATCCGCGCCAGCATCTGGTCGAGCGAATCCCAGTAGGTCGCCTCCAACGCCTCCTCGATCTGCGGCGAAACGCGGCGGCGGTTGTGGTAGTGGATCGACAGTCCGAACGCCCGCGCCCGCCGCGCCAGAGCCTGGCCGATACGGCCCATGCCGACGACGCCGAGCCTTTTGCCGGTGATGCGGCGCCCGAGCATCCAGGTCGGCGACCAGCCATGCCACTCGCCTTCGGGGACCACGCGCGCACCCTCGACAAGCCGGCGCGCAGTGGCGAGGATCAGCGCCATGGTCATGTCGGCGGTGTCTTCGGTGAGGACGCCGGGGGTGTTGGTGACGGTGATGCCGCGCCGCAGCGCCGAAGTGACGTCGATATTGTCGACGCCGGTGCCGAAATTGGCGATCAACTTGAGCTGCTCGCCGGCTTGCGCGATCATGCGGGCGTTGATCTCGTCGGTGATGGTCGGCACCAGCACGTCGGCCTCTTTCATGGCCTCGACGACTTCGGCTTCGGAAAGCGGCGCGTCTTGCAGGTTGAGGCGCGCGTCGAACAATTCGCGCATGCGGGTCTCGACGCCCTCCGGCAGCCGCCGCGTGACCACCACGAGAGGTTTCTTTTTCGACATGAGCCCCGCTATCCTTCCCCCCGGCGCCTGCTCCGGCAGGCTGGCCGACGGCCCGCCAAAACGCCTTTACCGTTCGTTAACCGACCCGCAACAAACATGCCGCCGACGCCGCCTCATGTCGTCGGCCGCGCTCTCTCTAGCAGATGCTTGAGCGAACACAAGGACGCCCCGGGCGCCCAATCAGGGGAGCGCAAAGCGTATGAAAGGTGCCATTTGGGGCGTCGTTTTGGCGCTCGTCGCCGGCCTCGTCGCGGCCTCGGCTTACGCCGCGCCGCCGGTCGGGTCGGTCACGGGTTTGCCGCTGCCGCGTTACGCCAGCCTCAAGACCGATCGCGTCAATTTGCGCGAGGGCCCGTCGAAGGATCACCCGACCAAGTGGGTGTTCGAGCGCGCAGGGCTGCCCGTCGAAATCACCGAGGAATTTGCGACCTGGCGCAAGGTGCGCGATTCCGAGGGCGCCGAGGGCTGGGTGCTGCACACTCTGCTCTCCGGGCGCCGCACCGGGTTGGTCGGGCCGGGCAAAAAGGACGTCGCCTATGATGTGATGAGCGGCCCAAGCCCCAGGAGCGACGTGGCGGCGCGATTGCAGGCCGGCGTCATCGTCAATATCAAGCGCTGCGACGGCGCCTGGTGCCAGGTCTTTGGCGACGGCTACAAGGGCTATGTGGCGCAGACCGACCTCTGGGGCGTCTATCCCGGCGAAAAGGTGGAGTAAGCGTCAGCCGCGGGCGGCGGTGCGTGACTTGCGCAGCGCGGCTTTGAGGGCGGCGTTCATGCGGGACTGCCAACCCAACCCCGTCGCGCGATAGGCGGCGAGCACGTCCCGATCGACGCGCAGGCTGATCATCTCCTTGGTCGGGGCCTTCTGCTTGCCGCGGACGCGCAGCGTCTCGTCGATCTTGGCCGCCATCTCCGGGAAAACCTCGGCGAAGGGCTTCATCTGGCGAAGCTCCTCGTCGGTCAGTTCCGGGGTGTTCGAGACTTCATCCCAGTCCTCTTTCGTGTAGCCGCGTCCCGGCGTGAATTCCTTCAGTTTACGAGGCATAATCTCGCTCCTTCTGGCTGGCGGGGCGCATCGAAATCACCGAAATGGCTTCACTTCCCAAGGAAGCGAAGATGACGACGACGATGTTTGCATCGAGTCTGCCGATGGCGGTCGAGCGTCCTGCTTTGGCGGGTCTGAGATCGGCTTCGCGAAAGAATTCGAGAGTCAATTTCGCAAAATCCAACCCGTGCTTGTCGAGGTTAGACAGCCGCTTGGGCTCGTCCCACGTGATGACCACATGCCATATTGTATATACAGGACCCCCGCCCGGGTCAAGGACAAGCCCGTTCACGTCCCCGCCGCCGCCCGCGCGCCCTCGATGAGCGTCTTGCCGAGGCTCCAGACCGGCCCCGTCGAGTCCCCCGCCGCCGCCAGCGTTCGCGAAAAGCCGCGCTCGATCCAGGCGCAATCGTCGCCGTCGAGCGTCAGCGTCGGCAACAGTTTGATCGCGCGGCTGCCGTGGCCGGCGACCTGGACCAGGATCTTTTCGTCCTTGAACAGCGGAATGGTGACGAGCTGGCAGGTCAGCCCCTTGCTCATCGCCTCCAGCGCCGTCCAGAACGCGCGCAGTTTCAGCGATCTGGGTTCGCCAAGCTCGACCGCCAGCATGAGCCCGAGGCCGCGGGCCTCGCGCACGAAATCATGGCTCGCCGCCAAGCCGCGCAAGAAGCCGAGCAGCCGCTCGCCGCGCGCGGCGGCATTCTCCACAAGCTTCTCGGTCTCGATCACGTCAAGCGTGGCGAGCCCGGCCGCCATGGCGAGATCGTTCTTGGCGAAGGTCGAGCCGTGCACCACCGCCCTGTCCATGCGGTCGAACGTCTTGGCAAACACTTCCTTGCGCATCAGCGCCACACCGACGGGGACATGGCCGCCGGATAATCCCTTGGCGAGCAGCACAATATCGGGCTCGACGCCAAAATGCTCGACAGCGAAGAAGTGTCCGGTGCGGCCGAGCCCGGTCTGAATCTCGTCGGCGATCATCAACGTCCCGTATTTGCGGCAGAGCGCCTGCGCTTCGCGCAAATAGCCGGGGGAGGGCGGGCGGACGATCTTGCCCTGGATCGGCTCGACCAGAAACGCGGCGACGTCGCGCGCCCGCAGCGCGCGCTCCAAGCGTGAGAGATCGTCGAACGGAATTTCGCGGAAATGCGGGAGCACTGGCCCAAAACCGTCGCGATAAAGCGCCTCGCCGACCGCCGACAGCGCGCCATAGGTGAGGCCGTGGAAGGAATGCTCGCAATGGACAATGGCGGCGCGGCCGGTCGCCGCGCGGGCGAATTTTATCGAGGCCTCCACCGCCTCCGCGCCCGAATTGGCGAAAAACGCCTTTTGCATCCAGGGCGCGCGCGCCAGCAGCCGCTCAGCGAGCCGGCCGGCGAGCGGCGATACGTCCATCTGGACGAGATTGGGCAGGTCGGCGTCGAGCACGCTCTTCAGCGCCGCTGCGACATGAGGATGGTTGCGGCCGATGGCGAACACGCCCCAGCCGCTGACGAGGTCGAGATAGCGCGCGCCGCTTGCGTCCCAGAGATGCGCGCCTTTTCCGCGCGTGAAACGGGCGTCGAAGCCGATGGTTTTCAGCACCCGCACCATCTGGTGGTTGAGATGGCGCGCATGCAGGTTGTAACGGTCGGCGTCGGCGGCGTCGAACGCCGCGCGCATATCGGGGGGATCAGCCGTCATCGCCGCCGACCATGTTGCGAAAGCCGCCGCGCAGCCGCTGCCCGATCGCCTTTACGCCGAGCGCCGTGGAAACTGCGTCGACGCCGCGCATCACGCCAAGAGGCGCGTTGAGCCAGCCCGAGCCGTTGCGGTCGTCGAGCCAACCTTCAAGGCCGCCGGGGAAGGCGAACACGCTGATCGCGAGGATCGCGTAGACGGCGAGGAGGCGGCGTGGCAGCGGGCGCATGGAGCCTCAGAACTGGAAATAGATGAACGGCGCCGAGGCGTCCGGCGCCATCACGACGATGAGATACATCGCCGCCGCGCCGAAAGCGACCTGCGCCAACCCGCCCCGCGCGTCGAGCCATTCGCCGAAGCGAAGCCGGGAATCCGGGGGCACGAACTGGGTGAAGGCGCCGGCGGCGAGCAGCGGCCAGACGATCGCCGGCATCGTGTTCGCCGCGCCGTTGTCGGTCCAGATGCCAGAGAGATATTGCGTGGCGACGTCGAGCGAGGGCGAGCGAAAAAACAGCCAGCAGAAACAGACGAAATGAAACGTGACCGCCCAGTCGAGCACAACCGCGGGCAGGGCGCGCCCGTAGCGCGCAAAGGCCGAGCTGCGCCGATAGGCGTGATCGACGATCAGCGCGCCGCCATGCAACGCGCCCCAGATCAGGAACGTCCAGTTGGCGCCGTGCCAGAGGCCGCCGAGCAGCATCGTCAGCATCAGGTTGCGCGCGGTCGCCAGCGCGCCGTGGCGGTTGCCGCCGAGCGGGATGTAGAGATAGTCGCGGAGCCACGTCGACAGCGTCATGTGCCAGCGCCGCCAGAAATCGCCGATCCCGAGCGCTCGATAGGGCTGGTTGAAGTTTTGCGGAAAGCGGTAGCCGAGCAGCGCGGCGACGCCGATGGCGATGTCGGTGTAGGCGGAGAAATCGGCGTAGATCTGGATCGCGTAGGCGTAGACCGCCATCACCAGATCGAAGCGAGAGAATTGCGTGGGATCGGTGAAGATCGGATCGACGAAGCGCACCGCCAGATAATTGGCGATCACCATTTTCTTGAAGAGGCCGCCGAGGATCAGCAGCGTATTCTCGCCGAAGCCGAAATCCTCCGCGCGCCGGGGGCTCGCGAGCTGCGGCAGAAACTCGTGCGCCCGAACGATCGGCCCCGCCACCAGATGCGGAAAGAACGAAATGTAGAGCAGGATGTCGAGCGGCGAGCGCGAGGCTTTCAGCCGACCGCGATAGACGTCGACAATGTAGGAAATGGCGTGGAAGGTCAGGAACGAGATCGCCACCGGCAGGGTCACGTTGACGAAGCCGAGCGGAAGATTGAAGCCGAGCTTCAGCCCGAGCGTCAGCGCCTGGGCGACGAAGAAATCGAGATATTTGAAATAGCCGAGAATGCCGAGATCGAGCGCGACGCCGAGCGCCAGCACGGCGCGTCGGCCCGGCCGGTCGCGCCCAACATAGAGCCCGACGAAATAGCTGATTGCGCCGCTGGCGAATAGCAACAGCAGGAACCGCCAATCCCACGAAGCGTAGAACGCCAGGCTTAACGCCAGCAGCACCCACTTCTTCAGAAGATTTCGGGAATTTAGGCTCCAGACGAGGGGAAGCGCGAAAGCGAAAAAGAGGCCAAATTCAATTGTTGGAAACAACATGCGTCGCGGCCGGTCTTCCTTGGATCAGCGGGATGAGGAAATCCGCGAATCGGTCGGCGCTCTGCTTATAGCCCTCCAGGGTCATATGCACGTAGTCGTGCGCCATCAGCGGGGGATTGGCGGCCGCCCAGACCTGCGCGCCGCAGACGCCGCCCTGTACGCTCGACCAGTCCCAGAACGCCGCGCCGATTTTTGCGGCGAGTTTGCGCTGCGCCTCGCGCACGAGGTTGAGCTTCGGCGGGATCGGCAAGCGGCATTTGTCGGCGGTTTCAAACGCCGCCGTCTGCACGACCGGCGCCGACTTGCACTTCTGGCCGACGCCCTCAGCGTGGCACTGGCCGGTGGGGCGCGCCGCGTCCGCGGGCCCGACCAACACGATCCGTAAGCCAGGACGTATGGCTTGGAGCCGACGCACGATCTCGGCGTATTGCGAGATATAGGCGTTGACGTCGAGATTGTCGTTGAAACCCTCGTTGGTGCCGAAGGCGAGCACGACGATGTCGGGGGCGAGCCGCCGGATGTCGTCGGCGAAATTGCCGCTGTCGAGCTTTTGCAGCAACTGCACGGTGGCGCCGGGATAGCCGATGCTGAGATAGGAGACGCCGTCGCCTTCGCGGCCGAACTCGAGCCCGGTGACGGCGACCGGCGCGTCATCGAGCGTGCGCACCTCCAACTCACGAAATTCTCCGCCTCTCGAAAGCCGCGCTTCAAAAGTCACTTCGTGGTTCGCGCCGCCGTCGAGATCGACTTCGCCGGCGGATTTGCCGTCGAGCAGCACTTCGGCCTTGCCGCCGTTGGGTTGATTGAGGAAGGAGATTGCGGCGTCGTCATACGGGCGGCCGTCGCGGGATTTGAACGTCAGCGTCGCCGTGGCGTGACGCGCGACGGCGTTGAAACCGGAAAGATGCAGCCGGCTGCGGTCGTCGTTCCGCTGGAGCGCCTCGTAGGTCCAATCGCTGGTTGCGTCGGTCGCAAAAAGCGACGAGCGCACGCCGACATGCGGCCGGCCCGGCACGATGAACGTCTCGCCGCCCTCGCCGAAAGCCTCCTGTAGCCGCGCGCGCACACGGCCGGAGAAGAAATCGGCCGCCGTATGGCTGTCGCCGAGTTGCAGGATGGTCAGCCGGCGCTCCGCAAACGGGTAGGGCGCAAGCTCTCCATAGGCGCTCGCCTGCGGCGCGCCGGCGGAGCGCAGCGCGCCGGTCGCCGCCGTCAGCGCCGCCAGCGCGCCCGCCGCGCGCGGCAAGGATTGCTCCATAGCGGCGCGCAGCTTGCGCGCCGCCCCATCTGAGGAGCTGATGGAGGCGACGACTAGGCTTGTGTCGACCGCTCGCGGCGCGGCCTCGCCGGTCGGCTTGAGCGCGACCGAAATGCTGTCGGGGGCGCGGAGCTGGGTCGCCAGCGACAGCGCTTCCTGGCTCGCCGGGCCGAACGAACTGTTGCCGACGCGGGCGCGCTCGACAAGTTCGGCGAGCGTTGACGGACGCGCTTCCGGCTTGGCGACGGCGAAGGCGGAATCGATGCGGCGGATTTCGTACGTGGCGACGGCGCCGATCGCTAGGATCAGCCCCCAGAACAGGATTTCGCCGCGCGCCCGCAACTGGCTACCTCACGCCGACGCGCGACGGACATTCCGCTTCGAGATCGCGGCCGCGCGCTTTCAGACTGCCGAGCAAGGAAGCATAGATGGAGTCCATCACCATATCGTAGCCCACCCGTGTGAAGTGGATGCCGTCGGAGGCGCGCACCAGCACCATGCTGTTTCTGGCGTTGGGCAGATAGGGTTTGAACACGTCCGGGCTGGCGCCGGAGGTCCAGGGTTGGACGTAAGTCGCCTTGTCCGAGCCGACCTCCTTGATGGAAGCCTCGAATAGCTTGTTCTTGGCCAGAGCATCGGCGTTGGCGTCATCCTCCATCATCACCGGCAGTCCGATGATCACCATGGAAGCCCCCTGCGACATCGCCGCGCGTATCACCTCGACCACGAGGGAGGTGTAGCGCGTGTCGAACTCCGGCGAAGGATAAGCAATGGCCCGCTTGTCCTTCTCTACGATCCCCTGCCGATCGTTGATGCCGAACGAGCCGACGAATAAATCGGGACGGCTTTCCGCCACGATCTTGCCGACCTCGTCGACCCAGTTGAACTGGTCAAGCCGCGTCAGACCCGTCCCATTTTTGGCTTTCCGGACCAGTTTTACTCTTTCGGCCAGACATTTGTCTTTTCCAAGGCGACGGAACATCGCCCCCCACAGGCCGTCCGCCATGGAGTCGCCGACGAAGGCGACCGTGACCGGCGCCGCGTCGTCGGCGCGGGCCGGCGCCGCGGCGAGGCTCGCGAATGTCAGAACCGCCGCTACGCGCACGAAACACTGGAATAAGCGGATCATTGCGGCGCGGCCTCGGTCTTATCCGGCGTCTCGGTCGCGTGCCGCGTGGCGTGTCGCTTGCGCCCGTGATGATGAGTATGGCGCTTCGACGGGCGGCTCGGCTCGGACGCCTCGGTCTGCGCAGGCTCGGCCGAGGCGACGACCGTCGAGAACTTTGCGGCCGCGGCGGCTTTCTGCCACATGCGGGTATAGCCCGCCATCGTAAAATGCACGCCTTCCGGGGCGTGCAGCTTGGCGCTGCAGAATTCGTCGTCCTGCAAGCTCACATAAGTAACTGAAGTGTCAGCGAGATCGGCCGCCAGCAGCGCGTCGAGCTGCTTCGAATACCGTTCCCAGTCCTTGCGCACGCAGGGCGGCCCAAGCCAGACCAGCTTGATCCCAATCTTGTCGGCCTCGGCGACGATCGCGGCGACCTTGGCCTTGACGTCGAGCGCCCCGCCGACGGCGTCGTTGGTGCCCAGGCTCAGGAACACCGTCTCGCCCTTCTGCGCCAGCTTGAGCTGATCCATGATCGCGCCGCTGTAGATGGCGACGCTGTTTTTGGCGGTGGAGGTAATCTTGGCGGCCCAGGACACGCCGACGCCGATCGAGTCGCCGATCACGCGCCCGTCCTCGGCATAGGCCGCGGCGGGGACGAAAAGCACAGATGCAGCCAGAAGGAACGTTCGGATCGACATCGGGGTCCCGTCATAAAAATCGCCCGAACCGGGCGAACGAAAACAGATTATGGTTAAGAGGACATGAAGGCGCAAATGCTACCTCAGTTTCCCGTCGACTCGCCACGGTTGCGCCAGGCTCCGTATCGCCACGGACGCCAGCGCGAGGCGCCTGCGGGGGCTGTTTCAGGCGGTGGATCGTATCCGGCGCCGCCAAGCGGATGGCAACGGCAAACCCGCGCCGTTCCCATCCAGAGGCCCGCCCAAACGCCGTGTCGACCGATGGCTTCCGACGCGTAGGCTGAGCAGGTCGGCAGGTAGCGGCATTGCCGGCCGAGGAGCCCCGACAGGCTCAACTGATAGGCGCGGATCAACGCCCGCGCCGCCCGGCGCGGAGCGAGGCTCGAACCGCCGGCGCTACGGCTCACGCCGCGGGCGCTTCGGTTGACGCCGCGGGCGCTTTGGCTGAAGCCGCGGGCGCTCGGGCGCTCGCGATCTGGCCGAGCGCGTCGACGATCGCGTCGAACGTCAGCAGCGTCGAGGCGTGCCGCGGCTTATAGTCGCGCACCGGCTCCAGCACCGCGAATTCCGCCCATTTGCCCTGCGGCGGCGGCCCGCCGGATTTCAACATCGCAATCATCGTGTCGCGCAGCGTCCTCAGCTCCTCCGGCGACGCGCCGATGACGTGGCGCGCCATCAGCGAGGAGGACGCCTGGCCGAGCGCGCAGGCGCGAACGTCGTGGGCGAAATCGCTGACCTTGCCGTCCTTCAGCGAGAGGTCGACGGTCACCGTCGAGCCGCACAGTTTCGAGTGCGCTTTAGCGGTCGCGTCCGGCCGTTCAAGCCGGCCGAGCCGAGGGATGTCGGCGGCTAGCTCCAGAACCCGTCGGTTATAAATGTCGTTCAACATGATGTGTCGGAATTCATCCTCTGGCGCGGGTGTGCGTACTGTCTATATAGGTCGCGCCGCTGACGGAGTAGAGGGCTCGCGGGACCTCGCCACGGGGGTTGAGGAGGTCTCGAATGGATCGGAGTGTCGATCGCGCGCCTGCCGCAGGCGCGAGCGTGCGGCCGACTCGGCAGGAAGCCGAGGCGGCGGTGCGCACGTTGCTGGCCTGGGCGGGGGACGATCCCCAGCGCGAGGGTCTGATCGACACGCCGCGCCGAGTGGTGGAAGCCTACGAAGAGCTGTTTGGCGGCTATGCGGCCGATCCGAACGAGGCGCTGGCTCGCGTGTTCAAAGACGTCGAGGGCTATTCCGATATCGTCGTCGTGCGCGACATTCCGTTTGTTTCGCATTGCGAGCACCATATCGCGCCGTTCTTCGGCAAGGCGCATATCGGCTACTACCCGCGCGCGGGCGCCGTCGGGCTGTCGAAACTCGCCCGCGTGGTGGAGATGTTCGCCCGCCGCCTGCAAACGCAGGAAGCGATGACGGCCGAAATCGCCGGGGCGATCGTCCGCGGCTTGAATCCGCGCGGTGTCGCCGTGATGATCGAGGCCGAGCATACCTGCATGTCGATGCGCGGCGTCAAGAAGGACGGCGTTTCGACCGTCACGACCGAGTTCACCGGCGTGTTCAGGGCGGATCGCGAGGAGCAGCGCCGCTTTCTGGACCTCTTGCGCGCCGCCCGATGAGCGTTTGGGCGCAAACGAGCGTGGATGTCGAGCACGGCGCGGATTTCGCGCCGCGCTTTTCTGACGACGGGCTGATCGCCTGCGTGACGGTGGCGGCGAGCGACGGCGCGGTGCTGATGGTCGCGCACATGAACGCCGAGGCGCTTGAAAAGACGCTTGAGACGGGGGTCGTGCACTACTGGTCGCGTTCGCGCCGGGCGCTCTGGCGCAAGGGCGACACCTCGGGCCAGATCCAGCGGCTCGTCGAACTCAAGGTCGATTGCGATCAGGACGCCCTGTTGGCGGTGGTCGAGGTGGGCGGCGACGGCAGGCGCCTGTCACACCGGCGCCCGGTCGTGCTTCTACCGCCGCGTGCGGCTCGTCGACGGCCGCGCCCGCCTCGAATCCTAACGCAAAGCGTTCAGGCGCAGATTGAGCGCGACGCGTCGCGCTCAACAAAAAATGGAAAAAGTGGCATTTTTAACGCTCGCCGACGGCCGCGATGTGGGAACTGACACCGCAGGCACTTCGTTAA
Source organism: uncultured Pseudomonadota bacterium (assembly GCA_963835115.1). Taxonomy (GTDB): domain Bacteria; phylum Pseudomonadota; class Alphaproteobacteria; order Rhizobiales; family Beijerinckiaceae; genus Roseiarcus. The sequence continues at coordinate 31,922 of CAWIEP010000070.1, forward strand.
TTATGTAGTGGAAATCTGACCTCTTCGGCACGTTGGGCCGGCGCAGGGGATTCGGGACGTCGCGCCATGACTCTAACTCTGTTTCGCAGGAGCCAGACTGAGGCGATGTTGGGGAGCGTAACGCGTCGCGGAAAGCCGCGCATTGGCATCGCGCTGGGCGCCGGCGTGGCGCGCGGTTGGGCGCATATCGGCGCGCTGCGCGAACTCACCGAAATGGGCCTTGCGCCGGATGTCATCGTCGGGGCCTCGATCGGTGCGGTGGTTGGCGGTTGCTACGCGGCGGGTCGCCTCGACGTCCTGGAGGATTTCGCGCGCTCGCTAACCCGGCGCAGCGTCTTCAATCTCGTCGACGTGTCGTTTCGCGGCGGCGGCCTGATGGGCGGCGACCGGCTGCGCGCGCGGCTCGAATCCGCCCTGGGGAGGCAGCGCATCGAAGACCTGCCGACGCGTTTCGTCGCCGTCGCCACGGAGATGCGCACCGGCCACGAAATCTGGCTGAAGGCCGGCGTCGTCACCGACGCCCTGCGCGCCTCCTACGCGCTTCCCGGCATTTTCGAGCCGGTCAAAATCGGCGGCCGCTGGCTCTACGACGGCGCCATCATCAATCCCGTTCCCGTCAACGTGGCGCGGGCTTTCGGCGCCGATTGGGTGCTGGCGCTGGCGATCGGCGGCGACGTCCCGAACGGCGGGACGCTGCACGAGACCGCCGAGGAAGAGGAGCCGGCGCCCGCCACCGAGCCCGCCCCGGCGGGGCGGCTGTGGTGGCTGCGCCGCGGGGCGGCCGCCAAAGCCGAAGGCGCGCCTGGCGTTGCCTCGGTGATGGTCGACACGTTCAATATCACCCAGGATCGGATCATGCGCTCGCGACTGGCGGGCGATCCGCCGGACCACATGATCATGATGAAGCCGAAATCGGTGGGGCTGTTCGAGTTTCATCGCGCCGCCGAGTTGATCGAACTCGGCCGCGCCGCGGTTCGCAAGGCGCGGCCGGAATTGGCGGAGGTGCTGGCGGGCGCGAGCGCGGACTAGCGCCCGCGTTTTTGTTTTCCCCCGCGGCCGCAATCCGCTATCCAGCCGTGCTGACGCGGGGAGCCTGGATTGGACGACACGCAAAATCCGCCGTTCTGGCAAGTTAAGACGCTCGCCGAGATGTCGCCGACGGAGTGGGAGAGCCTCTGCGACGGCTGCGCCCGCTGTTGCCTCGTCAAGCTGGAGGACGAGGACACCGGCGAAATCCACTACACCGACATCGCCTGCAAGCTTTTGGACGGAGCTTCGTGCCGCTGCCGCGACTATGCCAACCGGCAAGCCCAGGTGCACGATTGCGTCAAGCTGACGCCGAAGGCGGTCGCGGAGCTTGGCTGGCTGCCGACGACTTGCGCGTACCGACGGCTCAACGAGGGGCGCGGGCTCGCCTGGTGGCATCCGCTGGTGTCGGGCCGCCCGGAGACGGTCGATGAGGCCGGCGTTTCCGCGCGCGGGCGGATTTTTGCGAGCGAGAGCGACATGGACACGGAGCGCTGGGTGGAGCGCGTCGTCAAATGGCCGAACCGTCCGCCGCGAGCGAAGAGGCCCGGAATTGGAACAGACAAAAAAACCCCGGGCGAAAGCCCGGGGCGGTGAGTTCGACGAGACGAAGGCTCAGAAGCTGACGCGGACGCCGCCGGTAGCGGCGAGGTTGTTGTCGGCGAAGTAGCCGGACGCCAGGCCGCCGCTGATTTTCGAGTACATCGCGCCGGCGTAAACGTCGACCCGCTTGACCGGGCGCCAGTCGACCGCGCCGGAAATCGCATCCTCCATACCGGCGCACTTGCTGCTGTTGGTGCCTTTCAGCAGGTTGCCGTAGGGGTCCTTGCTCGTGTCGGCCGCGCAGCTTGCGGTGGGGCCGCCAAACGTTTCGGTGGAGCCGAGATAGTCATTCTGCCAGACGTGATAATAGGCGGTGATCAGGTCGACATTAGGCAGCACCGCATATTTGCCGCCCACCCACAGCAATTGCACGACTTTCGCATCTGGGAAGGCCGGCGTCGTGAAGGTCTTGCCAGAGTTCTGAATGTCGGTTCCATAGGCCGCGGGATATCCGCCATTAAAGTTGGCGACAGCAAATCCGACTGGGAGATCGCTCGGATTGCTGATCTGCTGGTACTCATAGCCAGCGTAAAGGGTGAACTGGTTCCACTTGTACTTTCCTGCAAGCTGAAACGAGCTCTCGTTTTCGATCGTCGCCTTAAGCGTGCTCGGCGTCGGCGGGTTGCCCGGCAACGCGCCAATCCCCTTGCCCCAGGTGCTCAGCGCCACCGCGTCCTTGGCGTATTCATACACGGCGTCGAACGAGAACCCGTAGGCGTCGAAGCCGAGGTCGCCTTCGATGGCGTATTGCGCGTTGTTGCCCGCGTCCCAGCCGCCGACTTGGCTCATGATGCCGGCGCGGACATTGTGGTCTGCGTAGAGGTATTTGATCGAGTTGGTGTAGCGGGCCAGCTCCGTGTCGCCGAGGCCGCCGCCGAGCGTCGAGGAGTTGCCGATCAGCGAGAAGGCGTAAGCGCCGCCGTAGGGATCATAGAGGCTGTTGGCGACGTCGTTGGAGAACGCGTACTGGCGGCCGTAGGTCAACGTGCCAAAAGTCTTGTTCTGGATGCCGCCGTAGGCGCGGGCGTTGATCGGCCCATAGGTGCGGCTGGAGTCGCCGTTCGCCGTCTGGAAGAAGGCGGGGACCGTGTTGTTGTTCACCAGCGAGCCCGGGCCGTCGGCCCAGCGCAGCGCGTAGGGATCGAAACCGCCGTTAACGTCGCCGATAAAGTACCAGTCCTGGACGATCTGCTCTTTCCATTTGATGCCGATGTTCGACTGGCTGAGGCCGTTCGGCACGAGCTGCCAGCCGGCGCCATGGCTTTGCTTGCTGATTGCTTCCTGTACGACGTTGGAGAAGGACGAATTCGGCGAGGCGGCGTGGGTTTCGTAGCCGGCGCCCATGTCGACCTGGCCGTAGAAGGTGATGCCCCAGTAGCTCAGCGGGCAATCCGTCGGCGTCGAATTGAGCCAGGTCCAAAACGAGGCGTAGCAGTTTGGCGGCGGGGCCACAGGCACGCCCTTTTTGGTCGGCAGGTCGGCCGCATGCGCGACTGAGGCCAGCGCCAGCATCGCGCCGCCGGCCAGGAGAATGGACTTGAACACTTTCATCTCTCGCCCCGTCATGCCAGCGACGCGCCGCGTCGCTTCAATTCGATTGTGTCGGCCGCCTTTGATTGCCCGGTTGCCCCGAACTCTCGCGGTGAACCTCGGTTCGACCGTCGAAGCGTTAGGTTTTGGGTATGACACATCGGTGACACAGTCGACCAACTCGCGTCCGCTTTCGGCCCAATTCGCCAAGCGCAAGCTTGATTGAAATCTGACGTTGCCTTTTTGCCACGATTGACGTTGCGGCCGGCGCCCAAGAAAATCGCCAGACGCCCGCCCGCAAGTTCTCGAGACTAGGCGTTCGACGTCGAAAGCGCCTTCACTCAGCCCATTTCGCGCGAATCATTGCGATCCAACCGCGCGCCGGCGCAATCAACGGACCCTGGGTGATGGCGCCGCAGCCGCGCCCGTTCATCCCGTTCGTCCAGGCGACGACGGCGACAACGCGCCCATCTTCGGCAAATAGCGGGCCGCCGGAATCGCCGTGGCAGGCGCCGAGGCCGCCGCCGTTCGGGTCCTTCGCCCACAGCGTCACTTTCGACAAAGGCGCGGCGACGACGAGATCGGCGGCGCGAATGTGGCCGTCGCTGGGCGGGCCGCCTTCGCGCGCGATCCCGAAGCCGGCGACCGTCACGGCCTGCCCGAGCGCCGGCGCCGCGTCGCCGATCTCGGCGAACTTGAAACCGTCGAGGTCGTTTGTCGTCTCGACGAGGCCGATGTCGATCGAGACCCGTCTGTCGCGCGGGGCGTTGGCGTCGTAGCCGGGGTGGCGGGCGACCGCCGTCACGGGAACGGGCGCCGTGACGCCGCCACGGCGCACCGCCACCAGCGTGTCGGCGGCGTCGGCGAGGCAATGGGCGGCGGTCAGCACCAGTCGCGGCCCCAGCGCCACCCCGCTACACACGCTTTGCCGCTCTCCCCGGCGGGCCAACACCATGACGATCCGATCGGCGTAAGCGTCGCCGTCGTGCGCCGGGCCGACGACGCCCGAAGCCGGAGCGGCGAGGGTCAAAAACGTCGCCGCGGCGACAAGGCGTTTGGCGCGTGTCATGAGTGCGCGCTACGCGTCGTCGGCGCCGCGCGCAAGTGTCGCGTTCACGGCGCGTTCAGCTAGCCGGTTGAAGGATCGAGCCATGCGGCGCACCTCTGTCCTTGTGCTTTTTGCGCTGGCGGCCCTGTCTCTGGCCGCTGCGGCGCCGGCGCGGGCGGATGGCGATCCGCACCCGCCGCCCAAGCGCGTCTGCCTTTCGGCCGCCGAGACGCGCGACGAGATCAAGGAACGGCATTTGCGCGAGCCGTTCGCGGTGCTCAAGCACGCGACCCAGGTATTCAAGGCCGAGGCGCTTTCGGCCAAACTTTGCCGCATTGACGACGAATTCGTCTACGAAATCGCGCTTCTGCATCGGGACGGGAAATTCTTCCACGCCCATGTTAACGCGATGTCCGGCAAGATCGTCGAATTCAAACACGCGGCGGCGCCGCCGGCCAAGAACTAGCCGCCGCGGCTTTCCAGGGATCTCCATGCGCCTCCTCGTTGTCGAAGACGACCGCGATCTCAACCGTCAGGTGGCGTCCGCCCTTGAGGGGGCCGGCTACGCCGTCGACCGTGCGTTCGACGGCGATGAGGGCTGGTTTCTCGGCGACACCGAGCCCTATGACGCGATCGTGCTCGACATCGGCCTGCCCAAGCGGGACGGGGTCAGCGTCCTGACCGCCTGGCGCAAGTCCGGCCGGCTGGCGCCGGTGCTGATTCTCACCGCGCGCGACCGTTGGAGCGACAAGGTCGAGGGTTTTGACGCCGGCGCCGACGATTACGTAGCCAAGCCGTTTCACATGGAGGAGCTGCTTGCGCGGCTGCGCGCGCTGTTGCGGCGCGCCTCCGGCCATGCGACGCCTGAAATTGTCGTCGGCCCGGTTCGGCTCGACACCCGCGCCGGCCGCGTCATCGTCAACGACGTCGCGGTGAAGCTGACGAGCCACGAATATCGCTTGCTGAGCTATCTCATGCACCATGTCGGGCGCATCGTGTCGCGCAGCGAGCTGGTCGAACACCTTTACGACCAGGATTTCGACCGCGACTTCAACACGATCGAAGTGTTCGTCGGGCGGCTGCGCAGCAAGCTCGGCGTCGATATCATCCAGACCGCGCGCGGCCTCGGCTATATCATTGAGGGCGATGCGGCGGACGGGCGGGCGCAAAGCCGCGCGTTGAGCGCTTGTATGCGACCGATTTCTGCAAGGACGCTCGATCGCGTCGCGATTGTTCCTGGCGGCTGCGTTCTGGAGCGCCTCGATCCTCATACTCGCCGGCATCGGCCTCAGCGCGCTGAACGCTGGCGCGACGGAAGACAATTTCGACGACACGCTGGAGCTTTACGCAAAGGCGCTCGTCGCCAATGTCGCGGTCGCCGCGGAAGAGGGCCACACCGCGCCGCCGCCGGTTGTCGCGCCGCAATTCGAACTCGCCTTCTCCGGCTGGTATTGGCAGATCACCCGGCTCGACAAGACGCCGCCCGAAATCCGCACCTCGAAATCGCTGTTCGGCTCGCAACTCCAGCGTCTGCCCGCCTCGGCCGCCGACGCCGACAATGTTTTCCGCGGCTATGTCAGCGGACCCGGCGACAAGCCGCTGCGCGTGATCGAGCGCGTGATCGACGCCGGCGAGGAGGGGCGCTATCTCGTTGCAGGTCGCCGCCAACGCCGATGTGATCCGCGCGCAGGTGGTGCAATTCGAATACGCGCTGAGCGCCACGTTTCTGTCGCTGGCGGCGGCGCTGATCGGCTCGACGGCGCTGGCGGTGCGTTTCGGGCTGCGGCCGTTGCGGCGCCTCCGCGACGGCCTCATCGCCATCCGGCGCGGCGAAGCCGAGCGCATCGCTGGCGAATATCCCGCAGGATCTCGCGCCGCTCGCAGCCGAGCTCAATCTGCTGCTCGACGCCAATCGCGAAGTGGTCCGGCGCGCCCGCACCCAAGTCGGCAACCTCGCGCACGCGCTGAAAACGCCGCTCAGCGTCATCGTCAACGAGGCCGAGGCCGGCAGCCCGACGCTCGCCGAAAAGGTGAGCGAGCAGGCGGAGGTGATGTCGCGCCAGGTGACGTTCTATCTCGACCGCGCGCAGGCCGCCGCGCGCGCAACCTCGATCGGCGCGGCGACCGATTTCGCGCCCGTCATCGACGGACTGGTGCGCACGTTCGAGAAGGTCTATCGCGAGCGCGACCTGTCATTCGAAAGTGCGAGCCCCGCGGGTCTGAGGTTTCGCGGCGAGGCCCAGGATCTGGCCGATCTCGTCGGCAATCTGCTCGACAACGCCGGCAAATGGGCGAAGTCGCGGGTTCAGGTGACAGCCGAGCGCGAATTTTCTGACGATCCCTCCGGCCGCAGGTATTTTTTCGCCCATATCGACGACGACGGGCCCGGCCTCGACCCCGCCGCGCGAGCGGCGGCGCTGGAACGTGGGCGAAGGCTGGACAAGTCGCGGCCGGGCTCGGGGCTCGGCCTATCCATTGTGGTGGATCTTGCGGCCAACTACGGCGGCGCGCTGGAATTCGGTGAGAGCCCGCTAGGGGGGTTGAGGGCGACGCTGCGGTTGCCAGGGTTTTGAGGGGGCTGCGGCCGGTCGGGTTGCGGCGGGGCGCTCAATTAGGGATGACCTTGCTGACGAAAGACATCGCTCAAATCCCTCCCATCGGGCCGCCGCTGACGCCGCTCCCCGGCATTGGCTTTTGCATTCTCGTCACGGCGGTCGCCTACGGACTTCAGGCGATCGAGATCAAACTCGTCGGCCGTCCCTGGCTTGAGGCGCTGGTCTTCGCCATCCTTCTCGGCGTGGCGATACGCAGCGCGTGGACGCCGCCGAAGGCTTGGCACTACGGCATCGAGGTCTGCGCCAAGACTTTGCTGGAAGTCGCCGTCGTGCTTCTGGGCGCAACCGTGAGCGGGCGTGCGGTGCTGGCCATCGGGCCGGCGCTGATTGTAGGCATCGCGGCTATTGTCGTGGTGGCGCTCGCGACGAGCTATCTCATAAGCCGGGCGTTGGGGCTGCCGCAGCGCATGGCGATCCTTATCGCTTGCGGCAACTCGATCTGCGGCAACTCCGCAATCGCGGCCGTCGCCCCGGTCATCGGCGCCGACGGCGAGGACGTCGCCGCGTCCATCGCCTTCACCGCCGTCCTGGGCGTGGTCGTCGTGCTCGTCCTGCCGCTGCTCGCGCCGCTGTTGCAGATGTCGTTGACGCAATATGGCGTCCTGGCCGGACTCACCGTCTACGCCGTGCCGCAGGTTCTGGCCGCGACGTTGCCGATCGGCGCGCTCAGCAATCAAGTGGGAACGGTCGTCAAGCTCGTGCGCGTGCTGATGCTTGGCCCGGTCGTGCTCGTGATGTCCGTTCTCGCTTCCAAGCTGCGCGACGAAACGGACGAGCCGGCGCCGGAGGTGACGGCGGGCGATCGTCCAAAGCCCGGCAGGCCCGCCCTGCATCAACTCGTGCCCTGGTTCATCGTCGGCTTTCTTGTTGTCGCCGCCGCTCGAACCGCCGGGTTGATCCCGAGCCCCGTCTTGAAACCGGCCGCGCTCGTTGCAAATCTGCTGACAACGGTCTCGATGGCGGCGCTCGGGCTTGGCGTCGATATCCGCGTGGTGGCGAAGGCGGGGCTACGGGTGTCGGGAGCGGTCACCCTGTCGCTCGTCGTCCTCGGATTGATCAGCCTCGGGCTTATTCATCTCATCGGCGTCGCCTGAAAGTCAGAATGACGTCGAGGTCCCGTTTAGCCGTCGCGTCAAACTCGACCCCCCTCATAGCCGCCTTCCGCATCAGTCCTGAAAACCCGACTGCATCGATTTCTTGCGGCGCCACAAACTCCATCCCCTCCGGCCCAACCGGCCCCGGCGCCGCCGCGCAAAACACGGCAAGCCGCAACGAGAAATGCGTGAACACGTGCTCGACGGGTTCGGCCAAGCGGATCCATTCCGCCGCAAACGGCGCCTCCTCCGACCCGACCGCAGAGAACTCGCCCACCCGCCACGCTCCGCCGGGCAATTCCATCGTGCCGCCGAGCAAGCCGCGCGGCGGGCGGCGGCGGGCGAGAAAGGCGCCGTTGGGCCGTGCAGCGAAAAACGCCGCGCCGACTTTTTCCGGACGCGGCTTTTTCACGGAGCGGCCCGGAAACGCCTCGGGGTCGCCGCTCGCCGCGGCGCGGCAGCCATCGCGCAGCGGGCAGGCGAGGCAGGCCGGCGCCCTCGGGCGGCAGATCGTCGCCCCGATGTCCATCAACGCCTGCGCGAAATCTCCCGCGCGGCGGGCGGGCGTCAGCGTGCGCGCAAAAGCCGCGATGGCGGGGCGATTGGCGGCGATGGGGTCCGTAAAACCGGCGAGCCGCGAGACGACGCGCGCGATATTGCCGTCGATCGGCGTCGCCGGCTGGCCAAAGGCGATGGCGGCGACCGCCGCCGCGGTGTAGGGGCCGATTCCGGGCAGGGCGAGCAGGGCCGCTTCGTCGGCCGGGAAAACGCCGCCAGCGGCCGCCACCGCCCGCGCGCAGGCGTGCAGGTTTCGAGCCCGCGAATAATAGCCGAGGCCGGCGAAGGCGCTCATCACCTCCTCCATCGGCGCGGCGGCAAGCGCCCTCACGTCGGGCCAGCGGCGCAGGAATTCGCGGTAGTACGGCGCCGCGCCCGACGTCGTCGTCTGCTGCAACAAGATTTCGGAGAGCCAGACGCGGTAGGGATCGGGCCGCTCGCCCGGCCTCGCGCGCCACGGCAGAGCGCGGGCGTTGGCGTCGAACCAGCGCAGCACTTTGGCGGCGGGCGAAGAAGGCGCTAGAGTCGCGGGCATGGTCAAAACCCCTAACGCCTATCGGCCGCGCGGCAAACCTTTCGTCACGGCGCTTGGCGCACATCTCAGCGCCGTCGTCGGGCCGGCGTTGGCGGCGCGGGGATTGGGCGAGGCGAGCCTGGTTTCGCATTGGCCCGACATTGTCGGCCTCGACGTCGCCCGCTTCGCCAGGGTGGAGCGGCTCAACTGGCCGCCGCGCGGCGCCAAGACCGACCCGGACGCGCCGCGCGGCGCCGCGACCCTGGTGCTGCGGATCGACGGCGCCTTCGCCCTCGAGGCGCAGCATCTGGCGCGGCTGATCGTCGAGCGCGTCAACGCTCATCTCGGCTGGCGCTGCGTCGAAAAGATCGCTTTCCGGCAGGGGCCGCTGCCGGAACCGAAAGCCCGCCGCGCCGTCCGCGCCCCTAGCGCCGAGGCGCTCGCCGAAGCGCGGACTTCGGCCGACGCGGCCGACGAAGGTTTGCGGGAGGCGCTCATCCAGCTAGGCGCACGCGTGATCGACCGCGCGCGAGGCTGGGATGATTAGCGCAAACGCCGCTGGCGACCCGGAGCGCTGGGGGACTTGCCGCGCGGCGTTGGCGCCCCGATATCAGCGCGTCTGCGCCGGAAACCCAGTCTGACCCATCGGCCAGTGAAACAACGTCGGAGCCGCCCCATTCGTATTTTTCTCACTGGCGCCACCGGCTTCATCGGGTCGCGGATCGTGCCGGAACTCATCGCCGCAGGCCACGGCGTACTCGGCCTGACGCGTTCGGACGACGGCGCGCGGGCGCTTGTCGAAGCCGGGGCGGAGCCGCATCGCGGCGCGCTCGAAGATCCCGACAGCCTCGCCGCCGGGGCGGCGCGGGCCGACGCAGTGATCCACTGCGCGTTCGATCACGACTTTTCCCGTTTCGCGGCGAATTGCGAGAAAGACCAGCGTGCGATCCGAGCGTTGGGCGGCGCGCTCGCCGGGTCCAGCCGGCCGCTGGTCATCACTTCGGGCACGGGAATCGGCGCCGCCGGGCCGGGTCGGCCGGCGACAGAGGATGTATTCAACATCCATCATCCCAATCCGCGCATCGCCTCGGAACTGGCGGGCGCCGAAATGTCGGCCGCTGGCGTCAAGGTGGTGACGGTGCGTTTGCCCCAGGTGCACGACACGCGCCGGCAGGGTCTCGTTTCGCCTTACGTGATCATCGCGCGCCAAAAAGGCGCCGCGGGCTATGTCGGCGAAGGCCGCAACCGCTGGCCGGCCGCGCATGTCGACGACGTCGTCCGGCTTTATCGGCTGGCGGTCGAGCAGGGTCGGGCCGGCGAACGCTTCCACGCCGTCGATGAAGAAGGCGTTGCGGCTCGCGACATCGCCGGCGCCGTCGCGGCCGGTCTCGGCGTGCCGGCGACGTCCGTATCGCCGGAGCAGGCGGGTGACCACTTCGGCTGGCTCGCGCCTTTTGTGGCGATGGACATGCCCGCGTCCAGCGCTTGGACGCGCGAGCGGCTCGGCTGGCGCCCCCATGGCCCCAGCCTCATCGCCGACCTCAAGGGCATGGACTACGCGGCGTTCGGCTAGGCGCGGCGTGCGATCGCCCTGTCGCCATCGACTTGGGGCTTTGCGCGCGCTAGAGCGCGCGCCATGACGAAGTCTTCCTCCCTCGCCGGACGGCGCGTGGCGCGCATGAACGGGGCGGGCAATAAAATCCTCGTGCTCGATCTGCGCGACGGAGCGGTCGCCGCCGACCCCCGCGGAGGCGCGCGCCATCCATCGCGCGCCGGGCCTCGACTACGACCAGTTGATGACGCTGACGCCTCCTCGCGCGCCGAACACATTGAGCTATGTCCTCATCTACAACAATGACGGCAGCCTTGCTGAGGCATGCGGCAACGGAACGCGCTGCGTCGCCGACCGGCTGGCTCGCCAGTCGGGCGCGAGCTCGTCTGACTGTGGAGACGGCGCGAGGGTTGATTGCTTGTGAGCAGCTCAGCGAGTGGGTCTATCGCGTCGATATGGGCGAGCCGCAAGCCTCGGCTGGGACGAAATTCCCTTCGCCCATCCCGCTGATACGGCAAATGCCGAAATTCCCGGCCGATTTGGCGCGGCGGGACTCGTCAATATGGGCAATCCGCACGCCGTGTTCTTCGTCGACGACGTCGCCGCCGTCGACGTTCTCGGCGAGGGTCCGGGGCTGGAGACGAATGCGCTGTTCCCCGAGAAAGCGAACATCTCGTTTGCGCAGGTTCTGGCGCCTGACCGCATCCGCCTAAAGGTCTGGGAGCGCGGCGTCGGCGCGACGCTCGCCTGTGGCTCGGCCGCCTGCGCCACGCTGGTGGCGGCGAGCCGACGCGGCCTCAGCCTGCGCGAGGCGGCTGTGGAGCTGCCGGGCGGCGAACTCACGATCGCTTGGCGTCGGCAGGACGGCCACGTGCTGATGACAGGTCCGGTCGCCTTCGAGCGTGAAATCGAACTCGCGGCCTCGATCTTCGCATGATGGCGAAAACGCGGCTCGACGCGGTCGACATCGCGCGAGGCATTTCGCTCGTGGCGATGGCGGGCTACCATTTCACCTGGGACCTCGCCTATTTCGACGTCGTCGAGCCGCAGACACCGTTCACCCCGTCGATGCGGGCGGCTTCGCTCGTGATCGGCTCGGCGTTCCTCGCGTTGGCGGGCCTGTCGCTGGCGCTGGCCCACCGCAACGGATTCCGGGCGCGACCTTTCTTCAAGCGCCTCTCGCGCGTCGGCGCAGCGGCGGCGCTGGTTAGCATCGCAACTTATTTCGTGGCGCCGGCGACGCCGATCCTCTTCGGCATCCTGCAATGCCTGTTCGTCGCCAGCCTCGTCGCCGCGCCGACCCTCGCCTCGCCGCGCCCGTGGGGTCCGCTGGCGCTCGGCTTCGCCCTGGTCGCGGCGCCGCGGCTCGCCGCTTCGCCGGCCTTCAATGCGCCCTGGCTGGTGTGGCTGGGGCTGGGAACGCAGGAACCGGCGACGCTCGACTGGCGCCCGCTCATGCCCTGGGGCGGCATTGTGCTGCTGGGTCTCGGCGTTGCGCGGCTGGCGCCGCCGATCCCCGAATGGCGGGCGCGGCTCGCGCCGCTGCGCGCGCTCGCCTTCGCCGGCCGGCACAGTCTCGCCGTCTACCTGGTCCACCAGCCGATCCTCATCGGCGCGCTGTATGCAGCCTTGCAGCTCAGCGGCTACGCCGACCGGCTGTCGGCGCAGGCTTATGCCAAAACGTGTCGACCGGCCTGTGTCGAAGCGGGGGGCGACATCGAGGCCTGCGACCGCGCCTGCGCCTGCGTCGTACGCGACGCCACCACCGTGGGCCTCGCCGGCCGGCTCAGCGCGCAAAAACTCTCAAGGCCGGAGCGCGAACGGATCGGCGGGATCGTGCAAGCCTGTTCCACCGAAGCGCGCTAACCCGCCACCGCCTTTTCGAGATCGGCGCTGCGTTTCGTCAGCAGGGTGCGCAGAGCCGCATATTCCGGCTTGACGGCGACGATCTCCAGAGCGCGCTGGAGATGCGCCTTGGCGCTTTCGCGCTCGCCGGCGCGCTCCAGCAGGTTGGACAGGAACGCGCGCGCGTGCGGGTTTTCGGGGTTGAGCGCGATTTCGGCCTCCGCCGAAGCGATCGCGCCGGCGAGGTCGCCGTGGCTAGCGAGCGCCACGGTCAACCGGCTCTGCAAGTGGCGGTCGCCCGGACGCAGCCGCAGCGCGCCGCGCAGCGCTTCGATCCGACCCTCCGCGTCGCCGCGCCTTTCGCGCACGAGCGCGAGAAACAGATGCAGCTCGACCGAGCTCGGCTTCTGGTGGAGGCGTTCGAGGGCGGCCGCTTCCGCTTCGCTCCAGCGGCCGCGCGCGCAGGCCTCCGCCGCCGGGTAGAGGTCGTCGTCCTCCAGCGCGCCGGCCCGGCGCAGGGCGGCGGCGGCGTCGCCGGATTGCGGGGCGGACAGGAATGCGAACGTCAGCGAGCGCCGCACTCTTTCGCACCGCCGTCCCATCGGACGCTGGGCGGCCTTTTCCAGAAGTTCGAGCCCGGCCTCGGCGTGTCCGAGCGCGATCGTCAGGATGCCCGTTTCGACCTCCGGCCCTTCGCAAAAGCTGAGATAGCGGCGCACATATTCGCCGAAATCCACGCCGTCAGCGGTCCACAGGCGGTAGCGCCGCCCTTGCGTCCAGGCGAGGCCGAAATGGCGGGCGACGCTCGGGTGCGGCGGCAGCTCCGGGACGTGGCCGCCGGGGCGCCAATCCCGCGTCAGCGTGTAGGGCGCCCCGAGCCGGGCGAAGGTCCAATTGGCGAGATCGCGCAACAAGTCGGTTCCGGGCGCCAGCGGGTTTACGAACAGCGGCCGATGGCGAAATTCGGCCTCCAAACGCGCGGCGAAATCCGCGCCGCAGGCCGCGTCGATTTCGGCTTGCCGCTGTAGCGCCATCGCTTTGTAGGCGTCGAGGTCGAGAATGGCGGCGACGTCGAGGGCGAGATATTCGGCCTCCACCGCCTCGAGACGCTCGCGACCGTCGAGGCGCCGGTTCAACCAGGCGTCGCCGAGTTCGACCGGGAACGGGCCGGCGGGGAAAAGCGCGTCGCGCGTGTTGCGAACATGCGGCTGGCCGCCGAACGGCCACAGAAAATCGAGCGCCAACTCCGGAAAGAGCGCACGCTCCGCGTTGGGGGCGAGCGTTTCGAGATCGGCGCGGATCGGCGCGCCCTGCGCCTGCAACGCGAGCATGTCGGCCGCCGCGAGCCGCGCCTCGTCGGCGGGCTGAAGATTGATCGCCGGATCTATCCAATGCGCCTCGGCGCCGCTGAGGCGCTGATAGAGGTCGCGCAGCACCCGCGCCTGCCGTCCCCCGACGAAGACGATTTTCAAACCCGCCCCCCATTCAGACGCCTACAGCCGGCCGCGTGCGGATTTAGACTGCGTAACCCGTCGCGCCAAGCTATGGCGGCGCGCGACGTCCCCGACTAAGAAAGCGGACCACCGCGCGGGGGTTCACATTGACTGATTTTGCTGAGGCGCGCGACGGGGTCGCGCGCACTCCGGACTGGACGGCTTGGGGCGCTCCGCGCGTGGCCGAGCGCGGCGTCGAAACCGCGTTCCACCATCCGCTCATCCTGTTGCGCGCGCGCGGCCTCGACACATTGCGCGTGGTGTCGCCGGGCGACGTCGTCGTCGGCGGCGCGGCCGAGCTCGAATGGAGCCCGATGCCGTGGGCTCTCCGGGGCCGGCGGCTGTGGCGCAGCGTCGCCGGGCTCGGCCCCGGCAAAGTGTTCGCGGGCGACGGAGACCGGCTGTTCATGATGGGCGACGCAGCGTGCGAGCAGTTGTTCGAAGGCTCGGGCCTCGGCGCGCGCGGCGTCGAAAGCTGGATCGAAATGATGAAGCGCCGCCTCGGCTATTGCGACGCGCGCGGCATTGTTTATCGCCTTCTGATCATCCCCGATAACCCCGCGGTGCATTCCGAAGCGATCGCCGGCGCGCCGAAGCTTGCGCCGGACCGCCCGGCGATGAAGGTGTTGCGCCACGGCGGCGAAGCCTTGCGTGAGCACCTGGTCTATCCGCTCGACGCGATGATCGCTGGGCTGGCGAAGGCGGAGGTCTGCCTGCCCCACGACGTCCACATCTCCGGTTACGGCAGTTTCGTGGTTTATCGCGAGCTGATGGCGACGCTGCCCGGCGTCGATCCCGCCGGGATCGCGCGCGAAGCGGATTTGCAGACGCGCGAGATATTCGTCGCCGGCGACATCGCGCGCAGCGTCGGCGAGCCCGGGCGCCGCGTCGAACTGCTGGAGCCGCCGCCGCCGAAATTCAAAGCCGTCGTCAGAGGCACATCGTACCGCTCCAATCAGGTCGACGTGTTCCAATCGGAGGACGCCCATCTGCCGAAAGCGGTGATGTTCCGTACTTCAAATTCTTCGCGTTTGATGGTCTATCTGATGCGGCATTTCTCGCGCCTCGTGGCCGTCGCCACGACGCACATGTATTATGATCTCTTGGAGAGCGAGCGGCCGGACGTGGTGATCTCCGAAATGCCGGAACGCTATTTCGCGATGCACCAACAAGGCCTCGACGAGACGGAGCGCGCTGTGGTGTGGGCCGATCCCGAGCGGGAGTTCGAGGCCCGGACCGGCCATACCCTGCCGCTGCCGCGGGAGTGACTATTTGATCACCTCGAACCCTTGGCCCTGAAACAACGTCGCAGCGGCGTCGGAACGCAGGAAAGCGACGAAGCGCGCGGCGTCGGCATTTTGCGAGGCGGCGACAATCGCCAGCGGGTAGACGATCGGCGCATGTGAAGATTCCGGCAGGGCGGCGACGACTTTCACGCGCGGCTCCGCGTTGGCGTCGGTGCGATAGACGATCCCCAAAGCCGCTTCGCCGCGCGCGACGAATTCGAGCGCGGCGCGGACATTGTCGGTCATGGCGA
Organism: uncultured Pseudomonadota bacterium; assembly: GCA_963835115.1. Taxonomy (GTDB): domain Bacteria; phylum Pseudomonadota; class Alphaproteobacteria; order Rhizobiales; family Beijerinckiaceae; genus Roseiarcus. The sequence continues at coordinate 47,337 of CAWIEP010000070.1, forward strand.
GTTTCGGCTCGACCGCCTCCCACAGCTCCGAGCTTGGTCAGCGACTCCTTGGCGTAGCGGCCGGCCGGCACCGTCTTGACTTCGCCGGTGGCGAGCTTTGCTGTCGCCAGCGCCGCGGCGAACGCCGCGGGCGTAAGTTCGAGCTTGTCGAGCGACGAGGCCTTGGGCGCGACGACGACGAGATGGTTGCGCAGGAAGTCGGCGCGCGTGCCGGCCTTGATCGCATTGCCCTTCGGCCGCGGCGTCCATCGAGGGTTCGTCGGCCGAGATGAACACATCGGCCGGCGCGCCGGCGACGAGTTGGCGCGCAAGCCCCAGCGAGCCGCCATAGCTCAGCGAGACCTCCGGGCCGCCCTGCGTGATGAAACGGCCGCCGCCGCCGCGTCGAGCGCGGTCTTGAGGCTCGCGGCGGCGAAGACGACCACTTTTCCGTCAGCGAAGGCGGGACTGGCCAGTCCGAGGGCTAGCAACAGGACGAGAAGGCGGCGAAGCATGTGAGACTTTCAATGAGCGTCGTATACATACTAATATGGCGCGAGGCCGCGCGTTTTGTCGAGCGGGAAAACCGCGTGGCCTGGCTGGCGGAAGTGGAAACTTCGCCCCATAGTGCACTGCGTCATCTCGCCACGAGCCGCCCTTGCCCGTTCCCATCCGTACTGTGTCCGCTTCGCGCGTCGCGGAAGCCGAAGCCCAAGTCGCCGCTTGGACGGACGATTATGCGCCGTTGCCGGGAATCCCCGACGAATTCATCGGTCCCGACGGCGCCCGACGCGAGCATTGGATGCGCCTGCTGCGGCAACTGGCGGCGTCGCCCTCGGACAAGGTCGCGGAGCGTTTCGCCGCCGCCGACCGGCGCATGCGCAATCGCGGCATGTCCTATCGGGTGCGCGGCGAGACGGCCGAGCGGGTCTGGCCCTTGGGCCGCCTGCCGCTGCTGATCCCGACGGCGGAATGGCGGAAGATCGAGAGCGGCGTCGATCCAGCGTGCGGAACTGATCGAGCGGGTGCTGGCCGACGTCTACGGCGAGGGCAGCCTGATCGCCGAGGGCGCGCTGCCGGCCGCGGCGCTGACCGGCTCCACCGATTTCGTCGCCGCCATGCGCGGCGTCAAGCCGCCGGGCGGGCGGTGGCTCAGGCTCTACGCCGCCGACATCGGCCGCGGCCCCGACGGGCGACTGGTGGGTGCTCGGCGACCGCACGCAGGCGCCGTCCGGCGCGGGCTATGCGCTGGAGAACCGGCTCGTCGTCTCGCAGGCGTTTCCCGACCTCTATCGCGAGATGAACGTCGAGCGGCGTCGCGCCGTTCTTCCGCGAATTTCGCGCCGGCCTGAAGGCGAGCGGCGAGCGGTCGCGAGCCGCGCATCGGCATAATGACCCCCGGCCCGCTGCAGCGCGACCTATTTCGAGCAGGCCTATCTCGCGCGCTATCTCGGCTTTCTGCTGGTGCGAGGGCGACGATCTCGTCGTCGCGCGACGGGCCGCGTGCTTCGTGCGCACCATCGCCGGCCTGAAGCGCGCCGACGTGATCTGGCGCCATGTCGACGCCGAATGGTGCGATCCGCTCGAGCTCAACTCGGCCTCGCGGATCGGCGTGCCGGGGCTGCATCGACGCGATCCGCGCCGGCGGCGTCGCGGTCGAGAACATGCCGGGCTCGGGTCTTGTCGAATCGCGCGCGATGCTCGCGTTCCTGCCGCGGCTCGCGCGCGGCCTGCTCGGCGGCGAGCTGGCGATGCCCAATATCGCGACCTGGTGGTGCGGCCAGCCCGCCGAGCGCGAGCGCGTGCTCGCAGCTCTCGACAACGTCTCGGTCGCCGGCGCCTTCGGCGACGCCGCGCCGGGCTCGAAAAGCGGCCGCGTCGCTGTCGGCGCCGAACTTTCCGGGGCTGAACGGCGAGGCGCTGACGCGCGCGCGATCGCGACGCGCGGCGCTCGACTATGTCGGCCAGGAAGTCGTGCGGCTCTCGACCATGCCGCGCTGGGAGAGCGGCAAGCTGGTCCCGCGGCCGTTCGTGCTGCGCGTCTACGTCGCCGCGACGCCGGACGGCTGGCGGGTGATGCCGGGCGGGTTCGCGCGCGTTTCCGACAAGCCCGACGCGCGCGCGGTTTCGATGGGCGCAGGGCGTCGAATCCGCCGACGTCTGGGTGCTCGCGGACAAGCCGGTCGAGGCGACCAGCGCTGCTGCCGACGCCCGGAAAAGGTGCCATATCGTCGCGCATGCTCGGCAATCTGCCGAGCCGCGCGGCCGACAATCTGTTCTGGTTCGGCCGCTATCTCGAGCGCGAGGAGGCGACGCTGCGGCTGGTGCGCTGCCTCTGCGCGCGCGCGGTCGATCCCGACGCGCCGGTGACCGGCGCGCGCGAATCGATCGAGCGCCTGAAGGGCCTGCTGCGTCGCCTGGGGCGCGATCGACGCCGAAGGTCGACGCGACCTCGCGCCCGGCCGAGACCGCGCTGCGCGATCCCCGACAACTACGGCTCCGCGCTTTCGATCGCGCGCGCCGCGCGTCTACGCCGCCTCCGTCATTCGCGAGCGGCTGACGCAGCAGACCTGGCAGCTGATCGGCCGGCTGAAGACGGGTCATCGTCGAAGCGCCGGACCGCGCCGCTGGCCGAATCGCGAGATCCTCGACTGTGTCGACGAAGCGCTGACCACGATCGCCGCGCTCGCCGGCCTGTTCGACGAGAACTTCAACCGCGGCGCGGGCTGGATATTCTACGAACTCGGCCGGCGCATCGAGCGCGGCATCAACACCTGCCGGCTGGCGCGCCAGTTCGCGCATCAGGAGGCGACCGAGCACAATCTCGACGTGCTGCTCGATCTCATCGATTCGCAGATCACCTATCGCTCGCGCACGCTGATCGGCGTCGCGCTCGCGCCGGTGCGCGACATGGCGCTGCTCGACCCCTTCAATCCGCGCTCGGTCGCGTTTCAGGCCAAGCTGATCGCCGAGCATATCGCACGCGCTGCCGGTGCTGCGTCAGGACGGCATGCCCGAGGAGCCGTTGCGGCTCGCGACGCTGCTCAGCGCCGAGCTCGCCGCCGAATACGCCGACAAGATCGAGGACCAGCGATTCTCGCGATCGAGCAGCAGCTGGCGGCGCTGGCCGAGGCGATCGCCGCGCGATATTTCCTGCAGGGCGCCTCGCACGCGCGCGCCGGAGAAGATCATGGGCCTCGCGTGATCTACGACGTCACCCATCTCACGCGCTATCGCTACGGCGCGCCGGTCGCCGTCAACGCCTGCGCGCTGCGGCTGCGGCCGCGCGAGGAGCCGGGCCAGCAGCGTCAGCGACTTCGCGCATCGAGGCGCACGCCGACGCCGCAGACTGCGCAGCGAGCGCATCGACGCGTTCGACAATCGCGTCACGCGGATCCGGATCGAGACGCCGCATCGCGAACTCGTCGATCAAGGCGATGTCGCGCGTCGAGGTCGAGCGCGCGGCGCCGCCGCTGGCCGCGCTGACGCCGCCCTGGGAGACGGTCGCCGAGCTCGCCGCCGAGACCGGAGTCGCTTGGCCCGAGATTCGCCGGCGTTCGCGATCTATCCGAGCCGGCTCGGTCGCCCTGTTCGCCGCCGCCACGACTTACGCGCGCGAGAGTTTTCCGCCCGGCGGCCGATCTACGAAGCGGCGCGTCGATCTCAACGAGCGCATCAAGCGCGATTTCGTCTACGATTCGAAGGCGACCGAAGTCAGGACGGCGCCGGCCGAGGCGTTCGCGGCCGCGGCGCGGCGTCTGCCAGGATTTCGCGCATGTGATGATCGCGGCGCTGCGCGGCCTCGGCCTGCCCGCGCTCTATGTCAGCGGCTATATCCGCACCATCCCGCCGCCCGGAAAGCCGCGGCTCGCCGGCGCCGACGCTTCGCATGCCTGGGTCACGGTCTGGTGCGGGCCGGCTTTCGGCTGGCTCGGCCTCGATCCGACCAACGCCATCCCCGAGGGCGACGATCACGTCGTCGTCGCGCGCGGCCGCGACTACGCCGACGTGCCGCCGGTCGACGGCGTGGTCCTCTCGCACGGCGGCCACGACCTCGAAGTCGAGGTCGATGTGATTCCGGTGTAGAGCGCGCGAATGGCCTCACATCGAACCGGACGTCCGACGAAATCGAGGTCGGCGCACGCGCGCATCGTCCGGCCATGTCCGGCGCACGCCGCTGCTTGGAGGCGGCCTCGCCGGTCGCCGGCGCGCCGCCGATTTCGCTCAAGCTCGAATTCCTGCAGCACACCGGCTCGTTCAAGCCGCGCGGCGCGTTCAACAATCTGCTGACGCCGCGCCGCGCCGCCGGTCGGCTGCGCGACCGCGTCGGGCGGCAATCACGGCGCGGCGGTCGCCTATGCCGCCGGCCGGCTCGGCGTGCGGCGCGGAGTCTTCGTGCCCGAGATCGCCGCGCCGGTGAAGATCGCCAAGATTCGAGGCCTACGGCGCCGACGTGCATGTCGAGGGCGCGACCTATTTCGACGCGCTCGCGCTTCTGCGACGCCTATGTCGCCGAGACCGGCGCGCTCGCGGTTCACGCCTACGATTCGCCGCGACCATCGCCGGACAGGGCACGGTCGGCGCTCGAATGGGAACGAGGACCTCGCGCCGCTCGGGCTGCCGCCGCTCGATACGGTGCTCGTCGCGGTCGGCGGCGGCGGGTTGATCTCCGGGGTCGCGGCATGGTTCGCCGGACGCGTCAAGGTGGTCGGCGTCGAGCCCGAGGGCTCGCGCGCCCTGCACGCCGCGCTGGAGGCCGGCCGGCCGGTCGATGTGCCGGTGCGATCGGTCGCGGCGGATTCGCTCGGCGCTCGGCGCGTCGGCGAGCGCTGCAATTTCGCGATTCTGCCGAGAGACGGTGGCGCGACGTCGCGCTGGTGAGCGACGAGGCGATCCGCGCGGCGCAACGCGCGCTGTGGCGGGATTTCAGCATCGTCGCCGAGCCCGGCGGCGCGGCGGCTTATGCGGCGCTGGCGAGCGGCGCCTATGTGCCGGCGCGGGGCGAGCGCGTCGGCGTGCTGCTGTGCGGCGCCAACGCCGACCTCGCCGCGCTCATCGCTTAGCGAGCCCTCACGGCGGCTCAAATCCTCCATCGTCCAAGTTCCCGTCGCGCCGCCAAAGTGCGGGCGCCAATCTTCGCCGCCGCACGCCCAATCCCGGCGCCAGAATTCGCACGCGAGATCTGGCGCCCCGCGCGGACGCAACCTGTCGCCGCCCCGAAAGCACGATCTGTATTGGCGGCGCGAGTTGCTGAACATAAAATCATGTAACGTTCGCAAGTATCATGCAAGAACCCGTGACATTTGACGCAACTTGCGCAAAAATGCGCGCAAGGGCGCCGCAACGTTATGGACTATACCTTGAAAGGGTCATTTGCGGCGCCGGCGGGCGCAATCCCGCCGCGCGAAATCGCGTTTCTCGCCGACTACGGCGCGCCGGTCGCAACCCTTATCCGCGCCGGAGAAATCGCCGACGAACTCCGCGTTGCGCCCGACAGGGCGTTGCTCGGCGAGGGGCTGGCGCAGGAGGAGTTTTTCTATCGCGCGCTCGCCGACCGGCTCGGCGTGCCTTTCCATGTCGGCGGCGCTTCGCTCGACAACGTCGTTTCGCCCGCCCGCGCCATCAATGTCGGCGTGGTTTATCTGGCGCGACTCGGCGCCCCGTATCGCGCCATCGCCGCTCCGCGTGGCGACGCGTTGCGGCTAATCATCGAGGCGGCCGAGCGCGGCGACAAGCTGACTGCGCTCGCTATCACTTCGCCGCGTCGGCTCGGGGCGCTCGTGCGAGTCGAGCGCGGCGGCGAGATCGCCAGACGCGCGGCGCTGCATTTGGAGCGGCTCGATCCCGCGCTCACGGCTCGCGGCGAGATGCGGCCCGCGCAGACAATTGCCGCCGCGGCCTTCGGCTTCGGCATGATCGTTCTGGCCGCCGCCGCGCCGTGGGTCGAACGCGTGGCGTCCTCGGCGTTGCTGTGGCTCTTGTTCACGACGGCGATCGTTATGCGCTTCGCAGCGGCAATCGCCGCCGACCCGCCGCCGCTCCCGCCCCCGCTCGCCGACGCGGACCTGCCCGTCTATACCGTGATCGTGGCGATGTATCGCGAGGGCGCGGTGATCCCGAAGCTTGTCGCCGGGCTCAACGCCTTCGACTATCCCAAGTCCAAGCTCGACATCAAATTCGTCATCGAAGCGGGCGACGAGGAGACGCTGAGCGCCATTGTCGCTGAGCGTCTGCCGCCGCGTTACGACGTCATCGTCGTCCCGCCCGGCAAACCCCGCACCAAGCCGCGGGCGCTGAATGTGGCGCTCGACGTAGCGCGCGGCGCCTTCGTCTGCGTCTATGACGCCGAGGACGTGCCGGCGCCCGACCAACTGCGCCGCGCAGCCGCCCGTTTCGCCGCGGACCCTTCGCTCACTGCGTTGCAGGGCAGGCTGACGATCGCCAATTGGCGCGACGGCTGGTTGAGCTTCATGTTCGCGGTCGAATATGCGGCGCTGTTCGAACTCATAAATCCTGGCCTGTCGGCGCTCGATTTGCCGGTGGCGCTGGGAGGCACAACTAATCATTTCCGCACCGCCGCATTGCGCAAGGTCGGCGGCTGGGACGCCTGGAACGTCACCGAAGACGCCGATCTCGGGCTGCGTCTCGCCCGCTTCGGCGCCCGCGTCGGCGCGCTCAACTCCGAAACGCTCGAAGAGGCGCCCAACGAGTTCGTCAACTGGTTTCGCCAGCGCACGCGCTGGCAGAAGGGCTGGATGCAAACGATGATCGTCCACACCCGCGAGCCGGCGCGCTATTTTCGCGAACTTGGGTTCAAGAAGGGCGTTGCGGGGCTGGTGTTGATCGTCGGCACGGTGATGACCTGCCTCATCGGTCCCGCGTTTCTCGCCGAAGCGATCTGGCGGGGCGTCGAAGAGGCGAGGGGGGAATCGGACGCTTCGCGACTCGCCGATGTCTTTACTTATATTCTGACGCTGATGGGGTTTCAGGCCGTCGCGCTTCCGGCGCTGGTGGCGATGCGCAAGCGGGGCTTGCGTCGTTACGGCCGCGCGCTGCTCTATATGCCCGCCTATTACGCGCTGATTTCGCTGGCGACCTGGGTGGCGCTTTACGAACTGATCGTGCGGCCGTTCCATTGGCACAAAACCGAGCATGGACGGGCGCGGCCGGCGGGCGCTGCGCGGATTGCGGCGCCAGGCGCGGCTTAGGCTAAAGCACGGCTCGGCTCTCGCGCCGCCACGAGAATTTCGCCCAACGCCCGACGATCGGATATAGCGCCGGGGACGCCAGGGGACGGCGCGCGCCGTTCGCGCGAGACGAGGAAAGCGTCGGGCAGGCGAGACGGGCGGCCAATCGGGGGGCTGGGATGGCGCGCAAAGAGCAGCTTGTGTACGATGTCGGTCTGCATACCGGCGAGGATACGCAATACTATCTGAAGATCGGATATCAAGTCATCGCCTTTGAGGCCAATCCGACTTGCATCGAATATTGCAAGAACAAGTTCTCCGAAGAAATCCGCTCCGGACAGTTGCTGATCGTGGCTGGGGCCATCGCCGCGCCGAGCGAAGCGGGCAAGGTCAAATTCTTCGTCAATTCGACGATTCCGGTCTGGAGCACCGCCAATCCGGCGTGGGTCGCCAGAAATGTCGCGGCCGGCACCGAGAGCGTCGAGATCGAGGTCGATCGCGTCGACATGCGCGAAATATTCGCCCGTCACGGCATGCCGCATTTTCTGAAAATAGATATCGAAGGCGCGGACAACGAGGTGCTGGATGCGCTAGGGCATTTCCAGGAACGTCCCGAGTTCCTCTCCGTCGAGGTCAATACGATCGAACTCGCCAAGGCGCGGCGCGACCTGCGAACGCTCGACCGGCTCGGCTACCGGCAATTTCAATTGGCGCCGCAATGGCCGATCGCCGGCTCACGCGTAAGCCGCAACACCCTAAGCGGCGAACCGTTCGAGCATGTGTTCGTCGAGGGCGCGTCCGGTCCGTTCGGCGACGACCTCGCCGGCGTGTGGATCGATCGCGACGCGGTTCTCACCGCCGTTACCTCCGAAACCTGGCAGGACGTCCACGCCACGCTGTCGCCTGGCGCGGCGACCAATGTGGCGCTTGGCCGCCCCGCGACGCAGAGTTCGACCGGCCCCGAGTCGTCCCACCCCGACGCCAACGTCGCGACTAACGGCGACGTGTTCTCGCCTGCGTTTTTCCAGACGGCGGAAGAGGACGAGCCGTGGTGGCGGGTCGACCTCGGCGCTGCGTTTCATGTCGACAAGATCGTGATTTACAATCGCAGCGATTTCCGCGGACGCCTGCGCCGGTTTGCGGTGTGGGGCTCGCTCGACGGACGCGCGTGGGCGCCTTTGCTGAAAAAGGAATGCGACGACATTTTTCGCGTCTTCGCCGCCAACGTCGCCTCGCCCGCGCCGGCGCGGTTCGTTCGGGTGCAACTGTTGGAGCGCGGCCGCCTGAATTTTCGCGAATGTCAGGTGTTTGGACGGCGGGTCTGAGGGGCGGCCGCAAAGACGCCGCTAGCGCAAATTCCCGGTGTGCCCGAGCGAGTAGCGCCCCGGCTGCGGCCACACCGTCAGCCCGTGCGGCATGCCGCCGACGGGGATCGTCTTGACCGCGCCGTCGGCCGTGTTGAAAGCGTAGATCACTCCGTCGTAGCGCCCGGACAGCCACAAAAACTTGCCGTCGGCGCTGACGTTGCCCATGTCGGGGCTGCCGCCGCCGGGAATTGTCCAGGTCGCTTCGATCTGGCGCGAGGCGAAATTCATCACCGAGACGCTGCCCTCGCCCCTCGGCACGCCGTAGAGATTGTGGGTGCCGCGGTTGGAGATATAGAGCTTCTTGCCGTCGCGGCTGGGGTAAAGACCGTGGGCGCCGACGCCGGTCTTGATGAAGCCGGTCTCGACGAACTTGTCGCCGTCGATGACGATGAGGCCGTCGCTCAACATGTCGGCGACGTAATAGGCGGAGCCGTCGGGGGCGACGCGGATGTCCTGCGGAATGTGCTTGGGGCTCAATTGCAGCATCGCCGCGAGCTTGTGGTGGACGAGATCGATCTTGGCGAGCTTGTCGTTGTATTCGCAGGTGAAAATGGCGTAGGCGCCGTCGAGCGAGAAATCGGCGTGATTGATGCCGGCGCAGTCCGGCGCGACGATGTAGGTCTGCAGCGCCATTGTCTTGGGATCGCGGAATTCGAGCCGCCGCTTGGCCTCGGCGACCAGGATCGCCGAACGCCCGTCGGGCGTGAAATACATGTTGTAGGAATCGGGCACCGAGATCGGCTTGCCGACCTTGCCGGTTTTCGGGTCGATCGGCGCGACGTCGGCGTGGCCGCCGGTGTAGCTGATGTCGCCGGAGACCCAGAGCGTCTGCAAATCCCAGGAGGGCACGATATGCTGCGGGCTTGGCACGGCGAAATAGCTGTCGACGACCGTGAACGTCGCGGGGTCGATGACGTCGACGCGGCCGGTCGTCAGATTGGGCGCATAGACCCGCGACAGCGCCCCCGCGGTCGCGGGACTGACGTCGCCGGCGGCGATGCCGGCGTAGACATTTTTGGGGTCCGTCAGCGGCGGCATGGTCAGGTTCGCCGGCGGAAGCTCCACAACCGGAGGCGGCGGGGCGGCGGCGTGCAGGGCCGGCCGATAATAGTAGCGGCGATAAGGCGCCATCCAGCGGCGCAGCGGTCGACGCGAGGGCCCCAGTTCATAGCGGGCGAGGTCGACGAACGCCCGCGGGTCGCGCGCCGCTTCGGGGGCGCCGAGGCAGGGCGGCGGACACGGCCGCACGCCGCCGCACCAATCGGGCACAGTAAAGGATTGCGCGCGCTCCAGCCCGATAAGGCCGACAAGCCCCATCAACGCGCCCGCGGCCGCGCAGATCCATGATCGATAACCGAATTTTAAGATCAACGCGCGCCCCCTCCACAGGGGTCTCCTTCGCCAGCCTATGCGGCGCCGCATATGACTGGCCGATGAACGCCCGCGCATTACGCGCCATATTTCGGAACTTTGCGAGGATCACAATAAAAAATGTTCAACCCACTCTATCTTCGCCGCTTTGCTGCGTTACGTATTCCGAGGGTCTCCGGGTCGGCAAGGCGGTGAGTGCATCATGGCGGTGAAGGCTTTTCTCTGGGTCGTCGTGGCGGGAGCGCTTGGAGCCGCGGCTTACGCGATCTATGCGCCTGACCAAATTGCGGTCTATTCGCCGAAGGCGGCCGCGCTGGCCCGCGAGGCGCGCGCGCGATTGCCGCTGCCGGCGCAGACGGCGGCCGCGCCCGCCGCGCCGCAATCCTCCGAGCCCTCGGCGACCCCTGTCCAGGCGGTGACGGCGGTGCAAAAGGATTTCCCGGTTTTGCTCGAGAGCCTCGGTCAGGTCGCGCCCTATAACACCGTCACGGTGAAAGCGCGGATCGATGGCCAGATCGACAAGATCGCGTTCAAGGAAGGGCAGATCGTGCACAAGGGCGACCTGCTTGCCGAAATCGATCCGCGCCCGTTCCAGGCCGCGGTCGCTCAGGCGCAAGCGAAAGAGGAGCAGGACAACGCCACTCTCGCCAACGCCAAGCACGATCTCGATCGCTATTCCACGCTCGCCAAGCAGAGTTTCGCCTCCGAGCAACAGCTCGACACGCAAAAGGCGCTGGTCAATTCCGACACCGCCTTGATCGCCGCCGACGACGCGGCAATAGATTCCGCCAAGGTGCAACTCGGCTACACGACAATCACCGCCCCGCTGACGGGCCGGGTCGGTTTTCGACTCGTCGACCAGGGCAACATGGTGGCGGCGAGCCAGCAGACCGGCATTGTCGTCATCAATCAGTTGCAGCCGATCTCCGTGAACTTCACCGCTCCGGAGGAGCAGGTCGGCGAAATCAATGCGTTGAGGAAGGCGGGCGAGGCCAAGGTCGAAGTCAAGAGCACCGACGGCAAGCCGCTGTCGACCGGCGTCCTGGAGGTGGTCGACAACCAGATCGACGCCTCGACCGGCACCGTCAAGCTGAAGGCCCGCTTCGCCAACGACGACGAAAAGCTCTGGCCGGGCTTGGCCGTCATCGTCGATCTCACGCTCGGCGTCGACAAGAACGCCGTCGTCGTGCCGACCGTGGCGGTGCAGCACGGCGTCAGCGGACTTTACGTATATGTGATCGGCGACGACAACAAAGTGGCGCCGCGACCGGTCAAAATCGCGCATCAGAACACCGAGGAGGCGGCCATCGCGTCGGGACTCAAGGTTGGCGACAAAATCGTGACGTCCGGGCAGTCGCGGCTGCGACCGGGCGCGCTCGTGGCGGTTGAACCCGCCGCGCCGCGGAGCTGACATGTCCGGCGGCTTCTCCGAAATCTTCATCCGGCGGCCCGTCGCCACGACCCTGTTGATGCTGGCGTTGCTGCTGGTCGGCCTCGTCGCCTATCCGCAATTGCCGGTCGCGCCGCTGCCGCAGATCGATTTCCCGACCATCACGATCTCCGCGCAGTTGCCGGGCGCCTCGCCGGAGACGATGGCCTCCTCGGTCGCCCAGCCGCTGGAGCGCCAGTTCGCCCAGATCGCCGGCGTCTCGCAAATGACCTCAACGAGTTCGCTCGGCTCGACCGCGATCACGCTGCAATTTGATCTCGACCGCAATATCGACGCCGCCGCCAACGACGTGCAGGCCGCGATCAACGCCGCTGGCGGGCAATTGCCGAAAAACCTGCCGAGCCCGCCGACCTACCGCAAGACCAACCCGTCCGACACGCCCATTCTCATTCTCTCCGTCAACTCGGACGTGGAGCCGCTGGTCGACGTCGACGAAGTGGCCGAAAACATTTTGGCGCAGCGCATGAGCCAGATTTCCGGCGTGTCGCTGGTCAGGGTCGGCGGCCAGCAGCAGAAGGCGATCCGCATCCAGATCGACCCGGCCAAGCTGGTCGAGAAGAACCTCCAGTTGGAGGACGTGCGCTCGCAGATCATCAGCGCCACCGTCGACGCGCCCAAGGGCTCGATCATCGGCGACAAGCAGACCTACACGATCTACGACAACGATCAGCTGACCTTGGCGAAGGACTGGAACAACGTCATCGTCGCTTATCGCAACGGCGGCGCCATCAGAGTCGGCGACATCGGCAAGGCGGTGTCGGGGCCGGCGGACACGACGCAAGCCGGCTGGGCGCAACGGCAAGCGCGGCGTCTTCCTCGTCGTGTTCAAGCAGCCCGGCGCCAATGTCATCACCACCGTCGACAACATCAACAAACAGCTGGCCAAGCTGACGGCGGCGATCCCGGCCGACATCAAAGTGGCGGTGCTGTCGGATCGCACCACCACGATCCGCGCCTCTGTCAAGGACGTGCAGTTCACGCTGATGTTGACGATCGCGCTCGTCGTCGGTGGTGATCTTCGTGTTCCTGCGCAATGTGTGGGCGACGATCATTCCGAGCGTCACCGTGCCGCTGGCGTTGCTCGGCGCCTGCGCGCTGATGTGGGGCGTCGGCTATTCGCTCGACAATCTCTCGCTGATGGCGCTGACGATCGCGGTCGGTTTTGTCGTCGACGACGCCATCGTCGTGCTCGAGAACATCACGCGCCACATCGAGATGGGCATGAAGCCGTTCCCGGCGGCGATCAAGGGCGCGGGCGAGATCGGCTTCACGGTCATCTCGATTTCGATTTCGCTGGTGGCGGTGCTGATCCCGCTGTTGTTGATGAGCGGCATCATCGGCCGGCTGTTCCGCGAATTCGCGGTCACCATCGCCATGACCATCGGCGTCTCCGCGCTCGTCGCGCTGACGCTGACGCCGATGATGGCGTCGCGCTTCCTGAAGTCGCACGACGAGGAGAAGCACGGCCGGATCTACAAGTTCAGCGAGCGCGGCTTCGACGCGATGGCGAAGGGTTATGAACGCGGGCTCGACATCGGCCTTGCGCCACAGCTTCATCACGCTGATGATCTTTCTGGCGACAGTGGCGGCGACCGGCTATCTGTTCGTCAAGATCCCCAAGGGCTTCTTCCCGCAGCAGGACACCGGCATCATCTTCGGCACTACCGTGGCGGGTCAGGACGTGTCGTTCCCCGCGATGTACAAGCTGCAGGAGCAGGTCGGCCGCATCGTGCAGGCCGATCCCGCCGTCGCCACCATGGCGATGGGCCTCGGCGCCGGCGTCGGCAACGCCTCGCAGAACAACGGCCGCATGTTCATCACGCTGAAGCCGCGCGACGACCGCGACGTCGACGCGTTCCAGGTGATCGCGCGGCTGCGCGCGCAAGCTCGCCAAGGTGATCGGCGTCAGGCTCTATCTGCAAGCCGCGCAGGACGTGACGGTCGGCGCGCGCGCCGCGCTGACGCAGTTCCAATACACGTTGCAGGACGCCAATCTCGACGAACTGAACGTCTGGGCGCCGAAGATGCTCGGCAAGCTGCAGGCGCTTGCCGGAATTGCGCGACGTCGGCACCGACCAGCAGGCCGCCGGCACGACGCTGACAGCTGACAGATCGACCGCGACATGGCCTCGCGCTTCGGCATCCAGCCGCAGCTGATCGACGACACGCTCTACGACGCCTTCGGCCAGCGCCAGGTGACGCAATATTTCACGCAGATCAACACCTACGACGTGATCGAGGAAATCCCGCCGACGCTGCAGAACGACCCGAAGACGCCTGGACGAAGCTCTACATCCGCTCGCCCACCAACGGGCAGCTCGTGCCGCTCAGCGCCTTCGCCAAATGGACGACCGTGCCGGTGGCGCCGCTGTCGATCAGCCACCAGGGCCAGTTCCCGGCGGTGACGATCAGCTTCAATCTCGCGCACGGGCGTGGCGCTGGGACAGGCGACCGCCGCCATCCAGCGACGCCGAGCAGGAATTGCGACTGCCGGCGGCGCTTGCAGACGGCGTTCCAGGGCAACGCCCAGGCGTTCCAGGATTCGCTGTCGACCGTGCCGCTGCTGATCCTGGCCGCGCTGGTCGCCGTCTACATCATCCTCGGCGTGCTCTACGAGAGCTTCATCCATCCGCTGACGATTCTGTCGACCCTGCCGTCGGCCGGCTTCGGCGCGCTGGCGATCCTGATGATGTTCGGCTACGAGTTCAGCCTGATCGCGCTGATCGGCATCATCCTGCTGATCGGCATCGTCAAGAAGAACGGCATCATGATGGTCGACTTCGCCATCGCCGTCGAGCGCGACGAGCACCTGTCGCAGCGCGGAGGCGATCCGCAAGGCGGCGCTGATGCGCTTCCGGCCGATCATGATGACGACGATGGCGGCGATGCTCGGCGGCGTGCCGCTGATGCTGAGCCACGGCACCGGCTCGGAGCTGCGCCAGCCGCTCGGCTATGCGATGGTCGGCGGCCTGATCGTCAGCCAGGCGCTGACCCTGTTCACGACGCCGGTGATCTATCTCTATCTCGACCGCCTGTCGGTTTGGTTGGCGGGGTCGAAGAAAAAGCCGCGCAGCGCCAAGGCGCCCGCGGGCGAGCCGGCGAGCTACCCCGCGGGGGCGCATCAGCCGGCGGAGTGAGGCTCAGGTTCGCCCCGTCCGCAGGGCGCGCAGCGTCATCGAAACGATGCGTTCGAACCGCTGCGCCAGCGCCGCCGCCGGCGTTTCGCGGTCGAGCTGCAGCGTGAGCGGGTGAATGAAGCGATGGCTGGCGTCGAACACCAGCGCGAGCGCACGCCGCCGGTCGGCCATGGCGAATGCGCCGGAAGCTGACGCCCTCCTCGACCACCCGCTGAATTTCCGATTGCACGCGTGCGCGATGCTTGCGGGCGCTCGCCCGCTCCTTGCCGAGCGAATCGATCAGCAGGTCGAACAGCGCGGGGTCGGCGTCGAGTTTGTCGCGATAGGCGCGATGAACGGCGAGCAGCATGCGCTCGAGCTTGTCATAAGCGGGGTCGGCGCCGTCGGCCGCCTCGCGCAGTTTCGCCTCCAGCGGTTGCAGCCACGCCGCGCTGATCTCCTCGAGCAGCGCGGTCTTCGAGGGAAAATAGCGGTAGACGTTGGCGTGCGTCATGCCGGCGTCGGCGGCGACGCCGACGACGGTCAGACGCTGGGCGCCGAAGCGGCGAACGTGCTCGGCGGCGATGGTGAGAATGCGGCTCTCCACCGCCTCGGGCGGGGCTGCGCGCGCGTTCATGCCAGAAGCGTTCGCGCCCGAAGCCTCGCGAGCGCGCGCTTCTCCAAACGGCAAGCGACGGAATAGGCGGGGTTGAAAACGTTGGCGACGTCGTAGCGCACCGTTTGGCCCAGCACATGGCTGGCCGCGAGGGCGTTCAGGCCGAAATCCGCGCCGAGCCACGCGATCATCTCGGTCGTCGCATGCTGCAACGCCTGGTCGAGCGGGCGGGCGTTGCCGACGGTGAACATATGCTGCGTCGTTTCGCCGCGCGGCCAGCCCATCGTCCGGCCTTTCAGCACCGAGACGGTGAACTCGACCTCGAAGGAGGTTTCGATGCCCGTGCCGACGATCTCGCCGTCGCCTTGCGCGAAATGCCCGTCGCCGAGGAAGAACAGCGCGCCGCGCGCGAACACCGGGAAATAGGCGGTCGTCCCGGGACCGAAGCGGCGGTAGTCCATGTTGCCGCCGTAGGGGCCGCTGGTGGCGGTCGAAATCGCCTGACCGAGCGGCGGCGCGACGCCGAAGCAGCCGAGCATCGGCGCGAACGGCGACCTCGAAATCGGCGAGCGCCGCCGGCGGCTCGCGAAGCCGCGCCAGTCCCGCTTGCGCGTCGAGCCGCCACAGCCAGCGTTCGCGTTTCGGCAGCAGCGCGACCGCGGCGGGATCGACCACGTTCGGCGCGACGGGACCGAAGGTCCAGCCCTCGTCGCGATTGGCGGTCATGCGGTCGATGCGGACGGCCAGCGCGTCGCCGGGCTCGGCGCCCTCCACGAAGAACGGCCCGGTCATCGGGTTCGGCGGCGGCTGACGGCGCACGCCGGCCTGGTCGAAGCCCCAGGCGTCGACCGTGTCGGTGACGACTGTGTCGCCGTCGGCGACGCGGGCGACGGGGGGATGAGAGCCGAGCGTGTTGTAAAAAACATCGGGCGCGAAACGATGGCGCGTCATGCGAGGCCTCCGCGTTCGAACATGCCGGGGCGACGGCGCGGGCGCAAGCGTCAGGCCGCTTTCGGCCCCCTCGGCGAGCCCGGCGCGGCGGAGAGCACGCGGTTGCGCCCGGCGCGCTTGGCGCGATAGAGCGCAGCGTCGGCGTCGGCGGTCAGATCCGGGAAGCTGCGCCGCGCGCAGTCGGCGCTCGCGACGCCGAACGAGGCCGTCACCACGCCGAGCTCCTCGCCGCCGGCGTGAGCGATGCGCAAGGTCGCGACCGCCGCGCGTAACCGTTCGGCGACGCGGCGGGCTTCCTCCAGCGGCGTGCGCGGCAACAACAGCATGAACTCCTCGCCGCCATAGCGCGCCGCGACGTCGTCTTCGGCGCCGATCTCGGCGAGCGCGCAGAGGGCGACCCGTTTGATGCATTCGTCGCCGGCCTGATGGCCGTAGAGGTCGTTATAGGCCTTGAAGCGGTCGATGTCGTAAATGACCAAGGAAATCGGCGACACCAAGCCGCTGGGACGCTCCCACATCGCCGCAGCCGCTTCTTCGAGTCGACGACGGTTGGCCAATCCCGTCAGCGCGTCATGGCGCGCCTCCAGGCCGACCTCGGCGACGCGCATGCGCTGACGCTGGTCGAGCAGATAGACGCGCCGCGCCTCGCGATTGCGCTGAAACGCCGTATGCAGCGTCATCAGAACGCAGAGCGAGATCGGAATCATGCCGCCGATCTGAGCTTGGCTCGATCCCGGATGCGGCGCGCGGGACACGATCGCCAGCAGCGACAGGCAAAGCGCGGTCGCCCAGAGCGAGGCGCGCGAACTCAACGGCAGACTGGCGTTGCAAAGAATGGCGATGATCGCGAACAGGCTCAGATAATAGGGCGCTTCCCCGGAGGCGCTGGCGAAATAAGTCACTACGACCTGAGCCGCGACGAGCATCGGTATCGCCAGACCCATCAGGTCGCGCTGCAACGGCGTGTACGCGGAGCGCGCGAAAGCGGCGATGAGCAACAGCGCCGGCGTGACGACGCCGAAATGCAACGCCATCGAAAGCCCGAAAGCGTCGCGCGTCAGCGACCATTCGGCGATCAGCTGGACATTGTAGACGAGCGTCGCCGACAAGGCGGCGCGATAAAGCGCGCGGATCTGGTCTTCGGCGGTGTCAAACTGGAACCGCTGCTCAAGTTCATAGGGAAGCGCGCGAAAGCGCCGGTCGGCGAGCGCGTCGTCGAACCAAACCGCGGCGTCGGGATCCGCAACGCCGCGCGCCGTCTGACGCCGGTTCGGGGATCTGCCGAGGGTGAAAAGGCGGTTCACAGTCATTTTCCGTCAATGAATTCGAAACCCGCGCCACTCGACCGAAATTTACGGTATTCTGGCGCTAATCGTTGACAATGTCGGCAAGCATGGCCGCGAGCAGTCACGCTGCGCCGGGCAGTCTCGCCATCTCGGCGGCCCTGACCAGCGAGTAGAGGTCTCGGGCGCCGCGCCTGGCCTCGGCGATGATGGCCGAGAGCAGCGTATCGGAATCGATCTCGTCGCGGCTGCGCCGTTCGCGCGCACGACGGAAAGCTTCACTCATCAGGCGCGGATCAATGTCGGCGAGCGGATTGGAGGCGTTCACGGAGGGCGTTCCTGTAGGATAAGTCCTAGAGGTATTCGTACCGCCTATTCGTGCAAATCTTGCCCCATGCAGCTGAGTACTTTCGAATCTCGCCGCTAGGTTCGAATTAACCTTGGTTCAGGACGCCTCAGCGAGCAGGTCGACGCTGCGTCGCTCCAATTCGAGATCGGCAAGCGGGGTCGGATAGTCGCCGGTGAAGCAATGGTCGGTGAACTGCGGCTCCAGCGGATCGCGGCCGGAATAACCCATCGCGCGGTAGATGCCCTCGACCGACAGGAATGCAAGGCTGTCGGCGCCGATGAAAGCGCGCATCTCTTCAAGCGACATGCGCGCCGCCAGGAGTTTTTCGCGTTCGGGCGTGTCGATGCCGTAGAAATCGGGATGGGTGATCGGCGGCGAGGAGATGCGGAAATGCACTTCCGCGCGCGCCGGCTTCGCGCATCATCGCGACGATCTTGACGCTGGTGGTGCCGCGCACGATCGAATCGTCGATCAGCACAATGCGCTTGCCTGCGACCACCGCGCGATTGGCGTTGTGCTTGAGCTTGACGCCGCTCTCGCGGATCGCCTGCGTCGGCTGGATGAAGGTGCGCCCGACATAGTGGTTGCGGATGATGCCGAGCTCGAACGGCAGCTTCAGCGCCTGCGCATAGCCGAGCGCCGCGGGCACGCCGGAATCGGGCACCGGCACGACGACGTCGGCCGAGGCCGGCGCCTCGCGCGCCAGCTCCGCGCCCATGCCTTGCGCGCCTCATAGACCGAGCGGCCGTGGACGACGGAGTCGGGGCGCGCGAAATAGACGTATTCGAAGATGCAGGGGCGCGCGCGCTTGCGGCGGGAACGGCTTGAGGCTGGCGACGCCGGTTGTCGTCGATGACGATGACCTCGCCGTTCTCGATGTCGCGCACGAATTTGGCGCCGATGATGTCGAGCGCGCAGGTCTCCGAGGCCAGGATCGGACGAGCCGTCGAGTTCGCCGAGCACGAGCGGGCGGATGCCGAGCGGATCGCGCGCGCCGATCAGCTTCTTGTTGGTCAGCGCCACCAGCGCATAGGCGCCCTCGATGTCGCCTCAGCGCATCGACGAAGCGGTCGACGATCATGGCGCTTGCGCGAGCGGGCGGTCAAGCAGCAGCACGACCTCGGTGTCGGACGTCGACTGGCAGATCGCGCCGTCGGCGATCAGTTCGCGCCGCAGCGTCAGGCCGTTGGTGAGATTGCCGTTGTGGGCGACCGCGAGGCCGCCGGCGGCGAGTTCGGCGAACAGCGGCTGCACGTTGCGCAGGATCGTGGCGCCGGTCGTCGCATAGCGCACATGGCCGATCGCGCAGCGATCCCGGCAGGCGCTCGATGGTCGCGGCTTGGAGAAGTGGTCGCCGACGAGGCCGAGCCGGCGCTCGGAATGGAAGCGTTCGCCGTCGAAGGCGACGATGCCCGCCGCCTCCTGGCCGCGGTGCTGCAAGCGCATGCAGGCCGAGCGCGGTGATGCGCGGCGGCGTCGGGATGGCCGAAAATGCCGAAGACGCCGCATTCCTCGCGCAGCCGGTCGGCGTCGAGGTCGAACCGGTGCGGCGCTCAGATCGTCTCAACGGTATTGCAGGGGCTGGCGCGACGGCGGCGGCAACGGCACCTTGCTGTTGATCAGCGCGTCGAGCTTGTCGCGATCGGCCGCGCCGCGCTTGCCCGTCGTGTGCGCCGCCGGCGCGGGCGCCGGGGCCGGCACGGCGCCCGGCTTCGCTCTCGTCGGCCGGAACGTCGGCGCCGGTCGCGCGCGTCTTCGGACTTGATCCAGGTTTCCAGGGTCGCCGCGGCGTCCTCGGGCAGCAGGGCGACGATGCGGTCGCGGTGTCGACCAGCATCGGCCGCGTCTTGGCGTTCTTCACCCATTGCGGCTGCTGCTTGTCGCCGACCAGCCAGTTGAAGATCGCGAAGGCGACGACCGCGAGCAGGAAGCCGCGCGCCGCGCCGAACACGAAGCCGAGCGAGCGGTCGAGCGCGCCGATCTTGCTGTCGAGAATGGCGTCGGAGAGGCGGACCGTGAACAGCGACACGACGATCAGCGTGGCGAAGAACACGATCGCCGCGGCCACCGCCTGCAGCACGATCGGCTTATGGATATAGGGCGCGAGATAGGGCAGCACGAGGGGATAGAAATAATAGGCCGCCGCCGCCGCCGCCGCCCAGGAGCCGATCGCCAGCACTTCGCGGGTGAAGCCGCGCATCATCGACAGCAAGGCGGAAACGAAGCACGACGCCGAGGACGCCGAGATCGAGATAAGAAGGCATTCCGTCAACGCCTCGTCCGCGGTCGAATCCGCCACGAGGGCGCGCGAAGCGCGAGCGCTTATAGCGAAGGCTATCCAGCGTTCGTCACCGTCGCTCGATCTTGCGACCGAGTGGCCGAAGTCGTGACTGCGTCCAGTCATGTCCCGGGCGAGTTGCACTTCGGCGGCTATCGCTTCCCGCGCCAGCCGCGTGGCGACGCCGGCGGCGGCGATCGGCGACGAGCGCGCACCGACGTACGCAGACGCCCGCGCCGTCCTCGTCTCGGGCCGCGCGCCGGCGGCGCGAACGCCGCGCGAAAGCCGAGCTTCGCCGCCTCCTTGAGCCGCAAGCCCGCGTGGCCGACCGCGCGCACCGCGCCGGAGAGCGCGATCTCGCCGAAATAGACGGCCTCATGCGGCAAGGCCGACGCCGACCAGCGAGGAGACCAGCGCCGCCGCCGCCGCGAGATCGGCGGCCGGCTCGGCGATCCGCAAGCCGCCCGGCGACGTTGAGATAGACGTCGTGCTGCCCGAGCTTCAGGCCGCCGTGCGCCTCCAGCACCGCCAGCACCATGGCGAGCCGGCTCGGAATCCCAGCCGACCACCGCGCGCCGCGGCGTGCCGAGCGTCGAAGGCGCGACGAGCGCCTGGATCTCCACCAGCACCGGCCGCGCGCCCTCGACGCCGGCGAACACCGCCGCGCCCGGCGCCGCGACGTCGCGGCCGGCCAGAAACAGCGCGGAAGGATTGGCGACCTCGGCGAGCCCGCGCGCCGGTCATCTCGAACACGCCGATCTCGTCGGTCGCGCCGAAGCGGTTCTTCGTCGCGCGCAGCACGCGGAAGGCGTGGGCGCCCTCGCCCTCGAACGACATCACCGCGTCGACCATGTGCTCGACGACGCGCGGGCCGGCGATCTGGCCGTCCTTGGTGACATGGCCGACCAGGATCACCGCCGCGCCGCTCGCCTTGGCGAAGCGGATCAGCGCCTGCGCGGCGCGCGCGCACCTGGCTGACCGTGCCCGGCGCGGATTCGATCGCGTCGCTCCACATCGTCTGGATCGAATTCGAGGATGACGAATTTCGGCGCGTCGCCCGAGCCGAGCGTGGCGACGATATCCTCGACCAGCGTCTGCGCCGCCAGTTGCACCGGCGCGCGCGAAAGGCCGAGGCGCGCGGCGCGCAGGCGCACCTGCTCGGTCGATTCCTCGCCCGAAACATAGACGACCCGGCCGCCGCGCAGGCCAGCGCCGCGCAGGCCTGGATCAGCAGCGTCGACTTGCCGATGCCGGGCTCGCCGCCGATCAGCGTCGCCGAGCCCGGCACGAAGCCGCCGCCGGCGACCCGGTCGAGTTCGCCGATCCCGGTGACGATGCGCTCGCACGGGTCTGGATTCGCCGGCGAGGTCCTCCAGCGGAAACGGCCGGCCGACCGCCGCCCCGCCGCACCGACAGCGCCGCCGACCCCGAGCGCCGCGGCTTCCTCGATGATGGTGTTCCACTCGCCGCAGGCCTCGCACTTGCCCTGCCAGCGCTGCGTGATCGCGCCGCAGTTCTGGCAGACGTAGGAGGCGCGGGCGCGGGCCATCAGTTGGGCGGGCAGCCGTTTTCCTGGAGCACCGGTCCGGCGAGATACAGCGAGCCGGCGATCAGGATGCGCGGCGGCTGCGGCGAAGTCTCCGCGGTGAGCGCGTCGAGCGCGGCGCCGACGCTTGTCGCGACGCGGGTTTTCAATCCCTCGCGGGCCGCGAACGCCGCGACGTCCTCGGCGGGTCGCGCGGCGTGCTCGCCGGGAATCGGGACCGCGAACACTTCACGCGCCAAGCCCTTGAAGTGGGCGAGAAAGGCCCCCGTGTCCTTCGCCGACATCGTGCCGCAGATCAGCACCAGCGGGCGCGGCGAGGCGTCTTCGAAATCGGCCATCGCTTCGGCGAGGACCCGCCCGCCCGCCTCGTTGTGGGCGCCGTCGAGCCAGACCTCGGCGCCCACCGGCGCGCGGGCGACCAGCGGCCCGGCTTTCAAGCGTTGTAGCCGCGCCGGCCATTGCGTTTGCGCGAGGCCGCGTTCGAACGCCGCGTGCGGGATATCGGCGTCGACAGCCCGCAGCGCCGCAATGGCGGCGGCGGCGTTGCCAAACTGATGTCGGCCAGGCAGGCGCGGTTTTGGCAGATCGAGCAGGCCCCGCTCGTCCTCGAAGACGAGGCGGCCATTCTCGCCGCGCACGAAATAGTCGCGGCCCTCGAGGTGGCGCGCAATGCGGAGCCGGACCGCCTCGCGCTCGATGACCCGCAGCGCCTCGTCGGTCTGCGCCGCGATCACCACCGGCGCGCCGGCTTTCAGAATCCCGGCCTTCTCGTAGGCGATCTTATCGACCGTCGCGCCGAGGAATTCGGGGTGATCCATCGACACCGGCGTGATGACGCTGGCGGCGGGCCTGTCGATCACGTTGGTGGCGTCGAAGCGGCCGCCGAGGCCAACCTCCAGCAGCAAATAGTCGGCCGGCGTCTGGCTAAACAGCAGGAACGCGGCCGCGGTGGTGATCTCGAACACAGAGATCGACTGGCCGGCGTTGACGCGTTCGGCGTGGTCGAGCGCCGCTTCCAGCCTGGCGTCGTCGACAAGATCGCCAGCGAGGCGGATGCGCTCGTTGAAGCGCACGAGATGCGGCGAAGTGTAGACATGCACGCGTTTGCCCGCCGCCTCCAGAATCGCGCGCATGAACGCGACCGTCGAGCCCTTGCCGTTGGTGCCCGCGACATGGATGACCGGGGGCATCCGCGCTTCGGGATGACCGAGATCGGCGAGCAGCCGCTCGAATGCGGCCGAGCGAGAGATCGATGAGGCGGGGATGCAGCGGCGCAAAGCGCTGGGTGATGGCGTCGGTTCAATGCTTACTCACGCCGCCGATAGGCCGCTGACGGCCGGGCGTCTTGGTCAGCATGCGGCAAAGCCGCGCCAGCGTCGTGCGCATCTCCGGCCGCGCCACGACCATGTCGACCATGCCGTGCTCTTGCAGGAATTCGGCGCGCTGGAAACCCTCGGGCAGGCGTTGGCGCACGGTCTGCTCGATGACGCGCGCGCCGGCGAAGCCGATGACGGCGCCGGGCTCGGCGATCTGGATGTCGCCGAGCATCGCGTAGGAGGCGGTGACGCCGCCGGTGGTCGGGTTGGTCAGCACGCGATATAGGGCAGCCGCGCCGCGCGCAGCCGTTGCACCGCGACAGTGGTGCGCGCCATCTGCATCAGCGAGAACATGCCCTCCTGCATCCGCGCGCCGCCTGAGGCGGTGAAGATGACGAACGGCGCGCGCCGCTCGACGGCGACCGTCATCCCGGTGACGATCGTCTCACCGGCCGCGATGCCGAGCGTGCCGCCCTGGAACGCGAAATCGTGCACGGCGGTCACGACTTCCTGGCCCTCCACGCGGCCGACGGCGGCGAGCACGGCGTCTTGCGAGCCGGTCTTGGCGCGATGCTCCTTCAGCCGATCGGCGTAGCGCTTGATGTCGCGGAATTTGAGCGGATCGGCGGGCGTTTCGGCCACCGCGAGCGTCTCGAATGCGCCGTCGTCGTAGAGCGCGGCGAGGCGTGAGCGGGGGCCGATCGCCATGTGATAGCCGGAGCCGGGCACGACCATCAGGTTGGCTTCGAGGTCTTTGTGAAACACGAGCTGGCCGCTCTCGGGGCACTTGACCCACAGGTTCTCGGGCGTGTCGCGCCTCAGCAGCGAGCGGATTTTCGGCGGAACGACGTTCGACATCCAGTTCATGGCTTAAGCCATCCTCGTCAGCGCCCGCGACGCCGGCGCGGCCAGTTCGCGCACCAGCGACGCCGCCGCCTCGGCCGGCTTGCCGTCGGGCAGGGCGTTGCGCACCGCCTCGACCAGCGCGGAGCCGACGACTACGCCGTCGGCCCGCGCCGCGATCTCAGCGGCGCTTACGGCGTCGCGGACGCCAAAGCCGACCGCAACAGGCAGGTGGGTATGCCGCTTGATGCGCGCAACCGCGGCGCCGACCTGATTAGCGTTCGGCGCGGCGGCGCCCGTAATGCCCGTAATCGATACGTAATAGACGAAGCCGGAGGTGTTGCGCGAGCACCGCGGGCAGACGGGCGTCGTCAGTGGTGGGCGTGGCCAGACGGATAAAATTGAGGCCGGCTTGCAGCGCCGGCAGGCAGAGTTCCTCGTCCTCCTCCGGCGGCAGATCGACGACGATGAGCCCGTCGACGCCAGCCGCCTTCGCTTCGGTCAGAAATGCTTCAACGCCGTGGACATAGATCGGGTTGTAATAGCCCATCAGCACGATCGGCGTGGCGTCGTCGCGCTTGCGGAAATCGCGCACGAGCCGCAGCGTCTTGTTGCAGAGTCTGGCCGCCCTTCAGCGCGCGCAAGCCCGCCGCTTGAATCGCGGGCCCGTCGGCCATGGGGTCGGTGAACGGCATGCCGAGTTCGATGACGTCGGCGCCGGCGCCGGGCAGCGCGCTGAGGATCGCCAGCGAAGTCTCGTAATCGGGATCGCCGGCCATGACGAAGGTCACCAGCGCGGCGCGGCGGGCGTCTTTCAGGGCGGCGAAACGGGCGTCGATGCGCGTGGTCATGGCCGGCGGGAGTAGCATGGGCGGGCGCTGCTGCAAACCAACGAAAATGGGTTCGACAGGTCGAGCGGCGCAGTTGCTATTCCGCCGCCGCCAGCCGCGCCGCCGCGGCGGCGGGCGACGAGAACCGCAGCACCCCGTCCTCGACGCGGCCGAACCGCAGCAGCCCCACGTCCTTGACGTAGTTCTGGTAGACCCGCCAGGGCGCCTTGTCGCCCTGCTTCGGCAGTTTGGCCAGCGCGCGCTGCACGTAGCCGGACGTCAGATCCATGAACGGCGCCGCGACCTCGCCGGGCAAGGTCGGCGGCGTCGCCGCGGCGAAGCCGCGCCTCCGCATGGCGTTCATCAGCCGGCAGACGTAGCCGGCGATGAGATCGGCCTTCAGCGTCCATGACGCGTTGGTGTAGCCGAACACCGAAACGAGGTTCGGCACGCCCTCGTACATGCAGCCCTTGTAGACGCGCCGGCGCGCGAAATCGACGCGCGCGCCGTCGACTTCAAAGGCGACGTCGCCGAGCAGATTGAGCTCCAGTCCCGTCGCGACGACGACGATGTCGGCGGCCAGCTCCGCGCCCGACGTCGTGCGGACGCCGTGCGGCGTAAAGGTGTCGATGTACGTCGGTGACCACCTGCGCGTTGCCGTCGCGCACCGCGTGGAAGAAATCGGCGTCGGGGACGAGACAAAGCCGCTGGTCCCAGGCGTTATAGCGCGGCGTGAAATCGGCGAGGTCGACTTGCGGCCCCAGCTCCGCGCCCGCCAGTTCGAGCAGCCGCGCCTTCGCCTTGTCCGGATATTTGCGGAACAGCCGGTACAAATGCATCGACAGCGCCACGTTGCGCAGCCTTGTCAGACCATAAGCGAGGCGGGCGGGCAGCTTTGCGCTGAGCGCGTTGGCGAGCGCGTCCTCGGACGGCCGCGCCGCCATATAGGTCGGCGAGCGCTGCAGCATCGTGACGTTCGCCGCCGTCTTCGCCATTTCCGGCACGATCGTCACCGCCGTCGCGCCGCTGCCGATCACCAGCACCCGCTTGCCGGAATAGTCGAGATCGTCGGGCCAGAATTGCGGATGCACGACGCGGCCGGCGAACTGGTCGAGGCCGCGAAATTCCGGAACATGGCCGCGATCGTAGCGATAATAGCCGGCGCAGACGCTCAGGTAAGCGCGCCGTGTAGGAGACCCTCGCGCCGTCGCGCTCGGCTTCGACCGTCCACAGCGCTTGGCCCGAATCCCAGGCGGCGGAGACGACTTTCGTCTTGAACGCGATGGTCTCGTCGACGCCGTGGTCGGCGGCGGTTTCGCGTACGTAGTTGAGGATCGACGGCCCGTCGGCGATGGCTTTGGCGTGGCGCCACGGGCGGAACGCATAGCCCAAAGTGTGCATGTCGGAATCCGAACGGACGCCGGGATAGCGGAACAGGTCCCAGGTGCCGCCGATGGCGCCGCGCGCTTCCAGGATCGCCAACCGCGCCCACGGCGCGCGAGCTTTGAGATGGCAGGCCATGCCGACGCCCGAAAGGCCGGCGCCGATGATCAGGACGTCAAGAGTTTCGCTCATCGCTCGCCCTTTCGAGCCCCTCGCTCAAGAATGCGGCCGCCTCGTCGAGCGAGCGGCGCGCCTCCGGGACGAAGCTGTGCATGAATTGCCACACATGCGGCGCGCCGTCCCATACTTTCAGCTTCGCGCGCGAGCCGGCGGCGTTGGCGGCGGCGGCGAAGCGCACGGAATCGTCGCGCAGAAGTTCGCTCTCGCCGACATGCAGCAACATCGGCGGCAGGCCCGCGAGGTCGCCGAACAGCGGCGAAGCGCGCGGATCCCTGGGATCCGCGCCGTTGAGATAAATCGTGGCGAGATTGGCGAGGCTCGCGGTGAACATTGCGTCGCGACGCGCGTTGGTCCGCCAGCTATCGCTGGCTCCGGTAAGATCGGTGGCGGGCGAAAACAGCGCCGCCGCCGCCGGACGGCGCGCTTCGTTCTTGACGATCACCGCGAGCGCCGCGGCGAGATTGCCGCCCGCCGAATCCCCCGCCACCGCCGCCGGAGCGCCGACGCGCTCGGAGAAATCCCGCCAGACCGCGAGAACATCATCAATCGCCGCCGGAAACGGATGCGCGGGGGCCAACCGGTAATCGGGGGCGAACACGCGAAAGCCGCGTTTCGCGAAAGCGCCGGTCAGCGGGCGGTGAGTTTGCGGCGAACAGCCGACGAAGCCGCCGCCGTGCAGATAAAGCAGCGGTTTGTCGCCGCCCGCCTCCGCCCATTCGCCGGCGACGCCGCCGATCGTGTCGCCAGGGAACCGCACGCCGCGCGGCGGCGGCAGCGAGAAGCCCTCGAACACGCGTTTCATGTGGTCGAGGTCGCGCATGTCGCCGAGCCGCGAGCGCACGATCAGCTTTATCAGATTGGAGGCGATGCGAATCTGGAGGCTAGGCGTCAAGGAGCCTCCGCAACAGTCCCGCGTGCGCCACCGGGAGCAGGCGCTGCATGATGTCGATCAGATGCGCATCGGCGCCGACAAGGATGCGCGCGCGCCGCTGCGCGATCCCTTTTGCGATGATCGCGGCGGCGTCCGTCGGCGCCATACGCAGCGCCTTCTCCCAGCGCCGCGCCATGTCGGCGAGTTCGGCCTCAGACATCGGCGGCCGGCGCGCGTTGGCGGCGATGTTGGTGCGCACGCCGCCGGGGTGGACGACCGACACGCCGATGGGGGAGCCGGAAAGCTCGGCTCTGAGCGCCTCCGAAAAGCCGCGCACCGCGAATTTGCTGGCCGCGTAAGCCGTCTGGCCCGGCGGCGCGATAAGGCCGAAGACGCTGGAGACATTGACGATGCGCGCCTCCCGCGACGCCCGCAAGCGCGGCAGGAACGCGCGGGTGAGTTGACGACTGCGCCGAAATTGATCGCCATCAACCAGTCGAAATCCTCCGCCGCGACATCCTCGAAACGGCCGCCGAGCGCGACGCCGGCGTTGTTGACCAGCAGGTTTACGGGGCCGGAGACGGATTCGCAAAGGCGCGCGCCGGCGTCGGGGTCGGCGAGATCGAGCGCGTGAACGCTCGCCGCGCGCGTCTGCGAAGCCGTGCGCTTGAGGCCGTCTTCGTCCTTGTCGACGAGGGCGAGCGTCGCGCCTCTGCGCGAAAGCTCCACCGCCAGCGCCGCGCCGATGCCGCTTGCGGCGCCCGTGATGACAGCGACGCCCTCTGAGAACGGAAAAAGCGATGCCGCCGCCACGTATTGCTCCCGCCTCCAGGCGCGATCTTGGCGCCGCCCCGCGGCCCGGTCTAGGCCGCGGGCTTGGCGAACATTTTGCGCAGATTGTCGAACAGCTCGATGCGGGTGCCGGCGCGCTTCATGATCAGCGACTGCTGCAAGACCGTCAGCGAATTGTTCCAGGCGTAATAGATGACGAGACCGGCGGGGAACGAGCCGAACATGAAGGTGAAGATGAACGGCATGTAGGTGAACATCATCTTCTGGGTCGGATCGGCCGGCTCTGGCTGCATCTTCATCTGCAAGAACATCGTGAAGCCCATGATGAGCGGCCAGACTCCGAGATGCAGGAAATGGCCGAACACCGGCAACACCGTCGGGATCGATCGGCAAGCAGCCCGAACAGAGTGAAAATGTTGGTGGGGTCGGGCGCGCTGAGATCGTTGATCCAACCGAAGAACGGCGCGTGGCGCATCTCGATGGTGATGAAGATCACTTTGTAGAGCGCGAAGAACACGGGAATTTGGATCAGCATCGGCAGGCAGCCCAGCGACCGGGTTGACGCCCTCCTTGCGCATCAGCTCCATCTGCGCCTGCTGCTGCTTCTGCGTATCGTTGGGATACTGCTCCTTCAGCGCGGCGAGTTTCGGCTGCAATGAGCTTCATCTTCGCCATCGAGCGATAGCTCTGGTTGGCGAGCGGGAAGAACACCGCCTTGACGATCACGGTGACGCACAGGATCGCCACGCCGAAATTGCCGACGATATTTGTAGATGAAGTCGATCAGGTGGAACAGCGGTTTGGTGATGAAATAGAACCAGCCCCAGTCGATCATCAGATCGAACTTCTTGATGCTGTATTCGGCCTGCGTAGGCGTCGATGGTCGAGACTTCCTTCGCGCCGGCGAAGATGCGCGTCTGACTGCGACGCCGAAGCGCCGGGCGCGACGTCGAGCGCCGGGGCGACGAAATCGGATCTGATAATCCTCGCGCCGCTGCGGCGGCCGCGTGGCGGAGAAGCGCGCGTCGATCTGCTCGGTCTGGCCCGGGATGATGGCGGAGGCCCAATATTTGTCGGTGAAGCCGAGCCAGCCGCCGGCGCCCTTCAACTCCTTGACCTTGTCGGTCTCCTTGTCGATGCCGGCGTAGGTGACTTCCTGCACGGAGCCGTCGCCGATGACGCCGACAAAGCCTTCGTGCAGCACCGAATAGCCGCCGACCTTCGGCGTCCCGCGCCGCAGGATCAGCGCATAGGGGCGCAGCGAAACGGGCTTGTCGCCCTTGTTCTCGACCTTGTCGGTGACAGTGAACATATATTTGTCGTCGACCGCGATCTCGCGCGTGAAGACGAGGCCCTCGCCGTTGTCCTAGGTCAGCGTGACCGGATGGACCGGCGTCAGATCGCCGCCGCTGCGAAGTCCAGCGCGTCGGCGCGGTTCGGCGTCTTGACGCGCCTTGTCGGGGGTGACGAAGCCGGTCTCGGCCCAATAGGGCTCCGCGCGCCCGGCGGGCGAGAACAGCACGACATTGGGGCTCTTGGGATCGATGGTCTCGTGATAGGCCTTGAGGAAGACGTCGTCGATCTCGCCGCCCTCGAGATTGATCGAGCCGCCGACGCCCGGCGCGTCGAGTCTTTACTCGGGGGGTCGCTGCGAGCGCTTCGGCGCGGGGCTTGACGACGTCTACGGCTGCGGCTGCGCTTTGCGGAGCGGCGACCGAGTTGGCGACGGGATTCGCGGTTCCGGCGGCGACCGGCGCGTTGCCGCTAAGCGACGGGCGCGGCTTCGGCGCAAACAGATAGTTCCAACCGATCAGGACGATCGCGGACAGGACGATCGCCAGGATGAGGTTGCGGGTCTCCTCGGAGTTCATGATCGTCCGTCTCGGCGTCGGCTGGGCGCGGGCCGAACGCGCCGGCGATGTCGGCGACGAGCGCTTCGAAGCGAAGCGAAAGCGCCTCCCGGCGCGCCATCAGCACGTAGTCGTGGTCAGGCCGCGCGTCCAGCGGCGAAATGCGGCGCATGGCGTCCCTCAGGCGCCGCTTGATGCGGTGGCGCACCGGAGAATTGCCGGTTTTCTTGGTGACGGTGAGGCCGAATCGCGGCCGCTGTTGCGGTCGCCTCGGGCGCCCGCGCGTTGGCCTGCAAGCCGACCGCCGCGGCGTTGACGCGCTTGCCTTTGGCTGCGCGCTGAAATTCGGCGCGCCGCGTCATCCGCCCCCAGAGGACCCTATCGTCGGCCAAGGTTCAGGCCGAAAGCTTCTTGCGACCTCGCGCGCGACGGGCGTTGAGCACCTTGCGGCCGCCCACGGTCGCCATGCGGGCGCGAAACCCATGACGACGTTTGCGCACGAGTTTGCTCGGCTGATAGGTGCGCTTCACGGTCGTAAACTCCTGAACCGGCGGGGGGCGATCGGCCCCCAAAAAAATTGCGGCGGAATAACCCGCCGCTTGAGGCGGGCTTATAGGGGAGGGCTACGGCGGAAGTCAACGGGGAGCGGCGGCTTCGGGACGCCATCCCGGGTGGTTCGTCATATCGAAGCTCTTCTGGAACATTTCGGCGTAGGGCTCGCCGAAACGGACGGCGTTCGCCTTAATCAGCCCCTGCTTGCTCGCCCTCGGCATGTCCCGGAACGCTCGAAACCCGTCGGCCCCGAGGTCGAACGGCTTGACCAGGCGGAAGACGATCGTGGAACCAGTCACATATTCGATTTCCAAATAATCCCAAACGAACTCGTGGAACGCCTTGATGAACGGCAGGCCCTCGAACAGATAATCCTGCTGAATATAGGTCGAGCCGACCGCCAGTTTGGGGAAAAAACGCTGCGCGATATGCAGCATGATGTCTTCCGTCTTGGCCAGATCGACAAACAGGATCTCGATGGCGCGGCCGTCGTCGGGGCCCGTTTCCTTGAGAATGTCGCCCTGATGGACGCGGACGTATTTTTCGAAGCCGGCCAGATTTTCGAGGAACCGGGGCGCGAAATCGCCTTTCTCATCCTCAGAAAGCATCTTTTTCTGATAGCCCGCGTCCCAGTTGCCGACGAACTGGAAGAGATCGTAGGCGTCGAGGATTTTTTGCGCCTCCGGGGCGATGACATTGTCCTTGAGGCCGGCCGCGAAGGCTTGCGTCGAAGCGCCGAGAAACGAGCCCAATTCGATGAAGTGCCCGCGCCCGGTGAACCGCTCTTTCGCCAGATAGTATGACAGCGCGCGCTCGAAGCGCGAGAACGGCCCCGGAATCGCAAGATTGACCCGCCCTTGGCGCTCGGCTTCGGGGATCAGCCCCCGGATGAACGCAAGGTCGGCTTGCGCCTTGGCGTGGATCGATGCGCTCATAAAGTCGGCCTCAAGCCAATCGTCAGGCGTGGTGACTTAAGGGATACCGCGAGCGATCGGCAAGCCGCGCGCCTACCTGGCCTTGCTCAACATGCCCTCGACGTCGAGATGCCGCTCCAGGTGCTCCGCCAACCCGTCGAGCGTCGTCTCCACCCCGGCCTCGTAGTCCAGCGCCGACGCAGGCGCGCCGATCCAGGCGAGCCACGCGCGCCGCTGCGCGTCGTTGGCGAACAGGCCGTGCACGTAACAGCCGCGCACCCCGCCGTCGGCGCTGATCGCGCCGTCCTCGCGCCCGTCGGCGAAGACCAGCAGCGCGCGCTCCGGCCCGCTCGTGCGTCCGACGTGAATCTCGTAGCCCTCGAACGGCGCGCCGTCGCTGAGCGACCGGCCCGTCGCGCGGGTCAAGGTTTTGCGCCCGCCCAGAATCGTCTCGACGTTCAGCAGCGCCAGCCCCGCGACCGTCTCCGGCGGCCCCTCGATTCCCTCGGGGTCGGCGACGGTATTGCCAAGCATCTGATAGCCGCCGCAGAGACCCAGCACTTTGCCGCCGCGGCGAGCATGGGCGAGAATGTCGATGTCCCAGCCTTCCGCCCGCAGCGCCTTGAGGTCGGCGATGGTCGCTTTGCTGCCGGGCAGAATGATGAGATCGGCCGGCGGCAGCGGGCGCCCGCGCGACGCGAACAGCAGCCGCACGCCGGGCTCCGCGCGCAGCGGATCGAAATCGTCGAAATTGGCGATATGCGGCAGGCGCGGAACAACGATCGTTCGCTCGGCCTTTACGGGCGCGGCCAGGCGGTCGAGCGCAACCGCGTCTTCGGCGGGCAGGCGGCCGGCGTCGGCGAAAAAAGGCGCGAGGCCAAATGAGGGCCAGCCGCTCAACGCCTCGATCCGTTTCATGCCGTCTTCAAACAGCGCGGGGTCGCCGCGAAACTTGTTGACGAGGAAGCCGACGACTATCGCGGCGTCGTCGACGTCGAGCACCGCGCGGGTTCCCACGATCTGGGCGATGACGCCGCCGCGGTCGATGTCGCCGATCAGCACGACGGGAACGTCGGCCGCCCGCGCGAACCCCATGTTGGCGATGTCGCCCAAGCGCAGATTGATCTCCGCGGCGCTGCCCGCGCCCTCGATCAGCACGATGTCCGCTTCCGCTTTGAGCCGCGCGAAACTGTCGAGCACGCGCGGCAACAATTGCGGCTTCCACGCCTGAAACTCGCGCGCCTTGGCCGCGCCGACGACCTGCCCCTGCACCACCACTTGCGATCCGATCTCGCTTTGCGGTTTTAGCAGCACCGGGTTCATGTGGACGCTCGGCTCGACCCCGCAGGCGCGCGCTTGCAGCGCCTGGGCGCGGCCGATCTCGCCGCCGTCGGCCGCGACCGCGGCGTTGTTGGACATGTTCTGCGGCTTGAACGGGCGAACCCGAAAACCGCGCCGCGTCAGGGCGCGGCAGAGGCCGGCGACGATCAGCGACTTGCCGACGTCCGAGCCGGTGCCCTGAAACATCAGCGCGCGGGCGCTCATGCCGCCGCTATTCCGCCGCCTTGGCGCTCTGCAGCGCCGCCGCGCCGGTCTCGAATTGCAGCCGCGCGAGCCGCGCGTAGAGCCCGCCTTTGGCGAGCAGCGTCGCATGGTCGCCCTGTTCGACGATCTCGCCGCCGTCGAGGACCAGGATGCGATGCGCGCCGACGATGGTGGCGAGCCGATGCGCGATCACCAACGTCGTGCGGTGCTTCATCAATTCCGCGAGCGCGTCTTGCACCAGCGTCTCATTGGCCGCGTCGAGCGCCGAAGTCGCCTCGTCGAGCAGCAGCACCGGCGCGTCCTTCAGAATGGCGCGGGCGATGGCGAGGCGCTGGCGCTCGCCGCCCGACAGGTTGACGCCGCGCTCGCCGAGCGGCGTGTCGTAGCCCTGCGGGCAGCGCGGCGACGAAGCCATGCGCGGCGGCGCGGCGGGCCGCCGCCTCGATCTCGGGCCGCGTCGCGCCGGGCCGG
This sequence comes from uncultured Pseudomonadota bacterium, assembly GCA_963835115.1. Classification (GTDB taxonomy): domain Bacteria; phylum Pseudomonadota; class Alphaproteobacteria; order Rhizobiales; family Beijerinckiaceae; genus Roseiarcus. The sequence goes on from CAWIEP010000070.1 coordinate 80,377, forward strand.
CCGTAGGCGATGTTGTCGGCGACGCTCGCACCGAAGATGAACGCCTCCTGCGGGACGAGCGCGATGGCGCGTCGCAGCGTTTTCGGGTCGAGTTCGGCGATGTCGACGCCATCGAGCCGCACGGCGCCGGAGGTCGGGTCGTAGAAGCGCTCCAGAAGCTGGAACAGCGTCGATTTGCCGGCGCCCGAGGGGCCGACGATGGCGACCGTCTCGCCGGGCTCGACGGCGAAATCGACGCCGCGCAGCACCGCGTCGTCGCGGCCGCGCCGGATAGGCGAAAGTGACGCGCTCGAACGCCAGCGCGCCGCGCAAGGGCGAGGGCAGCCGCGCCGGCTGGGCCGGCGCCACGATGGCGGGTTTGAGCGCCATCAGTTCGCCGATCCGCGTCGCCGCGCCGGCCGCCTGGCTCACCTCGTTCCACACTTCCGAGAGTTGCCCGAGCGCGCTCGCCCCGAGCACCGCATAGAGCAGGAACTGCAACAGCGCGCCCGCGCTCATGCGATGCTCGATGACGTCGCGGGCGCCGAGCCACAACACCACGACGACGCTGGAAAAGGCGAGGAAGATGGCGATGGCGGTGACGACGGAGCGGGCGCGGGTCATTTCGCGCGCGGCTTCGTAGGCGCCCTCGGCGGCGGTCGCGTAGCGGCGGGCGGTGAAATCCTCGGCGACGAAGGCTTGCATGACGCGCGCGGCGTCGAGGTTCTCGCTGGCGAAAGCGGTGGCGTCGGCGAGAGACTGCTGCGCGAGCCGCGAACGCTCGCGCACCGACCGGCCGGCGGCGTAGAGCGGCAGCACGATGAACGGAATGGCGATCAGCACATAGGCCGAAAGCTTGAGGCTGGTGACGATCATCAAGGCGATGGCGCCGACGAACATGAAAATGTTGCGCAACGCGATCGACGCCGAGGAGCCGAAGGTCGCTTTCAGCTGCGTGGTGTCGGCGCTGAGCCGGGAGACGATCTCGCCGGTCTTCTCGGCGTCGAAGAAGGTCTGGTCGAGCGTCGTCAGGTGCCGGAAGAAATCGCTGCGCAGGTCGGCGACGATCCGCTCGCCGATCGTCATGACCAGATAGTAGCGCGAGCCTGAGGCCAGCGCCAACACCGCCACCACGACGATGAGCAGCGCGAAGTAGAGATGCACCGATCCTTCGCCGCCGCCGTGAAAGCCGCGATCGACCATTTCGCGGATCGCGTAGGGCACGACGAGCGTGGCGAGCGAGGCGACGAGCAGCGCGACAAGCGCCAACGCGATCCTGCCCGGGAGTTTGCGGGCGTAGGGGAGGATCGGGCGAAGGGCGGAAAGCGAGGCGCGACTGCGCTGCGGCTCTGGCATCGGCGTGTGCGTCCTTTGGGGTTAGCTGCCTTTAGGTCAGCGGCATGCGGCGAATCAAGGGCGCCTTTGTCGCATGGCCTCTTGTCACCTGCGCTTCGGCGCCTTATAGCCCCCCGCAATCAGAGCCGCAGGCGTCGCCTAGCGGCTCTCTTTTGTCGCCCGAGGTCCGCCGTGAAAGCCGATATCCACCCCACCTATCACATGATCAAGGTCGTGATGACGAACGGCACGGAGTTCATGACCCGTTCGACCTATGGCGAGGACGGCGCGACGCTCAACCTCGACATCGACCCCAACACGCATCCGGCCTGGACCGGCGGCTCGGCGCAACTGACCGACCGCGGCGGCCGCCTGTCACGCTTCAAGAGCCGTTTCGCCGGCCTCGGCGAGATCAAGAAGAAGTAATCCGCTCACCACGCTTCGCCGAACGGCCGCGCCTCGACCTCGAAACTCCAGGCGCTCGGGTCCTGAATGGCGAGTTGGTAGACCGTTTCCGCCACGCCGGCGGGTTTGATGAAAAAGCCGTCCGGTTTTTCCGGCATCCGCGCGCGGGTGCGCGCCAGGTCGACGACGCCATCGACGACCACCAATGAGACATGGATTCCGGCCGGCCACAGCGAGCGCGCCATCGATTCGGCGAGACTGCGCTGCGCCGCCTTGGCGGGCGCGAACGCCGCCGAGCGCGGACCGCCGCGACGCGAGGCGGTGGCGCCGATGAAAATTATCGCTCCGCGTTTGGCGACTTTCATCGCCGGAATCACAGCTTGCGCGCAGAGCAGAGCGCCATAGGCGTTGACCCGCCATGACGCCTCGAACTGCTCCGGGGTGATCGTCTCGACGTCGGCGAACACGCCGCCGCCGGCGTTGTAGACGAGAACCTCCACTTCGCCGAGGTCGGCGCGGATCGCGGCGAACGTGGCGGCGACGGACTCCGGCGACGAGACGTCGCAAGCGTAGGCGCGGGCGCCGGCGATCTCGCCGGCCAGCGCGTCGAGGGCGTCGCGGCTGCGCGCGAGCATGGCGACCTGGTAGCCCTCTTTCCGAAACCGCCGCGCAATCGCCGCGCCATTGCCGGGTCCAACGCCCGCCACGACCGCTATTTTCGCCATGTCAGCCTCCGACGGCGAAAATGGCACGGATTGCGGCGGGTCTCAAATCACATGGCTCTCCATTGAGGCCGCGCCCGGCGTTGCGGCGCTACATGATCCGGTCGAACGCCGTATGATTTCCCGCCTCCCGCGTCGAAACTGGCCCCGCGTTAACCGCGCTTGGGGTGAACTTGGTCGAGCCAAGCAGCCAGAGCTTCCCCGGTCGCGGGGCATTGTCGTTGAGCATCAGACCCGTGGCATTGTCGAAGGGAAGCAACAGATCTGCGACTTCCGATCTTAGCGAAATCCGGACGTTCGCGTGAACGCCGGACTTGGCGGCGACAAGTTTCGCGGTGGCGTCCCTTGGATAGTCGTAGTGGCCCTTTCCGCCAGAAAACTCATTGACGTTTATGTTCGTGTTGAGGTTGAACGGAACGGGGCCGCCCTGCGTGCGCATGTTGGTCAGTACGTTGATCTTTTCCCAGCCCTGGTTTTGCGGGGTGTTGCTTAAATCGAGTGCGTCTTCTTTTGCGCCGAACTTGACGGTCTCGACGTACACATACCACCCAAGCCACCCGGGCTTATGCGCAATCGAGATCGCGAACACGACCCGTTTCTGCGCGTTGCCGTCCTGCACCGTTTCGACCACCTCATATCCGTAGCTCATGTAGGTCGGCATGACGCCCTCCTGTGTTTCTGTGAGGGCAATCATGACGGGGGGCCATTCGGCCGGCAGTTCCCCCGGGAACAGGAAACGCCGCCCTCGCAAGGGCGGCGGCTTCAGATCACATAGCTCTTCAGCGGCGGAAAGCCGTTGAACCCCACCGACGAATACGTCGTCGTATAGGCCCCGGTCCCCTCGATCAGAACTTTCGCGCCGATCTCGAGCGACACCGGCAACAGATACGGCTCCTTCTCGTAGAGCACGTCGACGGAGTCGCAACTCGGTCCCGCCAGCACGCAAGGGCTCGAGCGCGTCCTGGTCGTAAGCCGTGCGGATCGGGTAGCGGATCATTTCGTCCATCGTCTCGGCGAGGCCGTTGAACTTGCCGATGTCGAGATAGACCCAGCGATGCGCGTCGGTCTCGCTTTTCTTCGAGATCAGCACGACCTCGGCCTCGATGATCCCGGCGTTGCCGACCATGCCGCGGCCGGGCTCGATGATCGTCTCCGGGATGCGGTTGCCGAAATGGCGCCGGAGCGCGCGAAAGATCGTGCGCCCATAAACCTTCACCGGCGGCGACGTCCTTGAGATAGCGGGTGGGGAAGCCGCCGCCGAGGTTCAGCATCGACAACTCGATGCCGCGCTCGGCGAGATCGCGGAAGATCGCGGCCGACGTCTTCAGCGCGCCGTCCCAATGCCGCGGGATCGCGCTGCTGCGAGCCGACATGGAACGACAGCCCGTGCGCGACGAGGCCAAGCGCGTGCGCGCGCTCCAGCACCGGACGCGGCCATTTCCGGCGCGCAGCCGAATTTGCGCGACAGCGGCCATTCCGCGCCGGCGCCGTCGCACAAGATGCGGCAGAACACGCGCGAAGCCGGGCGCGGCGCGGGCGATCTTCTCGACCTCGGCCTCGCAGTCGACCGCGTACAGCCGCACGCCGAGCGCGAAGGCGCGCGCGATGTCGCGCTCCTTCTTGATCGTGTTGCCGAAGCTGATGCGGTCCGGCGTCGCGCCGGCGGCCAGCGCCTGCTCGATTTCGGCGAGGCTCGCGCAGTCGAAGCACGAGCCGAGCCGGGCCGAGCAGGTCGAGAATCTCGGGCGCCGGATTGGCCTTGACGGCGTAGAACACCCGCGTGTCCGGCAGCGCCTTGGCGAAATTGACATAGTTCTCGCGCACGACGTCGAGATCGACGACCAGGCGCGGGCCGTCTTCGGGGTTGCGGAGCAGGAAACTCCTTGATGCGATCGGTCATAGCGGCATCCCCCACGCGACAGCGTCGCGTGCTTGAGCGAACGAAAGGGAGGTGGCGATGCGCCATAAGCCCGCGCGCGATGGAGACGCGCAAGCGTTCGCGTTGACCCGCCAACCGCGACCCCAGAATCGCCGGCGGCGGCGGAGAGCCGTTGCGCCGACCCCTCGGGGGTCAGATGCTGCGCCGTAGCCTCAAGCTCCGAAGTCGCCTTCGGAGGTCAGGGCCATCGTTTGGAAAGGAGGATTCCCTTCCGCACGCCCGGCAAGATAGACAAGCCTCTTCGGTGAGCCGGCCTTTGGAGGGCCGACAGAGACCAAAAAAGCCCGGTCCGTCGTTGCTTCAAGTCGCGTCCCCCGTTGGGCGGGGTACGCCGGTTCGCCTCCGGCTGCCGGCTTTTTCCAGGGCGGTTGACTGGCCTCTTGTCCAGATCCCCGCCGGCCGACACACGACCACAGGCACGTGCGTATTGGGCAGGTGAGACATGATGCCGATCGTCGGAATTGCAAGCGCTTTTTTCGCGGCCGCGAGCTTTGCCGTTGTCGCAAATCTGTCATATTTTGACATACTTGGTGACATATCGGCGCCGCTGCCGCCCTGCGCCGCATTTGCGGCGCAGGGGCGGCGTTTGATATGGTCTGAAGAACAACGCCACTTTTTCGACGCGAGGACGGCGAAGCTGTCGCCGACGTGACACGTGAGTCATACCGATATGGGTCCCCTCTGGGTGAAGCTGGCGTCCGCCGGCGTGCGCCCGACGCGGCAGCGGCTCGAACTCGCCGACATTCTGTTCGGCAAGGGCGAGCGCCATTTCACCGCCGAGATGATCCACGCCGAAGCGAGGGCGCTACGCTATCCGCCATCTCTCGGCACGGTTTACAACACGCTCAATCAGTTCGTGCAGAACGGCCTGTTGCGCGAGATCGCGCTCTACGACTTCAAGCTTTGGTACGACACCAACATCGGCCCGCATTGCCATTATTACTGGGAGGACACCGACGAACTCTCGGATATTCCCGCCGAACATGCGCCGAATCTGGCGGTGCCGGCGCCACCCGGCGCGACGGTGACGGCCATCGACGTCATCGTCAGGGTGCGCGGCGACGAAACGGCGCGGAAATGCCCGCTGGCGGATTTTGAACAATTTCTAAAGTGATTTGAACCGTTTCAATTTGAGGCTCCGGTCATTGTCCCCTTGCAGGCCGCTCGACTAACTGGCGGCGCGGGTGTTCGCCCGCTGGGGGTCAGGACATGGGCGGCAAACCAGGATTCCGCGAAACTATCGCCACAGTGCTTTTCATCGGGGCTACGAATTTGTCGGTCGGCTTGGCGTTCGCCGACGAGGCGGCCGCGCCCGACCCCTATCACGAGCTTGAAACCAAATATCTGTTCGGCTTCACCGAGGGCGCCGACATCGGCGCCGAAGGGGAGCAGTCGGTGGAGTTCGAGTCGACCACGCAATGGGGCCGGCGCGGCGGGGTCTACGGAACGATCGAACAGGAAGTCGAATACGAGAACGTGCCGACGCAGAATTTCGGCTACGAGCTCAGCGCGCACGGCTTCGCCTACAACGTGCAGGGCGTCGAGGACGCCCCCGTCGCCTCGGGCTCGACTTTCAGCGGCCTGTCGGCGGAGTTGCGCTATCTCGTGATCGGCCGCGGCCCCGGCTCGCCGATCGGGTTCACGTTGGTCGCGGAGCCGGAATGGGCGCGGATCGACGATTTCGGCCAGCCGGTGACGGATTTCTCCACGACCTTCCGCGCCATCGCCGACACCGAACTGATCGCCAATCGCCTCTATGCCGCCGCCAATCTCGTCTACGCGCCCGACGTCGCGCGATCTCCGGGAGAGGCGTGGGAGCAGAGTTCGTCGCTGGGCGCAAGCGTAGGGCTCGCCTATCGCGTGGCGCCGAAGGTGACGCTCGGCGGCGAGGCCGAGATCTTCGGCGCCTACGACGGCCTCCTCCCACGGGACTGGCAGGGCGACGCGGTCTATCTGGGACCGACGCTGCAAATCCAGTTCACCGGCAAGGTGATGCTGGCGGCCGCATGGGAAAGCCAAGTCGCCGGCCGCGCCGCGGGGGACAATCGCGGGCTCGATCTCGTCGATTTCCCGCATCAGCGCGGCAATCTGAAGCTTGAGTTCGAATTTTGACAGTTGGAGTCGGCAAATGATGGAAAAACTATTCGCCGCCGCGGCGCTGGCCGCGGCGCTTGCATCGCCGGCCAACGCCGATGACGCAACCGTCAAGCTGATCTTGAAGAACCACCAGTTCGTTCCGCACGAACCCTCGGCGCCGGCGGGCAAGCCGTTGGCGATCGTGGTTACCAACCAGGACTCGACGCCCTCGGAGTTCGAAAGCAAGACCTTGCGCGTGGAGAAGGTCGTCGCCGGCAGGGGGAACCATCACCGTGCGCGTGCGCGCGCTGACGCCCGGCCGCTATCGTTTCTTCGACGATTATCACGAGGACACCACCGAAGGTTTCCTCGTCGTCAAGTGATGGGAGACGGTCATGCTCGGCGCGCTCATCATCGTCTTCCGCGAGGTCATCGAGGCGGGCTTGATCGTCGGCATCATCCTGGCGGTCACCAAGGGGCTGCGCGGCAGCCGGCTGTTCGTCGGGCTCGGCGTCGCCGCCGGCGTCGCCGGCGCCTGTCTGGTGGCGGCCTTCGCGGGCGCGCTGGCGGAAGCGCTCGCCGGCGTCGGTCAGGAGGTGTTCAACGCGTCGATCCTGCTCCTCGCCGTCGCGATGCTGACCTGGCACAATGTCTGGATGGCGAGCCACGGACGCGAACTGGCGGCCGAGGTGAAAAATGTCGGCGCCGAGGTGCGGTCGGGTCAGCGCTCGCTCGCCGCGCTTGGGATCGTCGTCGCGGTCGCGGTCATGCGCGAGGGCTCGGAAGTCGCGCTGTTTCTTTATGGATTGGCGGCGTCGTCCGGCGCCTCCGGGTTCGAACTCCTTGAGGGCGGCGCGCTCGGGCTTGTGCTCGGCGTCGGCGTCACCGCGCTCACTTATCTCGGGCTGGTGACGATCCCGACGCGCTGGCTGTTCCGGGTGACGACGGCGCTCATCACGTTCCTCGCCGCGGGTCTCGCCGCGCAGGCGATGCTGTTCCTGCAACAGGCGGGCCTCGTCACCGCGCTGAGCCGAGACCGCGTGGGACACCTCGGCCTATCTCTCCGACACGAGCCTGCTCGGCCGCGTGCTGCATACATTGGTCGGCTACGCCGACCAGCCGTCCGACTTGCAGGTGGTGGTTTATCTTATCGTGCTGTTTGGCGGCTTTGGCCTCTCCAAAGCTTTTGCGCCCGCGCCGCACAGGCGCATGGCGGCGGCGGAATAGTTACTGTTCGCCACGCGTCAAAACAAAGTCGTACGCCGGCGTGCGGAACGGCGTCGCCATGACCCGCCGGCGGCGTCCGCGCCGCCGCTCTTGCCAAATGCGCGCGCGCGCGGCATCCCTTTGAGATCAGGGAGGCCGCATGTCCATTCTTGTCGCCGATGTCGACGTTCCGTCCCCGCCGTCGAAACTTGGCGCGGTGCTGCGCGCCACAGGCGGCAATTTCCTGGAAATGTTCGATTTCTTCCTGTTCGGCCTCTACGCGCAGCCGATCGGCAAGGCGTTCTTCCACACCGGCAGCGAGTTTCTCGACACCTCGATCGCCTTCGTCGTGTTCTGGGCCGGCGCGATGATGCGCCCGCTCGGCGCCGTCTATCTCGGCGCCTATGTCGACCGGCTCGGCCGCCGCAAGGGCCTCATCGTGACGCTCTCAATCATGGCGATCGGCACGGTCATCATCGCCGCGACCCCGTCTTATGCGATGATCGGCGTGGCGGCGCCGATCATCGTCGTCGCCGGCCGGCTGTTGCAGGGCTTTTCGGCCGGCGTCGAACTCGGCGGCGTTTCCGTCTATCTCGCCGAAATCGCCACGCCGTCGACCCGGGGGTTCATCACCTCGTTCCAGTCGGCGAGCCAGCAGGTCGCGGTGCTGTTCGGCGCGCTGATTGGCTACACGCTGCACGAGACCATGTCGACGCAGGCGATCGAGGCGTGGGGCTGGCGCATTCCGTTCGTCATCGGCTGCATGATCATCCCGCTCATTTTCGTGCTGCGCGGCTCGCTCGCCGAAACGCCGGAATTCTTGGCGCGCAAGGTCCACCTGACCGCGACGCAGATCTACGCCGCCGTGCTCGAAAACCTCGGCGTCGTGATCTTGGGCATGTTCATGGTGATGCTGACGACGGTGGCGTTCTATTTCATCACCGTCTACACGCCCGACTTCGGCAAGACGCTGCATCTGTCGGCGAGCGCGTCGCTGTTCGTCACCGGGCTGGTGGCGATCGCCAATTTTTTCTGGTTGCCGATCGGCGGCGCCTTGTCGGATCGCGTCGGCCGGTTGCCGGTGCTGATCGGCGCCGCGGCGGTGATGCTGATCTTCGCCTATCCCGGTTTGACCTGGGTCGCCGCGGACCCGACCTTCGCCAAGCTGCTCGCCGTCGAAATGGTGTTTTCGCTTGGCTATGGCCTCTACAACGGCGCGATGGTGGCGGCGCTGACGGAGGTCGTGCCGCCGCAAGTGCGCGCCTCCTGTTTCGCGCTCGCCTATTCGCTGGCGACCGCTTTGTTCGGCACGGCGACGCCGCTGTTGTCCAAGCAGCTGATCCGCGCGACCGGCTCCGACGTCGCGCCGGCGTTCTGGCTGATGCTGGCGGCGGCTTGCTCCATCGGGGCGGCATTCGCGCTATACCGGCGCGCCCCGCGCTGAGACTGCGTCTCAAACGTGCAGGATGTAGGCCCCGAGCGGCGTGCGTTCCTGCCAGCCGGCGCGCTCCAGTTCCGGCGTGTCGTGCTCCTCCTCGGGGTAGCCGAAGCAGAGATAGGCGATAAACTTGTAGGCGCCGGGCGCGCCGAGATCGGCAGAGAGCCGGGCGGGATCGAGGATCGACACCCAACCGAGCCCAAGTCCCTTCGCGCGTGCGGCGAGCCAGGTCATCGCGATCATCGAGACCACGGAATAGTCGAGCGTCTCCGGCATGGTGAGCGCGCCGAGGCCGTGCCCCTGCGCCGTGCCGCGGTCGCAGAACACCGCGAATTGCGCCGGCGCGACCGCGAGTCCCTCCAGTTTCAGCCGCGCATAGGTTGCGGCGCGCGACGGCTCCTGCGCTTCGAGCGCGGCGGCGTTGCAGGCGGCGAAATTGCGCCGGACCGCCTCGCGTTTGCCGGGCGAGGCGACCTCGACCCAGCGCCACGGCTGGCTGTTGCCGACCGACGGCGACAATTGCGCCATTCCCAGAATCTCCTGGATCAGCGCGCGCGGGACGGGATCGCGCTTAAATCGCCTGACGTCGCGCCGCCAGCCCATGAGATCGCGAAGCTCTGCGAGGAACCGGTCGTCGAAATTTGGCGGCGTCATGGAGCGCCCTCGGCGATGACGTGAAAAAACGAGCCGCTGACGCGCCCGCGCCGCGATCCCGCCGGGGCTTCGGCGCCATAGGCGTCGGCGACAAGCGCGAGGGCCGCGTCGTTGCCCGGCGGCGGCGAGCGTTGCGTAGTGGAATTCGTGGCCGAGCCGGGTATCGTCGCGGCGGCCGAGCGGACCGTCGGCGAGGAGGCGGGCGCGGCGATAGCCGAGCGTCATCCGGCGCTTGAAGAAACTCGTCTCGACCGAGAGCAGGCCCGCCATTTCATGGCGGCGTCCGCTCGGCGTCGGTCAGCGCACGCGCCGAGAACCATGTAGCCGCCGCACTCGCCATGCACCGCGCGGTTTTCCGCGAAACGGCGCAAGCCTCCGAGGAAGGTAGACGCGCCGGCGAGGCGGCCGGCGTGCAACTCGGGATAGCCGCCGGGCAGCCAGCAGACGTCGGCAGTCGACCGGCGGCGGCTCGTCGGCGAGCGGCGAAAAGAACGCGATGTCCGCGCCGGCGGCTCGCCAGCCGCTGAGGAGATGCGGATAAAGGAAAGTGAAGGCGGCGTCGCGGGCGACCGCGATGCGCTGCCCCGGCGGTCGCAACGCAACCGCCGCCCGCGCCGATGCGACCGGCGCGGCGAGCGCCAGCAGCGCGTCGAGATCGACATGGGCGGCGACAAAACGGCCGAGCGCGTCGAGCCGGGCGTCGAGATCGGCCGTCTCCTCAGCCTGCACGAGGCCGAGATGGCGCTCGGGCAGGGCGATGTCGCCCTGACGCGGCAGCGCGCCGAGGACCGGCAGGCCCAGCGCCTCGATGGCGTCGCCGGCCAGCCGGCGGTGCCGCTCGCTGCCGACCTTGTTGAGCACGATGCCGGCGATGCGCGATTCTGGCGTCGTAGCTTGCAAACCCCTTGGCGATCGCCGCCGCCGACTGCGCCTGTCCCGAGACGTCGAGGATGAGGACGACCGGCAGACCGAGCCACGCGGCGATGTCGGCCGAAGCGCCGGTCGCGTTGGCCGCCGCCGGAGCGCCGTCGAACAGCCCCATCGAGGCTTCGACAGATCGAGTCGCGGTCTCCGTCGACGCGCAGCCGCCAGCCCCAGCGCCAACGCTGGCGCCATCGCCCAGGAATCGAGATTGACGCTCGCGCGCTTCGCCGCCGCCGCGAGAAACGCGGCGTCGATATAGTCGGGACCCGACTTCGGCGCCGGCGACGGCGACGCCGCGCGCGCAAAGCGCGCGCAACAAGCCGAGCGTCAGCGTCGTCTTGCCGCTGCCGGAGCGCGGCGCTGCGATCATCAGGCCGCGTTTGGGGCTGGCGACGCTCATGCGCTAAAGCTCCCGCCATGTCCGAAACGGCCAACGAGGAACGCCGCGCGCTGCGGCGCGGCTGGACGACCGGCGCCTGCGCGACGGCCGCCGCGCGCGCCGCCTACGAGGCGCTGCTCACCGGCGTCTTTCCCGATCCCGTGGAGATCGTGCTGCCCGGCGGCCAGCGTCCGGCGTTCGCCCTGGCGCTGCACGAGCTGGGGCCGGGGTTTGCGCGCGGCCGGGGTCGATCAAGGACGCCGGCGACGATCCCGACGTCACCCACGGCGCGCTGGTCGATCGCGACGGTCCGGCCCGCCGCGCCGGGCGCCGGGCTCGTCTTTCGCGCCGGCGAGGGCGTCGGCATGGTGACGCGCCCGGGCTTGCCGCTGCCGCCGGGCGAGCCCGCGATCAACCCGGCGCCTCGCGCCGATGATCCGCGCGCAATCTCGCCGGGCGCGCTCGCGATCTCGAGAGTCGTGAGATTTCGATTCCCGGCGGCGAAAAAATCGCCGAGCGCACGCTGAACGGCCGGCTCGGCATCGTCGGCGGCCTGTCGATCCTCGGCACGACGGGGATCGTCATGCCGTTTTCGTGCAGCGCCTGGATCCATTCGATCCATCGCGGGATCGATGTCGCCCGCGCCGAGGGGCTTACGCATATCGCCGGCGCGACCGGTTCGACCTCGGAGGCCGCGGTGCAAAAGCTGCATGGCCTGCCTGAAGTCGCGCTGATCGACATGGGCGACTTCGTCGGCGGAATGCTCAAATATCTGCGCCTCCATCCGGTCGCCGACGTGACAATCGCCGGCGGCGTCGCCAAGATCAGCAAACTCGGCCAGGGGCTGCTCGACCTGCATTCGCGACGCGGCGAGGTTGATCTCGGCTGGTTGGCCGCCCGCGCCCGCGAAGCGGGCGCGGGCGGCCCCCTTGCCGACTCCATCGCCGCCGCGAACACCGCCAAACACGCCTTCGATCTCGCCGCCGGCTTCGACCTTGCCGCCCCCGTTGCCGAAGCCGCCTGGACGACCGCCGCCAAGGCCATCGGCGCTGGGGCGCAACGGCTGGAGATCGCTGTCTTCGACCGCGACGGCGTCTTCCTGGCGACGACGGGATTGCGCGCGCTTCACGACAGCCCCCGATAGCGGCGCCGATAATCGGGATCGTAGAGCGCGCTGTCGCGAAAGTCCTCGGCCGCCAGCGCCCGGCCGACCAGGATCAGCGCCGTGCGCTCCATCGGCGCGTCGGCGAGCAACCGAAACGATGTCGGCGAGCGTGCCCTGCACAACGCGCTCGTCAGGCCAGCTTGCGCGATAGACGACCGCGACCGGACAATCTTCGCCGTAGAACGGCGTCAGCTCCGCAACGATATTTTCAAGCGCGTGGATCGACAGGTGGATCGCCAGCGTCGCGCCGGTCGCGGCAAAGGCGGCGAGGGTTTCGCGTTCCGGCATCGCCGAGGCGCGTCCGCGTGTGCGGGTCAGCACGAGCGATTGCGCGATTTCCGGCAGCGTCAGTTCGCGCTGCAAGCGCCGCCGCAGCGGCGGCGAAGGCCGGCACGCCCGGCGTAACGTCGAAGGGGATGCCAAGCTGCGCGCAGCCGCCGCATCTGTTCGCCGAGCGCGCTCCAGATCGAGAGATCGCCGGAATGCAGCCGCGCGACTTCGACGCCCGCCGCATGCGCCGCCGACATCTCCGCGACGATCGCGTCGAGCGTCATCGGCGCAGTGTCGATCACGCGCGCGTCTCGGCGGGCAATACGCGAGCAGGGCCGGGGGCACCAGCGAACCGGCGTAAAGACAGACGGGGCAGCGCGCGATGAGATCGCGGCCGCGCAGGGTTATGAGGTCGGCGGCGCCCGGGCCGGCGCCGATGAAATGAACGGTTGGACCTCTGGCGACCGCGCAGGAGACGCCGTCCGCGCTGAATTTCGGCACAACGATTTTGGCGCCCGCGCCGGCGCCGGCGAGCGCCGCCGCCTCGGCGACGCTGCCGACGCCGAACACCGCCGCCACGCGCGGCGAATGCGAGATCACGCGCGGCGCGACCTGCGCCAACGCCGCCGCGTCGTGTAGATGCAACGGCAAGCCGAGTTCCGCCGCCGCCTGCGCGAGCGCGGGATTGCGGATCGACGCCGCTGAATGCAGGCTCGCGCTGGTGAGGGCGGCGCGCGCGTGCGCTTCCCGCAACGCGCGCGCAATCGCCTCCGCAGAAGCGCCCGCGCGACAGCCGACGCCGATCGCCGCGCTCATGGCTTCACCGCGCGCCACTGGACGACCGGCATCGCGGCGTGAAAACCGCGAAACCGGCCAATCGGCTCAGCGCGGGCGAATTGCGCGTGGACGAGATCGCCGCCGTAGCGCCGCGACAGTTCCGACAGCGCCGCTTGCGATTCCACCGTCACCGCGTTGACGACCAGCCGTCCGCCGCGCCGCAGGGCCGCCCAGCCGGGCTCGAAAGCATGCGACAGGCCGCCGCCGATGAAGACGGCGTCGGGCGCGGGCAGCCCGGCCAAGGCTTCCGGCGCGGCGCCCTCGATTGTCGTCAGTTGCGGGACGCCGAGCGCGGCGGCGTTGCGGCGGATGCGGGCGGCGCGCGCGGGGTCGCTGCTCGACCGCGATCGCGCGCAGCGAGGGATCGGCGAGCAGCCATTCGATGGCGATCGACCCGGAACCCGCGCCGATGTCCCACAACAATTCGCGTGGGCGGGGCGCGAGCGCCGAGAGCGTCAGCGCCCGCATCTCGCGCTTGGTGATCTGGCCGTCGTTTTCGAACCATTCGTCAGGCAGGCCGCCCGCGCGCGGCGCGATGCGCTCGCCGACGACGTCGGCGACTTCGAGCGCAATCGTGTTGAGCGGATCGACGTCGCGCGGCTCGAAGTCCCGCGCGAGCGCCGTGAAGCGGCGCTCGCGCGGGCCCCCCATCGCCTCCAGCACCGTCAGCCGCGAATCTCCGAGCCCGCGTTCGCAAAGCAGCGCCGCCAGCCGCGCCGGAGTCTCGCCGTCCCACGACAGCGCGAGCACGCGCGCGCCCGGTTGCAAATGTGGAACAATGCGCTCCAACGCGCGCCCGTGCAGCGAGACCAGCGCGCAGTCCTGCAACGCCCAGCCGAGCCGCGACGCCGCCAGGCTGAACGCGGACGGTTGCGGAAAGCTCTCGAATTCATCCTCGCCGACGATCTCGGCCAACAGCGAACCGACGCCGAAGAAGAACGGGTCGCCGCTGGCGAGCACGCAGACGTTTTGCCCGCGACGTTCCAAAATCGCCGGAAACGCGTCTTGCAACGGCGACGGCCAAACGAGGCGCTGCGCCGGCGTTTCGCCGACCAGTTTGAGATGGCGAGCGCCGCCGACGACGAGCGCGGCTTGCCTGAGCCGCGCGCTTAGGCCAGGAGACAAGACGCCGTCCTCGCCCAAGCCGATCAAGCTGAGCCAGGGCGTCATCGCGGCGGCCCCGGAGAGAAAGCTTGCGCCTGCTTGTGCTCGGCGGGACTTCTGAAGCGAGCGCATTGGCCCGCCGTCTCGCCGGCCGCGGCGATGTCCAGGCGACGCTGTCGCTCGCCGGCCGCACCTCGCGCCCCGCGCCCTCGCTGCTGCCGACGCGGATCGGCGGCTTCGGCGGCGTCGAGGGGTTGATGGGCTATCTCAGGGACAATCGCATCGACGCCGTGATCGACGCGACCCACCCGTTCGCGGCGCAAATGTCCGCCAACGCCGTCGCCGCTTGCGCCGCCGCGCACATGCCGCTCGCCGTTCTCACAAGGCCGCCCTGGTCGCCGCGAGCCCGGCGACCGCTGGCGCGAAGTCGCCGACGCCGCCGAGGCGGCGGCGGCGCTCGGGGCCGCGCCCCGGCGCGTGTTGCTGACGGTCGGCCGCCTGCAAGCGCCCGCCTTCTGCGCCGCGCCGCAGCACCATTATGTGATGCGCTCCATCGACGCGCCGGACGCACTGCCGCCCTCGGTCGAAGTTTTGTTGGCGCGGCCGCCGTTTTCGCTCGATGACGAACTCGAATTGATGCGGAGTAGGCGCATCGACGCGCTCGTCAGCAAGAACTCCGGCGGCGACGCGACGCGAGCAAAGCTCGATGCGGCCAGGAAGCTTGCGCTCGACGTCGTGATGATCCGCCGACCCGCGCTCGCGAGCGGGACCGCGTTTTATGAGACAGACGCCGCGCTTGATTGGATCGAGGCTCATCTTGGCCCCTCGTAGCTGCGCGGCGTCAGCAGATATGGCCGCCGACCGGGCCGGGCGACGAGCCGCGTGGTCGAGGCGCCGATCGAGGATCAGCGTGCTCATGTCGGCCAGCGACGGGTCGGCGTCCGCCAGCGTCGTCAGCGTGATCGCCTCGTCGGCGCGGCCGACGGCGCGTGCGAAAGCGACGGCGGTTTCGGGCGCGCGATGGGCGCGCAACACGCGGAACGCTTCGTGGATCTGGCGCGGGCGCGCCTGCGAGGCGGGATTGTAGATCGCCATCACGAAATCGCCGTCGCAAGCCGCGATCAGGCGGCGCTCGATCAGCGCCCAGGGTTTCAGATTGTCGGACAGCGAAATCGCGCAGAAATCGCCGCCGAGCGGCGCGCCGAGCCGCGCCGCCGCCGCCTGCATCGCGCTGACGCCCGGCAGCACGGCGAGCGTCGAGCGTGCGCCATTCCGGCGGCCCCTGCTCGATCGCCTCCAAGACCGCCGCCGCCATTGCGAACACGCCGGGATCGCCGCCGGAGACGATTCCGACAATGCGGCCCTTCGCCGCCATCCGCAGCGCGGCGGCGGCGCGCTCGAAGCTCGACCCGGTTGTCGCTGGCGTGAACGGCCAACCCGGGCCGCGGCGCGACGCGCGCGACATAGGGGCCATAGCCGAAGAGGTCGGTGACGGCCGCCAGCGCTTGCGAGGCCTCGGGCGTCAGCCAGTGCGCCGGACCCGGCCCGAGGCCGATCACATAGAGCGCCCCGCTCACGGCCGGCGTCCCTGGCCGGGCAGCAGGATCAGCGAGAAATAGGGCGCGGGGCCAGTCTGTTTTATCGACCAGCGGCGAAACCTGCTCGCCTTCCATCGTGCCGCGTTCGACATAGATCGCGCGGCCGATCAGCCCCGCTTCCACGAAAGCTGCGCGCACCTTCTCGAAATTGCGGCCGAGCTTCATCACCACCGCCGCGTCGCATCGTCTAAGGCGCGCGACGAGGTCCTCGAACGGCAGCGTGCCCGGCAGCACCGTCAGCACGTCGTCGCCCCACGTCATCGGCGCGCCTGCCGCCGCCGAGCAGCCGGCCATGCCCGTCACGCCCGGCACGATCTCGCAGGCGAAGCGCGACTTCAGTCGCACGAACAGGTGCATGAACGAGCCGTAGAACAGCGGATCGCCCTCGGCGAGCAAAGCCACGTCGCGGCCTTCCTCGAGATGCGCCGCCAGCGCCGCCGTGGCGTCCGCATAGAAGCGCGCAAGCGTCGCCAGATATTCGGGATGATCGAACGGCAGTTCCGTCGTCATCGGATAATAGAGCGGCAGTTCCTCGGCGGAGGCCGGAATATAGCGGTCGGCGATCCCGCGCGCATGGCCGCGCCGGCCGGCCTTGGCGAAATAGGCGATGACGGGACAGGCGCCGATCAGCCGCGCGGCTTTGACCGTCACAAGTTCCGGATCGCCGGGGCCGAGCCCCACGCCATAGAGACGGCCGGGCAAATCTCACTCCTTCGCGCTGGCGAGGGCGTTGACGGCGGCCGCCGCCATCGCGCTGCCGCCGCGCCGGCCGCTGACGACGAGGGAGGGCCATCTTGCTGACGATCAGCGCCGCCTTCGATTCCGCCGCGCCGACGAAGCCGACCGGCATGCCGATAATGCAGGCGGGTTTTTCCGCGCCGGCTTCGAGCAGTTCCAGCAGGCGAAACAGCGTCGTCGGCGCGTTGCCGATGGCGACGACCGCGCCGGCGAGCCGTGCGCCCCAGAGATCGACCGCCGCCGCCGAGCGGGTCGTGCCGAGCTCTTTAGCGAGCGCGGGGGTCGCGGGATCGGACAGCGTGCAGATCACGTCGTTGCTCGCGGGCAGGCGGGCGCGCGTGATGCCGTGCGCCACCATCTTCGGCGTCGCAGAGGATCGGCGCGCCCGGCTTGCAGCGCGGCGATCCCCGCCTCTACGGCGCCCGGCGAGAACACGAGATCGCGCGCAACGTCGGGCATGCCGCAGGCGTGGATGATGCGGACCGCGACGCGCTCCTCCCGTTCGTTGAAGCGCGCGAGGTCCGCCTCGGCGCGAATGATCGCGAACGAGCGTTGGTAGATGTCGTCGCCGTCGCGGATGTAGTCAGCCATCAGACGGACTCCGCGATCAGGCGCCGCAACGCCTCGGGCGCGAGGCCGCGCGCGACGGGCGCCGCGTCGGCGCGGCCCTGTTTGACGAGATCGTAGCCGCGTTCCGCCGCGACGACCGTGAACGGCGCCGGCGCCGAATGCGCGCAGCCTTTTGCGCAGCCCGAGACGTGCAGCGCGACGCCGCCGCTGTTGGGTGCGAGGAGGGGGGCCAGCATTTGCGCGACGTCCCGAGATTCGCCGAGCGCGCTCGAACAGGCGGGCGCGCCAGGACAGGCGGCGACGGCGAGCCGGGGATCGCGCGGGTTGAGAATCAGGTCGAGCGGGCGCGCGGCCTCCGCGAGGCCGCTGGCGGCCGCGCGCGAGGGCAGGGGTGCGACAAGGCCCCGCCAGGGGGTGAGCCGCAGCGCCGTCCCGCCGGCCGCTTCGACGAGGCCTCGCCAGGGCGGCGAGATCGGCGGCCTCGATGCGCCCGAACGGCAGGGCGAAGCCGACGAAGGCGGCCTCGCCCAGCGCGTGTGCGCCGATCCAGTTTGCGCGGGCGGCGCGGCGGCCGCGGGCGCCGCGGTCGAGCGCAAGTCCCGCCGCGCGCGCGAACGGCGCGACGCCGAGTGCGCGCAACGGCGTCGCGCATCCGGCACGCGGGCGACTCTCGCTGGGCGAGAAACGCCTGAGCCAACGTCGGTCGCCACGCGCGACGAGCTGGTCGCCGGCGAAAGGCCCGAGCGCAACTTCCGTCGCGCCGCCGAGGCGGACGACAAACGCATCTGGCGCAACGGCCGAGAACATCAAGTCCGCATCGACGCCGAGCGGAAACGCGCCGGCGTCGAAGCTTGCGCAAAATTTGCCGGGCAAGCGACCACAGCGCGCGGTTCTGCGAAAGCTCCGCTTCCCAGGCACGCGCAACAACGCGGACGTCGCAAGGAGCGGCAGGGTCAAGACCCGCGAACGGCGAAACCACGACGTTGCGCACCGCCTCCGCCTCGGGCGCTTCGTCGAGCAGTCCCGCGTCGGCGAGTTCGGCGGATAGCGGCGGCAGGGTCGCTTCGCTGACGCCGCGAAGCTGCAAATTGCCGCGAGCGGAGAGGTCGATGGCGCCGTTGCCGTATGCCCGCGCCCATTCGGCAATATCGCGCGCGAGCTTGAGCGGCGTCTCGCCGCAAGAGATTCTGAGCCGCACGATGAGCCCGTCGCCCGACAGCATCGGCCGCAAGGCGCCGGGGCACCAGCCTTTGACCAAGGTCGCGGACGGCGCGGCGCTCATGCGGCGCCTCGCAGGACGTTCAGCAGCGACGCGACGCTGTTGCGTCGCGTCGTCCAGAAGCCGCGCGCCAGCGCGTCAGCGAAACGGTCGGCGATCGCGGAAGCGGCTTGCGGGTTGGCGCTCGACAAAAATCCACGCACGTCGCTATCGGCGCAAACCGCATCGAACATCAGATCGAAATGTCGGTCGGCGATGACGTCGGTCGTCGCTGCGAACAGATAGAGATTGTCGATGGTCTCGGCAATCTCCGCCGCGCCGCGATGGCCGTGGCGCATCTGCCCTTTCAACCAAGCCGGGTTGGCGGCGCGCGCGCGCAGCGCGCGCGCCGCCTCCTGCGCCAGCGTGCGCGCCTTGGGTTTTTCGGGCGACGTCGCGTCGAGATGGTAGAGCGCGGGCTGGCCGCCAAGCGCGGCGGCGGCGGCGGCGAAGCCGCCCTCGTGCTCGGCGAAGGCGTCGGAGTCCAGCACGTCCTGGCCGGCCATGTCCTGCACGTGCACGTATGCCTGCGCTTGCGCTGCCTTGTCTCGGAACGCACGAGTCTCGCGCGCGTCGCCCGGCCCGTAGGAAAAGCGCGTCGCGGCGAGATAGACCTCGCCGAGTTCGTCGCGGCTTTCCCAATCGCCGCGGAGCGCCGCCCGCGCGACGCCCGTCCCGTAGGCGCCGGGGCCGGCGCCGAATATGCGTTCCGCCGATCCGCCGCGAAGGGGGTTGTCGTCCCCTTCGTCGTCGCGCGCCGCGACCGCCTCGGCCGCCGCATGGAACAGCACGATCTGCTCGGGGAACACGTCGCGGAACAGCCCGGAGATGCGCAACGTCACGTCGACGCGCGGACGGCCGAGCGTCGCCGGCGTCAGCACTTCGTAGCCGCTGACGCGGTTGGATGATGCGTCCCACAGCGGCCGCGCGCCGATCAACGCGACAGAGCTTGCGCGAGATCTTCGCCGCCCGTGCGCATCGTCGCGCTGCCCCAGAGGTCGAACACCACTTGACGCGGCCATTCGCCGTGGTCCTGCACATAGCGCGCAAGGAACGCGTCGCCGGCGCGCTGGCCGAGGTCCCAGGCGGTGCGGGTCGGCACAGCTGCGCGGATCGACGGAATAGAGATTGCGGCCGGTCGGCAGCACGTCGAGCCGCCCGCGCGCCGGCGCGCCGCCGGGGCCGGGCGCGACGCGCCGGCCGGCGAGCGCGGCGAGCAGGCCGCGCATCTCGCTTTCCGGGCATTCCCCGTCGCCGCGTCCGAACACATGCAGGCCGTCGCCGATGCGCATGTCCTTGAGGTCGCAGAGCCAGGCGTCGAGCCGCAGCAGCGCGTCCTCGGGGTCTGCGCGTCGAGCCCCGCCTCCTCGGCAAGTCCCGTCTCCCGAGCGCGCGCGAGCACGAGATCGGCGAGACGGCGGGCGCGGCGCGGGTCGAGCGCGTGCGCCTCGGCATATTCGTCGAACAGCCCCTCGATCTCGGCGGTCGCGCCATGCGCGCGGCGCGGCGATCAGCGGCGGCGTCAGATGGCCGATCGTCACCGCCGCCGTGCGCCGCTTCGCCTGCGCCGCCTCGCCGGGATTGTTGACGATGAACGGATAGATCACCGGCAGCGCGCCCAGCACCGCGCGCGGGGCGCAGCTTTGCGACAGCGCCACCGCCTTGCCCGGCAGCCATTCCAGCGTGCCGTGGGTGCCGACGATGGATCAGCGCGTGGACGCGCTCGACCTCGCGCAGCCACAGATAGAACGCGACATAGGCGTGGCGCGGCGGCAGACCGGCGTCGTGATAATCTCGGCCTTGCGCGAGGCGGCGCGGCCGCGATCCGGCTGCACGGCGACGAGGCTCGCGCCGAGCCTCAGATAAGCGAAATGAAACGCGCCGTCGCGCGCGCCTTCGTCGTCCGCCGCGTCGCCCCAACGGGACTCGACGCTGCGGACAAAATCTTCCGGCAAGCGGCTGAGACCCTCGCGATATTGCGCCAGCGTCAAGGCGGGGGCGCGCGTGGCGGACAGGCGCAAGGCGAGATTGTGCGGCGGCGCGTCCAGGCAAAAACCTTCGCGCGCCAACCGTGCGGCGATTTCGGCGACCGAGGCATAGGTGTCCAGCCCGACCGCATAGCCGGACCTGCCGGCTTTGCCGGGATAATCGGAAAGCACGAAGGCGAGCCGCTTGGCCGCGTTCGGCGTGAGCCGCAACGCGGCCCAGGCGGTGGCGAGGCCGGCGACGTGCTCGACCGTTTCTGCGTGGGACGTGGCGCGCAGCGGGGCATATTCGAGGCTGGCGATCCGCTCCGCCGGGGCCTTGAACGCCACGCTGCCCGCGAACAGCCGCCCGTCCACCTCGGGCAGCGCGACGTTCATGGCGAGGTCGGCGGGCGCGAGGCCGCGCGCCGACGCCGCCCATTGCGTCTCGCTCGCGAGGCTGACGCCGACCTGGAAAACCGGGGCGTCGCAAGCGTCGAACACATTTGTCCCGTCGTCGAGCCGCGACGAGAACGCGGTGGCGTTGAGGATCACGTCGGGCGGCGCGCGTCGCAGTCGCGCGCGCAAGGGCTCGACGACGGCGGGGTCCTTGAGGCTCGTAACAAACAAAGCCTCGACCGCAAAACCGTCGGCGTGCAGCGCGTCGGCCAGCGCCTCGTAAGGCTCGGTGTCGCCGGCGAGCCAGGCCGAGCGGTAGAACGTGATGAGCGCGCGCGGTCCCGCCGCGCCGCGTCTGGCTTCCAAGAATTCCCCAAGCGCCGATTGCGGGACAGGCTCGGCGATATCGAAGGGGCGGCCGATTTCGCGCAGCATCAGGCGCAACGCCTCGCCGGCATTGGCGGCGCCGCCGTTGTCGAGATAGGCGGAAAGCCGGCGCAAAGTGGCGGGCGCCAGCGTCGAGGCGGCGTCGAGGCGGGCGTCGGCGCGGCCGTCGCCGGGCAGGATCGCGAGGGCCGCGCCGGTTTGCCGGCAGAGGCGCGAAATCTCGTCGACGCCGTAACGGAAATAGTCGAGGCCGCCCAGCAGCCGGATCGCCACGAAGCGGGCGTGCGCAATCACCTTCTCGACATAGAGGTCGACGGAATAGGGATGGCGCAGATTGGCGAGGCTCGCGAGCCGCAGCACGGCGGCCCCAAGCCCCGCCTCACGCTGCAAACTCTCCCAGGCTTTGGCGAGCACCGCGAGATCGCTGTCGGAGAATGACAGCACGACAATGTCGGCGCGCGTCTGCTCGAGATCGACGGCCGGCGCCGTCTCGTCGAGCGATCTGAGTTCTCCGCGCAGCAGATGCATCAGCGCAACGCCGCCTCGATCGCTTTGCGATCGAGGCCCTTGCGGCCGATCACCACGATCCGTCCGCGCCGCGCTTCCCCAGGCCGCCACGGCCGGTCAAATTCTTTGCGGAAGCGCGTGCCGACGCCCTGCGCCAGCAGCCGCATCGGCTTACCCTCGACATCAAGGAAACCCTTGATGCGCAGGACGTCGTGGCGGCGGGCGGCTTCCGCCAGCTTCTCCACGAAGGCGCCGGCGTCGGCGAGCGCGGGCACGTCAACCACGAAGGAGTTCGAAATCGTCGTGGTCGTGACCTTCCTCGGCGTCGTGATGCGAGGGGCGGGCGGCGATGTCGTCCTCAGCGCTGGCTCCTAGGCCGAGCGCGATGTCGGGATCGACGCGACCTTCCTGCGCCGCGATGATTTTTGTCGCGCCTCGCGCCGCGCTGCGCACTTCCGTCGCCACCCGCACCGCGTCGGCGGGCGACAGGAGATCGGTCTTGTTGAGCACGACGATGTCGGCGCAGAGGAGTTGGTCTTCGTAGACCTCTTCGAGCGGGTTGTCGTGATCGAGCGAGGGGTCGGCGGCGCGCTGCGCCGCGAGCGCCTCGGCGTCGTCGGCGAACCGGCCCTCCGCCACGGCCGCCGCATCAACCACGGCGATGACCCCGTCGACTGTCAGCTTCGCCCGCACGTCCGGCCAGTCGAAGGCCTTCAGCAGGGGCTTTGGCAAGGCGAGCCCGGAGGTCTCGATGATGATGTGATCGAGCCGGTCGCCGCGCTTCAGCAGCGTCTCGATCGCGGGCACGAAATCGTCAGCCACCGTGCAGCAGATGCAGCCGTTGGCGAGTTCGATGATGTCGTCTTCGCGGCAGGCCTCGACGCCGCAGGATTTCAAGATTTCGCCGTCGACGCCGACGTCGCCGAATTCGTTGATGAGCAGCGCGAGGCGCCGGCCGCCCGCGTTCTGAAGCCAGTGGCGGATCATCGTCGTCTTGCCGGCGCCGAGAAAGCCGGTGACGATGGTGGCGGGGATTTTTGCGAAGGCGGTCACGAGGCGGACTCCAGCGGCGGCAGGCGGGCGACGACGCCCTTTTTCAGCGCGGCCGGACGCTCGCGCCATGGGATGAGCCCCTGCGGCGAGGCGCCATAGAGGCGCGCGGCGGCGAGAATTTCGGCGGGGTCGGAATCGGCGGGAAAGTCGCCGTAAACGTAGGTCCAGGCCCCGGGCGCCGCGAAGCTGATCGTGCAGGGGCGTTTGCAGACGCTGAAACACTCGACGCCGACGACTCGCGCGTCGCCCTCGCCACGACGCTCGCAGATCGCTGCGTAAAGCCGCGCGCCCGAGCGGGCGTCGCGCGGCTCCAACGGTTCGCCCTCGGCGCGGCAGGTCAGGCAGACTTGAATCGTGACATTCGCGGGCTGCGGCACGCGCTTACCTTAAGGACGCGCGCGCCGGCGCCGGCCCCACAGCCGGCCCGCCGACGCGAGGCGCCCCGCCCGCTTCGGCCCGTATGGTCAGACGGCAGGTCTCCTGGCTCACGGGGCTTTCTCCGCGTCGCCTTCCCGGATCGCTCCAGTGGCGTGAGGACGCGGACATCCCGTCTACAGTTGCGGGGGCAGCTACGGTTTGGCGCCGTATTCCCTCTTCGCCCCGCTCGCGCGGGGACCGTCTAGGGCTTGTGCTAGGCCGCGGGCTATGCCCTGTCAATGCGCCCTCGGGCGCCTTAAACCGAAACCGCCATGACCGAAACCGATGAGAATGCGCGCCATCGCGCCAAGATGGAGAAGCGGAAGGCGGTCCAGGACGCTGAAGTCGCCGCCAAGACGATTGCCGAAAAGGGGCTGCTGATCGTCCACACCGGACCCGGCAAGGGCAAGTCGACCGCTGCGTTCGGGCTGGCGCTGCGTGCGCTGGGACGCGGTTGGCGCGTCGGCGTCGTGCAGTTCATCAAGGGGGCCTGGGAGACCGGCGAGCGGCTCGCCTTCGAACGCTTCGGCGAGCAGATCGTCTGGCGCACGATGGGCGAGGGTTTTACCTGGGAGACCCAGGACCGCGCGCGCGACGTGGCGGCGGCCGAAGCCGCTTGGAGGACGTCGCAGGAGATGATGGCGGATGCGTCGATCCGGCTGCTGATCCTCGACGAACTCAACGTCGCCTTGCGCTACGACTACCTTGCCTTGGCGGAAGTCGTGGCGACTTTGAACGCGCGCCGTCCGGATTTGCACGTCGTCGTCACCGGTCGCAACGCCAAGCCGGAGTTGATTGCTGCGGCCGATCTCGTCACTGAAATGGGCCTGGTCAAACACCACTTCGCCGCCGGGGTGAAGGCGCAGGCGGGAATAGAATTTTAGGGCCGACGGCGATTGGAATGAATCGGAGTCAGAGCGGGTTCCGATCAGTTGGAACCACGTTGTCATCCTCGCGAAAGCGGGGATCCAGAGGGCCACGACGCGGCTTTATCGTTTCCACGCTACGCAATGACGTGCACGGCAAAGACGGCCGAGGGCAGCGCCCTACGACCCCCTGGATTCCCGCTTTCGCGGGAATGACAATGCCGCATCATTCCATTTGCAATTCGCTATAGGCCCGCCGCGTTATTGCGGCGCCGGTTCCTCACCCTTTTGGCGCGCGCGGGTCTGCGCGACGACGCGCGTGAATTCGTCGTAGTCGATGGCGGCGGCGACCTTGAACGGGCCGATCAGGAACACCGGCGTGCCGTCGAGCCCCAGCGACGTCGCCTCGTCGTTGTTGCGCTTGATGAGCGCGGCGATTTCGGCGCCATGCGCCGCGAGATCGGCGTCGAGTCGCGCCAAGTCGACGCCGGCGTTTTTTACCGCGTCGCGCATCTGATCGGCGGTGCTGCGGCCTTTGAGCGCCATCATGGCGGCGTGGGCGGCCTCGTATTTGTTCTGATATTGGGCGGCGAGCGCGAATCTGGCGCCGTCGACGCTGGCCTTGGTGAGGATCGGCCAGTCCTTGTAGATAAGCTTTATATGGCCGTCGTCGGCGATGATCTTGGCGAGCGCGGGCGCCGCCTTCTTGCAGAACGGGCAGTTGTAATCGAGGAAGGCGACGATGGCGACGTCGCCCTTGGGGTCGCCGCCAATCGGGGCGGCGGGATCGTTGAGGATCTCCTCGACATTCACATCGGGCGCGGCGGCGGCGATGGCGGGGGCGAGCGCCGCGTAAGCGGCTGCGGCCAAGAACGTGCGGCGGCGCATGTTTGGGGCTCCGGCTGTGGCGAAGATCGCGCCGGCGCCTTGCCCGGTTTCGCGCCAGTGCGCAAGCCGCCGGCCTAGACCGTCTCCGAGACGTGCTTGCCGCGAACCATGCGGTAGAACGGGCGCGGCCGCGCGCGGTCCCACGGCCCCGATCCCAGTGCGGCGAGAACGCCGAGAACGGTGCGAGTGATGGTGGGAATCTCCAGCGCCAGCGCCTCCTCGATCGGGGCCCAGACAAGCTCCGTCAACTCCGCCTCTTCATGCACCGCGCCCTGCGCGCGGTGCGCGATCCACGCGGCGTCGGCGACGAAGAAGCGCGCGTCGAACCGCCGCGTGCGGCCGGGCGGCGTGATCGCTCGGGCGAGAAAATCGAGCCCCTCAAGCGAGGGAAACACGCCCGTCGCCGCAAAGCGCGCCCATACGCCGGCGGGCGGGTCGGGCGGGGGACCGACATCGGTCACCCCTAGCGCCAGTCCCGTCTCCTCGAACGTCTCGCGGAGCGCCGCCAGCGCCAGCGCCCGTGCGTAGGCCTGCGAAGTGCGGCGGGTCTTGGCGAGGAGTTTTTCGGCCACCGCTTCGTCGAGCGGCGCGGCTGCGGCCATGAGGCGGTCGGCGGGATCGACCGCGCCGCCGGGAAACACGAACTTGCCCGGCATGAACTTGTGCCCGGAATGGCGTCGGCCCATCAACACGCGCAACGACTTGGGCGCGCGCTCGACGATGATGAGCGTCGCGGCGTCGCGGATTTCGGTCACTTAAGCGAGGCCAAAAATTCCCGCCACTGCCTGTCGGTGCCGTAAAACACGTTGCGGTCGACTTCGCCGGCGATGCCCGGAATATGGCCGTCGGCCTGATATTGCCAGATCATCCAGGGCTGCGCGCCGTAGCGCACCGACGGATGATATTTGGTCGAGCGCACCCACATCGGATAGTCGGACAAGGCTCCGCCGGACAGAATGTTTTCGTAAAAATCGACCGAGGTGTAGACGATCGGCTTCTTGCCGAAATAGCGCTCCATGTCGGCCAGCATGACGCGGATGTCGGCGACAGTCTGCGTGGGATCGAGAGTGCGGCGGCAGGTTTTGGAATCCGGCGTCGGCTCGACGTCGAGCACCGGCGGAAGTTCATCGGCCTCGACCGGCACGTTTTGCTCGAACCAGCGGATTTCCTCGATGGGCGAACGGCACCAATAAACGAAATGGTAAGCGCCGCGGGGAATTCCGACTGCCTTGGCCTCGGCCCAATTGGCCTCGAATTTCGGGTCGACCCGGTCGCCGCCCTCGGTCGCCTTGATCCAGGCGAATTTGACGCCGCTGCCGGCGACGGCGTTCCAATCGACGTCTCCCTGGTATTTCGAGACGTCGATTCCGTGAATCGGATAGTCGCGCGGGCGCGGCAGATCGCCGCCGACGAACCCTGTCGGGTCGTTGTCGACGCCGCCGCCGCACCCTGCGAGGGTTAGGGCGAAGCCGGCGAGGAAGGCGAAGCGTAAGAACGAGGCGGATAATGAGGGCATGTCAGTCTGCAATGTCGGGAGCGAAGCGAAACCTAAGCCTGCAAACGTAAGCAACCGTTAACGCGGCGCGCTTGACCCGTCGAGAGGATTCGCGTCAGGAACGGACCATGAAAGCGGGTTTCCCCAACGGCGCGGCGCGCCTGATCGCGATCTCGGCGGCGTTGTTCGCGACCTCGGCCGCGGCAGCTGCGGAATGCGGCCCCGACAAACTCGGCGTCGCGCGGGTGCAGAAGGTCGGGACGCAGGGCGGCCTTGACGTCGGCTGGAAAACCTACCGCGAGACGATTCCGCTCGCCGATCACGAGGTGATTCTCACTTTCGACGACGGGCCGGACCCGAACAACACGCCGCTGGTCCTCGACGCGTTGAAGGCGCAATGCGTGCGGGCCACCTTCTTCGCCATCGGCCGCAACGCCGACGCAACTCCTGGGTTGCTGCGGCGGGAGGTGGAGGAGGGCCACAACGTCGCCTATCACACCTACACCCATCCGCAGCCGACGCTGCGCTACATGACGCCGGAAGCCGCCCGCGCCGACATCCTCAAGGGCATGATCGCGGTCGAGCGCGCCGCCTACGGCCAGGATTTTGCGACAGGCGAACCCGACGATCTCGCCAAGCTCAAGCTGCATGCGCCGTTCTTCCGCTTTCCCGGCTTCGCCGACACGGCCGATCTGCGCGACTGGTTCGCCAGGAACAATGTCGCGATCTTCGGCGTCGATCTCTGGGCCTCGGACTGGATCAAGATGACGCCGGACGAGGAGCTGAAGCTGATTTTCTCCCGCCTCGACAAGGCAAAGAAGGGCATGATTTTGCTGCACGACAACAAGCCGTGGACGGCCGCAATGCTGCCACGGTTTCTGGCGGAACTGAAGTCGCGCGGCTATCGCGTCGTGCAGATGGAGCCGGGCCCCGGCCACGGCCCGACCGAACAGGCGCCGGCCGGCTGGCGCTCACAGACCGAGCGAACGATAGCCTCGATCAAACCGCGCGCGGAGCACGCGACGGCGAAGGCCGCAACGAGTTTCGCGGTCAAGCCCGCGCCGCAGGAATGAAGCGCGTCAACGCGGGCGGGCGCGGCGCGGTTCCAGCCTTTGCGCGCGCCCGTTTGCCGGCTAGTCTCGCCGAGCACGGCGGAAGCGCGCCGAACCGGGAGTAAAAACGCCGTGAATCGCATTGATCTCAGCCATCAGCACGCCGTCGTCACCGGCGGCGCGCAGGGCATAGGCTTCGCCATCGCCAAGCGGCTCGCCGCCTCCGGCGCCGCCGTCACGCTATGGGACCTCGACCCCGAGAGGCTGAAAAGCGCGAGCGAGGAACTCGGGGCCAAGTCTCAGTGTCGTCGACATCGTCGATCCCGACGCCGTCGTCGCCGCGCTGGCGGCGTCGGAAACGCAGGGCGGCCCGGTGTCGATCTGCGTCAATTCCGCAGGCATCGCCGGCCCCGCCGCGCCGCTCGACGCCTATGACATCGGTTGGTGGAAGAAAATCATCGACATCAACCTGAACGGCACATTCTATGTCAATCGCGCCGTCGTGCCGGGCATGAAGGCGCGCAATTACGGGCGCATCGTCAATATCGCCTCCGTCGCCGGCAAGGAGGGCAATCCCAACATGGCCGCCTATTCCGCGTCCAAGGCCGCCGTGATCGGGCTCACCAAATCGCTCGGCAAGGAGCTCGCGGGTTTCGACATCGCCGTCAATTGCATCACGCCGGCCACCGCGAAGACGCGCATCCTCGATACGCTGACGCCGGAGACCATCGAATATATGCGCGTGCGCATTCCGCGCGGCCGTTTCCTGGAAGTGGACGAGGCGGCGGCGATGGTGGCCTGGCTTGTCTCCAAGGACAACAGTTTTACGACGGCCGCGACCTTCGACCTCTCCGGTGGGCGCACCACCTATTGACGGCGCGATTGCAGAAGCTGCGCGGCGACGCTCGCCGCGATCACCGCCGGAGCCTTGCCGCCGACGCCGGGCACGCCAATCGGGCATGTGAGCCGCGCCAGCGCGGTTTCGGCTATGCCCGCCCCGCGCATCAGCCCGACGAAGCGGGCGCGCTTGGTCGCTGAACCGATCAGCCCGACATAGCCGAACCGCTCCGCGCTCAGCGCCCGCGCGACGATGGCGAGATCGAGCGGATGCGAATGCGTCATCACGACGACGAGCGCGCCGTCTGCCGCCGCGTCGATCTCGGAAGGGGGATCTTCGCTTGCAACCGGCGCGATATTGCCGGCGACGAAGCGGGGAAAGGCGTTTGGCCGCGAGTTCGATCCAGCGCACCCGGAACGGCAGGGGGGCCAGCGCGAGCGCCAGCGCCCGCCCGACATGACCGGCGCCGAACAGCAGCACCGGCGTCGCATCTTCCCCGTAAGTTTCGATCCGCCAGTCTTCCGCTTCATCTCCGGAGTCGGCCGGGGCGATTTCGCGGGTGAGACGGCCGTCGTCGCCGATCCGGGCGCGCGCGGCGAACGGCCCCATCGCCTCGGCTGCGGCCAGTTTCAGGACCTGTGGCAGGTCGGGAGCGGCAAATGTCTCGATGGCGAGATCGACCCGGCCGCCGCAGCATTGGCCAAGTTGCGGCCCGAGCGCGAAGCTTTGGCGCAATTCCGGCCGGCGCCCCTCGGCCAGCGCGGCGCGGGCGCGAGCGATCGCCTCATATTCCAGCGCGCCGCCCCCGATGGTGCCCTGGAACGCGGCCGACGGTCGCACGATCATGCGCGCGCCCGCCTCGCGCGGGGCCGAGCCTTCGGCGCCGACGATCGTGACAAGCGCCGCCGATCCCTCTTCCCGGATCGCCGCCGCCAGACTTTCAAAAATCTTCAACCGCTTAAAGCTCCTGCCGCCAGCCCCTATTTACGCCGTCTTGGTTAGGCGAGTAGAGGCGAAAATGCGGGCGGAAGAGTGAGCGCCGGCGCGCGGGCCATCGCCGGCGAGAGGATCGTCATCAGAAAGCTTATGGCGGCGCGGAAAATCTCGCGTCGACGCGGGAGTCACCCCACCTTCACCACCACCTTGCCGAGCGCCTGCCGTCCCGCCAGCCAGGCGATCGCCGCGCCCGCCTCTTCGAGCGGGAAACGTCTTCGACACGCGCGGCTTGATCGCGCCCTTCTCGTAGAGCGCGAACAGCTCCCGCGTATTGGCGGCGTTGGCGCTGGGGATCGCGCGCGGCGAAGGCGCCCCAGAACACGCCGACCACCTGACAGGATTTCAGCAGCGTCAGGTTGAGCGGCAATTTGGCGATGCCGGCGGGAAAGCCGATGACCAGGAAGCGGCCTTCCCAGGCGATCGCGCGCAGCGCCGCCTCGGAATAATCGCCGCCGACCGAATCGTAGATCACGTCGGCGCCCTTTTCGCCGCAGGCGCGCTTGAAGAGTCTCGGCGAGCTTCTTCTGGCCGTCGCGGTCGAACGGGCCGCCCGGATAGACGAGCCCCTCGTCCGCGCCCCAGCCCTTGGCCGCCTCGACCTTCTCCTCGGACGAGGCCGCGGCGATCACCCGCGCGCCCATCGCCTTGCCGAGTTCCACCGCCGCCGAGCCGACGCCGCCCGCCGCGCCCAGCACCAGCAGCGTCTCGCCGGCTTTCAGCGCCGCGCGATCCTTCAGCGCGTAATAGGACGTGCCATAGGTCATCAGGAACGCCGGCGGCCTCGTCGAACGGCATCGCGTCGGGGATCGGCATGCACGCGGCGCGACCTCGCACGACGACCTTCTCCGCCATGCCGCCCCAGCCGGTCGAGGCCAGCACGCGCTGGCCGACCTCCAGTGCCGGTCACGCCTTCGCCGACCGCCTCGATGACGTCCCGCGACTCTCGCCGCCGGGCGCGAACGGCCGCGCCGGCTTGAACTGATAGCGGTCCTCGATGATCAGCGCGTCGGGATAATTGACGCCGCAGGCGGCGACGCGCGATGAGCGACCTCGCCCTTGCCGCGGCGTCGGATCCGGCGACTTCCGCGAGGTCGAGCGTTTCGGGGCCGCCGACGGCGCGGCTCAGCACGGCTTTCATGAGTTCGCTCCGGATCTCAGGTGATGGTCTGGCCGCCGTCGATGACGATGGCCTGGCCGGTCATGTAGGCGCCGGCGCTGCGAGGCGAGGAACACCGCGGCGCCGGCGATCTCGTCGGGCTCGCCGATGCGGCCGAGCGGCGTGCGGGCGTTGCACGCCTTCAGCGTCTCCGGGATTGTCCCACAGCGCGCGGGCGAAATCGGTCTTGATGAGGCCCGGCGCGATGCAATTGACGCGCACGTTGTCGGCGCCGAACTCGACCGCGAGATTGCGCGCGAGGCTGAAATCGGCCGCCTTCGAGATGTTGTAGGCGCCGATGATCGCGTTGCCCTTGAGGCCGCCGATCGAGGAGACGATGACGATCGCGCCGTCCTTGCGCGCCCGCATCGCCGGCGCGACGAAGCTGATCAGCCAATGGTTGGAGATGATGTTGTTGTCGAGGATCTTGCGGAACTGATCGTCGGCGATGCCGCCGAGCGGGCCATAATAGGGGTTGCGTGGCGGCGTTGCAGACGAGAATGTCGATCTGGCCGAAGCGCGCGCTCGGTTTCGTCGACGAGGCGCTGCAGCTCGTCCTTGGAGGAGATGTTGGCGGGGATCGCGATCGCGCGGCCCGCGCCGTGGCGGGCGTTGATCGCGGCGGCGACCTCCTCGCAGGCCGCGGCCTTGCGCGAGGAGACGACGACCTTCGCGCCATGCTCGGCGAGCCGCTCGACGATCGCGCGGCCGATGCCGCGCGAGGAGCCGGTGACGACGGCGACTTTGCCGGTGAGATCGAACAGCGACATAGCCTCGGGGATTTCCTCTTGCCTCGCCAGACGAGGGGTCACATTAGAGACGGCGTGCGCGAAAGCAAACGACGCCGGTGAGGCTGCGGTGCGGGGGCAGAAATCGCTACCGGCCTTGTGCGAGGTCTGAAAGCAGTTCTTAGCGGATATCGCGTAAGCGGTCGCAAACTGCCGCCGCGTAGATGCGCAGTGTTGCTTGAAATTGCACAGGAGCGACATTCATGACCATGAACGCTGCACCTTCCGCGCGGATCAGCTCCGGCGCCTATGTGGTCGCCGGTTTGTCGTTCGTGCCGCTGCTCGGCGTGGCGTTCGGTCTCGCGGCGATCATCTGGGGCTTGTTATCGAGCCGTCCAGGCGGACGAACCGTCGCGACGATGGGCGCCGCCGGCATCGCCTTTACGGTGGCGCTTTACGGGGCGCTGTTTTACCTCGGCTTCGCGCAGCGTGGCGGTCTCTACGACGATTTGCGCGCCAAGCTTGCTCAGAGCAATTTGGACGCCTCGGTCAGGGAAATCGAATTCTATCGTCTCAGTAACGGAAATTACCCTGATAGTCTCGAGGACGTGAAGACCTCGGCCGGCCATTCCGTGGCTGCCGCCGAACTCTTGGATCCCCGAGTGATGCATGGCCAAATGATGCCACGACTTTTCTATTATAAGAAGATCGACGCCGATCATTATTACCTTCGCGCCGTGGGCGACGATGGGCGCCCGTTCTCGCCGGGTTCGCTCGGCCCGGAAATATCTCCGAGCGCGAAACTCGGGCTCGTCGCCGCGCCGCAAAATCCGCAGTAGCGCTTGCGCGGCGTTATCGGGACAGAAAGCCGTTGAGATCGTCCATCGTGCGTCCCTCGCCCGCCAACGTCGCGTCGAGCCGCTCGCGCGGAGCGCCGTAGCGGTTGATCCAGAAGGCGCGATAGCCGAACCAGGCCGCCCCCGCCGCGTCCCAGCCGTTCGAGGAGACGAACACAAGTTCGCTGAACCGGCGCGCCGAACGCCTCCGGGCCAAGCTGATAGGCCTCCGGCGCCGTCTTGAACTTTCGCACGCGCTCGACGCTCAAAACATGCGCGAACAGCGGGGTCAGCCCCGCCGCCGCCAGCGCCGCGCCGACCATCTTTTCGTTGCCGTTGGTGAGCACGGCGAGCTTCAACCCCTTCGCGTGCAGCGCGGCCAGAGCTGCGGGCGCCTCCGGGTGCGCCGGCAGCCGCTCGTAGATTCCCAGCAGGTCTTCGCGCGCGGCCGCCGTCAGCGCGACCTTCTCGAACGCGCAGGCGTAGTCGAGCGCGTCGCCGGTGATCTTGCCAGAAATCGACGTAGCGCCCGCTCAGCGTGCGCAACCGCGAATAGTCGATCTGTTTGTCGCGCCAGCGCAAAGCCAGCGCCCGGCCTTTGCCGGGAAACAATGCCTCCAGCCGCGCCTCGACGGCGTAGACGTCGAACAAGGTGCCGTAGGCGTCGAACACGATTCCGGCGATGGGGTTCATGCGTGGCCTCGCGCTCTGGTTGTCGATCCGATCCGCGCCGACGCGCCCGCGCGACGCACCGCCTCGCCGATCTCGCGCAATTGGTCCTCGAGCGGGCTGCTCTTGCGCCAGATCATGCCGATGGCGCGCGAAGGCCGCGGCGCGGCGACAGCGCGTCACGGCGACCGGCGCGGAACGCGCCTCGACAGCCACCGCCATCTCCGGGATCAGCGTGACGCCGAGCGCCGGCGCCGACCATCTGCACCAGCGTCGAGAGCGAACTCGCCTCCAGCGTCTCGCGCGGGCGCAGCGGATTGAGGCCGCAGACCGCCAGCGCCTGATCGCGGAAGCAATGGCCCTTCTTCCAGCAGCAGCAGGCGTTCGGCGCCGAGGCTTCGAGATCCGGCGCCGGTTTGGCGCTTTGCGCCGCCGGCCGCACGAGCAGAAACTCCTCGCTGAACAGCGGCGCCTCCTCGAACGCCCGCCCGCCGACCGGCAGCGCGACGATCGCCGCGTCGATCCGCCCTTGCGCCAATTCGTCCATGAAGCCGGGCCGTGATCGATTCCGCGCACATGCACGTCGAGCTCGGGATGGGCGCGGCTCAGATCGCGCATCACGCCGGCAGCAGATAGGGCGCGACGGTCGGGATCACGCCGAGCCGCAGCCGCCGCAAGCGGCTGATGCGAGGCGGCGAGCGCCGTCGAGTTCGTCGATCGCGCGCGAGGATATCGGCGCACGCGCTCGCACAGCGCCTCGCCGAGACTGGGTGACGCGCACCTGGCGCGCGCCGCGCTCGAACAAGGCGGCGCCCGAACGTCGCTTCGAGCTCCTTGATCTGCTCGGACAGCGCCGGCTGCGAGATCGCGCAGGCCTCCGCCGCCCGACCGAAATGGCGATGGCGCGCCAGCGCGTCGAAATAGCGCAACTGACGCAAGCGTCAGATTGAGCATAGGCTGAGCCTATCGCTGCGATCGAAAAATGCAACTTATGGCGATGAGCCGCCGCGTGCTAGGTCGCGCGGCCGCAGCGGCGCATCTTGCGGCCGCCGCGGGCGAGGCCGCGCGATGAGGAGAGTTCGATGAACGACAACCCCGACAACCGGCGCGGCAAATGCCCGGTCGCACACGGCCCGCCGCACCGGCAAGGACAACGCAATGGTGGCCGAACCAGCTCAACCTCGCGATGCTCGCGCAACATTCCGAGCTGACCAACCCGATGCCTAAAGGTTTCAACTACGCCAAGGCGTTCAAGACCCTCGATCTCGACGCGGTGGTGAAGGACCTCACGCGCTGATGACCGATTCGCAGCCCTGGTGGCCGGCCGACTTCGGCCATTACGGCCCGTTCTTCATCCGCATGGCCTGGCACTCGCGCCGGCACCTATCGCGTCGGCGACGGCCGCGGCGGCGCCTCGTCGGGCTCACAGCGCTTCGCGCCGCTCAATTCCTGGCCGGACAACGTCAATCTCGACAAGGCGCGCCGGCTGTTGTGGCCGATCAAGCAGAAATACGGCAAGAAGATCTCCTGGGCCGATCTGATGATCCTGACCGGCAACGTCGCGCTGGAATCGATGGGCTTCAAGACTTTCGGCTTCGCCGGCGGCCGCGAGGACGTCTGGGAGCCGGAAGATGGATATTTTCTGGGGGCCCGAGGGCGAGTGGCTCGCCGACGAGCGCTACAGCGGCGATCGCGAACTTCACGGCAATCTCGGCGCCGTGCAGATGGGCCTCATCTACGTCAACCCGGAAGGGCCGAACGGCAAGCCCGACCCGGTCGCCTCGGCGCGCGACATCCGCGAGACTTTCATGCGCATGGCGATGAACGATGAGGAGACGGTCGCGCTGATCGCCGGCGGCCACACGTTCGGCAAGACCCACGGCGCCGCGGACCCGAAAGTGCATGTCGGCAACGAGCCCGAAGGCGCCGATGTCGAGGAGCTGGGCCTCGGCTGGAAGAACAAGCACGGCACCGGATTTGGCGTGCACACGATCGGCTCCGGTCTCGAAGGCGCCTGGACAACGACGCCGGTAAAGTGGAGCAACAATTTCTTTGACAATCTGTTCAAGTTCGATTGGGAGCTGACCAAGAGCCCCGCCGGCGCCTATCAATGGAAGCCCAAGGCCGGCGGCGGCGCTGGCACGGTTCCCGACGCGCACGATCCCGCGATCAAGCACGCGCCGACCATGCTGACGACGCGATCTGGCGCTGCGTTTCGACCCCGCCTATGAGAAGATCTCGCGCCGGTTTCATGAGCATCCGGATCAACTCGCCGACGCCTTCGCCCGCGCCTGGTTCAAGCTGACCCACCGCGACATGGGGCCGCTGTCGCGCTATCTCGGCAAGCTCGCGCCGAAGGAAGTGCTGATCTGGCAGGACCCGGTCCCGCCGGCAGCCGGCGCGCCGCTCAGCGAGGCCGAGATCGCCGCGCTCAAGTCAAAGATCGCGGCTTCGGGCCTCACGGTCGCCGAGTTGGTGAAAACCGCCTGGGCCTCGGCCTCGACCTTCCGCGGCTCCGACAAGCGCGGCGGCGCCAATGGCGCGCGCATCCGCCTCAGCCCCCAGAAAGATTGGGAGGTCAACGATCCGGCCGAACTCGCCAAGGTTCTGGCCAAGCTCGAAGAGATAAGGCGGGGCTCGAAAATCTCGCTCGCCGACCTCATCGTGCTCGCCGGCAATGTCGGCGTCGAGACCGCCGCGAAGGCGGGCGGCGCCGACGTGAAAATTCCGTTCACGCCGGGACGCACCGACGCGACCGAGGAACAGACCGACGCGGATTCCTTCAAATGGCTGAAGCCCAAGGCCGACGGTTTTCGCAACTGGTATCCCGAGAGCGCGGGAACGCCGCCCGACGAGTCGCTGATCGACCGCGCGCAATTGTTGACGCTGACGATCCCCGAGACCACGGTGCTGTTCGGCGGACTGCGCGCGATGGGGGCCAACAGCAAGAACAGCAAACACGGCGTGTTCACCGCAAAGCCCGGCGCGCTGACGAACGACGTGTTCGTCAACCTGCTCGACATGGGCGTGACCTGGGCGCCGTCGGGCAAAGAGAAAGGGGTCTATGAGGCGCGCGAGCGTACGACGGGCAAAGTGAAGTGGACGGCGACCCGCGTCGATCTGGTGTTTGGCTCCAACTCGCAGTTGCGCGCGACGGTCGAGGCCTATGCGACCGAGGACGCGAAGGGCGATTTCGTCAACGCCTTCGTCGCGGCCTGGACGAAGGTGATGAACCTCGACCGGTTCGACGTGAAGTGACGGCGTTCGCGGCGTGAGCTAGAGCGCGTTCCAATCAGGTGGAACCACCTTGTCATCCCCGCGAAAGCGGGGATCCAGGGGGCCACGACGCGGCTTTATCGTTTCCGCGCTTGCGCAATGACGTGCGCAGTGGGGATCGCCGAGGGGAGCGCCCTACGACCGCCTGGATCCCCGCTTTCGCGGGGATGACGGCGGGAGCGGGCAGCGTCCCGAATATCGCGGCGACGATTCAATCTGATTGGAACCGCTCTATGAGGGCCGCCCGGAAGGGCGGCCTTCTTGTTGGAGGGGCCGCCCTCTCACAAAATAAACCGGCTGAGATCCGCGTTGTCGGCGAGGTCGCCGACGTGCTCGTCGACAAACGCGCCGCTGATCTCGATGCGCTCGCCGGCGCGGTCGGGCGCCGTAAAACTCACCTCGTCGAGCACGCGCTCCATCACCGTCTGCAACCGGCGCGCGCCGATGTTCTCGACCGTGCCGTTCACTTTCGCCGCCACCCTGGCGATCGCCAATATCGCGTCGTCGGTAAAGGCGAGATCGACGCCTTCAGCTTGCATCAGCGCGACATATTGCTTGATCAGGCTCGCTTCCGGCTCCGTGAGAATGCGGCGGAAATCCTCTTCGGTGAGCGAGGACAGTTCTACGCGGATCGGCAGACGCCCCTGCAATTCCGGCAACAGGTCCGACGGCTTGGCGACATGGAACGCGCCGGAGGCGATGAACAGGATATGGTCGGTCTTGACCGCGCCGTGTTTGGTCGAAACCGTCGTGCCTTCGATCAGCGGCAGCAGGTCGCGCTGCACGCCCTCGCGCGAGACATCGGCGCCGGCGCGCCCGTCGCGCGCGCAAATCTTGTCGATCTCGTCGAGAAACACGATGCCGTTGCTCTCCACCTCGGAGATCGCCTCGCGGGTGACGGCGTCCTGGTCGAGCATTTTCTCGACCTCCGCCGCGATCAGCGGTTCGCGCGCCTCGCGCACGCTGACCCGCTTGGGTTTGGTGCGTTGCATCCCCTTGCCGAAGAGATCGCTCAGGTTGATCGCGCCGACCGAGGCGCCGGGCATGTTGGGCAATTCGAACATCGGCAGGCCGCTATTTCCCTGCGGCAGCTCGATTTCGATCTCCTTGTCCTCGAGTTCGCCGGCCGCGCAGCTTCTTGCGGAACGAGTCGCGCGTCGCCGGGCTCGGACGCGGCGCCGACCAGCGCGTCGAGCAGCCTGTCCTCCGCCGCCAGCTCCGCGCGCGCCTCGACTTCTCGGCGCTTGCGCGCCTTCACCAGGGCGATGCCGATCTCCACGAGATCGCGCACGATCGTCTCGACGTCGCGGCCGACATAGCCGACCTCGGTGAATTTGGTCGCCTCGACCTTCAGGAACGGCGCGCCGGCGAGCTTTGCCAGGCGCCGCGCGATCTCGGTCTTGCCGCAGCCGGTGGGGCCGATCATCAGGATGTTTTTCGGCATCACCTCTTCGCGCATCGGCGAGACGAGTTTGAGCCGCCGCCAGCGGTTGCGCAGCGCGATCGCGACGGCGCGCTTGGCCTTGTCCTGGCCGACGATATAGCGGTCGAGTTCGGAGACGATCTCGCGCGGGGATAAGGTCGCTCATAGGCTTTCGAGGGTCAGCGAGGTGTTGGTGTAGACGCAGATTTCGGCGGCGATCTTCATCGACCGGCGCACGATCTCCTCGGCGTCGAGATCGGCATCGACATCAGCGCGCGGGCCGCCGCCAGCGCATAATTGCCGCCGGAGCCGATGGCGGTCGCCGCGCCGTGCCGT
Organism: uncultured Pseudomonadota bacterium; assembly: GCA_963835115.1. Taxonomy (GTDB): domain Bacteria; phylum Pseudomonadota; class Alphaproteobacteria; order Rhizobiales; family Beijerinckiaceae; genus Roseiarcus. The sequence goes on from CAWIEP010000070.1 coordinate 118,260, forward strand.
CGGCTTCCGGCTCCAGCACGTCGCCGGAGCCGGAGAGCACGAGGCCGATCTGCTTGTCGGCGACCAGCAGCATCGCCTCCAGCCGGCGCAGGTAGCGGTCGGTGCGCCAGTCCTTGCCGAGTTCGACGCAGGCGCGGGCAAGCTGGCCGGGATATTGCTCGATCTTGCCTTCCAGCCGCTCGAACAGGGTCAGCGCGTCGGCGGTCGAGCCGGCGAAACCCGCGATCACGTCGCCCTTGGCGAGGCGGCGCACTTTGCGCGCGTTGCCCTTGATGACGGTCTGCGCCGAGGCTCACCTGCCCGTCGCCGCCGATCACGGTGCGGCCGCCCTTGCGGACCATGAGAATTGTCGTGGCGTGCCAGCCAGGGAAAGCTGGGGTTTTGGGTCATGCGAGGCTCCGCGGCGAAGGTCGGGATTTAGGCGGGGGGCGGCGGGGGCGCAAGGGTTGCCGGGAACGGGCGGCCCGTGTACACCGCGAGCATCATAATGTATAAGGAGGCGCGGATGGCGCTTCACATCAAGGACCCGGAGGCCGAGGAGGCCGTGCGAACGCTCGCGCGCTTGCGCAAGACGAGCTTGACGGATGCGGTGAAGGACGCATGCCAACAGATGCTGAAGCGGGAGTGGAGAAATATCCCCGTCGCGGAACGGCTCGCCGAGGTCCATGCGATGGTCCGAGCCATGCCCAGGACCGGAGAAAAAGCCGATAAGGCTTTCTTTGACGAACTTTGGGGAGAAACGGATTGAACGCGCCGGCGTCGCTTGGTCCGAAAGACGCAGGGCTCCTTGTAGAGACCTCGGCGATGGCCGCGATCCTGCTTGAGGAGCCTGACGCCGAGGCGCTGGCCCAGAGGATCGGGTCTTCGCGTTGCGTTTCGACTTCGGTCAACGTTTTTGAAGCCGTTCTCGCGCTGTCGCAGGAAACGACATCGAGGCCGCAACTCGCTTACGAGGCCGTGTCTAAATTCGTGGAGGCGATGGCGATCGAAATCGTCCCCTTCTCGCCTGAAATGATCCCGCACGCGGTCGCCGCGCGCGAGCGTTACGGGCGCGGGCGAAAGGGGCTCAACATGGGCGACTGCCTCAGCTACGCCGCCGCCAGACAGCTGGGCCTCGAGCTCATTTATAAGGGCGACGATTTCGCCGCCACCGACGTCAACGATTGATGCGGGTTGGCCCGCGGCCACGGCAGGGCTAAGCTCCGGCGAAGCCCCGAACCGGAATGACGCCGATGACCTCCGCCCCCCTCATCCGCCGCGAAGACTTCGCGGGCGTGACGACCGTCACACTCACCTCGGTCGGGACGCGTAATGCGCTGAGCCTGTTGATGATCGACACGCTGCTTGTCGCTTTCGACGAGATCGGCAAGGACGCGTCCGTCAAGGCGGTCGTCGTCGCCGGCGAGGGGCCGGTGTTCTCTTCCGGCCACGATCTCCGTGAGATGCGCGCCCATCGCAACGACGCCGACCGCGGCGCGGAATTTTATGAAAAACTGTTTCGCCGCTGCGCCGATTTCATGCGCGGCTTGACCGAATTGCCGCAGCCGGTGATCGCCGCCGTCGAGGGTATCGCCATCGCGGCCGGCTGCCAGTTCGCCGCCGCCTGCGACCTCGCCATCGCCGGCGAGAAGGCGCGCTTTGCGCTGCCTGGCGCCAAGAACGCGTTTTTCTGCTCGACGCCGCTGGTCGCGGTCAGCCGCGCCGTCTCGCGCAAGCACGCCCTGGAGATCGCGCTGACGGGCGACATGATTGACGCTCCTCGCGCCGAGGCGATGGGGCTTGTCAACCGCGTCGCGCCGGAGGGCCAGGCGCTCGCGGCGGCGCAAGCTTTGGCTGCGACCATCGCCAGCCGACCCTCGCACGCGATCGGGCTCGGCAAGCGCGCGTTCTACGAGCAGATCGAGATGACGCTCGCCAACGCCTACGAGCGCGCTTCGCGGGCGATGATCGAAAACCTCGAAGACGAAGACGCGATCGAGGGCATGTCGGCCTTTGTCGAGAAACGCGCGCCGAAATGGCGCAATCCCTGAAGGTTTGAACCCCCGAGCGAAGCGGAACGCCCGATGGGATCAGCAATTCTTGACGCGGATATTTGGCTTTCGATCTGAGTAGACGGTTGCCGAACTATGCGCTGTTGTACGCTCAGGAGAGGACGAAAATGGTTCAATCGAACCTCGGCGATATTCCGTTGCGTTTTGGCTTGCCCGCGGATGAAGCTACGCGCCGGAAAATCTATGACGAAATGGATTTTCAGCGCGCGTGCCAAGCCTACATCTGGGGTCTGCCGATCGTCAGCTTCGCGCAATGGCAGCTTTCCGCCCACGCCGATCTTGGCGCGGGCGACACCGACATGGTCATTTATCAAAGCGTGAAGGACAAGTTCGGCATCCTCACTGCGAACGCCACAACCCCGTACATCGGCGGATTTCCTGATCTCTCGAAAACCGGGCCGCTGGTGATCGATTATCCCGCCGGGGCGACAGCGGGCGGCATCGGCGATTTTTGGCAAAGGCCGATCACCGACTTGGGCGAGACCGGACCAGATCAGGGCAAGGGCGGCAAGTATCTGTTGGTGGGTCCAGCTCAACAGCCTCCCGACACCGCTGGCTACTGCGTGATCCAGTCGCCGACAAACAATGCGTTTATCGCATTTCGCGTGCTCGACCCCGATCCGGCGAAGGCCAAGGCGTTGATCGCCAGTTTCCAAATGTATCCGCTGAACGAGCGCGCCAAGCCGACGCCGACAAAACTCATCACGCCCAATGGGCGCGCTTGGAGCCAGGTTCCGCCTCACGGCTTCGCCTATTTCGAACGCCTCAATGACATCTTGCAGCGTGAGCCGGTGTTCGAGCGCGATCGCATGATCATGGCGATGTTAAAACCGCTTGGTCTTGAGAAGGGTAAACCTTTTGCGCCTAACGACAGGCAAAAAAAGATCATGGCGGACGGCGCCCGCATGGGCGAGATGATGGCGCAGACCAAATCTTTCGACAAACGCGAGCCGGAGGCGCGTTATCGACCGGACACGCGTTGGCTCTATGTGATCCTGCTCGACCCGTCGCAAGAGGCGGCCAGCTATTCTCAGCTCGATGAACGCTCGGATTATTTTTATGAGGCCGTCACGACGACGCGAGGGATGGTCACCAAGACTCCGGGTGTCGGACAGGCTTATCTCGGCGCTTATCAGGACAAGGACGGCAATTGGTTCGACGGCGGCAAGGCGTACACGCTGCATGTTCCCGGCGATGCGCCCGCCAAATTGTTCTGGTCCGTCACCGTCTACAATTCGCTGCAACGGGTGCTGATCAACAACGGCAAAGACATTGCCGACAAATCTTCGCGAAGCGACATCGACAAGAACGCCGACGGTTCGGTTGAT